>CAKSHI010000040.1 GCA_934457115.1 uncultured Eubacteriales bacterium | reverse complement strand
CTTTTGGCGTTCATACGAAAAATATTTTAAGATTGAGAAATTTGAGTTAATCCTAATGAATAGTTTAAAACTTGCGTATATAGTACAGTGAAAATACAGAATTGCTAGATTTGTTGACTAAGACTAGATATAAAGAAAATAACCTAAAGAAAAAGAGGTAGACTTGCTACCTCTTATGACTGTGATTTATTCGCACTATTATGTTCTGACAATAGATTTTTATAACCTACAAACTTTTGTAATACACTTAGTTCTTTCTTATTTTTTTCTGGATGCTCTTTTCTTAGCTTGGTGTATATCTCCATCAAACATGGATATAGAATATTGAACTCACTCTCTGTAAGCTGAATATTTATTATTTGCTCGATTACTCTTCGTTGTAACTGATTTTGGAATTCCAACTTGCCATTATTTAGCCTTGCATTAACAACTACCCCTGCGTTTATAGCATTTACCAATTCCTGTATAGTTACTGTACGCTTCTCGCCACTTTCCGATAGAACATCGTAACCTATGGTCTTTCCTGATTGACCTATCATACAAACTACTTTATATCTCATAATACCTCCAATAGAAAAGGAGTAGCTTTAGTGACTACCCCTGAATATCCTTACTTTTTTAACTTTTCCATCTCTGTACAAATCTTGTAGAAATCCTTGTATGTCTTTTTATCCATACAAACCAAACTACCTCTATAAGAAAAACTTGCTCCTACAATCTCGAAAGGAAATGAAAAACCATCTGAACTATTTAAACCACTAAAATCTACATAACCAATCTCTGGATTACAACACATAGCTGGGAAACTGTATAAGTAATCTTCATAAGCCTCATATGGTAAATTTTCCTCTTTTATAATCTTTAAAAGAGTATTATATACTGTTACAATAATATATCTACCTAAAGCCCTATATTCAAGTTTATTACTTACATTAGCACAGTCAAACTCTATTATATAAATTTTATTCCAAAGTGATGGGCAATCATCATTATCAATATCATGATTAAAATACATAATGACACGACCTTTTGGTTTTTTTCTATTCTTATAATAATACTTATCAAAATCTTCTAAGAAGTGATATGAATTACCAAGACCTAAATTTTCTATATCACATACGTCTAAAAAATCCTCAACGTACCCCTGAATGACTCTATGCTTTGCCTTACAAGGAATTTTATCTGGACTATCTTTAGCTACTTGAAGCTTAAATGTGATATCAGAACCAAAATCAAATGAATGCGAAATCATATTAGACTGTGCTGCTTTTTTACCTGCATCTATATTCTCTCTTGGAACACTCGAATCAACTCTAACTACCCCTGAATTGCTTACTGTAGCATTAGAATAACTATGTCCTAAACTAATAGCTTGTATCACCTGCTCTCTGGATACATCTATAATACTTCCATCAGCTCTCATGACTTTGTAGCCAATCTGCTTATTACCCTGTGTTAAAACTTTCACTATTTTTAAATCTGCGTTTGCCATTTAAATACCTCCTATAGATAGGGTAG
>CAKSHI010000039.1 GCA_934457115.1 uncultured Eubacteriales bacterium | reverse complement strand
AGTGTGGTGTTTTTGGTCTGAACCATCCGTATTATAATTGATATCCACTAAAAGAATTTTGTCACTGTATCCGGATAATGCACCATGATATTTTTTCTCTTTTATCTGTTTAATAGCAGTTTCGGCAGACTGATTATACTTAAGTTCAACAATCATTGCGGGTCTGAATCCTGCATTTGATCTCGGAATAAAAGCAAAATCGGCAAAGCCTTTGCCGGCAGGCATCTCACGGACGATATTGTAATATCCCGGTGCGGTAAAATATGCCATTGTAAGGACACAGCTTAATGAGTTTTCATCGTTGTACTTAAGAACGGATGTGTAGGTGTCATGTGCCTGTTCTATAATTTCTGCAACTTTCGTTTCATTGCCATCAATGGTAGCCATCAGCAGTTCATCACATCTTGAAATTGCCTTTGATATTTCATCCCATGTTCCTGTTTTTAATGCCATCTGGAAAGCTTCGGCAACTTCATAGTTAGGGATATATGCACTTTTTCTATCTGCATCATAACCTAAATATCCCAAATGAATAAGTGCTGTCAATGCGTCATCCTTTGAATGAATGTCGGATAAATCATTTTGGAATGACCGGGTATCAACAATTACCTTTCCGCCTGCAAGCATTGTCATAATATCATCTTTAAGACCTGCATAATTCATTGTAATAAATGTATTGATTGATGAGAAAGAAGAAGTGTTTCTCCAGTAAGAGTCACAGTCCTGGTCTATCATTGCTTGTGTAACTGAGTTTGGATTATACATATGGATGCCGTCTATCAGATAACCATTATACCATGCTTTAACTGAGTCAAAATCCATATCATATTTATGGCATAATTGTTTGACTTCTTCCTCTGTGAAACCATAGTATTTTGTGATTGGTTTTGATTTCAACATTGTATATTCACGGAAATTGTTAAGAGCTGACTCGTCCTTGATTTTTTTAATAGGTAAAATTCCGGTAATATATCCGAGTGCTAAAAATGCTTTTGATTCCTCTGATTTAAAAAGGGAATGAAGAAATTGCAAATAACTGTGCACAAGTTCTTTGTCATCACTGTTTCTGATAACGCAATCCCATTCATCAATAATGATTACAAATGGGATAGTTGTTTTATGATAAATTTCATTTAACAGCACATGAATGTCCTTATTGTAATTTAATGACTCTGCATATATCTCTTTAAAATCATCATACACGCGTTCTTTGATTGACTCTATCAAGTCCTTTTTATGAAAATCCCAAAAAGAAGAAATATCCAGATGAATAACATTATATTTGTTCATGTATTTCTTATAGTCTGCATTTGCCGCAATCTTTGTGTTATCAAAAAGATTTGATGAATCACAACCGAGACTGTAATATGCGTCTATCATACCGGCAGCGTGTGACTTGCCAAAACGCCTTGCGTGGCTTACGGAGAGACAATTTCTAGGGGTACCGAGCACTTTATTAAGATATGCTATCAGTTCGGTCTTGTCTACATATATTTCATAATTTCTATCTTTAGTAAAACTTTCATTTGTTGGATTGAAATATATACCCATTTATATCACCTCCGT
>CAKSHI010000038.1 GCA_934457115.1 uncultured Eubacteriales bacterium | reverse complement strand
GGTATGTATAGCCGTGATGGTGATTAATAATACGGTTATAAAAAATACTTTACTTGACAAGACAAAAAATGAACTTAAGGCGACGGCGGAGGCTTTGAGTGCCGCTTACAATCAAAATTCAGGTGAGTATTTCCAAAATGATGACGGCGAAATATGG
The DNA here is from genome assembly GCA_934457115.1 of uncultured Eubacteriales bacterium. GTDB lineage: Bacteria > Bacillota > Clostridia > Oscillospirales > Acutalibacteraceae > CAKSJY01. The sequence continues at coordinate 1,531 of CAKSHI010000038.1, read as the reverse complement.
AAAGGTACATACAATGTATCACTTTCACAGAAGCTGGTTACGGAAATGAGCGAGAAAACCGGAAGCAGTCTCACATTTTTCTATGGAGACAAAAGGCTTGTAACTTCCCTAAAAGATAAAAAAGGCGATTACATTCTTGGTTCAAAAGCAGGAGATTATCTAAAGAAAAATGTTCTTGAGGGAGGAAAGGATGTATTTACAAGTCGTGTCAGCGTAGAAGGGACTATGTATTATGGCTATTACATCCCGGTAAAGCAAAATAACAGTGACGACATAATCGGAATGATATTTGCCGGTATGCCGGCAAGGGAAGTTGATAAGACAATAAATCTCGTTAGCGGACTGTTGTTTTTGATATTAGGTATTGTGCTTGTTTTAACGATATTTGTCAGTGTACTTGCATCAAAGGAAATTGCATCGGCGATAGAGGATAGTGTACTTGTCGTACAAAATATGGCATCGGGAAATTTAAATGTAAGTATAAACCGGAAAAATCTCGGCAGAAAAGATGAAGTAGGTAAACTTTCAGCCGGTACGAAAAGCCTTCGTGAAAGTCTTGGCAATATGATAGGTGCAATATCGGATAATACACTTAGTCTTGATGTTGCATCTCAGGATATGAGTAATATCGCAGGGCAGGCAAGTGACGCTATGGACTCGATAAGTGAAAATCTTAAGAGTGTGCTTGAAAGTGCCAAAAATCAGGCAGAAGTGACTGCAAGTGTTGATGACAATGTCAATAATATCAACATGATGCTCAAACAGACCGGGGACGAGGCAGACGGACTTTCAGATGCAGCGGATGATATGCTTGGAACGGGCAGAGAGGTCGATAACAGTCTTAAAAATCTTTACAATTCAAACGAAGAAGTTCTTGATGCGATAGAGAGGATAAGAAAGCAGACGAGCGAGACGGATATTTCTGTTGATAAGATAAAAGAAGCGGTAAATCTTATAGCGTCCATTGCAGAGGAGACAAATCTTTTGAGTTTAAATGCGTCCATAGAAGCGGCGAGAGCCGGGGAGAGTGGAAAAGGTTTTGCTGTTGTAGCTGTTGAGATAAGTAAACTTGCGGAACAGAGTAATGCGGCATCTGCCGACATAGAAAAAATGATAATGGATCTCGGACAAAATTCTGAGAGAACAGTAGAGACTATGGAAATGGTTCAGGATGCGATAAACAGACAGTCGGATGATATGAACAATACCAGAAAGATATTTGAAAAGGTAAAAGACCGCATAAACCTTGTAGCAAAAGGTGTTGCAAATATTAGGGAAGCCACGGAGAGACTGGAAGGCGAGACTACATATATAGCTGAGGATATTAACGGACTTAATGCGGCAGCAAACAAGAATATGGAAAATGTAAAAGAGACAATGGAAGCCGGTGAGGAAGTCCTTAAAGTTGTGAAGAATGTCAGTAGTATGTCTGTGAATGTCAATACAGCCGCTAATGAAATGATGCAGTCGGTTGAAAAATTCAGAAAAAAGTAAATATAAGATAGTAAAAGCCTTATCATCAGTGATAAGG
>CAKSHI010000037.1 GCA_934457115.1 uncultured Eubacteriales bacterium | reverse complement strand
GTACTGGGCTTTCTCCACTTGAATCATAAAATTCATGATAAACACAATGTTTATATGGACATTCACAATGAGCACATGACTCATCAGACGGTTCGTATACTGTTTTTACTCGGTCCCAATCAATATCCCAATTATCTGATATTTTATTCATTTATTCTCTCCCAAACTAAACTCGTGATTCATTGTAATTATTTTTCATATTTTTCTTTTAATCTTGCCAATTCTGCAAGTTCTTTTTCTTTAAATGGTGCTGCAAATTTTTCATTCATAAGATCGATATTTCTTTGGTATACAATTCCATCTCCGTATGAACGAAGTTCTGCCAAATAATCTTGTGCAATTTTTTCCGCTAATTTTCTATCGTCATGATCAATATTTACAGCAAAGCAAACCCAACTGTTTGGTAGACTCGCTCTAATACCATTACACAGTAGATCGTCACCAATATAACATTTGTATCTATTTTGCTCCTCTCTCATAACCCATTCTTTATCTATTAAATCAAATACAATTTCGTGCCGATATTTTAAAGAAACTTTAGATAAATCTTCTATACCATCAAGACTTTTCATTGGTTCTACATAATAATCGCCATTACCGCAAACACAGCAGTATTTATCTGCTTCTTCTCTATTACTGAAATAACCAACAATATACCAGTCTCTATAACATCCACCGAATACTCCGTAAATCATTTATCTTCACCTCTTATTTGATTACAATTTTTGCATCAATCTTATATACAACAGCATCATCTGTAAATACATTGATTTCATTTTTAACCAAATCAATTACCATATATTGAAAATATGAGTCAGGTTGCACATAATCATTATTATGAATTCTCATATGTAGTCTGCCATCATATAAAAAACAATCACCAATATTCAATTTATCAATAGTTGTAATTACCTTATCATCATTCTCTATCTTCATACTTCTCCTTATGAAACAACGGTTTCATTTGTTTTCTTCTGTAAATATAAAATATAAATCTTTATCAGTTCCTTCGTCTTCATTCATCCATCTTGCCAGAAACCCTTTATTTATAAGGGTTTCCAGGTCCTCTTTTATGAAATACTCCGGGTTTAGAGCAAATTCTTTAATTTCACTACTTCTTATCATTTTTTTCATAATTTTTCACCTAATGAAACGTACATTTCATTATTCTAATGCCACTTTTTCTATTATTGTTGGTTCCCTAAAATTTTCAATTTGTACATATCTACACGAAGGATACATTTTATCAAAGGTTTTTCTATATCCACATTTGTTGCATTTATGAGGATATTGTGCAGGATAAGTTGTCAAAAAAATATCTCCGTCCATGACCATAAATCCTTCTCCACATTGGTCACATTTCATATGTACTGTTAATAATTTTGTTTCTGCTACCACTTCCACATGGTCCACCTGCTTTCAATTTTAAACTTTAACTTCTTTCAATTTCTTTTGATTCAATTACTTGTAAGAAATTACCATTTTTAAATTTATATTCTATAAGAGTTATTCTCTCCAGATACAACATTCGCAGTTATGATTGCATACGGATTGTGCATTTTTGCACATTACGTTTTTATCGATTTCTACTTCCTTAATTAATCCAATTTTCTTCAGTAGACGAATAAATAAAGATTCTTTTTCTTTCATATAACGCTCCCTATTTCATCAGTAAGTAAATTGCCATTGGGTAATAAATATAATCCAGAACCAGATTAAATAGATTTGCTATTCTATGAAATTTTATATCATCAGATTTTTCATTTAGATACGTTGTTATATTAGAAATATTTGTGCATGTATAATATAAACATGTAAAAATTTGTAAAGAAGTAAGTATATTAAAAACATCTGTATTAACATATGTGC
>CAKSHI010000036.1 GCA_934457115.1 uncultured Eubacteriales bacterium | reverse complement strand
TGGGGTGCGTCCCGCCCACCGCTAGGCGAAGGTCTTCTCCTTGCATAACCCATCTGACGCAGGCGGGAAACACCTATATAGAACCTAACCTAGGGTGCGTCCCGCCCACCGCTAGGCAAATAGGATGCTTACGGTTATAATCGATAAAATAAATCCCGTCAAATCTGCTATTAATGCCGAAGGAATGGTATGCCTTGTATTTTTTATACCTATAGCCCCAAAATATACCGCTATAGCATAAAACGTTGTTTCAGTCGACCCCATCATTACTGAAGCTACCCTGCTTGCAAAACTGTCTACTCCCGTACTCGAGAATATTGTATCAAGAAATGCTATCGACCCACTACCCGATATCGGTCTCAATATAGCTAACGGCACCACAATAGGAGGTATATGTAAAATCTCTGCAACAGGGGCAATAAATGACGTAAACATATCAAGTGCACCCGATGCCTTTAGCATACTAACTGATACAATCAATCCCACAAGCGATGGCGCTATCATTGCCGTTGATTTCATTCCATCTTTAGCCCCTTGAATAAACGTATCAAAAACGGGTACCTTTTTTAAGAAACCTAAAAATATTATTATAAAAATAATAGAGGGGACAATAAATGCACTCATCTTATCCAAGCCTATTCCCCCTATTTTGCAAAATTTTCGCCGCAACAATTCCCACAATCAATGCAAAAACAGAAGTAATCCAAATAGCCGGCAGTACATCAAGAGGTGCATAGGCTCCATGCTGCTTTCTTAAAATTGTCATAAAGGTAGGCACCAATTGAATCGATGCCGTATTTATCACAACAAACATTACCATCTCATTAGTGGCGGTCTTAGGTCTAGGATTTTCCTTTTGCATTTGCTTCATTGCTTCAATTCCCATAGGTGTAGCGGCATTTCCAAGTCCTAAAAGATTTGCAGTTATATTCATACAAATAGCCTTCATTTGAGGACTGTCTTTTTTGTATGATGGAAATATTTTTGTTAGTATAGGCGAAAAAAACTTTGCAAGAATAGTAGTAATCCCCGATTTATCCGCTATATTCATTAACCCTGTCCATAAGCACATCATTCCAAGCATGGAAATAACAAGAGTTATTGCATCTTGTGCTCCTGAAAAAACAGCATTTGACAGTTCATCCATTCTACCCGTTATCAATGCACAAACAAAACTTATAACTATTAATATTCCCCATATATAATTCATCATCACTAATCACCACTTATTAACCTAATTATTTAAATTGTATTCATAAAATAAATAATTTAATATACGATTTTTAAATTTTATGTTGACATATTTGGAAAAAAATAGTACAATAAAAATGTTATTTGACAAGTTGTGACATATAAAGGAGTGTTTTTCATGAAATCAACAGGAATTGTTAGAAGAGTAGATTCTTTGGGAAGAATTGTTTTGCCAATAGAACTTAGGTCGTTATTAAGCATAGGGCCTAAAGATTCTTTAGAAATCTTTGTAGAAGGCTCCACAATAATGTTAAGAAAATATGAGCCTCAATGTACTTTTTGCGATAGCTCAAATAATATTACTCATTTTAAAGGCAAAAATGTTTGCCAAAACTGTATTGATGAATTATCAAAATAGTTTTAATTAAAAATAAACATTGTTAAATGATATGCGCCCCAAAGGTTAAACACTTTTGGGGCGCATATCGTATTTGTTATTAGATTTAAAAAATTATTCTTGATTTATAAATTATCCGATGATATAATAAAAGTAACAAGAGACGACCGCTCAAAAGACGGTTTAGTCCGAATGTATTAGTTATTTAACAAATAACCGCTAACTTTTGCAGGGTGGCGGTTATTTTTTTATGTCTATCTTTAGAATTAAGAATAATACTACAAGAATTAGTAGGATTAATAGTAAGTCTATAGTCATAAATATCACCCCACTTTCTTAATGGAGTGACTAACCGCCCTTTGTCGGACTTCTCTCTTGTTACCTAGCTATTATATCTATTTGGTCGTATATTGTCAATAAAAAAG
>CAKSHI010000035.1 GCA_934457115.1 uncultured Eubacteriales bacterium | reverse complement strand
AAAAGGTGTTTTTATTACTACTGGAATCTTCACTAAAGCAGCTAAGGAAGAAGCATCAACTTCTGGAAAACAACAAATAGATTTGATTGACGGTGAAGAGTTCTTTTTGAAAATCTGATGATATTTGGAAAGAATATTGGTTGTAGAAAGTTTGAAGAATATATTTTTAATGAGCTCATAGGTATGAAAACTTATGAGATTTCTATATGCCATTTGAAATAGTGTATAAAAAAGTAGTACCATGAAAATGGATAAAAATATCAACAAATAACAATAAACAAATTGAAATAATAGAACATTTGTACTATTATATCTGAGAGAAAAATTAATTGTTTGTCAAAAAGGCTTAGGTGTAAAAATGATCAATAATAGTATAAATGAAAAGTGGATAAGCATAGATGATGCGGCAGAATACCTTGGTGTAAAACCAGTTACAATAAGGGATTGGATAAGAAAAGGAAAAGATATCCCGGCGCATAAAATAGGAAAACAGTGGAAATTCAAGTGTTCTGAATTAGATGCTTGGGTTAAAAGTGGTCATAGTGCTGAATAATTAATGATAATGAAACGAGGATTAGATAATGGCATATAAAGTATTGGATTTATTTTCGGGAGCTGGAGGACTTTCGAGAGGTTTTTATGACGCGGGATATGATGTGGTTTTGGGAGTTGATTTTGATGAAGCTGCGCTTAAAACTTTTAAGGAAAATCATGGAAAAGCAGAAGCAATGAAATTAGATCTGTTTGATCATAGTAATATTGATGTGATCATTAATTTTCTTGAAGAAAAAGATATTAAGTTAGATGTTCTTGTTGGGGGTCCACCTTGTCAGGGATTTTCAGTAGCTGGACCAAGAGACATGAATGATAAACGAAATACTTTATATACTGCGATGGTGAAATTAGCGGAACAAGTTAAACCACAAGCAGTAGTACTGGAAAATGTTCCAGGAATGGTACAAACTAATGGAGGAATTGGAGCCAAACGAGTTGTGGAGGATTTTGCTAAGATTGGTTACAGAATGGTTCATAAATTGTTATATGCTCCGGATTATGGAATTCCTCAGATGAGGAAAAGGGTATTTTTTGTAGGACTTAGAGATTCTCATGAGGATTTTAAGTTCCCGGAACCAACAGTTGGTAAAAATGATTATGTTACTTGTGAGGAAGCTATTGGCGATCTTCCGTCATTACAAACTGATGAAGGAGACATAATATACGGAGAAGAAATCCAGGATTATTTGTATCCAATTCAGAATGATTATCAAAAAAGAATGAGAGCCAATTCTGAAAAGGTACGAAATCATATTGGTAGTATTCCAATTGAAAAAACTAAATTTATGATTTCTTTAGTTCCAGAAGGGAAAAATTACAAGGCACTGCCAGAAGAATATCAGAGAATATATAAATATCATGAAGCTCTTACAAGATATCATAGCAAGAAGCCTTCAAATACGATAAATACTGGACATCGTTCACATTTTCATTATAAATGGAATAGAATACCAACAGTAAGAGAAAGTGCACGACTTCAGAGCTTTCCAGATGATTTTATATTTTATGGAAATAAGTCAGAGCAATATAGACAGGTTGGAAATGCAGTACCGCCGATACTTGGACAGGTAGTAGCTGATGCATTGTTGCCTTATTTGAAGGATGGAGAATAACATGATTAAATATAAATTTATAGATTTGTTTGCTGGATGTGGCGGACTTGAAGATGGTTTTCTCCAGTCTGGAATGTATATAGATGTTGCAGCAGTCGAATGGTTAAAACCTCAGGTGAATACGTTGATTCAACGTCTTAAAACAAAATGGCAAATAGCAGATGCCTCAGATCGAGTAATGCATTTCGATATACAAAGGGAAGAAGAACTCTTTAAAGGTTGGAAAGATGAGGAATTTGGAAGAGGAAAAGGTCTTGATTATTTTATAAATAAGGCTAATGGAATCGATGTGATTATTGGCGGACCACCTTGTCAGGCATATTCGGTGGCTGGGCGAGTGCGTGATGAAAATGGTATGCGTGACGATTATAGAAATTATTTG
>CAKSHI010000034.1 GCA_934457115.1 uncultured Eubacteriales bacterium | reverse complement strand
TTATGGACGCACCCTGAAAAAGGCGGTATCCCGCCAGATTTCAGATGCTCTGGTAACTCAGTTGCCGAGTAGTTCACTAAATGAAGTGGTCTGAGTAACCTGATTAACTGACAAAATTTTAGATTTCTACAAAAAGTAATAATAAAGAAATAAAAAGACAGGTGGCGAAAAACAATCTATATTGAATATAACGAGAGGATATTACTGAATTATATTTTCAGAATATCCTCTCGTTATTCATAATTCGTTTTATGGAATTGCTATAGAATATATTTTTCTAGATTTCACCTCTGCGTTCTATCAGTTCTTTTCTTATCTGAGGATTAAGATCTTCTACTTTAAAGAACCATGCTGCAACCAGGATTACTAAGATTACAAGAACAGGACCAAACTTAAAGAAATTACTGATTCCCTGAATAGTACCTGCTGCTTGTGTTTCTAATAGTCCATTATATCCGACTGCTGTCAGAAAGAAGCCAAACAGTGAAGTTGTAACACCCTGCCCTACTTTATTTCCAACGCCGGCTGCGCCAAGAAGTACACCCTGTACACGAGTACCAGTTTTCCATTCTCCATAGTCAATTGTTTCGCCAACCAGTGCATTGACCATACCCATCGGGAAACCGAAACCGATTCCTTTGGTCAGACCCGTTACAAGGAGAACAGGAACAGTTGTTGGCAGTACAATAAAAGCTATCTGGCCTGCAAGCATCATTATGCCGCCAAAAAGAACCATATTTCTCTGTTTGATTCCTTTTCCAATAAAAACCGGAAGCACAAGACCAATAAGAATTCCCGGAATATTACTTACCATGACCCAGAGTCCCATTAAGCCCATATTTCCCATAACCTGATTCAGATAATAAACGGAAACGGACATATTAAAGATCAGAAATACGTTTGTAAAAATATAAATAATCAGAGATAATACCCAATATTTGTTCTGAAAGGCAACTTTGATTCCTTTGATAATACTTTCCGGTGGTGCCGGATTATCTACTCTTTCTTTTACAAAGATAACATTCAGGAACAGGAAAATTGCTCCGATTCCTCCGAATACCAATACAGCTTTAATCCAGGCACTCTGACTGTTTTGTCCTCCGAAGAATTCTACCATTGGAAGAATTACATTTGCCATTACAGTCTGTGTCAGTGCCGCAAACATCATTTTGTAAACCATCATTTGAGAACGTTCCTGAGGATCATTTGTTACATAAGATGCAAGAGTACAATGTGCAGAACATACGTAAGTATAAACGATTGTATTAAACAGGTTATATGTAACAAATACAAAAGCTACGCGTACAGCAACTGTTGATTCAGGAACCAGAAATACCAGTGTGATCGCTACAAGCATAGGAATAGTCCATTTTAGAATTACCGGTATACAATGCCCACGTTTGCTTTTATGTGTGTCAATAATCTGTCCTGCGATTAAATCTGAAATTCCATCAAAAATTTTGGAAATCAGAATGACTGTACCAATGATTGCGGCATTCATTCCGATGACATCGGTATAAAAGAACAATACATAGGAACTAAATAATGTATACATGGCGTTTAGTCCGATATCTCCGGAACCATAGATTATTTTTTCAAAAAGACTAATTTTAGTTTTTGACGAATTACCCATTTCTTTTTCCTCTCTATGATAAACACTTCTTTATAAATTTCTCTTCAATATCCAATATCTGTTCTGTCCAGTATTCGGCACCGCCGTGATCTCCTCCTGCGATAAGATACAGTTGAACGTCTTTTCCACATTCTTTTAGTCTTTTGTACAAACCGACACTCTGTTTTGTATGAACGGTTCTATCTTTCGTTCCATGGAAAATCAGAACAGGTGCAATTTCTGTGTCAGGAAAAATATTGCATTCTGCGGAGAGTTTTCTGCATAATTCTGGGTGTTCTTTCAGATTGATACCACCCATTTCAAGTCCTTCCGGACTGTCTGGTAAATGATGATTAAGAGTTGTCGGATTTCCGTCTTCATACATTACACTTACAGAACCATAAAGATTGATAATTCCCTTTACCTCACCTGAAATTCCGGGAAAAAGATTTTCATCACTATCATCGTTATGCAGTATTCCCGCAAACATAGCTGTATGACCTCCGGAAGAATCTCCTCCCAGAATTATCTTTTCCGGGTCAATTCCATAAGTTTGAGCATTCTTTTTCAGAAAACGTACAGCATTTCTTGTATCAATTGCCTGAGCCGGAAATGGCGCAATTTCAGAATGACGATACTCGACACAGGCGATTACGTATCCTCTTCTTGCAAGGTTTCCCATAAGTGGGAGCTGTCCATAAACATTCTGTTTCATCCAGGCAGAACCCTGTACAAATACAATACATGGAAGAATTTCTGTTTCTCCATTTTGTCTGTTAAAAGGACGCAGGATCTGAAGATG
>CAKSHI010000033.1 GCA_934457115.1 uncultured Eubacteriales bacterium | reverse complement strand
AAAACTTATCATAAAGGATTCAATTAACCTGTGTAGTTTTGAGGTTTTTAAAATTTCTGTTTGTTTCAGGGGTAGTTGAGATGATTTTGTACTTTTGTTAAGTCATATCCTACAGCACTTGAGTTGGAATTATATTCACTGGTCGGGGTGTACGCTTTGGCGAACAAAATTCGTTCACTTTTGAACACTAGACCCCTAAAAATAGCCTACCTTATTTTTTGAAAAATAAAAAATAAGCAAAATTAAAGTAAAACAGAAAGGAGATTTTTTTCATGGCAAAACATAATATGGCAGAATTAAATAAGTCGGGAACTGCACAGATTTCTAAGCCTGAGAGCAATGTTTTTGAGTTCATTCGTCAGTTTAGAGGAAATTTAGCTGACCTTAAGTTGAATTCTGTAATTGTAGATATCAGAGAGGGTGCTACCTCAAATATTGATGTTACAGGGGTAGAAAAAGAGCGTTTAGTTGATGCTTGTGAGAAATTTCTATCAGCTTTTCAAGATTATCTTCTCAGTGGAGAATGTAGTGTCAAACCAGTTGATGATGAGATCATTCAAGTTGAATTAGCAAACATAACTAATGCAGAAGCATCTAGTGTAAAACTCGGAACAGAGTTAGGTATTAAGGATTCAGTTTACAGAGTTCGTAGAGTTCGTATGACCAAGAGAGCATATCGAACAGCTTTTAACAGAGAAACTGTACCAGATGCTGTTCTCTGGTGTGCAGATGTAAATGAAATTACTAAGGCATATAAACGTATTCGAAGAGTAGGTTTTGATTTTGAGTTAAATGAGGTTTTATCTTATACTCATTATAACAAGGTTATGAACGCTATTTCAGGGGTAGATTATCGTAGCTCAGATAAAATTACAGAGGCAGATTATTTAAGAGCTTTAAGATTTTATTTTTTATATTCTGAGGAAACTTTTGATTACTATTTGAGTTCACTTAATCCAAGGATATTAGCTCTTGTAAAGAAACAGTTAGAAGATATTTCATCTACTGGTCTTGCAGATAAGTACAGAGAAGCAAAGGAAAATATATCAGATTTTATTCTCAGTAATGAGGCTTCATTTGTAAACAGCTTAGCTGATGGAGAAGTTGATGATTATTCTATTGATGAGCAGAAAACATTCGAGGAACCAAGTATTGAAGAGGATTTTGTAGCACCAGTTGAGGAACCAGTTCAAACTTCTTCAGGAATAGCTTTTAATCTTCCTATCAGCAAAGAGTTATCAGATGAATTTGTACAGGCAATTGAAAGGTATAAAGCTTATGAACAAAAATGTATAGATAATGGAAAGTCAGTTAAATATGCTGATTCTGCTGATTCAGAAACAAGAAAAAAAGCTAAGGTATTTTTTAAGTCTTTAATAACTGAAAATTCAAAGTCAGTAGAGCAGGTTTTAGCTCAGGTTAAGGAGTTAAATCCTTATGATTTTGTGTATTTGTTGGAACATGATTATAAGAGGTAGGTGATTAGTTATGAGTTTTACAGTTAATTTAAGCGATTTACAGGTTTATATGATGTCAATAATAATCTTTTTAATTTTAGCTCTTTCAGGGGTAGTGATTAAGCTCCATAAGTACAAAAGACTTTTTTATGAAGCAGATAACAACTTTCATACATATGAAAGTCTTTATTATAATGCAGATGAAAAATCTCATGCTTATATGAACCAGTGTAACCGTATGGAAGAAGAACTTGAGTGTATAACAAAAGCATATGAAGGTTTAAAGTCTTATAAGCTTGATGCTTCAGGTATAGAGCCTATCAGGGGTAGTCTATCTAAACTAGAGCGTTTGATTCGTAGGATTATAAATATAGATAACTTATTATACAGAAGCAGTTTTTGTAATAATGTTATAGGTGACCTTAATTATATCAAGGATAGATTATATGAAGCACCTAATCAATCAGTTGCTAATTATATAGGTGATGTTTTCGAAGAGGGTGATGATTTAGAGGAACATTCAATCGAGGTTACTGTAGATGATGATTCTACAATAGAGAGTTTTCAAGAAGTTATCTCTTTTTTATCTGATTTTATCAAAGCAGTAGATGAGGGAAAGCTAAATAATTTCTATGAAGAAAAAGGTATCACAGACAATATTCAAATCAGAGTAAGTACACACAAGTATACAAATCTTATTCATTAAAGAGGCAGGTGATTAAATGATTATTATTCTTTCAGGGGTAGTGATTGCTTTAGCTATCTTAGTTTTATATCTATACAAAAAGTTATTAGATTTGTATAAGTGGTTTATAAAATTTGATGATGCTGTTGCAAATCATTTAGATAATATCTGTGATGAGGTTAGACGGCAAAAGGAAATAATTAATAAGCTAAATCAGGGGTAGTTCTTCGGAGCTACTCTTTTTTTATCTTTAGAAAAAACGTGTTTCTACCTATTACAAATAAATATATTTGTGGACTTGAAGCACAATCAACAAATACCTTGCTACATTTTTGTATAGATTAGCGACTGGAAT
>CAKSHI010000032.1 GCA_934457115.1 uncultured Eubacteriales bacterium | reverse complement strand
TACTACACATTGCTTTGAATTGCACCATTTTGAAGTATTTTGCAAAAAGTGTAGTTATAAACAAGAAAAATACGATGTCCCAAAAAGCTGATAAAACCTTGCAAAACTCGGCATTACAGGGCATTTAAGATAGGAAAATTTTATGATTAGAGTACTTTTCCTCTGCCACGGCACGCCAGTTTTATGATAATGTATACCTTTGCAGACTGGGGCAACACAGAGCAGAATATGGCGAAAAGCCTTAAAATTACTATGGTCTAGACTACTAAAATATATGGGCAAATTTTTAGTAGTAATAGGTTATCGCTACATCGCTTTGAAAATTAAGGTAGATTATGCTATAATAAGCGATAGACGTTTACAGAATGCTCATATATTTAATCCAAAAATATTTAACAAAAATATACAGAGAAGAGAAGCATATATGGATTTAAAAAATAAAATTTATTTAGGAAATTGTATAGAAATTATGAAGAAAATACCGGATCAAAGCATAGCAGGTTGCATAACAGATCCGCCATATAATTATGAGTTTATTGGGAGAAACTGGGATAAAGAAGAAATTGAACGAAGAAAAAGTAGAGCTAAGGATTCCGCATCTACATTAGTAAAAAATATTCCATATGGGAGTGGATTAGCCGGTGGAGTGAGAAATGCAGCTTGGTACAAAAAAAATAGAGATAATATTTTAGAGTATGAAAGTTGGTGTGAAGAATGGGGACATGAATTATTCAGAATTATGAAGCCTGGAGCATTGGTTTTAATTTTTAATAGTACTAGGACAATTGCACAAGTTCAAGTATCAATGGAAAATGTAGGTTTTTATGCAAGAGACATTATTGTATGGAGACGGCAAAGCGGAATACCCAAAGGATTAAATGTCTCAAAAAAATTAGAAAAAATGGGATATAAAGATTATGAAAAATGGGAAGGGTGGCATAGTTGCTTAAGAAATGAATGGGAAGCGATAAGCGTTGTACAAAAGCCATTGGTTAATAATTATATAAATACGCTTAAAGAGTATAATGTTGGGTTGTTTAATGCAAAATCAGAAGAAGGATTTCAGTCAAATATCATAGAAAATATAAAGCGTGATGATTTGCAAGATTATAATATTCATTGTACTGTAAAACCTTTAGATTTAATAGAGAAACTTATTAAATTGACAATGCCTATTGATAATAATAATATTTTGATTGATCCATTTTTGGGAAGTGGAACAACTGCTGTTGCATGCAAAAAAATGGGGGTTCCTTATTTGGGAATTGAAATATGTTCGGAGTATATAGATATTGCAATCAAGAGACTAAATGATTTGAGATAGGAATAAGATATGCCCTAAAAAATAGGGCATATCTTTATAAATAGTATTTAGAACCAAAAGTGTTTAGGAGCGTTGAAATATCTACACCTGTTTGTTGACGAAGATAATTTAAAGAATCTTTTTCTGTATATATTGTCCATCCACCATTAATACAGGCTGTAATTGCGGCAGGAAGGTTGTCATCTCGAACTATTAAAAATACAGGACGATATCCTTGTTCACGAAGGAGATGACCATATTGTTTAAATTTTTTCAAAGTGCCAGAATCACCAGAACCGATTCTGTATTTCGTATCGATGGCATCATTCCCAATAATTAAATCACAAGGTTCATCATTTCCAAATCTGAGAGCAGGTCGAAAATTTGCACCACAATGAGCTTTTGCTAGCTCTACAACCATTAATTGCCATAGCATACCTAATTCTCGTCCCCAATATTGACGATTTTGTCGTTTTAATTCTGGGGTGATATTAAATAAATCCATCAAAAAATCATGATCGTTATTTTCAGTTCTATAGGTTTTGGTTGAAAATGAATGATAATATTTTTCAATAATCGGTTGGATAATAGATAAATCATTTTGTATCATAAATTCTAATCTCCGTTCATTTCAGTATCAAGTTTTTCAATGCTCATAAATAGTGTCGAAATGGGGATACCTAGTCCCTTGGAAATTTTTGCAATATTACATAAAGACACATTTCTTTTCCCCGCTTCAACAGATGCATAATATGTACGATCCATATCAATGCTTAAAGCGAATTTTTCTTGACTTAAGCCTAGTTTATATCGATATTGTTTGATAACTTGACCAAATTGTTGTTGAAGCATATAAGCACCTCCTAAGTATATTGTAAAAAGTTATTATTATAAGACAACGGATTATGAGTAACAATCGGGTTAAGAATCTAGTGATAATCATGGAAAGTGCCGGATACTGGGTAGCTATTTATTCTTCTGAGTCTTTTTTCAACAGCGAAATGCAGAGTATGGAAGATGCTAGAAAAGAGATGGGACTTTCAGATAAGGATGATAGACCATTAAAACAGAATATGTTCAAAGTAGTGTAGTGAGTTATAAAATTAGCACTTAGGCAGAAATGTCTGGGTGCCTTTTTGTGTTAGCGCCACTTAACGATTGTGGGTGTCAAAACACTCGTTTAGTGATATAATAAACTCTGTATATTCATTTAAATGGAGGTGCTTATCATGGCAGTCCCAAAAGTTGACGGACAATTTATAGCAGAGGCTATTAAATATATTGATGAG
>CAKSHI010000031.1 GCA_934457115.1 uncultured Eubacteriales bacterium | reverse complement strand
GTACTAAATTGAGAGTAAGCAATAAAATGTATCCTGTTTGCCGTAAGAAATATATGTTGTGGAAGGGGACGCGCTGAGTGGAATATGCTATTTCGGCAGTTTGGCTGTGTATAGAATCTATGGCACTGTTCTTTGCGTGTAAAGCCTTTTTGAAGCAAAAAATCGGCTTAAAGCAAACAGTAGCCGCGTTTGTATGTGCGTTGTGTGTGTCTTTTATTTTGAATAATCTCACGGGAGATTTTTTTCAAAATAATTTGTATATAAAAATGCTGCTCTCCTTTATAATTGCATTTTTGGCAGTCAGTCTGACATTTTCCGGAGCATGGTATGTTCGCATTATACTTGTTGCGACATGGCTTTTCATTATTGGAATTGCTGAAACGATTATGCTTTCGGGGGTATCGTTTATCCTAGGATTGTCCGTCTCGGAGCTGGTATGGAAAAAGTGGTTGTATACGATTGTCGGCACAGCTAGTAAATGTGTTGTTCTGTTTGGCGCGTGGAGTCTTTCATATTTTCGCAACAAGAAAGAACCTATTATTTTGAGCAACAAAAGGTTGCTCCTCACGATGCTTTTTCCAATAATAAGTCTTGCAATGCTATGCGTGATTTTTAATACATATAAAGACCAAAGCGATTTATCTGTCAGTGCAATCGTATTCAGTATTATACTTGGACTATCAAACGTTCTAATAATATATCTGATGACAAGCCTAGATAGAGCCTCTAGAGCAGAGCAGCAAATTGCTATGCTGAACCAAAGTATGCAGCTGCAGACGAATAGTTATCTAGCACTGGAAAAAAGCTATAAAGCCCAGAGATCGGCAACGCACGAATTCAAGCACCAATTGCAAACCGTACATGGGCTTTTGGAACAAAATAACGTGGAAAAAGCAAAAGAATATATACAGCAAATTCAGGCGGCTCACACATTGCGAATATTCGCGGCTAATACCGGCCATGCTGTAATAGATGCCATACTTAATGAGAAATATCATACTGCGAGAGAGAAAAATATTGATTTTCAGTTGACTGTGAACGATCTGTCAACGATAGTTATAAGTATTGATTCCATCGTTGTCCTTTTATCAAACCTGTTAGATAATGCGATCGAAGCCTGTGAACGTTTGGATGGAGAGCGGACTATTATATGTACAGTGCTTTTAGAGGACAACGCTTTGTTCATATCCATAAAAAACACATCGCCGCCAGTGAGAATAGTAGATGGCCAAATTGAGACCGTTAAGGAGCCTAAAGCAGAACACGGTTTTGGCTTGGCAGGTGTGCAGAGAGTCTTAGCCTTGCAAAATGGCGAGAGCGCTATGGAATATTTAAATGGCTGGTTCAACTTCGCTGCCGAAATACCAAATCAATAAAGAGGGGAAAACGCCATCCTTTTCATGAGAAAGGATGGCTTTTTCCCCTCTTGCGCTGTAAAATTCCCCTCTTGTGTCGAATTACTGGAAAATACAAGTTGCTATAGTATATTTGTAAATAAGAGGTGGAGCGATAGTGCAAAAGTTGATGGATATGGTAACTGCTAAGCTCGTCACAGAAGGGGTAGTAAAAGCCTGCGACAAAGAATGGTTTGCATATGGTCTTGAGAAGAGAATTTTGACCATTTTTACCGCAATTCCTTTTTTAATAATAGCAATAGCTTTATCCGACATATGGACAGCAGTAATGTACTTATGTAGTTTCTATTTTTTGCGAGTGCGAACTAACGGCTATCATGCCAAAACCATTGTGAGCTGTATAGCGTGGTCACTCATATTGGAGCTGTGTTTTGTGCTGTGGTTTCTGCCAAAACTGAATACTATAGGCTCAATATGCGTGGTTAATGTGGTAGCAGCAATAGTTGTATTTGCGTTTGCTCCTGTAAACAACTCAAATATACATTTTGACGAAGCAGAACTACAAGCTGGACGAGTTAAAGCGCGTCAACGTATGGTGCTGCTTCTTGCATCTGCAATAGTACTGTACATGTTATCCTTTATTAGCGCCGTAAAGGGAATAACACTTGGAAACACAATGGCAGCACTATTGCTTGTCATTGGAAAAATAAAAGAAGGAGTGTTTACAGATGAAAACACAGAAAGAACTCAAGGCAAAAATTAAGTCGGCAGCAGAAAGGATGGCTGATAGAGAGCGTCGAGAATGGCCGCCGGGATGCTATGGATTTATTTATCAGCCGATGCGTCCGTCGAATAAGGAAACAAATGTTTCAAAAACTGAGACGTGAATATCTCAAGGTCACATGCTGAAATAATACAAGTCCTTCATGACGCAGATTGTGCACTATCAGAAGCTGAGATAGCCCAGAGGTTAAATTGTACGACATGTGCTAAGATTATCACCAGTTTTGTCCTTGAAGATTTGTTGATGAAAGGTATTGTCGTACAGGCTGGGGCCTATCAGAAGTTTTCAGGGAAAGCACGGATATCTTTGCCTCTGTATGCACTAGCTTGCTTGCCTCATGAGTATACTAAGTAGATACCTTGCATGGACAAAATCATCTACATGATTTCAGCATGTTCGCCAAGGCTTTGTCTATACAAACCACCAGTGTGAAATAATTGTGATAAAATAAGCGGTGTCTACTCAGCTATAGTATATACTGC
>CAKSHI010000030.1 GCA_934457115.1 uncultured Eubacteriales bacterium | reverse complement strand
ATGCTTTTTGGCATCCCTTCCCCCATCATAAATGTGCCACATTTATGATTTCCGGCATTGTTTTATTTTTCTCCAACAATATCTTTTACTTTCTTTTCTCTTACAAACGCATAGATAATTACGATTGCAAAGAATACAACGATCATCTGCCATGCATTCTGAATATCAGCAAAGTTCAAAACTGCTGCAATTACATATCCAATCAGACCTATTGTTGTAAAGATGTAAAGTGGAACTTTTCCAACTTTGAATGGTGACTTTGCCATAGCTTCTGGATTTTTCTTATAAATCAGATATCCTGTAGCAATTGGGAATAATACATAAATCAGGCTCAGTCCATTACCAAGTCTTGAAATTGTCTCAAGGCTCATGCCTGTAAGAATCGGAATTGCACCAATAATGTAAAATACTGTAAGCAGTACAACCGGTGTTCCTCTTTTTCCAACATATGCTGCTTTCTTTGGAAGCCAGCCTTCCTCAGCTGCAACAAGAAGACCTTTTGTTACCCATGTAAAACTTGCATTCAGTGTAGATGCTACTGCGAACATTCCTCCACCAACTACGAAGAATACATATAATCCTTTTGAGAAGATCTCTTTTGCTACAAGTGATAAGCTTTCGCCTGCAACCTGGTCAACCGGAAGGACTCCTGCTGCTACAACTCCGATAAATGCATAGATAACAGCTACTGCTACTGTACAGCCGATCATTGCTCTCGGAAGGTCACGTCCAGGATTCTTCATCTCTCCACCAAGCTCACTTAAGAACTCAGCTCCGCCTGTTGCAAATGTAAGAAGGCTCGCACCTGTCATAAAGTTAATAAATCCGTTTGGCATAATTTTATCGATGCTGTCAAATGCTGACCAGTCAACCTTTGGAAGTCCAAAGATGATGAATAATGCCATTGCAGCTACCAGAACAATAACAAGGATGTTCTGAAGTTTTGCAGCCATCTCAACACCAAGAAGGTTCATAATAAAGCAAACTGTTAAAAGTACAAATGCTACAACTGTCTGATTTGTTCCTGGAAGCAGATCATGCATGTAAACTGCGAACGTAATCGCAAACATTGCAAGGACTAACTGTCCTGCTACCAGAAGTGCCAGATAAAAGAATCCAGTCTTTCTTCCGATGTAATCACGTACATATGTATACATACCGCCTGTCGCCGGTACTGCTGCTCCAAGTACAGCCAGAACCATGTTTGGACATAAAACAAGAAGTGCTGCTGTCAGGAATGCAAATGGTGTTCCTGCTCCTGTCAGCGCAATACAAATACCTGTCAGTGACATAATACCTGAACCGATAATCTGTCCGATACCGATTCCCATCAAATCCCCAAAGCCAAGAACTTTTTTCAGTTCTCCCTGTTTCTTCTCTTCACCCATAATGTTCTCCTCATTCCTATTTCACATACTTATCATACATTGCTGCCATCAGTTCCAGACCTTTCATCAAAGTCTCTCTTGCACAGCCAATGTTAAATCTCATAAATCCTTCTGCTTCTTTTCCATAGTGGCTGCCATCTCCAAGCGCTACTCCATACTCTTTTGCAAGAATCTCTGTAATCTTTTCACTTGTCAGACCATAACAGTTCATATCCAGCCACATCAGGAATGTTCCTTCATGCTTTGTAACCTGAACTTTCGGCATTCTCTCTGCAATGAATTTCTCTGTGGCATCTGCATTTGCTTTTACATAAGCGCGTGCCTCATCCATCCACGTGTCACCATATGTATAAGCCGCTTCCATTGCTGTAAATGCAAGGTCACATGGTCCGAACATCCAGCGAGACTCAAAATCCGCAACTACCTGTTTCTTTAATTCAACATTTGGAATGATCAGACAAGAAGATACAAGACCTGCCATGTTAAATGACTTACTGATTGCTGTGTAAATAATCAGTTTGTCATAAATCTCCGGGAACTTTCCAAGTGTTGTATAGTTGCGTGTCAAAGCATAGTCTGCATGTACTTCATCACTGAAAAGATATACATCATATTTCACACACAATTCAACAAGCTTACGAAGCTCTTCCTCTGTCCACACACGTCCAACCGGATTATGCGGGTTGCAGAACATAACAGCTTTCACACCATTCTTCAGTTCATCTTCGAATCTTTCATAGTTGATAGTAAAGTAATTATCAACATGATCCATTGGACAGGCTACTAATTCATGTCCACTGTTTTCGATTGCTGCAAAGAATGGATCGTATACCGGTGTAAATACAAGAATTTTCCCTCCCTTTGGAACGAGCATCTGCATATTAAAGTAAATATTGGTTACTACACCACTGCTGATGAACATCCAGTCTTTTTCTGCATGGAATCCATGTCTGCGGTCCCACCATCCCTGGATAGCATCATACACACTATCCCATGGATCCGCATAGCCAAAAATCGGATGATCACATCTTTTTTTCATTGCCTCAAGAATCTTTGGCTCAGATGCGAAGTCCGTATCTGCGATCCAGAACGGAAGCAGTCCGTCTTTTTGACCAAAATCCCATTGTACGTTCCACTTAATACTACTTGTACCTCTGCGGTCGACTACTTTGTCAAAATTATACATTTTTCTCTTGACCTACCTTTCTTTTTTGTACTCTCAACTTGTTATATATCATAACATATTTACCCTATTTAATCAATTATATAAAAGTTTTTCCCGCCTTTTCTGTATTATCGCATAATAAATACGTTGTTTTTTTGACAGTATTGCACAAAAAATTAACGAACATCATCTATAAACATTTTCATGCTATTATGTCTATCTATAGAATTAGATAACAAGAAAGGAAGTATATCTCTATACTTCCTTTCTTGTTATCCTTTTATGATATTTAACTTTTATGAATACAATTTGCTATATTATTTCCAGATTATCTGGATTCCCTGCATATACTATGTCATAACACGTCTGAAATAATCTACATACATCTGTTCTGCATATTTTTCATGTTCTTTCATGTAAAAATATGCAAACTCCGCATCTCTCGCCTCGATTGCTCTCAAAATCTTCTGATGTTGTAAACTTAGTGTCTGAGCAGCCTTTTCCTGTTGTTCTGGCAACACCATATCTTTGGGCGCTTTTGACTCCTCTACCTCGATTAATTGTTGCAACATTTCTACAAGTTCCTGATTACCCAGTATTTCTGCAAGTGCCAAATGAAATTCATTCGTTGGATTTTTCATCCGAATATGATTCTCCCAGATGCGCAAAGATGCAAGCTGCTCGTCTGTCGCCTTTATCGCAACCTGTCTTGCAATCTCCGGCTCTAACAGAATCCGGATCTGTGTTGCTTCCATGCATAGTCTGCGATATTCGTTCATCTCTTCTGAAAATTTGCCACGTGCCAACAAATCTTCCACATCCAGAATCACTTCGCTTCCACGTCCTTTTTCTGTTCGGATATAACCCATATCAGACAGAATCGATAACGCTTTCCGTACAGTAATGCGGCTGACCCCCAAATTGTCAATCATTTCTTTTTCACTTGGCAACAAATCTCCCTTTGTATAAACCCCGGATACAATCTGGTCTTTGACCA
>CAKSHI010000029.1 GCA_934457115.1 uncultured Eubacteriales bacterium | reverse complement strand
TCGAAATCAATAAGTTTCTTTTTGAATCTATTATTGTTGTTATCGATAAAGTATCCTAAGTCTATATTGTAGAAGTAACTAAGTCTAATTAACATAAAAATACTGGGTAATGTTTTAGAAGCTTCGTAATAAGAATAAGTCGACCTCTCTACACCAAGGTAATCTGAGACTTGTAGTTGACTATAGTCCCAATATATACGAATATGCCTCAATCTTTGGGCGAGTTCCTCTCTTGAGGATATGTATTTTTTCACTGCCCTGTACCATCGTTAGATAAACTGAAAAATGTGCTCATAATATATTTCAACCTCCTGTGAAATTGGGGTTTAGGCGAGATACGGAGCCCCCAAAAAATTTCGAGAGCCCGCACTGCCCGGATCCCCCTCGAAAAATAAAATAGCCGCACGAGGTGTACAAATTAATGTATTGACCTTACGCACGACTGTATTCCACAAAAAGTGATGCAAAGATTGGAATCCTTCGTCCAAACACCAAAGTACGAATTGTCTTGTGACTTGCCCCAATGTTGGTCCTCTTGAAATAAGGGTAGGGGTATAGTATAATTAAATCTACCGTTGGTGCCGGATTTCCGGTTGTGTAAGGTGCTTATTCCACCCAAAGCAGGGGCTGCGTGGTTCCAGCACGACAGTCCTACCTTCGGTATTTATTTTTAAGTAGAAGGGAATCCACTAATTAAATTTCTTGTTTGATAAACTTCTAATTTTCACGAATCAACCTCCTATAATAGATTTTTTACGGCTTGCAAGTGATATTACCCTTGCAGGCCATTTTTATATTTATTGGTAATATTATAAATCTAATTCCTATGGTTGTCAACTTGTGGTTACACCGCCCTGTAAAACAATAAATGTTTATGATACAATATTAAAGTACAATATTTTTTTTGGAGGCTTTATGAACAACCTTTCTAATATATCAACGATTAAAGATATTCTAAAAAATTATGGTTTTAATTTTTCGAAATCTTTAGGTCAAAATTTTCTAATAAATCCAAGCGTATGCCCTAAAATGGCGGAAAACTGCGGTGTTTCCAAAGAGGGTGGAGTATTGGAGGTAGGTCCCGGGATTGGAGTATTGACCTATGAACTCGCCCAAAGGGCTAAAAAAGTTGTATCGATAGAACTTGATAAAGGTCTTTTACCCGTCCTTGACGAGACTTTGAGCGACTTCGACAATATAAAAATTATTAATGGGGATATCCTTAAAATCGATATTAAAAAAATTCTAAAAGAAGAATTTAGCGATATGCCCGTGTTTGTGTGCGCAAATTTGCCATATTACATAACTTCTCCCGTAATCATGAGGTTCTTGGAGGAGGAACTACCCATAGAGAGTCTAACTGTTATGGTTCAAAAGGAAGCAGCCGACCGAATATGTGCTCGTCCTGGAAGTCGAGAGGCAGGAGCTATAAGTGTCGCCATAAGCTACTATGCCGAGCCACAAATACTATTTCAAGTGTCAAGGGGCAGTTTTATGCCTGCACCTAAGGTCGATTCTTCAGTCATAAAACTCAATATACTAAAAAAACCTCCGGTGGAGGTAAAAAACAAAGAATTATTATTTAAGGTTATAAAAGCAGGATTTTCACAAAGACGTAAAACCATTCAAAATTGTTTAGCTTCTTACTTTAATATAGAGAAAGAAGCGATAATAGATATTTTGACAAAGGGTAATATGGATCCAAGGGTAAGGGCTGAAAAACTTACCTTGAAAGATTTTGCGTTTATTGCCGACAACATCGACGATTTAGTCTGATTACAAAGCAAAATCACCAGCTGCAACTGATGATTTTGTGAAAACTTAGTATAAAATTAATTGCATTCGCCATATGCACGGCTGACAATCTATATTCGAGAATCAGTCTTATTAACCTTATTTAACTGATTATAATTTTCAATCTAAATTATAAACAATAATATATCGAAAACAAGTAATTTTAATTATTTTGGAAAACAAGAAAACTGCAAATAGTACAAATCTTAATAAATATATTGTTCATTAATAAAACTACAATTTATTCATTATTGTGCTACTAAATACGCTAATCCATAATAGCTTGTATTATAATTAGCAATGCTTTTAATATAATTGTGAGGGCCTTACCGAGACCTGAAGATATAGCTAAAGCAAGCATTTCTACCCCTTCTTTTCATAGTATTGCTATGGGGACTTTATAAGACTAGTCCCCATAAAGTCAAAACATATAATATTTTGGTTTTTCCAAAAAAATCTACCGAAACTAATACTAATTACCACCAAATCATACAATTCATTTTACATATTCAAAAACTTAAACAGCGCATTTGCAAAATTACAAAAGTCTTTAAGCACACTAAAAAATCCAGACCAGCTCCATAATAATGTAAGCATAAGTGTTGACAAATAAACCACTTCTTTCTTTTAAACAAAAAACGAATCCAAATTAAAGTTCCTAAATATAGTTATTTTACATATTCAAAAATTTGAACAGAGCACTCGCAAAATTACAAAAGTCCTTAAGCACACTAAAGAATCCGGACCAACTCCATAATAATGTAAGCATAAGTGTTGACAAATAAACCACTTCTTTCTTTTAAACAAAAAACAAATCCAAATTAAAATTCCTAAATATAATTATTTTAGGCAGTCACAAACTTGTACAGAGAAACTGCAAAAGTATAAAAAGCCTTAAGCACATTAAAGAATCCAGACCAATTCCATGATAATGTAAGCATAAATGCTAACAAATGACCACTTCTTTCTTTTAAACAAAAAACGCACTAAATTCAAATAACCAACTGATTTTTCAAGTTTCAACCTGTGAGTTCTGCAGATATCATCTGAAGAATTTCAATTAAAACATCCAATATTTTTACCCAATCAATTGAAGCCACCACCAATTCCAACATAATATTACCTCTTTTCCAAAAACAAATAACCGTTCGTTACCTTACAATTGATAAATTAACCAAAATATTACAGTTCAACTTTTTTTACCACCTCCAATAGGCTTGTTTATATTATTATATTACAGCAAAAGGAGAATTGTTCGTATAATTGTACTTCTAAAATACATTTGTTTACATATCGTTTCCTTTTCTGCAATATTATTGTAACCCATATAGTGAAACTTGTCAATGATTTTTTAAAACAAATATTATATTTTAGTAAAGGAGTCGTAATAATAATTGTGTATTGTGCCTATTCATCGATATTTGGGGCATAAACATTACTTTAGGACTCATATTATGGTGCATTTTAAATAATTTTTATTTAAATAAATGTAAACAAAATATTAATATTTTACATAGAGAAATTTTTTAAAATTTTTTTGGTATTGCCTATTGACACGAAAACAGGTTTATGCTATAATTTTAATTGTAGTTACTCGCTGGTGTGGCGGAATAGGCAGACGCAAGGGACTTAAAATCCCTCGGTGGCGACACCGTGCCGGTTCAAGTCCGGCCACCAGCACCAGTGACCCCTATTAGGTTTTTATGATATATCAGCCGTGCTCAAATATTGGGCACGGTCCTTTTTTTATAAATAACCCCCCGCACTCTTAATTGGGCGCGGGGGGTTTGATGTATCAGTATATAATTTATTTAAGGTTGTATGCCATCTTTAAAAATATCTTTAATTAATCTCTTTGAAAACCCTCCTATTTTTAAACCATGATTAAACATAACCTCACATAGCTTATAACAGTAATCATTGAAGGCGTCGTTTAAGTCATAGGTTAAGTTTTCATCATAAACATAATTTGTATTATCTTTTTGACTTTCATCTTCCATTTCTTTTATAAGCCTAGAAGTATTATTTATTCTTTGCATACAATGGTAACATGCACCCTCTTGTCTCCAAACCTCATCCTTTATAAATTCGCTTAATGTTTTTGCTAAACCATCAAGTTTTGTTAAATCATATTGTCCTATGCTTAAATAGTAAACTGTTTCAAATAATTCATTAGAATTATATTCTTCATAATTCAATTCATTGTGATTTTCATTTTTCATTTTATATAATCCTCCTAACTTTATTGAGTTAATTATATATTAGGAAGGTAAATAAATCAACTCAAAAGAGTTAAGTTTTTTAATATTTATGGGATAGGATAAAACTAACTCTTTTTAGTTAGGATGATTTTAATGAATATTGGCACAGCTGTAAAAATGAGAATACTCGAATTATGCAGTGAAAACGGTATAACTGTCAATAAACTTGGTACAATCAGTGGTGTTACACAATCTACAATAAATAATATCGTGAGTGGACGTAATAATAGTACTACCATTTCCACAATAAAAAAGCTATGTGATGGACTTGAGATATCGATTATGGATTTCTTTAAC
Organism: uncultured Eubacteriales bacterium; assembly: GCA_934457115.1. Classification (GTDB taxonomy): domain Bacteria; phylum Bacillota; class Clostridia; order Oscillospirales; family Acutalibacteraceae; genus CAKSJY01. Next base: position 151 of record CAKSHI010000029.1, on the reverse strand, counting down.
TCTCCTCTATTTGAAAATTTAGAGCAAGAGGTTAAGTAATTAAACCACTTTTTCATATAAAAGTGTGTGGTAGTCCTATCTTTACGTTTCATTGATGTAATTATACAACTCATAAGTGTTATTGTCAATAATGATATTACATTAATGAGGT
>CAKSHI010000028.1 GCA_934457115.1 uncultured Eubacteriales bacterium | reverse complement strand
AATGGGTAATAACCCAATGGTTGGTGCTACAGTAGCAGTTGCCGTTTCTGTTCAGGAAGCAAGTGAAGCAGGTCGTTTCTAATCAAGACCTATCAAACCCTATAAAAATGGTATTTAGAGCCTATCACATCGGTTAAATTCGGTGTGATAGGCTCTTGTTTTGTTTACTGTTTGACAGTGTTTGGCAGGGTATTTGACTTTGAGATATTACTTGTTTGCCATGAAAATTATACTGCCAAAGACCTATTACATTATTACTTAGAATAGCTAAGTTATATGATATTTCAAGTTATCGGCTTAGTCCTTACATATATTTTATAACATTATAATTAAATATAAGGAGGTATTATCATGGTTAAACGAGGTAATGGTAGTGGAAGTATAAGTGATTATAAAACAAGTAAAGGTAAGAAGCGGTATCGAGTTCGAATTACCACTGGTATTGAATTTGATGAGGTTACAGGCAAGACTAAAGTAATAAGTAAGAGCTTAGGGGTATACGATACCAGAAAAGAGGCTGAGATAGTATTAGCTAACTATCTACAAAGTCCATATGATTTAGGTGCTAAAATAAAGACTGTAGAGGATTTATATAATGCTTGGAGTAAAGAGTATTTTGAAAAGATAGCTCCTAGTGCAGTGCGAAGTGTTACATCTGCATGGTCATATTGTGATGATATAAAGAAGTTACCTATACAAAGACTAGGTAGAGGTCATATTGAAAAGATTATGAAAGAGGGGAAACGTAAAGTAATCAGGGGTAGTGAAGTTGAATATAAGCTTGCTTCAATCAATACTAAATTGCGTATCAAGTCTATGTTTAATTTGATGCTTGATTATGCAGTAAGTTATAAAATCTTAACTACAAATTATGCTAGGTCTTTTGATGTGAAAGACATGCGTAAGGAGGCAGACTATCAGAAAAAGATTAAGATACCTTTTTCAAATGAGGAGATTAAGTTATTCTGGAAAAATCTTGATGAGTTTCCTTTTATGGATATGATTTTGATTCAGATTTATAGTGGTTGGAGACCTATTGAGATTACTGATTTAAAAGTAAAGGACATTCATTTAGATGAAAATTATATGCAAGGTGGTCGAAAGACTGAAGCAGGTACAAATAGAAAAGTGCCGATACATCCGTTAATTAAACCACTTATAGAGAAAAGATATAATCAGGCTATTGAAATGGGTAGTCAATGGCTTTTTAACGATAGATTTTCTACAACAGGTACTCATGTTACTATTGATAAGTATAGGCATCGTTTTGAGGTGATTATGAAGTATCTAGGTATAAAGGATAGAACGATGCATTGTGCAAGAGTTACTTTCATTACAATGGCATATGCTTGTGGTTTACCAGAAAATATAATTAAGCGTATCGTAGGGCATTCTTTAAAGGCTAATGTAACTGATGGTGTGTATAATTATGTTACTGTTGACCAGTTATATCGCTTTATGAGTATGATTCCTCAATATATAAGTGAAGAAACATACGAAAATATCAAGGCAAATAAGGAATTATTAAGAGTCCTTACAGAGCTTATAGCAAATAACAAATCTACAAATTAAATCTTTCAGGGGTAGTTATCAGCCCTTTAAGACACTAGGTTAAAACAATCTAGTGTCTTTTTTTATTTAAGTAATAAAAGTTATTTCAGTTTATGTCAAATATCTAAATATTAAATTATCTCTTCTATAAATCAATGGAGGTGATTTAATGGCAGTAGTAAAGAAAGAACAATACAGGCAACAGGATGGCACAGATATTTTGAAGGTCTACACAAAACCTACGAGTAAATTTCCCAAAGGAGGGCATTTCTATGTAGATGCTAAGGATGAAGATATAGTCGACAGTTATACTTGGTGTCTTTCTAAGAATGGAAAGTATACTTCCGTATGTGTTGGTATAGGTTCAGCATATAATCATAAGCGTTTAAGTCTTCATCAGGGGTTAGCCTACAAATATCTAGGTTACCATCCAGATTGTATTGACCATACAAACCTATTAGAAATTGATAATATAAATAACAATTTGAATGAGATTACTATACAGCAAAATGCTTTTAATAGACCATCACGAGGTTACATTATATTAGATAAGTATAAAGATTTTCGAGTTTCTATAGGTTTAAATTATAAAAGATTGTATCCTTATAGTTGTGTTCATACAGAGATAGAAGCCTGTCAGTTAGCCTATTTAGCAGAAACAGATTATCTTAGGAATACCATTAAAGATGATTACTATATGTATGATTTCCTAAAAGATAGGAGAAACGACTTAGATATACTAGACCTTGAGCGAACAGGTCAAATCAGTTTCGATGAAGCAATCTATAAACATGTAGTTAGGTATGCAAGTGATAATGCTTGGTATTACTACAGATATAATCTTGAGCAATACTTCAAAGACAATCACTTAAAAGTTCCAGATTACAAGTTAGATGAGCAAGGATTTATGATTCATCCAGTGACAGGTAAAAAGTTATGTCCTTTCTAAGGGGTAGTTATCAAGGCACTAAGTGTAATAGCTTAGTGTCTTTTTTAATTCAAGTAATAAAAGTTATTTAAGTTTTGAGCGAAAATACGCAATCTCGATATAACCCTTGTGACAGCAAAAATTATGTCTTTTTGAAAGGAGTGTGGTCATATGACAACAAAAGTATTAATGATTATATTTGCTATTTTAGCAGGGGTATCTATTGCAATTTGTTTTGGAGGTATTTTATTTGGTTACATTATACTTGCAGTAGGTATAAAAAAGGATAGAAGAAAGCTTGTAAATGTAGCTTTGAAAATGAAGGAAGTAGGTGTAAAGATTTGTGATAAGGCATTCATTTTAACCTTTATTTTCTTATTTTTGATGAGTAAATATCAGGGACAGTAAAGAAAGGAGTTTTATATATGATAGTAGAAGTTAGACCAGCAAAGGAACTTGGAGATTATTTATATAATTGGTATTTCCCAAATATTTACCTTGTAGATGATTCAGGCAAGGAGGAATGTATTAGTCCTAGCTCACTACTGTTTGAGTCTATAATGGAAGATTTACCACCAAGTACAAGGTCATTGGTTTATAGCAGGATACAGGAACAAAAGCAGGAGAGAATAGCTTTGAAAGCTGAGATGGTAGCACGTCTAGGTCATGATTTTACTGTTTCAGGTGATATAGGTATTCGTTTAGGAACTTACAGCCTATGATAGCACTAGACTTTATAGGGGTAGCTGTCTTTTCTTTCATTCAAGTATTCTATAACTTATATAGGTTGATATGTGAAGGAGAAAAGACATCTAAAGACCACAACAAGTATATGACAAAGTTTATAGTTTACTTTGTTTTAGCTTTAGGTTTTTCAGTAATATTAAATATTTATGTTTCATATTTTCAGGGGTAGTCATTGAGGCTACCTCTTATCTTGAAAGGAGTTGATTTTAATTATGGTATTTACTAATGAAAATTGTGTCAGTTGTAATAAATGCATCCGGAGTTGCCCAGTTTTAACTGCAAACATGTCAAGAGGTAGTTCTATTGATGTTAATGATGAAGCTTGTATCAAATGTGGAGCTTGTTTTAAAGCTTGTCAGCATAGTGCTAGAGACTATGAAGATAATACGGAGCAGTTTTTAGCCGATTTAAAAGCTGGTAAGAAAATAAGTATTTTGGTAGCTCCAGCTTTTGTAGCTAATTACCCTAACGATTACAAGCAGATTTATGGTTATCTCAAGGCTTTAGGGGTAGTTGATATCTATAATGTTTCACATGGAGCTGATATATGCACATGGTTGTATATTAAATATATCAAGAAAACAGGTAAGACAGGTCTTATTTCTCAGCCATGTCCAGCAATTGTTAACTACATCGAGAAGTACAAGCCAGAGCTTATCAAACAGTTAATGCCATTGCAGAGCCCTTTAATGTGTGAAGCAATATACCTCAAGAAATATAAGCATGTATCTGAGGATTTATGCTTCATCAGTCCATGTATAGCCAAAGGTGATGAGATAAAGGATAAAAATACTAAAGGTTATGTGAAATATAATGTGACATTTAAGAAATTATTAGGTACTATTAGGGGTAGTTATCATTCAGCCAAAGCTTATGATGAGGTGATTGATTATGGCTTAGGTAGCCTTTATCCACACCCAGGTGGTCTTAGAGAAAACGTTAATTTCTTTCTTGGCAATGTACCAGTATTACAAGTAGAAGGAACATCAGAAGCATATAAGTTTCTTGATACTTATACTGATAGAAAGGATGAGAGACCATTTTTAGTAGATATATTGAATTGCAGTAAAGGTTGTCTACGAGGTACAGCAGTTGATGAAAATATTGATGATGTAACTGTCGAGTTAGCTATTGGAAAAGCAAAAGATTTAATTGTAAATGAACCAGTCAAAAGAGGTATTTTTCATAAATCAGGGGTAGTTAATCCGTGGAATAATTCACTCACTTATGATGAAAGATGGCAGGCTTTAGACCGACAGTTCTCAGATTTAAACCTTGAAGATTTCAGTAGAAATTACGAGGATAAATCTGTAAAAGTGAGCATTCCTAGCAAGGTTGAGGAAAATGAAATCTTTAACAGTTTGCTTAAAGAAACTACAGAGGATAGATGTATCAATTGTAGCTGTTGTGGTTATAGCACTTGTAAGATGATGGTAGAAGCCATCCATAATGGTGTAAACAATAAAGACAACTGTATCTACTACAATAAAAAGGTAGCTGACTTAGAAAAGCAGGAAGTAGCAGAGTTACATCAGAAAAATCTTGATGAACAGGAATTACATAATCAAAAGCTATCAGGGGTAGTTGAGCAGTTCAATCTTCTTAATTCCAGTATAGTAGATTTAGCTAAAGCCAATGAAATTACAGCTGAAGATGCAACTAATATTACTCAGGTAGTTAGTGATATTTCTGAAAAATGTCAAGCTATTAGGGGTAGTCTTGAAGTCTTTTCAGATTTTATCAAAGATTATAACAACAGTAACGAAGAAATCTCAGATATAGCAGGTCAGACCAACTTATTAAGCCTAAACGCTTCGATAGAGGCAGCAAGGGCAGGTGATGCAGGTAGAGGTTTTGCAGTGGTAGCATCTAGTATTAGGGATTTATCAGACAACACAAAGAAGCTAATCGAGCAAAATAAAGTACAGTCAGCTGATACAATTCCGAAGATAGAGGCTAGTGTAAGGTCAATTACAGATTTACTTGAGAGTATTGAGGAAATGAGTAGTAAGGTTACAAATATAGCAGCCACTACAGAAGAAATTTCAGCTCAATCGGAAAGTATACAGACTATGAGTGAAGAAATTCAGGTAGCTGTGGAAGATATTTAGAAGCTTGTAAAAAGTATAAGATAGATAATATTTAGAGCCAGTTCAGAAATGAGCTGGCTCTTTCTATATCAGGGGTAGTTAAAACTGTGATTTTATGATATACGAAAAAATCAATGAAAATCAGCACCAACTATAATAGCTACTTCAGAAAATGTATTAGTCA
>CAKSHI010000027.1 GCA_934457115.1 uncultured Eubacteriales bacterium | reverse complement strand
GGAAGATGATAATATTGTGGAGCTTTTGGATATTATTGAGGAGTCAGCAGAAAAAGATGAAGGTGCATTTAATGACAGATTTTTATTTGTCATGAATATGTGTGATTCATTGACATATTCTAATGAAGGAGAAAGTTTGCAAAATTATGTGAAGAATTATATCGCTAACCTCACAAAGGTCCCTAATTCACAGAGAAGGCGAAATATCGTTAATCCGCGAGTATTTCCAATTTCGTCAGGACCAGCACTTGCAGTTGTAAATGGATATACTACAAGACCGGGACTGAAGGAAAGTGGGACAAAAAAAGCAGAGTTATATAATTACTATGAACAATTTTGCAGTAAAATATATTATTATACTCTTTCAGAATTGAGTAATGACTTTAATGCATATTTTGCTGAGATTAAAGATGGATATGCAGATTATCATAACTATTGTTTGGAAGAGCAAAGCGCTGTTTCGGAATCAGTAAAGTACAATTACAAAAAATTACTTTCCGGTGACATTGATATTTCAGAAAGAATAAAGATTCATTCTGGAGTTCCAGCATTGTCTAGTGCTATTCAGGAGTATATAAAAAGCTATGCTTATCCGATAAAAGTTCGTCAGTTATTGAATTGTTTTAAAGATATTATTGTTGAACTTGATTCGCTTAATAAAGTTGAAGTGGAGGCACTTAAACAGGCAAAAAAGTATTACAGCGATGCGGTTTTGTAAAGAAAATGGGTAGAGTCAGAAAAACTGGAAGCAGAACAAAAAAGAGTTCAATTAAAATACATCAATGAAAAAATGTCTCTTGTCAAAGACAAGATTGATAAAATAAAAGATACAATTCCACAAATTGATGAAATTCAATCCCAATATTATGGAGTTAAAAACAATATTGCACCGCTAATTTTAGGGAAAAAAGAAGTTGAAAAAGAAAAAGGAAATGAAATTATACAAAATATACAATCTAAAATGAGTAAATTAACTGGGCAGATTAGAGATACTGTAACTTCAGTGAAAGCGGAAAAGAGAAAAGCAACAGAAGAGTTATACTCAGAATTTGTGCAATATATAAGCGAGTTAGATAATATGGGAATTATGGATATTGGTAATTTTTCACTCAAAGATACCGTTGAATATCAAGCACTTGTAAATAAAGATGAATTTAAAGAACCCATTTATGAAACGCGGGAAGTGAGTAATAATAAAAAATGGCATATTGAATGGGACTGTGGAGTTGAATTTTTTATTAAATCAATTGGTTGGGCATGGCAGACAAGAAAAGAACCGGAAACGGTCAAAAAGACGTATATTGATATTGCTAAATACGTATCGGACAATATTGACCCAATAGAAGTAGCAGTTGATAATTATGTTAAAGAATTACGTTTCGCTTATAAAAATGATATTAATGCATTAAAAGAGGATACGAAAGAGCGTGTAGATAAAGTTGTAGCTATGATTAAGGAGAAAAATGAAGATATTTCTAAGATGAAGCAGGAGGCTTCTAAAATTGCTGCAGATGAGAAAGGTTATGCAGCAGAAGTGAAAAAATTAGAGGACAAAAGAACATATTTAGACAAACTGATTTCTAAAATTTCATATACTCAGATTTAAGGAGGTAGATTATGTATTTTAATCCAAATGAGACATATAAAAAAGCAATACTCAGCAAGGATGTAGGTGCTTTAAGAGCGTTATTGGTAGGAATTATAGGTTCTGATCCAACATTTGCAACAACAGAGTATGAAGAAGCTTGTAATTATATTAGAAAAACAAGCGAAAAATTAAATGGGGAACCGCTTTATCTGGAAGAAAAGTATGAAAAACAAGAAAATGAATATGAAAAACAAGGGGACTGGGATGAAAAATATTTCCAGATGCAGTTATTGTGGCTTCGATATAATTTTGCACCGAAAGAAAGGCTGGACATTATAAGAAAGATTGGCTGTTCTGTTTATAAAAATAAACCGACTTTGGGAAAGACAAAAAAGAAAAATGCTGAAGAAAAAAAGCAGATAAAAAAAGAGGAAACCGTTATAGCAACCGGTAACGGTGAAGAAAAAGTACGGTTGTCTGACAAAAAATGGTTTGAGAGCCCATTTTTTTGGATAGCTCTGGCTGTAGTAGGAATTATCATTGTAATTTGTTATTTTATCTTTCATAGATCTTAAGGAGTGTTTTAGATGGCAAAAAAAGATATAGATGTCCGTGAGAGGGAAGAGTTGGATATTGCCTTGGAAAAAGTGGACAAAGTAGTTATGAGAAAATACATATCTGAAATTGAAAAAAGACCTGTATTTATTCCTTCGTATGATGTTACTTTTTCAGAACCAGAAAAAAAGCCGGATATTCCAGTTTGCGTTGTCGGAACTAACATCATGCTTTCAAAATTGACAAGAGTTGTTTTTGATAAGGATGAAAATATATTAGATAAACTTGCAACAACATATAATGCAACGGCATTATATGAGAATGCAACAATTGTCATGTTGTTGAAGAGTGATGGCATAGGGATAGATGTGTACTTGGGAACGGTATGTAAAACGACAAATGATCCATTTGTGCCGGAAAAACAGATTTCGGCATTGATTAGCAATATGGAAGCCAATTTCCCGGGAAGTAAATTGAAAGAAATTTCAGATGCTAGCGAGAGAATGCAGATTGTTCAGAGTATATTTGAAAAGAATGTCTGTGTATCTGCTGTGACTGGAATTGCGTCATTAAAAGATGAGGATGATACTGAAAATAAGCAATATGTTCAGGGATTAGAAAAACTGGCAGATTCTTTGAAAGGAAAAAATTGTGCAGTGATGATTATTGCGGACCCGGTATCTGCTGTAACACGAGAAACTATCAGAGCTGGCTATGAAGAGATTTATTCTGCTTTGAAACCATTTGAAAAATCAGAGTATACAATTAATGATACGAATGGTAAGACAATGACTGAAAGCATTATGAAAGGTGTGACATCGACTGTCAATAGAAGTACATCAAAAACAACAACACATACAGTTACGAAAGGAACTAATAGTTCTCATACAGTAGGAGGTTCTGTAGGAGTAAATGGAAGTATATCAAAAAATACTGGCGTACATGCTGGTGCACAGGGATTTGGAGTATCGGCAGGCTCAGCAGTAACTGTAGGTGCAAGTGTGTCTGCAGATTATCACTATATGCATGGGCATCATGAAGATAAAAGTAATGCAGAAGGAACCACAGAGACAAATGGAACTTCAGTATCACTTAGTGGGCAGAATTCAATAGCGAATGCGCTTAGTTCTACCAACGGGGAAGGCCTCCAGTTATCCTATGAGAATAGAACTATAAAATCTATTCTTGATAGAATTGATTTACAAATTGAGAGAATCGAAGAATGCGAAGATTGTGGTATGTATGATTGTGGTGTATATTTTCTTTCCGATGATTATACTACGTGTTTATCTGTTGCCAGTACATATAAGTCACTTATTCAGGGTGAGCATTCATCTGTAGAAGTATCTCATATCAGCATTTGGGATAAAGAAGAAGCGAAGCCTTTAATTCCGTATTTAAGTACTTTTAATCATCCGATTTTTGATATTGCAGATGTTAAGGGTGAAAAGAGTAGCGCAACAGTGTCAACTCTTGTAAGTGGAAAAGAACTTGCAATCTATATGGGACTTCCTAAAAAATCGGTATCAGGTATTCCGGTGATTGAATGTGCAAGTTTTGGAAGGAATGTTTTATATACACAAAGAGAACCACGAGGAAAAAAGATTGATTTTGGTTCTATACATCATATGTATGATGATGAAGGAAGCAGAGTACTTTTGGACAAAAATAGTTTTACATCGCATGCATTTGTGACTGGTTCTACTGGTTCGGGAAAATCCAATGCTATTTATCAATTAATCAACAGTATGTGTTTTGAACTGTGTCCGGAAGAAGAAAAAACACATTTTATGGTTATTGAACCAGCAAAAGGTGAATATAAAGATATTTTTGGTGGAAGAAAGGAAGTAAGTGTATATGGAACGAATCCGAAAAGAAGTAGATTGTTGAGGATTAATCCATTTAGTTTTCCAGATGAAATACATATTCTTGAACACATTGATCGACTGATCGAAATTTTTAATGTATGTTGGCCGATGTATGCAGCTATGCCAGCAGTACTGAAAGAGGCAATTGAGCGTGCATATGAGAGTGTAGGATGGAATTTGACAATGTCCACTTGTGAAAATCAGATAAATGGAAGAGCTGTATATCCGAATTTTATAGATGTACTAAATCAAGTAAACTTAGTAATTAGTGAATCGAAATATTCGGCTGATAGTAAAGGCGATTATGTTGGTGCATTGTCAATGCGAATCAGTTCTTTAACCAATGGTATTAACGGTCAGATTTTGACGGATAATGAGCTGTCTGATAAAGATATATTCGATAAAGATGTGATTATCGATTTAAGCAGAGTCGGATCTAATGAAACAAAATCGTTATTGATGGGACTGCTTATCATTAAGTTACAGGAATATAGGATGGCTTCAGCAAAAGGAAGCAATAAAGAACTGCGTCATATAACAGTCTTGGAAGAGGCTCATAACATTTTAAAGAGGACAAGCACAGAGCAGAGTGCTGAATCTTCTAATCTTGCTGGTAAGTCTGTTGAAATGCTGGCGAATGCCATTGCAGAGATGAGAACATACGGCGAAGGATTTATTATTGTAGATCAGTCACCAGGATTAATGGATATGTCTGTAATACGTAATACAAATACAAAAATTATTCTCAGATTGCCAGATGCTACTGACAGAGAACTGGTTGGAAAAGCTGCTAATTTAAATGATGATCAAATTATAGAATTGGCAAAATTAAAAACCGGAGTGTGTGCAGTTTATCAAAATAATTGGATTGAACCTGTATTGTGTCATGTAGATGAATGGGATAATAAGAAAAACAAGAAGGGTTCTAATGAGCATGAAGAATTAATTGATAACCAGGAAGTAAAAAGAGAAATTATAAAAATGGTTCTTTTGCCAGTAGGTCGTATTGATGTTGAAAAATGTGAGTTAAGTGAAAAAGATTTGTTAAAGACACGTTTGGCTTCTGGATTGAAAATAAAAATTAAAAAGTTATTAAATGAGAAGAGTGTTGAGAAATATCGTAATCTTAGAAAAAATATTATATATGAAATTTTTGAACCGGATACTATCTTAGAAAAAAACATTTGCTACAGAAATGAAATCAAAGAGTGGTGTAATGCAATGCAGGAAGAACTTATACCACGTTTGGAATTATTTGATGCAGATGAAAGAGAAAAAATTCTGGCAATCCTTGCAGATGAAAAGAGTAGAATTGAGGGAAAGAACGAGTATACAGAATTAATGAAAAACCTCATGATATTTCTTGATGCAGAAAGGAGACATATGTAATGATTGAAGGAGGAAGTACAAATAACATAGAAACAAGCAATATAGAGAATGCTGAGTTAAAATCTTCTTTCCCTGAGAAAGATTATAAAGACCTTGATAATCTTGAAACCAAAATGAATGATCTTCTTTTCGCGGATGATGAAAATATTGGTGAGGGGAAAAATGAAGATGTATCATTTGAACCAACGGAAATATCATTTGAACCAACAGACATATCAGAAAATGAGCAAGAGGGAAAGGTGGATTCGGC
>CAKSHI010000026.1 GCA_934457115.1 uncultured Eubacteriales bacterium | reverse complement strand
CGGATATCTTCTTTACTGCAGTGTACTTTTCCGGGTCATAATCTGGTCTTGCAAATCCACGGATCACACTCTTGCTTCTTGTTCTTCTCATGACTGCTCCACCGTTGTCGTCGCTACTCCTTGATGTATTACCCTCGATCGTTGTGTATGTACCGTTATCATTTACTTTTTCTACAATTCCGATGTGCGATGCTCTTCCTTTTCCAAAGTCCATTAAGCATAAATCTCCAACCTGTCCGGTAGAATGCCATTGATCGTGTTTTTTGTAGTAATTTTCCACGTCTGGACAATATGCTGTCTTTCCACCTCCGAAGAAAAGTTCTGATGCCCCAGCTAGTCTAAAGATATCCCACACAAATGTGCAGCACCAAGGGTAGCTTGATCCCTTCACTGCTCTGCCATAGTAATCGGTATTAAATTTGACTTTATTAGATCCTGCCGGATTCTCTTTTATTCCAATATAGCTTGTTGCTTTTTTAATGATCTTGCTTGCTGTTGCCATTATTCTTCCTCCCTATTTTCTTGATCTTCTTGCAAAATATCCGCCTGATGTTCTACCTGTGATCGAATATTTTTTACGAGCGGTTTTAAAAAACCAGGAATATTTACGCCTATATCCTGAATGTTTTCTAAATTTGATATGATCTCATTGCATGTAATCCAAACTTCCACAATGCTTGCAACTGGAAACGAGAACGGAATTTGTATTCCTAAATTTGCTAATGAATATTCCAAGAGAACATCTAATATTGCTCCAACAATTACAAGCAACCACATACCCACCTTTTTAAATATTCCTCTCATTGATCTGTAGGAATTAATGTCTTGCTCTCTGAATTTACTTGCAATCAATCCTGTGATGTAATCTGTTACATTGCTTGCTACCATCAGCACCGTAGGAATTGCAAGCACTCCTAATATTGATGTAAGAAATGATCCGATTCCTATTACTATTGCTTTTAAATAATTTGCCTGTTCCATATTTTTCTTCATGACCTCACTTTCCTTTCTTTTGTCAGAAAATTATTATTTTGCACACAAAAAGAAGACCTCTTAGGGTCTTGCTCGAATTTTTATAAAATTTTTCATTTTTGCTTTACCTTTTCTCTTTTTAGATTGTTATCATAGTATCAATGGAAAATTATTCTCCCACTTCTGCATCCTGAATCTCATAAAACTTATTTGTAAACTCAGCAATGTCTTTTCTGATCTGCACTTTATTTGCTTTATAAAGATCCCGATCCTGGATTGTCTGGTTTACATTATCGTTACCAGCTCCATCACTTGTTACGTTTGCAGATAAATAAACCACCTGTTTATCTACATCTCCATCCTTTACTGTAATTGTTCCTGTAAGTGTTGTACTTTTTCTTGTTTCTAGCATAGTTATGCTCCTTCCTTTTTTTGCATAAATATAGGCATCAGCAATTAAGCCAATGCCTGAGTTAATTGTTTTATAGTTTTTTCTGCCTGCAGTAATCTTGTCTGCAGATCGTTGATGATTGCTTCTTGCATGTCGATTCGACCTGCTTGATACATTAAATCTTTTCTGGTCTTTTGGATCATAAAGGTATTTGCTCCGATCAATTCATCGTATGCTAATGTGTAAACCTCAGTCATATTTTTTTCGCCATATGTTTTTTCAGCATACTCCGGATCTATGTGATGTGTTGCACATACCCCGAATAGTTCGTTGTGAGATTTCCCATAATCGTTCAAAACACTATTTACATTCTGTGCCTTGAAACCTATGTGATAGGAATTATCTGTGTCGTCTTTGAATCTGTACTTAATCGGCTCCAATTGCATGTAAGTTTTGATAAAGTCGTCATCAAAGTGTCGGAAATCTTTCTTGATTCTTTCGTCAGAGCTGTTACGGAATCCTTTTCTAGAACTTACTCCTGATGTTTCTATATACATCATTCCAGAACCAGAATCTCCATTTACGTAAAATGCATGATATCCAGCATAATAGTAAACGTTGTTTGTATTATTATAGTTTCCACATGATATATATGCATCATTTCTATCTCTCCATGTATAATGTCCACCTGAAGCATTATAAATCCAACCGCTAGCAATAAAATCCGTTGCATATAAATTTCGATAACATTCAACACCATCAGAAACAGATTTTAAATAATAATCTCCGCCAATACCAAATTCAAACCACGTTGAATAGATGGTTGCGTCATTCGCTGTGCCTTGGATTGATAAGTGTCCATCAATAAGCCATGCAGTATCTCCTGCATCGCCCATATTACCAGTTTTTATATTTCCATAAATAGTTGCATTTTCAGCCACAAAACTTCCATCGTACCCAACTCTAAATGGCGCAGAATTGCTATCTTCTTTTCCTGCCCAGAAAGCCTGATTTCCACCAATACCAGATGCATTGCTTCCGCTATTTGTCATCAGATATGTTGACGTAATGTCATAGCGACCAATCTTACCTTCCGTAGCTGTAATATTTCCACTAAACGTACCAGTCGCACCTATCAAGTTTGCACCTGTTATCGTACCTGTTGCAGTGATATCTTTAGCGAATATGCTGTTAACATCGATTTTGTCTGCTGCGATAGAACCAGCTGCAATTCTATCAGCACTGATATATCCAGTTGTAATGATCCCACCATCAATAGTGGTTTGGTCTGCTATCATTTGTTCAGTAGCGGTTGTCCCACTAGGCAAGTCTGCATTTTCTCCAGACCATGTTACAGACACCTTAGTACTATCATAAGGATTGATATATTTAACAACTCGTCCACCATCCCACGATTCAGTTTTATATAAATATAACTCCCATGTGCTAGTTGCAGTTTTAATAATTCGCCAACATTTTGAAGGTCCTCCTGTTTGCCTAAAACTAGCTAATCCTGGATCGGGATTACCAGCATTCTTGAATCGTATTCTGCACTCTGTATATCCATGATCTCTGTGATTTACTCCGATAATAATGTCTTGGTTCGTATAATTACCACTAATTTTAATCGTTGCTATTTTCCAACAGGCTTGAGTGTTTCCGCCACTGCTAAGATTTAAATATGAAACATTTGTTTTATTGTTTATGGTGCTCTGTAAATCTGTATTTAAACCACTAAACGTAACCAACCCATTCATATTAATAGCAGATGCTACTAATGTAGCGGTCCGATCAGTTAACTCGAAATCAGTTGAACTTGTACCAGATTTAACCAACCAATTGAATTTATCAGCTGTTTGACTAGCTATTGTTTCAGCTGCTGTAATTTGCTGATCTATATCTTCTGGCGCTTCAGTGTAATCAGTTGGCTTTGTACCACGTTCGAGTTTAGGACATGCATAATAAACTTTATCATCTCCAGACATAGAAGCTGTTTCTTCGAACCCAATTTCGTTCATATATGTATCAGTTGCCAGCATGTCTTTTGTAACTGTAAATGTGACAGAATATCTTGTCCAACTTGTACCAACATTAAAAACTGAAGCATTGAACCAATAAGCATTTACATTCCCTTTAAACCTGTACGAACAGTTAATGCTTTTTCCAGATGCGTTATTTGTTTTGGCATATAGAGAGTACGTCAATACGTCTCCAACTTTAACCAACCCTCTATCAATGACAAGTGGTTTAAACAACCATACTAACCGACCCCATTGGTTTTTAACTGACCATACGGGATGTCCATTAAATGTTTCTACTTCATCTGTTAGCCAACCAGCGTTATAGTAATTACTATGTGCTCTGATAGTTTGAGAATAGAGCAATAAATTCCGACCACCAATCTCTAAATTAGCAAGATCCGTTTCCGTATTAGACACTCTTGTAGTTAATCCCGTCAGACTTGTTTCAACTTTCGTGACTCTTTCCTGTGTTCCAGATAAATTTGATTTCACTTCCGATATAGTTTGTATTGTTCCTGCTAAATTTGACTCAATCGTATTGGCTTTCGTTGTGACAGCTGCGATTGAGTCATTTTGATTGTTTAGAATTGTTGTATGTTCGCCGATCGTAGTTTTCATACTGTCCACGGTAGCTACAGTAGCGTTATATCGACTTAGTAAAGCGTTATAGTTTCCTTTAATTGTTGTATCTTCGCTGATCAGAGAAGATATCTGTCCCTGCATCGTGCTGATACTTGTTGTGTGAGATGTTGTGATCTCTGTGATATTGTCGATTTGAGATTGTGTATCTTCAGGGGCTGGTGTCCAATCGGTAGGTTTGTTACCTTTTTCAAGCTTAAAGTTTCTTATATACAAATCAGACTGATAATTACCGTGAATTGCTAACCACATGCGGTTCTTAGACAATCCCGTTGGTACAGCCATTGTTACTGACACTCTTTGCCAACTAGAAGAAATACTTACACTGGTATTCTGTTGTACAACACCCGATCCGTACCAATTATTATCTGAGATGTGAATACTTACAAACGGAGCATGAGAATCACTCGTTCCTTTTATATCGCAGCTAAAAGTTACTGTATCTCCACCATTAATTCCCAGTGTTGCAAAATTATCAAAATAAAATGCAATTCCGTTATTTGCATTGCCTTCAGTTGGCGTTATGATATGAAATCCATCGTTTGTATATTTGTTTGTATTGCAGTTATTACAGATCCAGCGACCATCACATACAAGTTCTTCACCAATCATAGAGGATTGTTTTAGTAAATTCCTGCCACCAACCTCTATATTATCCACAGCACTATCCGCATAGCTCTTAGCACTGCTCAACGCACTGTTTGCCTGTTCTAAGGCATACTTCTGTGCATCAGATAACTTGCCATCCGCATACAGCTTAGCACTGCTCAGATTATCGGCTACGGTTGTCTCCATTTCATTAAACACAATATCTAATGTCTGGTTCTTATCGTTCATAACGACCGTAGAAGATTTCAGCTTCGTTGTAGAACCATTCACTTCTTTGATCACACTATTAATATCCAGTTTCAAACCAGAAATATTTGCATCATCTGCTACAATACCATCTCGAATAATCTTTCTCTGAATCGTTTTCTCTGTAGCTCCAAGTGCATCCCATATCAGATTTCCATTCTTATCCCAGACAGACATGCTGTAGTCATTCGAAGCATCTTTTCCGATCTGGACTCTGACACGGTTTGCATCAGATATCTGGATTGTATTGTCACTCCATTTTGACTTACCATCAGAACTATGTACCGTCAGATTTGTTGTATTAATGTCCATACCTGTGATCTTATCAAACGACAGATTCTCAATCATTGCATTTTTGATCATGCCGTTTTCAATCGTTGTATTCTTTGATGTCAATGTTAAGTTCTGAATGTTGTCAGATGTAAGATTGCCGTTTACTAACGTGTTAAGATTAGCATAACTACTTTCCAATACTCCAACTCTGCCAACTGCTGCATTAAGGTCTGTGATCGTAGCTTTTGTTGCAACTAGTTTATCGATCTCTGCATCTTTTGTTTTCAGCTTCGTAATCTCAGCATTGGTAGTATTTAAATTCGTAATTGTTGCATAGGTAAGTTTTGCATCTGTAGCTTTTAGGTAATCAGCCTCAATATTTGCAATTCTAGCATTTGTTGCATTTAGATTTGTCGCAGTTGCTTCTTTAAATGTTGCATGGTCGGATTCCAAAGTATTGATTTTTGCATTTGATGCCTGCAAGTCATCTGTGAATGTTTGTTTGAAATTTGCCACATCTGTTTTTAAAGTCTCAAACTCACCTGTTTTAAATTTCAAAACATCTCCAGACAAATTCTTGATCGTTGCATTTGTTGCTGTCAGATTATCCACCATGAGTTTTTTTACAAACGCTAATTCGTACTCAACTCGTTCTGACATTTCGGTTATAGGACCCTTTGTATCAGAATCATCTTCCTCAGCGGTATTCCCATAACTTGCAATTGTCTGCATCAATCCACCATCATAACTTGTTGTCAACGATATGATCGGTATTGTGAATTTCGTGCTATCATTTTTTACTGCTGTAGCAATGTCTCCGATATCAAGTCTCATATCTCCGATAAATCTTAATGCTGCAGGTGTGAATACTAAGCCTTGAACCGCATTGCAAACACCGTCTAATATACTCTGTGTCATAACCGGATTTTGCATGCTTATGCCGGTAGCTCCTGACCCAGATGAAAGCGTCTGATCTGAGTTATCACATGTTAATCTTTCGATGCTGAAACTTTCTTCTGTCTCTTGCAGATCGTTATAAAATATATTGCTTGGAATCTTGTAATCAATATCCTGATACCATCGAAACTCGATCATTCCAGTTCTTCCGCATATAGCAAATTTACCGAATAATCCTGCAATAAATCCGATGGTTTCTTTGTATGTATACCCGTCAAAAGGATTTACATATGTTGTGATTACTTCGCTTTCCTCGGTTTCTTCGTCGTAATCACCTTCCTCAATGATCGCTCTTTGATTGATCTGGATTCCTCGCTGTAATGTAGATGTATCAATCGCCACGCCTGTCACCGTACTAATTTCAGCCAGTATATCTACTGCATCAACCGGATATCCTAATTTAGAATAATATGCCCCATTGCATCTGCTTGCTAATCTGTCATATGCGGTAAACGTAACCTTGTTGCTTTCAATCTTGGGATTCTGGATCGTATATAACCCCATCGGAATATATTCCATATCTCCATCGACTTCCACGCCGATCTCCAAGCTGACTTCTTTTCCAGACAATGCAATTCCTTTATTCTCGATCGTTGCCTGAACATAGTTCGCCACCGCACTCCCGATCGTTATTTCTTCCGCACCAGACGTTATTGTAAAATTCTTTACAGATTCTACTAATACT
>CAKSHI010000025.1 GCA_934457115.1 uncultured Eubacteriales bacterium | reverse complement strand
GAGCCGGCTGTATTGACTGATGTCTTCGAAAAGGCACACATTTATAAAAGAATCAAATTAACAGAGAACTCTAATGAAGCAACAAGCTATATAGTAGAAAATACAGAATTTAATTCAGATGCAACACAGTTTCATGGTCAATTGTGTAAGGAAAATGATAATGATGATGAGACGGAATATATGTACAGTAAAAGCTTTGAAGAAACCGAAGATCCAGTAACTATTTCAGGAGAGGCAGGAATTAGTATTTGGGTAGAAGTGGAAATTGATATTGCTCATGGAGAGATAGAGTGTGGAATTGCAGCGCGGACAAAGGAAGGTGCAAAGGCAGAACTGGAATGCAGTAAAAGCTATTCAAAAGAATTAGAAAAAAATCTATTGAAAAAGAAATTGCCACATATCGAGTTTGCTGTGGCAGGAGTTCCGATTGTTGTAACTAATCAGTTAGAAATCGATGCTGGTGCAGAGATGAATCTGGAGGGAAATATAGATACATCATACGAACTGACAGCAGAGACAACACTTGGTTTTCAGTACAGTAGTAAAACCGGAAAGGTAAAAGAAATAAAGAAAATAGATTCTAATTCAGACGGATTAGTATGGAGCACTGTTTCAATTTCAGGAGATGCATCTGTAGGACCAACAATTCACCTAATTACAAAATTATACGGAGCATCTGGAGCAGATATTTCAGCCGGCATTTCAGGAAAAATAGAAGGGGAAGCAAAGGCATCCACGAAAGAAGATTTAGATGGATATGCAGGGAGTCTTGATTTGTCACTCAATCCTGAAATTCAAGGAGAGGTAATCGTGGACACACCAATATTTGATAAGAATCTTTTGACACAGAATTTATTCGAAAAAGAATTAGAACCATTATGGTCAAAACATTGGGAATCAAGTGCAAACTGGCAAGAAGATTTGAACTGGCAGGAAAAAGATAACTCGGAAAAATCAGAGAATCAAACAAAGACGGTAGCTTATTCAAATGAATATTTTGAAGTAGAGGTGCCGGAAAGCTGGGAAGGACATTGGTCTGTGACAGAAAGAGATAATACAATGAATGGTATACCAAGCACAGTTTATATTTTTTCACATGATTCGGATGAGGAAGAGGGCGGTGCAGCTGAAATTTACGTTCTGGATATGAGTGATACAAGCCGACCGTTGAGTCATTATGGACGAATGCTTCCAGATTATTGTGAAGATATCGGAGTTACATCATTTGGCAGTTATGATGTATTGATGATGGAAGTAGCAAATGGATTCTTTTACGATGGTGGAGGAAAGATTACATTGAAGTAAAAATATTGTGATTAAAAAGAAAGCGGATGATGTCTATGATGAACCTTTTCGAATTTTTAGAAAGCTGGGAACAGAATACAGTAATCAATGTTAAAACTGAAGAAAAAGAGATATTTTATGGAAAAATAGTTGATTTATCGGAAGAGGATGCAAGCAGATATTGGGTTACAGAAGGAGGAGTTCTGCTTGAAAATGAAGTTACTATTTTAGTTGAGCATGAGGATGAAGTAAATAGAAAATTAGAGGAACAGAATGAAATCAGTTTCAGAAAAATATTCGAATACATGCGGGAAGATATAACTCTTTCTCTGGAGCTTAAACATCAATATGACTTAGTGATAAAATCGGCCAATCAATACAATTTTTATAGAAATATGATTTTAGGGGAAGAAAATATGGAAGCTATCAATAAAAAAAGGAAATTTTATCAAGATATTTTTATTGATATGCTGGATCAATATGCTGATAGAATTGAAGAAGAGACCGCACACAAAGTTGCATGGAGAGTGGCGTTAGGCAGCGATAAACAGAAACTGGGAGAGTTTGCGGAATATATCAGTCATGTTATAGAAAGTGTTATGGTAAGAAAGACGATATTAGAAGCTATAAAGTGGGCGCAGGAACATCACAATACAGTTGGTGACATAATTGCCGGAGCAGCTGACTCCATGAATGCGAGGCAGCAATTGATGAATCAGTTTGGATTTTGTATGGAACAAGCTCAAGCTATTATTGATATGAGACTTAGAATGTTTTGCGATAAGGAGAGAAAGAAAATTAGTGAGGAAATTGATTCATTAAGGGCATATTTCATCAATTATGAAAATGTATTATGGTAACTTAGGAAGGTGGAAAACTACTTTTATAAGGAAGGATATGCTATGAGATATTATAATTTAAAGCTTAATACAAATGCAGATGAAATTAAGAATAATTCTAAACTTGAAAATTATGGATATTCGTACCAAAATCCGGTTGCAACGGTAAATAGTTATATGTATCAAAATATGAAAAATGATTTTACTTTTTTAGCTTATAGAGAAGAGGAAAATTTTGTTTCAGCTACATTTTCATACAATGAAAAAAGACTTAGACTTCAAGATGCATATGATTACATTATGGAAATGCGTGGGAAGGCATTTTGTATCAAAAAAATAAAAGAAAATCCTTATGAAATCACAATGTGTGAGTATCTGGAGAATTTTCTTGAAGCGAGAAGAAGATCATATCTGGATTATGGGGGAAATCGCTTGCCGGAAATTGCAAATATATGGATTTATAACTATTTCTCGGATTTAAAAGCGCTTCATTATGATTTCAAGGAAAAAATTATTTCTCAGGATAAAAAAATAAAGCATGCTATATATAATCAGAAGTTTAAGAAAGAATTAGCGAATATAGAAGCCCATGCAAATATGTCAGAATATACCGGAAATATGGTGCATTATATTATCTCCAGCCGAAGTGTGGAGGCTGCAAGTGAAATGATAGAAATATTGATGCAAAGGCTCCTAAAGGCGAACAGAATCAGGAGCAGCCGCATGGAAATAATCAGTGAGATTGAGCCGGATATATTTTGTAAAGATAATCATCTTGAGGATATTATAGAGAATAATTATGGTGGCGTGATTGTTTTTGATCTTTCTGAAAAGTTTGGCTGGGATCCGGTAGATTATGCTATGGTCAGTAAATACTTGGAGAGGCTTGTGAAGAAATACCGAAATGATTGCCTTTTCGTATTTACATATAACATGGACAAACCGGGATTTTCTTATTTCCTTTTACCGGAACTGAAGAAATATGTAATTCCGGTTACGTTAAAAGAAGGAACAGGTGATAGAAAAGAGGCTGTACTTTACCTAAAAGCTTTGATAGAGAAATCCGAATATGCAGAGTATGCAGACCAGGCTTCTGAGTTCATGGGACAATTTCCAGGAAATGAATTTACACAGACAGATGTACTTATGGCTTATGAACAATTCGAAGCATGGTGTCTGAATAAGAATGTACTGCAGGCATATGAATATAATTGTTCCGATGAATTTTACATGGACAGAGATGAAAATGCAGAGTCTTCTTATGACAAATTGAAGAAAATGATTGGTCTTACGACTGTAAAAAAACAGATAGAAAATATCATCGCAGCAGATATTGTTGAAAAGGAGCGGAAAAAGCGAAGAGGGAAAGATTACCAGTCCAGCACGATGCACATGATATTTGGCGGAAATCCTGGAACAGCTAAGACTACAGTAGCAAAAATATTTGCCGGGATTGCAAAAGAAAAAGAAATTTTAAAAAGTGGTGCATTTGTTGAAAAAGGTGGAATGGATCTGGATGGTATGTGTTGTGTTGAAAATATCAGGGATGCTTTCGTGGCAGCTAAGGGAGGTGTTCTTTTTATCGATGAAGCATACTCATTAAAGAGTGATACAGCTATTACCGTATTGCTACAGGAGATGGAAAATCAGAGGGAAGATGTAATCGTTATACTTGCCGGCTACAATGAGCGTATGAAAGAATTTATGGAAATGAATGAGGGACTGAAAAGCAGAATTCCATATTGGATTGAATTTCCAGATTATACAACAGACGAACTGACAGACATTTTCAAAATGATGATTGAAGAGCGTGGTTTTCATGTAGCTGATGATGTGATAAAAGAGGCCAATTACATTTTTGATAAAGCACGCAATAATGATAATTTCGGTAATGGAAGATATGTGCGAAATTTCATTGAACATGCAATCGGGCAGCAGGCAGCCAGGCTTCTTGGTGAAAAAGAAGATGCAAGTAAAATTCAAAGTGAAGAATTGTTTTTGATTACAAGAGATGATATCAGTATGCCGGAGAAAGAAGGAAAGAAAGAGCGGGAAGCTGGTACTGCGAAAAAAGAATTGGATGAAATGGTGGGATTAGCTTCTGTGAAGAGAGTGATTCATAAAGCGATTGCAAATTATAAGCTGAATAAGCTCTGTGTGGAAAAAGGAATTCCAAAGAGAAATACTTCGCTGCATATGGTCTTTACTGGAAATCCAGGGACAGCAAAAACAACAGTTGCAAGGTTATTTGTTGAAATTATGAAAGATGAAAATATTTTATATACAGGAAACTTTGTAGAAACGGGAAGGGCAGATCTGATAGGTGATCATGTAGGTTCGACCGCACCACTGATTAAGAAAAAATTCAAAGAAGCCCAGGGAGGAATCCTCTTTATTGATGAAGCATATGCCCTTTGTGATGCCTACGAACATGGATTCGGAGATGAGGCAATTAATACACTTGTTCAGGAGATGGAGAACCACAGAGATGATGTGATTGTTATTTTCGCTGGTTACCCGGAACCAATGAAGCAGTTCTTAGACAGAAATCCGGGAATGAAATCGCGAATTGCATTTCAGGTGGAATTCGAAGATTATTCTGTAGATGAACTTTGTGATATAACAAAACTTATGGTTTCTAAAAAGCAAATGACAATTACAGATGCAGCTATGGAGAAATTGAGAGCAAGCTATGCAAGTGTAAAAGAAAGCAAGGATTATGGAAATGGGAGATTTGTGCGGAAAATGTTAGAGGAAGCAGAGATGAATCTGGCGGAGAGAGTATCGCAGTTAAATGAGTCAGATTTAACTACAAGTTTAATTACAACACTTGAGGAATATGATATACCTAAGATGCCATCAACAGCAAAAACAGAAATGAAGAAAATTGGTTTTGCCATAAGCGCTTAAAAGATACAGAACATGGAGAGGAAGTGTTATGAGCCGCAGTTATAAACATACGCCGGTATATAAAGCCACCAAAGCCGGAAACAAGGGGAAAAAATTTGCGAATAGGAGAATCAGACGAAAGGCAAAGATAAACCCAGATGATATTCAAATCGGAAAATCTAATTATTACCGCAGATTAAATGAATCCTGGGATATATGTGATTATCGTTTTTGGGGAGAACCTATATGGAGGGAGGAATCATATCGTAATCTTAGAGATTATCCGGAACTTTGGCAGAAATGCTATAGAAGAAAGTGAGAGATGATTGTCTCTACAGAAAAAGATTGGATAAAAAGATAAACGGAGGAAAGCATATGCATTTTTACATAACCGGAGATACACATGGAAATTTTAACCGAATAGAAGAATTTTGTAGTGAAAATGATACAACAAAAGAAGATGTGATGATTATTCTCGGTGATGCAGGAATTAATTATTGGCTTGATAATACAGATCGACAATTAAAAAATGATTTGTCAAGTTTAGATATTACATTATTTTGTGTTCATGGGAATCATGAGGCGAGACCGTGGGAAGCTGGAGATTATGAGGAAGTGATGTGGAATGACGGACTTGTATATATGGAAGAAGCATATCCGAATATTTTATTTGCAAAAGACGGGGAAATCTATAATTTTCACGGTAAAAAGGTGATGGCAATTGGCGGGGCATATAGCGTAGATAAGTATTACCGGATCAGCCATAAAATGCCGTGGTTTGACACGGAACAGCCGAATGACCGGATTATGAATTATGTGGAGCAACAGTTGGAAAAAGAGGGCTGGTCTATTGATATTATTCTTTCACACACAGTTCCAATAGAAGCAGAACCTACATGGGCTTTTATTCCGGGACTGAATCAGAGAACCGTAGATAAATCAACAGAAAAATGGCTGCAGGAAATTTATGATAATCTGGATTTTTCTGAATGGTATGCAGGGCATTATCATGTTGAGAGTGAAGAGAACGGAATCAGAATAATGTTTGAAGATTACGATGAGATATGCGAGGAATTAAACTAGAGGTTGAATGAAATATCTGAAAAGATATGAGACAATATATATGAGTAATAAAGGGCGGTAGCTCAGGTGGTAGAGCACAGTTTAATGAATGTTTCATGTTTGTGAAACTAACAGCAAATATTTTGGGTAAAAGTTATTGTTGTCGCGGGTTCGATTCCCGCCCGCCCGGTGCGAGTGAGGTAGCTCAGTGGCAGAGTACGTAAATAATGAAAATGAGTCATGCTCGTGACTCGGACAGCAACTATTATTCAAGGAGACTGCGGTGTCGTTGGTTCGATTCCAACCCTCACTCTTAGCAAATCACGAAAAAAGAAGGTGAATGATATGACGTATGCAAAATTAATGAGAAGGCGGGCAACACTTACAAGAACTGAAAATGGAGCAGCTGCATTAAATACAACAGGGGATTCAAGATTAGATTTCTTTAGTACTGTCGGAGCCTTGCGTGAAGCAGATGAAAAAAGAATACAGGTATTATTTGCAGAAGCATATAAAGTGGATCCGTTATTTGCGGTAAAGACGGCATTCTATGCGCGTGATATTCGTGAAGGGCTTGGAGAGCGTAAGACATTTCGTATACTTTTAAGATACATGGCAGAATATCACCCGGAAGCAATTCTTCCAAATCTTGATTTAGTTGGAGTATTTGGAAGATATGATGATTTGTATTGTTTGATTGGGACACCGGTAGAAGATGAGATGTGGGCTTCCATGAAGAAACAGTTCGAAGAAGATTTACAGAACATGAATCAGGGAAAGGCCATCTCACTTTTGGCAAAGTGGATTAAGACAGCAGATTCTAAATCAGAACATACGAGAAAACTGGGAGTCCTTACAGCCAAAAAACTTGGTTATTCAGTATATAATTTTAAACGCATTGTAAGATCTATGCGAAAGCATATCAGTGTAACAGAAAGCTTGATGTCAACAGGTAAGTGGAATGAAATCCAATATTCAAATGTAGCGGGACGAGCCATGATGATTTATCGTAATGCATTTATGAGACACGATGAAGAACGCTTTAAGAATTATATCGGTGCAGCTTTAGCTGGAAAAGAAAAAATTCATTCGGCTGTATTATATCCGTATGATATTGTAGAAAAGATATTATACGATGGAGAAGACAGCAAGGTATTAGAAGCTCAGTGGAGACAATTACCGGATTACTTAAGTGAAGGAATGAATGCAATCGTGATGGCTGATGTGTCGGGATCCATGTATGGAAGACCGATGGCTGCTTCGATTGGTCTTGCAATTTATTTTGCAGAGCGTAATAAGGGAGCATATCACAATCTGTTCATGACATTCAGTGAAAAACCGGAAACAGTTGTGTTAAAGGGGGAAACTCTGGAACAGAAAATCCGGTATGTAGCAAAAGCAGACTGGGGAATGAATACTGATTTAAGAGCTGCTTTTCAAGAAGTATTGGATATAGCTGTGGAACATGATGTCTCACAGCAGGAGATGCCAAAGTCAATTATTGTAATTTCTGATATGGAAATTGATTATTGTGAATCAGATGACTGGAGTTTTTATGAAAACATGAAGAAGCAGTTTTCTGATTACGGATATGAGATTCCGAATATAGTCTTTTGGAATGTTAACAGCAGACATGATGTATTCCATGCAGATTATACACGCAAAGGTGTGCAGTTGTGCAGCGGGCAGTCTGTGACAGTATTTAAGCAATTATTGGAAAGCATTGGCTCATCTCCAATTGAGATGATGGAAAAAGTTATTAATTCTGAGCGATATAGCTGTTTATCAGTAAGCGAAAAAATTGCTTACATTGATAGCAAATGATGTCTGATAATTAGAATGAGTTGCATAGGAAGAGTTGGGGGAGAACAGAAATATGTATGAATTAGTACCTTCAAAAACAATGCGTGAGTATCTGGCATCTGTTGATTTTAAGTTTTGTGATTTTCAGAGAGCAGCATTGATTTGGAATAAGCCAGACATGCTATGGAAAGAAAGACTGGAAGCAATAGAAAAACTGGCTGATACGACGAAGGATGAAGATTTGAAAAGACAAATCAAAGAGAGAGTTCAATTTGAAAAAAGAGAATGGAGTGTATTTTTAGATAATGTGTCCGGGAGTTACGTATACATAGTGGAGGATCATGAAGATGGGAGCTGTAATGGTATCTTTGCGGAATATAATAAGGCATATATCTATTCATTAAAATATGCCAGCAACTATGATACCAGTTGTTTAATAAAGAAATATCGGATTGTTAAGAAT
>CAKSHI010000024.1 GCA_934457115.1 uncultured Eubacteriales bacterium | reverse complement strand
AGTGTTTATGTTAGATTTTCTTTTGCTACGACAGATGAAAACAAATCCGTTTATCAAAATAAGTACATTCCTAATGATTTTGAGTATAAAATTGATGATGAAATAAAAATTAATAATAATAATATTGCAAAAGAGGGATTAAGTTCCGACAAATTGGACTTTACCGAGTGTGGAGAAGATAATTTATATAATCCTAACGATATAATTACAGGGGGATATTACGAGTCAACAGGTGTATGGACTGCTGGTACAGGTATGATTTCAACAGGACTAATATCAGTAACGCCGGGATTGCCTTATACTGCGTCTAATGCGATAACAGGCTGCGTCACAACCTTTTGGGATAGCTCCAAAAATTTTATAAGCGGACAAAGAGCATACGGTTCAGTTGGATATGTGGTAGCACCTGCAAATTCAAAATATTTAAGGACGTCATTTGCTGTAAGTGCTATAAACAAAAAAGTTGTACAAGGAAAGGTCTGTCCGTCAGTTTGCTATGGTTCAGACAAAATATTAATACCTAACCTAAGAGTGACTAGCGAAAATGTTAGTAATGGTTGGAAAAATAAAAAATGGGTATCTTACGGCGACAGCATAACATGGTACGGTTATTGGCAGCCTAATGTTGCCGAGGAATTTGGACTTAATCATACTAATTTAGGTGTGAGTGGCTCGTGTATAGCGGGAACATCTACTAATGCAATGTGGCAGACAAGTAGACTAAATGCAGTAAAAAATGCCAATCCTGACGTAATTACGATTTTAGGTGGAGCAAATGATATGTACCAAAGTTTATCAATAGGCGATGATACCGAATTTTCAAAGGAATTGTCAAGTAAAAATACAAGCCTATTTAAGGGGGCATATTCATACATAATAGAGAGTTTGTTAACATGGAAACCTACTCTTAAAGTATTTTTGTTAACGACAACGTGGGGAAAGCTTGAATATAACGACGCAACCACGGGATTGAATTATAGGGATTTTGCAAAAGCTACAAAAGAAATAGCGTGGTACTATGGCTTACCTTGCATCGACTTAAGGGGAGAAATGGGACTTAATGCAATGACGGCAAGTACTTACTTAATGGATGACGGATACAATATTCATCCAAACGCAGAAGGTTCTAAATTAATGTCTAAAATAGTTATAAGTAGGTTTAAGGATTTTCAATAAAATAAAAATATTGGGGTCTAATTAAACATAGACCCCAATATTTATTTATATAAATTATACCATTTATTTTTTACGATATCCCAAGAAGATATATCTCTTAGTATGTTTTTATTATCGTTTAAGTTTAGCCTGTTATTTTCCAAAACATCTAAAACCAGCCCGGAAAGTTCGGAAAAGTTTTCATACTCAATATAGCTTACATTATTGCTTTTTAGTTCACCGTAATTAATCCATTTAGGGTTAATTACTACTTTACCTGCGTATAGATATTCTTGTATAGATGCTGAAAAGGCGTCTGTAGTTTGTGCATGAATAAAAATATCTGTTGCCAATCTTAATCTTGCTATGTCATCATCACTCATAAAATCTTTTAATATTTTATACTTGCAGGGCATATTTTTGAGTTTTAACTCTATTTCAGAGTAATATGGGGCGGGATTGTATAATCCATAAGTCATTTGAAGAACTATTGTAATTTTAGAAAGAAGAGATTCGGGTAATTTTTTTAGTTCATCTATTACTTTTAGATGTTGATGCTCTCTTTTTGCGTTATATCCAATGGATATAACAGTCCTGTCGGGCTCAATGCCAAAATACTCTTTGCAGCTTTGCTCTGTTTCGGTTTTTGATACTTCATCAATACTATCAAATCCGTCTATTCCAAATTTCACACTTTTAATTTTACCGTCAAATTGGTGACCAAATACTTCTACAAACTTGTTTAGCATTGCTTTAGTAGCCATCGTAATATACTTTGCTTTTTCAAGACAGATTTTAGTACACTTTCTTTTATCAGGTGTTCTAAATATATCACTTCCCCAGTAAGTACAAATCAAGGTATCGGCATAGTTATAAATGTCTTTACAAATAAAGCAGTTACGTTTCCACATCCCATGAATATGTACAGTATCAAGCTTACCTACTGTTTTCAAATAACTATGTAGATTTTTATTGGCTGTAAGTGTATTTACAAGACCCCTTACTTTAGGGATTTTAGTTATAAAGGTTGGTATATTTGGGGTAAGCTCTACTAATTTAACATTATGTTGCTTGTAAAAGTCTAAATAGTTTACGCCGGATGTTTGTTCACATATTAAGTATATTTCATCATTTTTAGGAACTAAAACGTGACGTATATAATTATATACAAAGACAGAGTTTGCGTCACCGATAATTAAAATTTTCAACTATATTAACTCCTTTTGAGGTTTAAGTCTGCAGCCAACCCTAATATTTTTACTGTATTTATAATCAGTAACTTCTATAATTGTGTCAAGCGTTTTAACATAAAAACTTCCACATGGAGTTTTGTATAGAACTTGGCCAACAGTATTTTTATATTCTCTTGCACCATTTATAAGTTTAACTTTGTAGATTTTAATTTCTTCTCCATCTATATAAGAGGTAGCTCCGGGACCGGGATTGGTCAACGCTCTTACAAAATTAAATATTTCACGGCTTGATTGGTTCCAGTTGATAATTTCATCACCGGGTTTTCTTATGCCGCAATATAGACCGATTTTATCTATAGAGGATTGTTTTATAGTAGAAACATTTCCACTTTGTATGAGTTTAATAGCTTTGTATAGCAAATCAGAACATCCCACATAGGATCTTTCTAATAAAGTGTGATAGTCATCATTATCAGTAATTGGATATGTTTTTTGTAGTATAATATCGCCGGTATCAATTCCGCTGTCGATATAGTGTACTGTTATTCCAAATTCCGGTTCATCATTGATAAGAACCCAATTTAATACATTTCTTCCTCTATAAAACGGGAGTTTACCTGCATGACAATTAATAGTTTTTAGAGGAGGTAAATTAATCATTGTATCCCTAAAAATTTGGTTAAATGACATAGACACAAATAAATCCACATTATATTTATTCATTATAGAAATAAACTCCTCGGAATTAATATTGGGATGAGATAATACATCTATGTTATTTTTTTTCGCAAGAGCTTTTAGTTCCAAGTCATTTTTATCATATCTAACACATACAAAACAGACTTCTATAGAATCATCATCCATGAGTTTTTCAAATGCTAGGTGTGCCCAAGGGCCGTCAGCAAAATAGCCTATTTTAATTTTTTTATCATTCATATTAAAGAATCTCCAATAATTAAATTTTTTAAATTCTCGCATACATAACTAACTTCAGAGTGATTTAAAGAGGAGCTGCATGGAATGTTTAGTATATACTGTTCATATTTTTCTGCAAGCTCTATTTTATACGCAATATCATCTTTATATGGGATTTGTTTGTGTATTAACCTCCAAATAGGCCTTGTTTGTATACCCAAACTTTGCAACTGATTTATAATTTGGGATCGTTTATTAGCTAAATTCGATTTTAGTTCAAGTGAGTAAAACCAGTAGTTAGGACGGATATCGTCGTTAAAAGGCAATAAATTAAAATTATTATCGCAATCAAAGAACTCTTTATATTGAAAATAATTTTCTTTCTTCACTTTAATAAATTCCTCAAGCTTTTCTAATTGACCTATGCCTATAGCAGCTTGAACATTTGTCATTCTATAATTATATCCTATTTCATTATGAACGAAATTCAATGTATCATCTTTAGCCTGCGTGGACCAATATTTAATCTTTTTGGCCATGCCTTCATTATTACATGTAACCATCCCGCCACCGCCGGTGGTGATGATTTTATTGCCGTTGAATGAGAAAACACCAATATCTCCAATAGTTCCTGCGTATTTGCCTTTAAATTTTCCGTTTGTATAATATGTGCCAAGTGCTTCTGTGGCATCTTCTATTAAAAATAGGTTGTACTTATCTTTGATAGAAACTATTTCTTCCATGTTTGCCATGTTTCCGAATACGTGGACGACAATTATAGCTTTTATCTTTTTTCCGCTTCTTTTGTGGATTAGAGTTCCTGATGCAAAGTCACATTCATTTTCACAAAAGTACCTTAATTTTTTAGGATCCAAACAAAGAGTACTGTCGCAATCCATAAATATTGGATTTGCGCCCATATATTTTATTGTGTTGATAGGTGCAATAAATGTCAATGTGGGGGCAATCACTAAGTCGCCTTGTCCAACTCCTGCATACCTTAAAGCCATATGGAGTCCTGCTGTTCCGCTTTGACACGCAACAGTGAAGCTTGATTTTATATAAGAGGCAACATCGCTTTCAAACTTATCAACAAATTTACCCGCTGTAGAAACCCAACCTTCCTCTAGGGCTTGATTTACGTATTTTTTTTCATTTCCTATTATATTAGGTACGGATAAAGGAATCATAAAAACCACCTTAAATTTATTTATTAATGCTAAGACTAAGTTTATTACTTATATTTATTGATATTTTTTCTATTAAATATTCTATTTTTAAGTCCTTAAATAATAATTTTCTTAAATATTCAATGATACCGCAAGCAGCAAATACAAGTAAAACACATAATATCAAGTGAAATATCATAAGTGGAGAATCTAAGTATTTTTGGCTGCCTAAATAAATCCATAACTTGTCTCTTAATGCAAAGTGAGAATGAATTAAAAATATTCCAAAAGTAAGAGAAGCTGTCATATTTATAAGTTTGCAAAGTGTTTTATTTTTAATATCCACCTTTAAAAAGAACATAAAAAGCATAATTGAGGATATCAAAATAAATATGGAATTATATGAATAGAGGAAGAATGGCATTATTTCATCTCCCTTTAACTTTATTAAAATAAAAGCCTTGATGAATTTTATTAGTGCGACAACAAGGGAAAATACAATAAACATTATAAAGCAATGGGTTTTGTTATTAAGATATTTAAAATTAGGCTTATGTAATCTTAAGTAAGCTGCAACAAAGTATAAAAATATAAACCAAATAAGGCTATATCCGCTGGCAATGTTAAGTGTATCGTAAGGGAGACAAAACATGATAGTTGATATTATTATTAAAGTTTTCATTTGTGTTTTAGACATTGCTTTGGCTGCAATATTTAAAAACGGCACTAAGATATAAAAAGCGATATAACAAGAGGCAAACCACCATTTTCTTGTTATAATAGGGAAAGTCGCAAAGATTAGGTCTTTTGAATTTAAATTGGTCATTCCTGTCGCTAACAGTATAAAGTAAATTATAATAGAGTAAAAGAAGACTTGAGACCAAAGTAAAATCAATTTGTTAAGCTTAAATTTTGAATTTACCAGGAAATAACCACTTATTAAAACATAACAGTTAACAGGGACAAAGCAAACAGCTTCAATAGTCCACATTATAAAGTAATTAGCAGAACCAAAGTGAAGATTTTTTAAAACCTGGCCTTGACCCAAATAATGAAGGGTTAAAATCATAAGCATAGATATTATTCTAAGTAATTCAATATTTGTTGAACGCTGCTTGATGGATTCTTTAGGCATTTAATCACCTCGAATTATATGTTATTGTGAAAATTGCTCATAGTCTTCTTGAGCTTTTTTGTAGTCATCCATTCTTCCGATGTCCAACCAATATTCTTTTATTTCGTATTTCGTTACACCGTATTTTGTGGGCAATAGTGACTGAATTAATGTATCAATTCCGAAGTAGGTATCCTTTGGGATAAGTTTTAATGCTTCGGGTTTCATAACGTATATGCCTGCCAGTGCATAGGTTA
Source organism: uncultured Eubacteriales bacterium (assembly GCA_934457115.1). Lineage (GTDB taxonomy): Bacteria > Bacillota > Clostridia > Oscillospirales > Acutalibacteraceae > CAKSJY01. The sequence goes on along the minus strand of CAKSHI010000024.1, from coordinate 5,210 downwards.
CAATATCGGGTTTTTCTTCTATCCCGGTAACTCTATCGCCATCAAAAAATATATTCCCAAATGCAAATGGCAAAATCATTTTTTTAACGCCAACTGTCAAATCGGATTTTTGAGTTAAGGCAAAATCATACATACGGTTAAAATCGACCAGACTCAAGATGTCACCGTTCATTACAAGGAATGGATCAGTTAATTTATCTTCTAAAAGCTTCAGTGGACCTGCTGTACCAAGAGCTTTTTGTTCTTTGCTTATTGTTAGTTTTACGTTATACCTTGAGCCGTCTCCAAAAAATTTCTCTATATAATCTGCCTTATAATTAGTCGCTAAAATGATTTCTTCAAAACCGTATTTTGCGAGCCTTTCGATTTGTATTTCCAGTACAGCCTTTTCGCCAATTGGCAAAAGTGGCTTTGGAATAGCATCGGTAAATGGTTTTAGTCTTGTCCCAAGTCCACCTGACAATATCACAGCTTTTTTAAACATTGTATATATCCCCTTTGTATTTAGAAAGGTTTTGAGGGGTTGTAAACCACTTTATAGTTTCTTCCAGTCCCTTGTCTATTCCATATTCCGGGGTAAATCCGGTAAGCTCTTTAATAAGACTGTTGTCGCACCACAGTCTATTAACTTCACTGTCTTTAGGGCGGATTCGTTGTTCATCAGTGATTATTTCAATATCACTGTTCATTATACTTTTTATTTTGTTTGCGGTTTCACCAATGCTTATTTCGTAATTTGAGCCTATGTTTACAGTTTTTCCAATCGTTTTATCGCATTGGGCTAATAGAGCAAGTCCCTTGCAAGTATCAAGTACATAGTTAAAATCCCTTGTTGGAGAAAGCGCCCCTAATTTTATTTGCTTTTGACCTAATGCAATTTGAGTTATAATAGTTGGAATTACGGCTCTTGCCGATTGTCTTGGACCATAAGTATTGAACGGTCTTGCTAAGGTGACGTTTAGGCCAAAAGCATTATGAAAACTCATTGCAATAGAATCAGAACCTATTTTGCTTGCACTGTAGGGAGATTGAGGCTGTAGGGGATGTTTTTCGTCAATAGGCACATACTTAGCAGTGCCATAAACTTCGCTTGTAGATATTTGGATAACACGTTCACAATTATTATTTCTTGCAGCTTGGCAAATATTTAAGGCTCCTTTAACATTTGTGTCGATATAACTGTCAGGAGCTATATAAGAATAAGGGATTGCAATAAGGGCAGCCAAATTAAATATAACGTCTGCCCCTTTTGAGATTTGTTCACAGCAGTGGCTGTCTCTAACATCTCCTAGAACGATATCCATTTGATTTTTGTATTTTGAGTTATCAAGCCATCCCCACGAACCCATAGAATTATATATAGCAAGAGCTCTTACATTTGCTCCTTCTTTAACTAAGTATTCTGCCAGATGTGAACCTATAAAACCATCGGCACCCGTGACTAAAATCTTTTTATTTTTAAGATTCATTTTAGTTTTCCCCTTTTTTATGACTAATAATTTCTTTTGCTGTACTTAATAGGAATTTTATTTCATTTCTAAAGATAAACAAGCTCAGTATGAGTATAAAAATAATTAAAATGTTTTTTATGATATTATAATCGAAGAAGATATAATTGATTAATGCTGCCGATAAGGTAATTCCAACACATTTAATTGCATAGGAATAATTTTCTATGGACTTGTAATATCGTTCTCCAATTACAGTTCTTACTATTAACATGACAATTGCTACAATTGCCGCAGCTGTGGCAGCACCCGCAGTCCCCAAAAATGGGATAAAAATATAGCATAATGCGATATTTAAAACGATAGTTATTGAAAAGATGATTAAGTTCCAGTAAGTCTTTTTTGATATATTTATTCCAAAGCCTGTAGTTTCGGCTAATGTGTAACAAATAGGGGACAACATAAGAAGCGGGAAGAATAACATTGAATCTCTATAATTTTTGCCTATCAATAAAAATATAATCGGTTGAAATAGTATAATGGCAATCCCAAATAAGGCCAAGCAGCAAGACATTAGTTTATGAATTGTCCAAAAACTGCTTTTATTATCATTTTGATAGTTTTTATAAACATATGGTGCCCAATAAACACCGAATCCGGCTTGAATTAGGTTTATAGTTGACGCAAGAGTTACGGCAGTTGAATATATACCTAAGTTAGAAAATCCAAGAAGTTGGCGCAAAACGATATTAGATACTGAATTATTCGCCCATGATAAAATTGATACGGGAATTAGCGGGATAGCATATTTTGATATATCTTTAACAAGTGCCTTGTCGATTTTTTTGAAAACGTTAAAGGTTATATAAGATCTTCTTATGTATAGAAAGATCATTGAGGATACGAATACAGACAAGGACAAAGCAATTATTGCTATTTTTGCATCTGCATATAAAAAAGCCACCCCTAAGTACATTAATTTACTAATTAAAGCAAAAACGATTGCTTGTATATTATACCACTTAGTATCTTGCATCATTCTATAATTTAAATTTACATATCTTGAAGCGGTATTACCAAATGCATATATAATCATACATATAGGTGCTAAAATGCCATAACTTCCCAAAACTTGCCACGAGACAAAGTCATGGAAAAAAAGCAATATAAATCCGGTTAATGCAACTGCGATAAAAGCAACGTTTAAACAAAAGCCTAAAAGTTTTTTTTCTTTTTTGCTTTTGCGACATTCTTCATAAAATCTTACGTATGATTGATCCAATCCCAAAAGCACAAAAGTTGAAATTAGGGTTGCGTATGTATTAAATAAATTAATTTTTCCAAGTTCACTCGTATTATAAAGCCTTGTGGAGATAGGTGTAGCAATAAAGCCAATAACAAAGGTAACCCAAGTTGCTAAAGAAAATCCAATGAGATTTTTTAAAAATGCAGTTTTTTTATTAGACATAAGATATATATCCTTTGCTCTAAATTTAATTAATCTCGTTTTAATATAACATTACTTTGAGAAAAAAACAAGTAGGGAAATACTCGTTTGGATATTGCTATTTTTTATGTAATTTAGACAATAAAAATAAGATAAAAATATTTAATTATTAATACATAATAAATTCCCAAAAATGACTACAAAGGCGGATTTTTGGATGATGATTAAAGAATTTTAAAAATTTTTAGGCTATTTGTCCTCTAAAGGGGAAAAATAGCCTATTTTTTGCGGTATTATGAAAGGAGAATAAAAATGACCAGTGAAGAATTTAGAAATAACCCATTATTTTTAAGAAATCAGTTTGAAAGTGATGGGAATTTCGATATGCCTATAATTCGAAAACAATACGTTGATTTATCAAACGTTCGATTAATAGGCTACGACCAAACTAAGCGTGACGATACGGCAAATACAAATAAGTTTGTGCACTTTTTCCTTGATGACTATAAGTTTCAAGTTATTTGGAATGACCCGCAGCCACGTATCCAAAAATTAAGTCAGTATAAGGGGGTGTTATCACCACAATTTAGTACCTATTATACGATGCCAACCACGCTTCAAATTTACAACACATTTAGATCAAGATGGTGTGGAGCATATTTGCAGTCAAAAGGTATTAATGTTATTCCTACGATTTCGTGGGGCTTGCCAAAAAGTTATTGGTATTGTTTTGACGGCATTGAGGAAGGCTCTATTGTCGCAGTGTCTACATTAGGAGTAAAAAGGGAGAAAGACTTCTTCCTTCAAGGCTATAATGAAATGATGAAAAGAATTAAACCTTTGGCAGTTATTTGCTATTGTGAACCGTTTGACGAAATGGAGGGCAATATTATTACTGTCGATTACGCCGAGACTAACAACTTGGGACAAAACAAGGATTTTAGATTGTTGAGCGATAATCGAGAGTACAAAATGCGCTCGATGGAACCACGACAAAATACAGTTGAAGAAAATAAGCAGTATGTGGTATCATTAAATCAGCAATGGATAACCGCCGGCATGGGCGGCGGAGGTTCAAAATCTACGAACTGGGCGAATCCGAGTACATTGAAGGATCATTTTAAGAGACACGGAAAGGATTTTAATAGTATCAGTGCCAAGGAATACGCAAGTAAGGCTCAAAAATTTTATAAAAATAAGGCGAAATACCAGTATAAGACAGATGGTAATGGTGTTACACGAGTTTATGATTCAAAAACAAATAGTTTTGGTGCTTACAATGCAAAAGGTAAAACAATAACATTTTTTAAATCTACAGGTGGTCAAAGATATTTTGATCGCCAAAAAGGATAATAAAATAATTGGAGTGAATGAAATGGAATATATATGTCCTGTATGTAAATATGATGGCTTAAATGAAAGACCTTATGATGAGGAAGGATATGGAAGCTATTCCATATGTCCATGCTGCGGTTTTCAGTTTGGTGTAGATGACTTTCCTAATAAAGAAGAAAGAATCAAAAAATGGAGAGAAAAGTGGATCGAATCGGGTTATGAATGGTTTTCAGATGCTTGTTTGCCACCTCACAATTGGAATCCAATAGAGCAGCTAAATAGATGATATATTTAAGCAACTGTAAAAGGTTACACCCTATATTGGGGTGTGCCTTTTTTGGTTGTTAAAGTAAGCAGTATGTGGTATCATTAAATCAGCAATGGATAACCGCCGGCATGGGTGGCGGAGGCGAGAGGACAAGGTCTGGGAATTGGAAACCAAAGAAGGATGATGATAAGAGATTCTTAGGAAAGCCTAATTCAACAAAAAGGACTAGATTTGAGGGTAAAAAAGAGGGCTATGATAGAGATACTAAAATAGGACCTGATGGAAGGGCAACAAAAGAAAGACATTATACTGATCATGGTTTTCCTAAAAAGCACTCCAGTCCGCATGATCATGAGATAAATTGGGACAATGGATACCCTGATCCAGGAAAGGCTATTAACTATCCGGACGGAGCACCGGAATTTAAAAACTTTAAAGGAGATGTTGTTATGAGCAGAAAATTGAGCGAAGAAGAGAGGCTGGAGGAAAATAGGTTTAAAACAATAGAAGAATTTAGATTTGCTATGAAGTGTCATAGCGAAGTTGAGTTTGAATGGAATGATAAAGTATACGGGATAGCTCATCCTGACGGGACTATAAGTGTATATGAATATTATAAACCTGAAACTGAGCTTGTTTGTAATACTCCGGACGAAGCTCTAGAATATATAATAGACGGCCAAAAGCTAAGAGATATTATAACCAAAGTAAA
>CAKSHI010000023.1 GCA_934457115.1 uncultured Eubacteriales bacterium | reverse complement strand
TATGATATTACTATTGATGATTTCACAATGGAAAACTACACACCGCTTAAGCCGCAGTTGAAATTAGAACTTGGGATATAAGGAGATATTGTATGAAAAATAAAATATTTAAATATCTGAAAGTGGTAATCGGTTTAGTGTTAATTGGTGTACTGTCATTTGCAATCGTATATGGTTACTTGGGTATATACAAGCCGGAAGACAAAACAAAAACCAATATCACCGCGAAAAAAGTAAGCACTAAGCCGTTAACAATAGATATTCCTAAAGTTTCCGATACAGGTTCCGTAACTGTAAAAGATACTAACGGGAATATCTATTTTCATTATACAGGAAAAATTGATATTCAGAATGGCGAGAATATTGAGGTTGTAGTTGTGGTTCCATCAGAGGAAGCGACTGAAAACACAGATGATAACTAGTCAGGAGGAATTATATGTGTAAGAAAGCTATGTTAATGATTGATATGCCTGAAAGTTGTCAGACATGCCCTTGTAGTCACCTTATTAATAGAACATATGGTTTTGTGTGTGGGTTAACAAATTGTTCTGATTGTCCAGATGTTTCAATCCCCAAATGGTGTCCATTAACCCCTTTAGAGATGAAACAAATGGATTCTATATTACGTGCGGTCAGTGATTCGGCTGAGTTATACAAGATCGGGCTTTAAAAATGAGAAAGGAGAGTGCCGTTATGAAATTGATAATTGCAGTATTATTATGGTTTTGGGTTGTTATGAATCTGGTGAATCTGATAGCTGTGTGTGCCTATTCGGATAAACATAATTTATCAATACTTGAAGCATACATTGAAATTGTTAAGAAGTGGCTAACTAAATCATTAACAGGTGATTACGCTACTCAACTTTTTAAGATTGTAATTCTACTTCCTGTGTTAATAATCTCGTGTATATGTGACACAATCTGTATTTTGTTATTCATATTCAAGCATGTATTTAAAACATACGGACGCAGGTGACAGAAAACAGGAATAATATTGTATACACAGAAAATGAAAGGAGATATATAAAATGATATTTAACATTTGGAGACCATTTCCGTTCTTTGTACCGAAAAAATCGGGTTGGTATATGTGTACCGCTGCTCATCAAAACGGAATAGATAAACCCGGAGTAATAGAATTATATTTTGATGCATGGCATAGCAAATGGGTAGATCATCGTCGACAAAATGTATTTGATGGATATAAGGTTTATGAAGCTTGTCGAGCTTCGATTGAGGATAATCGTGTGTATACCGACACTGATTGCGAACGAATCGATGTTACAGCTTGGAAGTATCTTCCTAGATATCGTGGCTATTGGAAAAAGAAATGGGAGGAGATGGATGGCAGGTAATCATGGAGCAATTATCATCAGAAAAAAAAGAGAAAAAGAGGCTGCATATATTGTGCGGAGGCCAAGAAAGTTAGAGGTTATCGTGTGGGTCAAGTATATACGAAAGCATATTTAACCTGTCCACATGATATTTGTCCGTATGGAGAACTCGATAAGTTTGAGAGATACATAGATTATTTGCAGTCTGACGAGTCTACATTTGATTTCTTGGAGATACCTAGAGAATTTAATTATTAAAAAAGGAGTAAACAAATGAGTAGAGAAGAAGTCTTAGAAAAGAGATGTGATGCTTATCGTACTGTGATTAGAAGTATTTGTGATTATAACGACGATAGACTTAAGGAACTCATTGGTAAATACTTAGTCAACAACATATTAGCAGCTAACGATGCTAGATATTTAATGGGAGTATGCGATATTGAGGAAACCATCAAAACGAAGAATAAACCACCATTAGGAGTCACTCCGCGTGATAGGTGGGATAGAAAACGCCAGGAAGAATTAGCCGCTGCTATGGAAAGATATTTAGAAGCAGGCAAGAAGATTCCGAAAGAATGGTTGGACGAGTATAACGAGATTAGTGACAGACAGGAAAAGGAGAATTGTCCCAAGACTTTGTGTGATGAATGCGCACTACAAGATAAGGATTGTGGATGCAATTGTGCTAGAGATTTTGTTAAAAAGGAGGAGGCAAATGAGTAGAGAATATGATTTATATTTGCAGGAGCATAAGACTAACGTTAAGAAAGGGTATGACTGGATCAAAGAGAATTTACCGGATCTAATCCCAGCTGATATGAGACTGATATTAGAGCATCAGATAGGGTTTGCGCATGATGCTAGTAAGACAGAACCAGATGAGTATGGCCCGTACGATGCATATTTCTATGGCGGGAATCGATCAAGTCAGGTTGTAGATGATTTTAATATGGCTTGGCTTAAACATATTCATCGTAACCCTCACCATTGGCAGTACTTCGTATTGCTATGCGACGATCCAGACGAGGGCGAGATCGTTCTGGATATGCCGTATAACTATATCATCGAAATGATATGTGACTGGATGAGTTTCTCATGGGCTAAAGAGAATTTATATGAAATTTTCGATTGGTACGATGAGCATAAGAAACATATTAAACTCAGCAAGAATACTCGAAAGACTGTTGAGGATATTCTAGGTAAGATTCGTACGAAATTGGATGAATTGAATGGTATTGAGAGATAAGGAGGAGACAAATGGCTGATTACGATTTAGAAGCAGCAAACGAGAGATTCGAAGAGGAGGTAAAGAGCTTATTGTCTGGATATTTAGAATCAACCGATACGATAGGCTATCTTACTCTGAAAATCAAAAACTTACATACAGATCATTTAGAGGAGGCGTTAGCAGTAAATGAACAATGATGGAATGAAGTTCGTGAATTTTGACGAGTATTGCGAGTCTTGTAAACATTTTGATAAAGACCAGGATCAGGAGCCGTGTAATGAATGCTTGACAGAACCAGTCAACCAGTATTCGCATAAACCAAATAAGTATGAAGAAAAGAAGTGATATTTATGGAAGATCGATGTGTTATGTGTGGCGAATATGTTCCTGAAGGGCGGCAAGTGTGTAAAGTATGTGAACAGCAAATTCTTAATGGTAATAACCAAGTTAAGAAGAACAAAAAAGAGGGATATATTCGTAAACCTTACTGGGACAACTGGTCAAGTAATACACGATCAAGTTCAGTCTAAAGATACTCTCGCGGTGCTTCAGTATTTTGTGAATACATTTTAACCCGCGGCAAAAACACACTCCTTTATGAGATAAAATAAAAGGAGGTATGTTGAAATGGGTATACACAAATTAAAAATAGTACCAGGATCAGAAGCAGAGGAATATTTTATGCAATTATTGAAAAAGGTGAGTGTGAAACCTGAATTAGTAATGTGTAGATTAGGTTCTGTGTTTGGAACTGATTACAACGAGTATGTTTTCAGTGATGGCTTATACACACAGATACAAGAACATTTATTAAAAATTAAAGAGATGGAGGCTCAAGTTTAATGCTTGGGTCTTTTTCATTTGTTAAAAAAAAAAAAGAATAGGAGGCAAACATTATGATGAACTATGAAATGTTTAAGAAAGCAGTAGAAGATCAATTCATGAGTTATATATCAGATTGTTTTACAGACTTAACAATATCTATAGTACCTGTGAAAAAAGTGAATATGACACTCGATGGTATGCTTATTAAGTGTAGCGGCAAGAACTTTTCACCGACAATTTATATTAATGATTTGTACGAAGATTATTTAATGTGTGGTGATTTTGACAAAACATTATCGGCAGCTTGTGGCAGATTACAGTCAATGTATAGTGAAATGGGTGATATAAACATTAATAACATTTTAAATAATGCATCTGAAAAAATTATATTTCAAGTTATTAATACCGAGATGAATGCTGATCTACTGAAGTCTTTGCCTCACAGAAGTTTCTTAGATTTATCTATTATATATAGACTTATTGTCAGGGACAGTATAGATGGTATTCATAGTGCAAAAATAACAAATGAGCTTGCTAAAATGATTGGGATGAATGAATCTCAGTTATATCAGAGTGCATTTAATAATACCAAAAGATTATTTCCGTCATTTATAAGGAATTTATATAATGTTCCTATACCGATGTTCGTTATAACTAATGCTAAGAATATTAATGGCGCTGCTGCAATATTGTATGACGATATTTTACACGAGCTTGCAAATAATTTAGAATCTGATTTATATTTACTCCCTTCAAGTATACACGAAATCATTGCAATACCTGCAGAAGGAAATCCAGACGAATTATCAGATATAGTATCTGATATAAATAGAACTCAGATACACATGCAAGATAGGCTTTCAGATAATGTATATTTTTATAATCGGAAAGATAGAAGAGTATCTATTGCTAATACGCGATAATATCACTCTCTATTATAGAGAGGAGGAGTAAAAATATGAAAAAAATAATGGAAGTGATCGGATGTATTGGAGCAACATTGATTATTGGAGTATTTATAATAGCATTATTTATAGATATTCCAGTATGGATGTTTGTAATACCGCTGATCTTACTGTTTATAAGTATTAATTACGACAGAATCTAAAATAGAAGAGAGGTCCTAATACAAGGGCTTCTCTTTTTCTTTTTTCGCGTAAATAACAATGTCTTTTATGAAAGGAGTTGATATTATGAAAATTACATTTGAAATATCAATTGAGGAACTTGAGAAACTTTTTGGAGAAGTCGAAGAGAAAACAGAAGAAAAACCTAAGAGTGGAAAATTCAAATGGGAACCTACCGAGTTTATGGCTTGGTATAACGAGGAATGTACAGCGTGGAGTAAAGATCCGCAGTACAATAAAATGTATCTAGTATATCAGCAGAATTATTTTAATGAAGTACTGAGAACTAGAGGGCATTTATATTTGAATGAGGTCTATGACGCACTTGGGATTCCGAGAACAAAAGCTGGACAGATGATTGGTTGGTTTTTTGAGGATAAGAACTCTTATGTAGATTTTGGTTTGAATGATCCAAGAAACGCAGAGTTCATCAATGGTAAAACAACAAATGCTTTATTAGTATTCAACGTTGATGGAGTTATTATTGACAAAATCTAAAATAGAGGGGAAGTCCTAATACAAGGGCTTCTCTTTTTATATTTATTGTAAAGACAGTTAATCTGTAGGGTGAAAATGTAAGTATAGAAAAAGAAAGGAGATAATTTATGTTCACGAACAAAACATGGAAAGAACTGTTAGAAGAGAAACCGGATGTGTTATGGACACCAGACACTAGTAGAGTAATGGAGCGTGCTGAAGAAAAACGTAAGAAGCGATTACGAGAAAAAATTAATTCCCAGCTGAAACCTTGTCCATTTTGTGGTGGTCCTGCAAAAATAATCGAAAAGACAGAGCCTGACGGATATTGTAGTTATACCGTAAAACTAGTCCGTTGCGAGGCATGTCATGCACAAACCGAGGGAAGAACCGCAGATGGATATTACGGTGAGTATTGTAGTGATAAAGAGATAGCTGAGTGTTGGAATAGGAGATGGATATTAAAATAAGATAGGAGGATTAATATTTATGGATAAACAGAAGTCAGAAAAGCAATATTCAATACATACAGACGATCCGTTTGATATTTTAGCTATTCGGGCTAAGATGAATTTTCATAAGAATGTTACTGGACTTATGCCGACAATTATTCGATACAAAGGTGTAGTTGTTTCAAAGGAGGATTAATTATGAATAGACGTATGAAAATTAAAAGATTAAAACAAGAGCTAAAGGAAACAAAATGGGAACTGGATCTATACAAATCACATACCAAAAATCCCAACATGTCATATAGCAAACCTGAGATAAGAAAAATCTCGGTTAGACATGTATTTGATAGTTTTAAGGTTGATGTTTTGGATGAAGACTGTATGGCTAATATTTTAAAACGTGAGCTGCTAAATGGGATAATTCCATATATTCAAATTGAAAAACCCGATTATTGTATGCCTGAATCGGACAGTGTATGCCGTAGAGCATCATTAACTATTGTAGTTCCGAAAGAAGTAGTTATTAAAGGAGATAATTAGATTATGAATATTATCAGAAGAATGGACGTTAAATTATCAGAAGAGGACATTAAGGAAATCGTCGCTGAGAAAATAAACAATGAAATGCCGAATCTTAATGTAAAACCAGAAGACGTCGAGATACAAGTAAGTAGAAGATCTGTCGGATACGGTGCTAGTGAACATGATGAGCCGTATTTCAAAGGTATAACTGTTCACTGTAATAGAGATAAGGAGGATTAGATTATGAGCAATGCAAAACAGTGTGATAAATGTGGAAAATTTTATAGAGAAAACTTTGTGAAATACCGTGACAAAGTGATTGGAATTTGTGAGTTTCGTACTCCAAATAATACCTTGATAAGGGATTGGGATCTATGCGATGAATGCGCTACTGGATTATTGAATTTCTTTGGTTTAAAGCCAGATACGGCCATAAAAGCATATAAAAATAGAGATGATGTTCGTTGGAGATTCATTTTACAGGTAATGATGGAAATTGGCGATAACGGTGGACGAGCCGGTGAATATATTAACCGTTGGTATCGTAATGAACTGAGTCCGGAAGAAAAAGGTTTGTTAATTCATATCTTTGGAGAGGATAATAAGTGGAAAGTCGTAGGAGAAGATGGTGAGATTGTATCAAAAGATAAGGAGGATTAAATTATGAGCGATAATGAAAAATTAGAACATGTTAGATACGATGAGAATATGTCGCATTGTTGGGTTAATGGTGACCAATGGACTTCGTTTAATAGGATGTGTCAGATAAGAGCAGATTATGATAGAGAAATATCAGTATTAGCAAAAGAGGTAAAAAGGCTCACCGCTGAAAATGAAGCGTATAAAGTATTACTTAAAGATAAATTAAATAAGGAGGATTGATATTTATGGCTAGGAGAGGTAGAACTGTAAAGCCGTATCCTAAACGAAAGAATGTTATGTTACTGCTGAATGATGTGTTAATGTACTTATCAGCTGACATATTTGGAAGTAACATCGCAGAAATCGATACAGAGAACAGCATGGTGTGAATTACTATTGCGGGGAAGGAGGAGTAACCTATGAAAGAAATTAGAGGAAATTACGGGGTTGCGAAAGTATTTACTGATAATATTGAGGTCAAAGCGGTAGAGCAAATTAAGGTATTGATGAATCAACCTTATGCTGTTGATGCGAATGTGAGAATTATGCCTGATGTACATGCTGGAGCAGGATGTACGATAGGAACTACTATGTATATATGTAATGAGAGGATATGTCCAAATCTTGTTGGTGTAGATATTGGATGCGGTGTATATGTTACATATTTGAAAGGAGTTAAAGAAATTGATTATGAGAAATTGGATCGGGTGATTCACAAGTATATTCCTTCTGGACATGAAATACATTCAACGGTAATGCTTGATGATCCTGAGCTTGATGAATTGAAATGTAAAGATTCGGTAGATCTTGACCGGGCTTATAAGTCTATTGGAACTCTTGGCGGTGGTAACCATTTTATAGAAATTGATAAAGATGATCAGGGTGGATATTATCTGGTTATTCATTCAGGATCTCGTCATCTTGGAGTAGAAGTAGCTACTTATTATCAGAATAAAGGATATGATATTTTAAAACAGAATCAGAAAGATACCAGAGATGCATTTATACATGCTTTCAAAGCGGCTGGACGAGAAAGAGAGATATCGGCAGCATTAGCTAAATTAAAGAACACGGAAATAAACAAAGATTTGGCATATGTTGGTGGTGATGTGTATTTTGATTATATTCATGATATAAAGATAGTACAACTGTATGCATCAATAAACCGAGAACTGATGGCGTACATTATCATGGACAAAATGGGTTGGAGTAAAGAACCAATGATTATGATGGATTCGAAACAACATTTTCATACAATCCATAATTATATCGATTATGATATTGAATGGAAGCCTATCTTGAGAAAGGGTGCAGTATCAGCTAAGAAGGGTGAACTACTTATTATTCCTATGAATATGAGGGACGGATCTCTTATATGTCGAGGAAAAGGGAACCCGGACTGGAATTATTCAGCACCACATGGAGCTGGACGTATATTATCGAGAGCTGGTGCTAAGAAAGAGATTAGTATTGCTGATTATGAAAAGAGTATGAGTGGCATTTATACGACATCTGTAAATGAATTTACACTGGATGAGAGCCCTATGGCATATAAACCCATGGATGAAATTATCAGTAATATTAGTGATACAGTTGATATTTTGAAAGTGATCAAACCGGTATATAACTTTAAAGCGATTTGGTAGGAGCTACTAATATGAACTACGTAAAAATAATAAATGTGATATTGCAAACGGACCTGGAGTGAGAGTTAGATTATTTGTGTCTGGATGCAGGAATCATTGTAAAGGCTACTTTAATCCGGAGACTTGAGACTTCGATTACGGGTAGCCTTTTACTCAGTTGGAGTGCAACAATCCAGGGCTTGGCGTTACATATACTCGTGGTAAAAACAGCAAGACAACCTATTATATTTTAGATGACCCTGGAAACTTGAAAGTAGATTATGAGGATTGATATTTATGGCTAGGAGAGGTAGACCAATTAAAGAAGATGCTAAACGATATGGTATTAATTTTAGACTTAGAAAAGATCAGGCTGAGATGTTACATGACTTAAGTAAGAAGACTGGCAGAAGTCGGACTGATATTTTCGTAGATTTGATGACCAGGGAGTATGAGAGAGTCATTGGGGAGGAATAGAAATGTTCGATAGAATATGTTTAACAGTCAGAATTGTATGGGCTTTGTTATTAGCCTATAAATTCATGACGGAGAAAGATAAGTTTAAACGCATCGAATGGCTAGTGTGGTTTGGCATAATGGTATGTGTGTAGAGGAGGAGTAGGATGAGTAAAAATAAAATAACGTTGAGAGATGTTCTGCAACTTATTAGATTAGGACAGCATGTTTATATTCTTAAAGATGAACAATTGATTATTGCCGGTATATGTAGTCAGATTTATCGTATTTTAGATGAGTCTTTATTAAATAGTAGAGTGTTGACTATAGATACTGAGTACTACACGTCTAAAGGTCTTGTCTTATATTTGGATAAAAAGGAGGAGTAAGAAGATGATGATAATAAGAAACTCATTTGAACAGGTAGGAGATGGATATTTATACCGCATTTTAAATGATCAGCTTGTAGAAAGTTATGGAGAAGTGAATCATCGTAGTGAATGGTACTATGACTCTGGGCATTATGAGCCTGAACTAAATATATTTGTTATATATGGAGAATCCGGTGGGGAAATAGCAAAAGAGGTTTGTTCGGGAATCGCCGGTGATGTAGTTGATGGAAAAGTGTGGTTGTATATGCCTGATCGTTCAAAGGCAGCAGAACTGTTGATGAACTACGAACAAGAGAAAATAGACAAATTGATTGAAGAGAATAAGAGAGCGGTTGCGGTTCATGTTAGACGAATTGATATTTTAATGGAGGAGGTATAGTTATGCAGATTACAATTGGAGAAAGACAGAGTGGGAAGACTACTAAATTAATTAAGCGATCAGCTGCTGAAGGGTCTTATATTTTGACTCATACTAAACGTCAAGCTGCAGAGATAGTTAATCAGGCTCGTGAAATGGGGGTTGATATCCCGTATCCGGTTACAGTTGAAGAATTCTTCAAGCATAAGTTTCTACCAACTGACATTACGAGAAGAGGGATACTGATTGATGAGGTGGGTCTCGTTCTTCAATATATATTTACAGACATTCCAATTAGAGAGGTGACTCTTACTGACCATGGGAATATTGGCAGTGTATTTATACCGAAGGAGCCTTACGAGCAGGTGAAGATTGAGCGTAGATATACAGCTGAGGATTTCTGTGAGGCTATGGAGAACATGCTTACACGTAGCAAGATGAAAATATAGGAGGATTGATATTTATGAGTAGAATTATATTAACTCTCGAAAACAATGAAATTGAATAGTTGTTGGATGGCAAGACCGTAAAAATCGACTGTGATACGCATCGTGATTATAGTGGGCTGTGCGCAATAGAAATACATACATATTTGAACATTCCTCTGAAACCTAAGGATTTAGTAGAAGTTACGAGGTGTAAAGATTGTATGTACTACTTACTAAATGATAAGCTTCATGAGTTTTTCAAATATAGAAAACTACATAATCCATTAAATCAAGAGGGGTTCTGTACAAATATTGATAAATGGGTTAACGGTGATTTCTTCTGTGCCAGTGGATGTGAAAAAAGCGATGAAGAATAATTTTGTAATTATAAGAAAGGATTGATATTTTATGTTAGATTATAAAGATTTAGCGGAGTTGCAGGACTTTTGTGATAGTTTGTCAGACGTTAGAAGGCGTAATTTACTTAGTCAACTGATTCTAGAATATGGTCAATATAAAAGATGTGGAAGTCCGGAAGATTGTGCTCAGCGTAAAGAGTGGATGGAAATGTCATATGAGGATATTCGTATGAGTTTTAATGAAAAAATACAGGCATTACGGAATGAGGTGGCTGATATGAAACGAGAGTCGACAGCTGAGTCAAAACCTAAGAAACGAGGAAGACCAAAAAAGAAGAAAACGAAAGACGAATCGACTGGTTGGAATAATCCACCGAGGTTTGATTCTTTAGAAGAAAGGGATCGATATTATAAGTAGAGGAGGATTAATTTATATTATGGATATTCATATGGATTACGGAAATCATGAAAAATCTGAAGCATATGTTTATAGAAAATTTGGACCTCTGAAGATTAGGTGGAGAGTCTGGACACAATGGTATAAGAACAATACGAATGGGTGTGGATACAAAATTCTCGTCCTTTTTGGTTTGAGACATTCACCAACATTTGATTTGGAACTTATTCTTGAGCAACTACACGACACCTTTCCCGGCACAAAAATCGATCGGATCAACATATTCAATAACGAAAATCATTGGTGGGATACCGTGGAGTTAAACAAACCAGAAGAAGTTGCGGACCCTAGTAGTTTTTAAGCATTATAGGAGGATTGATACTTTATGGCTAATTGTCTTATTTGTAAGAACGCTTATGTTGAGGATATTTGGTACGAGTGGTGCTGTAAAAAAGGACACCAGATCGATACTGACGATGAGGGCTGTATAAGTGGTGAATATTTTGAGTGTGAAGACTTTGTGGAGGAGGATTGATATTTTATGAAAGTGCCAAAAATTAATTGGATTCCATTTGATAAAAATAACCCACCTACTAATCTCTGCGAAGAAGTCAATTATTTGATTTTATTAAAAGACGATGAGTGGAGTCATGGTAAAACATGGAAATATAACGTTGATATTGCATCTCCGTATGGTTCATATATTGACGACTTTTGGGATACCGAAAATGATTGGTTGGAGGGAAATCAGGTAGAAGTTATAGCTTATGCTGAATTCCCTTATGGACTTAAAGAATGTGATTTGATAGAGGACTTTTATTATTAATATAGTATACATATGTAAAAAGCGTAAGAGGTGTAAAAATTATGAGGCAAAGATATAAATTACGATTTAAAGTTTGGAAAGATTGGTATAAGAAATGTATGAATGGGCGGGTATATAAGTTCCTCGTCCTTTTTGGTTTGAGAAAGAGTCCGACATTTGAAATGAATTATGCAGTCGCTATAGCCTATGAGAAGTACGGAGATATTATTTTTCATCATATCTATGGCCCATCAGTTGAAGAAATTAAAGAATTATTTGAGCAGTATTCGTGTCAGAATTGCGTGAATAAACATCTATATGACGTTCAGAACTGTGCGTGCGGTGACTGTAAGTGTTCTAGTAATTTCGTAAAGAAGGAGGGAAAGAATAATTAAACTAATTGATATTTTGAATCTTATGGACAGACGTCAGAGTATTTCAGTTCATATCAACAGGGCTGGTAATATATTCTCTGCGTCTGTAAACACAGCCAAGAGTGTATTGCCTGATGATATTTTACATGCTGAAGTTACTAATATCGAAAGTCTTGCTAATTGGAATGAAGCTGGAGTAATACATATAAAAATTAAAAAGAAGAAAAAGGAGGATTGATTATGGTAAGTTTTAAAGATTTAGCGGAAAGATATTCTTCTAACGGACTATTTGGTTTCAGCGGAATGCCGATTGTAGTTACAGATCGTTATAAACAACGAAGGACTCACAAAAAGAAACGTATTAATAAAAAGTGGGCTAAATGTTATGGGTTTGTACGTTGTGGTATGCCTCTTGAAGACGGACAGATTCTAGTGTTTGACGGTAAATTATATATGAATCAAGCGACTTTTTATAAGATAAGATATGTGGTTGATGATTTGAATACGGGGGTAGAATAAAATTATGGAACATATCATAGTTGATATTTTACCTAAGACTGCTGAAGATTGCCCGTATATTATGGATGGAGCTATTTCTATGAACAGGTGGACCTACAAATATTTACTTCGTTGTACGAATGCAGTCTATGGAAAAACAGGTGAATTACCGATTTATGTAGGAAGGAGAATATAATATGGCTTATGTAAAATTTAAACCGGTATGTGAATGTGGGTATATTTTTAAGAAATTTATTTACACGACTCCACAGCGAGAAGAACTGATTGATGCTGAGCGAGAGTTTATTGGACTCAGACAATGTGTTCATTGTTTTCTTCCGAGTTATTGTCCTAATTGTGGTGAGCGTATTACTGATTTCACTATTCCGGTATTTACTCGTGATGGCGAGATTATTTATGAAGAGAGGTAGGGATTATGAAAGTTATTATAGTGTATAGTTATACTGACTATTCTGAATCTGTATGTAGAGAAGGTGATGTCAGACTCGATATTAATAATACAGTGGTAGATATAGCTGGAAAACGTCCTACATTGGAAGAGATTAGAAAAGTAGAAAAATCATTATGCAGTTATCCAGATCGTTGTGATGTACGAGTGGTTAATGTTATCAGATTAGCAAAGGAGGAATAAGAGTATGGACGAAATTAAAAGAATATTCGAGTCTGAAAACATTCGTGTCGGTTTTGACGAGTCTATTGATGATCGTGGGAGAATCTTGGTTGCTTCCAAAGACCGTGGTTTTTCGAAATATGATAGGTGGGTTATTAATCATTTATCTGTTGATGATATTCGTGAGTTGAGAGATAGATTAGATGAATTGTTAATGGGGGTGGATAAGAATATGAGATGTCCTAAATGTGGTAAAAACGTATATTCTCATCATCAAGAGATAGATTGGACAAAGACTAAGATAATGAGACGTTATGGTTGTCGAAATTGTCATCATAAATTTCGTACAATTGAAAGAATAGTAGAAGAAAGTGAGAAGTAAAACTATGAAAATTAACTTTTCTTTATCAGGATTTATTCGTGGTGTCAAAATCCCGGTTGATGTTAATAGTCCTGAATTTGAGATGTCTATGATTGGAAAGCCGATATATTTAGAAAACTATACAGAAGTAGGTAAAATTACTGGAA
>CAKSHI010000022.1 GCA_934457115.1 uncultured Eubacteriales bacterium | reverse complement strand
TTTCGTTTATATAATCTTTAAACTGCGCATAAAGTTGTTTTTCCAGAGGATGGATTAAAAATTTATTGCGCCTATATAATTCTTCCATTCTCTTAGATCTGTGTATAGCAGCTTGCCTAGATATTTGACATACACTTGCTATTTGGCTAGGTGTGCGTAGGTTTAGACCCCACAATACGCATGCAGGGGATAATAGCCTTATTGCGAAGCTGTCAGCCTCTTTTTCGTATTCTTTGTCTAGGACGTTGTTAGCCTTGTCAAAGACTAATGGATGACCTAAAAGAATATGGGCTAATTCATGAGCAATAGTAAATCTCTTTCTTCCTACACTCTTAATACTATCATTATAAACAATCGACCATTTGCCATCATATATACATATGCCATCTTCTTGATGTAGTATATTTATTTGACTGTTTTTGATTAGTTGTATATTGTTATTTTGAATAATCTTCGCGATATTAATCGGTAATTCTGTTATACGATTATCAATTAGAGTCTGCCATGTTGCATTTCTGATTTTTTGATATTTTCCATAAGCATTATAAGTCGATTAAATCACCTCAGAGTTAGTTCCCACCCTAGAGGTGATTTTTTATATTTCCATATAAAATAGTAGAAATTATGAGCTAGTGAATTTCAATTACAGTTTTTTTATCATACCTCAGAACACAATTCAAGTATCCAATTAGGGTGGTAATTCCCTTTAAGTATAATTTCCCCGTTTTTGTATTCAGCGACTTCCACAAACCCATTTTCATTGTCAAAGAAAATGGCCTCATCACAATATGGTAAGATACGCTTCAAATCATTAAAACGTCTTAAAAAACGTCTGTTAACGTCTTCTAAAGGAATATTGTGTCCGCCTTTTTCAACTCTGCGTTGTATTCTTTTATTACTTTCCAGTGCAGAATTTAAGCCTACATAATATAGTCTAATATAATATCCTTGACTGCGGGCTTTAGCTATAGTTTTTTCTGTTTTTATTCCTGCAAGTGTAGTTTCTTGGGTAAAACAAATATTTTTATTTAGGCAGTCGTTTATCAATGAGATGGCTTTTTTGCCGCCTGCTATTTTATCTCCGCCTAATGAGGCGGTTATTTTATCGACATCTATTATTTGGCCGAAGTCCGTTCTTTCGCTTTTAAGTGCACCGGTTAGGCTTGATTTACCTACACCGTTAACTCCTCCTATAATAGTATATATTTTCATGTTTTTACCTCCTTAAACCTTATATATCGTCATCACTTTCCACGGTTGGAGCATTTTTAAGTTTATCCATAAGGCTTTTTTTAATTTCGACAATGCCCGGTTTTGCTCCATTCCTTGCCGCCATAAATACTTTAACTGTTTCTTCTTTTTTATATCTTCCACTTGAAACTAAATCATCGGAGTAATCTATTAGTTTAGACTGACCATCTTGGTTTAAATTTCGATAATTCTTAATTATGTGGTTTTCTTGTTCATTTTCAAGATTTATAAATTTGTTATTTGTACCATCAATAGGAGTATCTGCACCCATTAACCAGGGGATAGACACATCGAGAATTTCAGAAAATTGTTGTAGACGTTTTTGTTTTGGTTCATACAATCCTTTTTTATATTGACTAATTACGCTTTCTGGTGTGTTAGTTAATCTTGCCAATTCAGCTGCGGTCATATTACGAAGCTTTAAAGCTTGTTTAAGTCGGTTCGCAAATGTTGTTCCCATAAGTAGCGCTCCTTTCATATTCATATAATATCACCAACTTTGTAAAAACGCAAGTTTTTTAAATAAAAAGACAAAAAAACTTTGCAAAACCTATTGACTTTGGTTTTGCAAAGTGATATTATTATGAGGCGGGAGGTGAGGTTATAATGTATAATTATTCTAAGTTATTAGGTAGAATTAAGGAAAAGGGATATACTCAGGAAAGTTTTGCCCGGAAAATGTGTATAAATCCATCGACGTTAAGCCAGAAGTTAAAAGGAAAAAGTGAATTTACGCAAAAGCAAATGAAAAAAAGCAGTGAAATATTAGATTTTAAGCTGAGTGAAATTGTAGATTATTTTTTTATTTGCTAACTTTGGTTTTGCGAAGAAATATAAAATAGTAGATGAAAACCGCAAAAAAATAACCCGTACTGGTAGTACGGGGGATAAGACAAGTTTTTTTAAATAGGAAAGAAGACGAATGCCACAATCTTTGATTACGAAAATGACATCGAAACTAAATATTAAGCGACATTATCAGAATAATTAAGGACAGCAATTTCAGCAATTGCATTTTTCATGGTGTTAACTAATTCTTCAAGGTGCTTCGTTACATCATTGCTATAGGATACTTCGCCACATTGTGAACAAACTTGTGAGGGAACATTTTTAACTATTGACCTTGGCTAGTTCTAAACTTTGCCTGTATTGGCTTGCCTCGGCTACTTTAGTGAAGGTAACAGTAGCATTGTATTTATTTTTTACTACTGCTTCTATTTCATTTATATTAACCTTGTAAAATTCTTTTCTTGAGTTAACTTTGTTTACCTGACGGTCTTTAAATGTATTATGTAGAATACTTTCCAATTTAGGAGCATCTTCACTAAAAATCATAGCATGAACGTCAAATTCGAAGGGTACAGATGCACTACTTAGTTCTTTTATTCTATCCATTGGTTCAAGTCTACGGGTCATTCCTATCTTATATATGTCATTACCGAATGATCCTATATTAGAAATGATATAGACAAATCCAGAACGGGTATTTTGCTCTCTATTTAATACATCCTCTTTGTCTTTTTCTAGTAGTTTCAATTTGCTTTCTAATTCATTTATTTTATCTACATATAATTTCTTTTCGACTTCCGAGGCTTTTTGCAAATATTCCATAAGTTTCACTATTTCGCCTTTGAATTGTTTTTCTTCTTTTTCTATTTTGACTTTTTCGCGTTCAATTTCCCTGCGAGCCTTTTCCTCTTCTATCATTTGCTCACGTATCGCTACTTGTTCTTCTTTTTCAAGCTGTTTTTTATTTTGATATTCGTAGACTAAATTAAGTTGCTTGAATTTTAACTCTAAAAGTTCATTAGTTAATTCTATATTGTCAGTTTTAAATATCTTATTTAATGATTCAAAAGACCGTAGGATCTTATTCCTCGATGTTTGTATATTCTTTATTGTTACGTTTTGAATTATGTTTGTACACTCAGAATTGAAGCAACGCAATAATTGTTTAATATTATTATTAAGGGTCGTTTTATTAACATATGGGTTATTATGCTGATGGATACATTTATTATTTTTAAGCATATCAGATTCTTGAATATCTAGTAACGCCAATTTATCACGAATTTCTTCTGAATTTAAATTTTTGCTATCTTGCAATCCAATAAAGAAAATGGATTTATTATCAACATCCATCGTTAAAGCTAATATGTCTTTCTGTAATTGCTTTCGCTGTAATGTTAATGTATCGATCTGCTCTTTTAAACTATCAATTTTAGATTGATATTGGTTAAGAGGGTTCTCATAATATTCAATATTCATCTTTAAAGCTGATATGTTTTCCTGTAATTGTTTTCGCTGTAATGTTAATGTATCGATCCGCTCTTCTAAACTATCAATTTTAGATTGATAGTTAGATTGATATTGGTTAAGAGGGTTTTCATAATATTCAATAAGTTTTTTGATGCTTTCTTTAAGGAATTTGTCTTGATCAATTTGAATTATACCCATTGTAATAAAAACAAGGCTGATAATTGCAGAAAGTATTCCCATAGGCATCGCAATACAACTAAAAAGAAATGACAATATGCCAAGGATCAAGTATACTTTGCCATTAGAATAAATCTTAATTGCAGGCATTCCACATTTTGGACATAACCTGCCACTAAAATTATTTCCACACTTTGGACATTTCATAATAAACAACTCCTTAATATTAATTATAATAATTTAACCTTTTATCAGTCTTTTATATTTTTTTAAAACCTCCTTTACATAAAATTAAGACATCAAATCAGTTAAGATTATTCGACTATTGATTTACTTTAGAGGAACAATGAAAAGGCTTAATGGTAGCAAAATTATAATATATTTAGGAAAAGCTTGTTTAAAAAGCTACTTGTTAATTTTAGGGTTATCAGTTCTACCGACTAGGTAATCTACAGAGACATTGAAGTAATCGGCAATATCTGTAATAACATCAATTTGAGGTAATCGGTCTCCTTTTTCCCAACGACTTGTTGTTTGTTTAGTTACACTGAAAACCTCGCCAAATTGTTCTAGAGTTAATTTATGCTCAATACGTAATTGTTTTAAACGGCAACAAAAAATTTTTTTAATAAACATAGTAAAAACCTCTTGACAGGTTATTTATTAATTTTAGGATTGTCTGTTCGGCCTAAAAGATAGTCGGTTGAGACATTAAAATAGTCTGCTAGAGCACATATATAAGTTGCAGGAGGATTTGATTCCGCATTTTCTATATGCTTATATCTCAAAGTGCCTAACAATGTTTCTTTTCCCACTTCTTGTATAGTAGATTGTTTTTTTGTTCTTAATTCTTTCAATCGTTTAGACAAACAGAACACCGTTTCATTGCTAAAAAGGTTTTCTATAACTGAATTTTTTTCTGTTCGTGATATATTGTCGGTTTCTCCAGTTAAATATTCAACAGTAGTGTTAAAAAGTCGCGCTAATAATATTACTTTAGATACGGTTGTTTCTCTTCTGCCGTGTTCTATGTCATTGATAGCTTGTTTAGAAAGACCAATCTCTTTTCCTAATTGAGGTTGAGTCAAATTGTTTTTTATTCTTAGTTCTTTGACTCTACTACCAAAAATATTTTCTGAATTCATAAAAAACACCTCTTGACAAGCATGCTATTTGCGTACTATAATATAAGTATGCCAAAAGCATACATACTTAGGAAGAAAGGAGGAAGTATGTTACTACTAATAAAACAAGAAAGAATAAATAAGGGATGGAGCCAACAATATGTTGCAGATACCATAGGCATATCCAAGCAAATGGTACATGATTTAGAGGTTGGACGCCGTAAACCATCATATAAAGTTCTTATTAAATTAGAAAAATGCTTTGGCATGGATCATAAGGAATTATTTTCATTATGTGATAAAGGGGATGATAACAGTTAAAACCAAATATCTATTTGACGGTAGAATTAAGGTAACTGATGATGGGGTAGTATACAAGTTATATCATGATGGAATTATGAGAAAGGCTTCAACCAGTAACTCGGGAGGGGAAAATAGATACCAAAGATTAACATTAAGTAATAGAGGGGAAACTATTTACCTTTATGTACATAGACTAGTGGCAGAGGCCTTCATACCCAATCCGCATAACTTACCCGTAGTTAATCATCTAGACGGGAACACTCAAAATAATAAAGCTACTAATTTGGAATGGTGTACTCATAAAAGCAATATTCTTCATGCTTATAATGTGTTGAAGCGACCAAGAACACGGCTATGTAATCGCAGCGTCAAAGAATTAGAAGCATATTATCAAGAACGTCATCTAACTAAAACTACAAAGCAGGAACCCGTAATACCACACCAGAAAAATGGGACAAATTAGAAGATTTGCTCGGTGTACCACAACGGCAATTGAGAGACACCGAGAAATCTAAGCAATAATACCTACTTAGGTGTATGTCGTTTATGCGAACTTACCCTTGTGCCGTCCTTTCGAGTATACTTATGAACCTTTACGGTCATAGGACCTCTACGAGGTGGCTTTTCGGTACATTTACCTTTAGCCATGATGTAACCTCCTTTATATATATTGAGAAAGACACCATGAGCTAAAAGGCTCAATCTAATAATATCACAAAATGTCAAATAAGTCAATCTAGCGTCATTAAACGTCACATTAAACGGAGGAATTAGATGAACTATGTAACTGATTGGGATAATGTACCAATAATGTTTGAAATCGAATACGCAACAAAACTTTTAGGAATGAAAAAAAGATCAATTCAAAGGATGGCTAAAGAGAATAAAATACCTGCTTTTAAAGCAAATGGAAAATGGAGGTTTTGTAAAGAAGATATTAAAGAATGGATGAAAACCGCAAAAAAATAACCCGTACTACTGGTACGGGAGTGTAAGCATAAGAAAGGAAGAAAAATAATGGAAAGAGTGCAAATAACAATTCGCCTACCAAAAGAGATTATGGATAAACTCAGACAGCAGGCGGGAGAATTAGGGATAAGTATTAATGATGTAGTTATTATGAATCTTCGAAAGAATTTTCAACAGGAATAGGCCCATTTTCTTTTTCGTATTCATTGGCATATTTATTAATTATATGTTCAATTTCCATGGCTATAGAGCGTCTATCAACGAAAGCTAGATAACGAACTTTTTCGTATGTGCTTTCTTGCATACGTAATGTAAATTGTCTTTTTTCAGTTGCCATAATAGCACCTCCCTGTTGTCAATCTGATTTCACATACATTTTATAATGAATTCAAAAAAATATCAAGAATCATATTGACATCAGTGAATTCAAAATATATAATAATAAATGTGAATTCACTGAAATCAAAAGGAGGCTTAAAATGATTAGTGCTATAGCAACTACATTACGCATGCCGAAGAAGCTATCAGACATATTAAAAAAATCTGCTAGAGAGCAGGGACATACAGTTAATTCTCTAATTTTACAAATATTATGGGGATGGGTAAAAAGTAACCCATAAAAAAAGAGTTAAAAATGGATGAGAACCAAAAAATAACCCGTACTACTACCAATAGTACGAGGTGATGGGTCATAAGACAAGTTTTTGTATTAATACATTGAATTAAGGGAGGAATTAGTATGATAAAAGAACGACCGGTACCACATATCGTTAAGGAACTAAACATAAATGGCACAAGGGTATTAATCGCCGATAATTATTGCAGAAATACTACTCCGGAGGAAGTACAAGCAATACTAAAAAGAATTGCCGCTATAGCATTAAACGATTATATGGCACAAGCTCATAGAAAACAAAAAGAGTTGGAAAATGGGCAAAAAAAAGATACTGTCGACTAGCACTCGACAGTATCAGAAAAAAGAAATAAGAATTAGTATACATTAATAGTATACAAGAAGAGGTAAGGAGAAGTCAAGATGGAAATTGTCAACGAAGTGGATTGGGAAAAGGCTGCACATGATATGTTTGTCGAAAACACGAAGTTAAAGCAAGCACTAGAGGAAGCATACAAAGAAGTGGATTACCTAGAGGGCGAACGGAACAGATTAAGATGGGAAAAGTGTGGTGTTGAAGTAGAACTAAGAAAGTTAAAAGAGGAGCAATCGGAATGCGATTCAGAGTGATAATGATAGGGCTATTGGCGGGTATGCTTGTATGGTCAGTAAATATACATAGACAGGCGGACAAGCTCCTCAATGAAGCCAAAGAACTGGCACAACACCAAGAGCAGACAATAGCCGAGCAACAACGAATAATTGATAAGATTAACGAAGATAGAGTTAAGCTTAAAAACGAAAATAAAGAGCTGTTAGCAAGGCTGATTAATGCCGAAGCGGGTGCAGAATGGTGTGACCCTGAGATGCAAAGACTTGTAGGTGTTGTAGCGCTTAACAGAACAAAGCACGAGGGCTTCCCTGATACCTTAGAAGGGGTAATATACGATGAAGGGCAATATGCTTGCGTAGCAGATGGCAATATTAATAAAATACCTACAAAAAGGTGTTATGAGGTAGCTAATGACCTTATAGAAAACGGATATAGCGAGCCAACAGATATCATATATCAAGCAGAATTTCCCCAAGGGAATATAACATATAAAAAAGTGCAAAATATGTATTTTTGTGGGTAAGGAAGGAAAATAAGAATGCATTATGAAGAAATGAGAACACGCGAACGTGTTGAACAAGAAGATGCGTATGAGTACGCTAAAGAGAACTTGGACAAGCTTAGTCAACAAGATAGAGCAGACTTTATAGAGTGGTTTTTTAGCGGAAATTGGATAGAGAAGGAAGAGGGAACACAACATGAAGTGTGAACTATACAATGATAACTTTCAGAATTTTAAAAAATACGGAATTCCAAAGGCACAGCTTGTAATTGCGGATATTCCATATAATATAGGAACAAATTTTTATGGGTCAAATCCTATGTGGTATAAAAATGGAGATAATTCCAATGGCGAAAGTAAATTGGCAGGTAAATCAGCATTCAATACTGATTTTAATTTCAATATTGCCGAGTATTTTCATTTTTGCAATCGTTTATTAAAAAAGGAGCCAAGGAAATCAGGCGGAAGAGGGAGAAGCTCTAATGCGCCGTGTATGATTGTTTTTTGCTCTTTTGAGCAATCACAGACAGTCATTAAATATGCTAAGCAATACGGATTTAAAAAATATATTCCGCTTGTATTTATAAAAAACTACAGCCCACAAGTGTTAAAGGCGAATATGCGCATTGTTGGTGCAACTGAATATGCCCTTGTTTTGTATCGTGATAAACTTCCAAAATTCCGTAATGGCTTGCAAGTCGATGAGAATGGAAAAAATATCAAGGGAACAGGTCACATGATTTTTAATTGGTTTCGTTGGGAAAGAGATGACAAAGATATTCCTAAAATACATCCCGCACAAAAACCGGTTAAACTTTTAAAACAGTTAATCGAAATATTTACCGATGAAGGCGATGTAATTATAGACCCTTGTGCCGGTTCAGGAAGTACGCTTAGAGCTTGTCAGGAACTAGGAAGAAACAGTTATGGATTTGAGAGTTTTAAGGATTTTTATAATAGGGCTATGGCAGAAATGTTAAAACATTAACATAAGAGGAGCAATAAAAATGAAAGAAATTATTAAGGAAGAAAAAACAGAAGGTATGGAATATAAAATAGTTAGAACATATTCAGCAGGGGTATTCGCTGGATACATAGAAAGTAGAGAAGGCAAAGAAGTAGTCATGCGTAATGTTAGACGCATATGGTACTGGGACGGTGCTTGTAGTCTATCGGAATTGGCAGTAAACGGCACTTGTAAGCCTGAAAATTGTAAATTTGCAATTCCAGTAGATAGAATATTAGTCACTGAAGCAATAGAAATATTAGACGTTACCGAAAAAGCCAAAGAAAGTATAGAAGGTGTCAAAGAATGGGTTATGAAAGAGGAATAGGAATCATCTATGGCTCTGACTATGGTTCTGGCTCTGACTCTGGCTATGGCTTTGGCTCTGGCTATGGCTATGGCTGTGGCTATGGCTATGGTGATGGCTCTGGCTTTGGCGATGGCTTTGGCTTTGGCGATGGCTATGGCAATAGCTCTGGACGGGGCTCTAGTGATGGCAAGGGTTATGCAGGTGAGGAGGATTAAGTAAACATGACACCAGGTGTACAAATAACACTAATAATATGTGCGACATTAATAGCATTATGGATATTACCAATAAGCAAAGGAAGATAAATAATGAAATTATACGAGATAGATAATGCAATTCGTGAATGTGTAGACGAGGAAACAGGCGAAGTAATAGATATAGACCGATTGGAAGAACTACAAATCCAACGAGGTGAAAAAGTAGAAGGTGTAGCGTGCTGGATTAAAAACTTATTAGCATATGCAGACGCAATAAAGGCCGAAAAACAGGCCTTAGAGAAGAGAGAAAGGCAAGCAAGGAATAAGGTTGACCAACTTAAAAACTGGCTGGATACCGCCTTAAATGGCCAAACATTATGTACTTCACGTGTAGCCATAAGATATAGGCGCTCACAAGTGATTGAATTGGACGCTGTATTCGATGTTCCACAAGAATATGTACATACAAAAATAGAAAATCATGTAGACAAAAATGCTCTCAAAAAGGCCATTAAAGCAGGTGCGGCCTTTGAAGGTGTGCGACTTGTAGAACGAAAGAATATTCAAATAAGTTAGGAAGAATAAAATGAGTGGAATTATATTACTTTTATTGATAACATGCGGTGTATTCATTACAATTACCATTTTGCTGAATTTAGCATTGTACCATACACTAAAAAAGCTCAATCAAGAGCGCAAGGATTTAATAGAACGATGCGCATTGATAATTGACCGTTACGGAGACGACATATAGAAAAGGGAAAGAAAAAATGAATATATATGAAAAACTACAAAATATTAAGCTGGGAATATTAGAAGCTAATTTAAAGAAAACAGGATTGAATAAGTTTGCAGGGTATTCCTATTATGAACTTAGTGATATATTGCCTACGATTGTGAAATTATGCAACAAACATAAAGTATTCACTAGGGTAAGTTACACCAATGAAATCGCCGAATTAAGCGCAATAAATGCCGAAAAACCTGACGAGATGGTAACGATATCAAGTCCTATGAGAGAGTTAAGTCTAAAGGGTTGTAACGAAATTCAGAGCCTTGGTGGAATAGAGACATATTCACGTAGATATCTTTATATGTCGTTGTTTGACATAATCGAAAACGATATGTTCGATTGCTTAGGCAAGCAGGAAAAAGTATATAAATGTACCGATTGCGGGCAAGAATTTAAGCCATTCACATCAAAAGACGGTAGATCCTTTACGGCAGGTCAAGCGTATCATATGGCAGAAAAGGTCAATACCGATGGGAAAGCTCGTTGTAAGGCGTGCAGGCTAAAAAGAGAGGGAAATCAATGTTAAATAGCGTTATTATTCAAGGAAGACTAACAATTAATCCAGAAATCAAACACACACAAAGCGGAAAAGCTGTAACAAGTTTTTCCGTTGCAGTCCAAAGGAATTATGCTGCACAAGGGGAAGAAAGAGAAACCGACTTCATAAAGGTTGAAGCATGGGGAAAACAAGCTGAATTCGTTTCAAAGTATTTCCAAAAGGGAGATATGATTATAATCGAGGGAAGTATAAGAGTTGATAATTATACTGATAAAGACGGAAACAAGAGAAAAGATATAAAAGTAATTATCAATAACACACAATTTTGCGGGAGTCAGAGAAACAGCACACAAACGCTTAATATAGAGGCTGATAGTGAACAGCCGTCTGAGGACGATTTACCGTTTTAAAATAGAATAATGCCAAAGGGAGGAAAATTTTTTGAATGGTAGGGATGCCTTGAAAGCATTGAAAGAGTTTTTCATTTACGTCCAAGCGAATTGCACGGCATCAAACACGCAGTTGCTTTATTACACCTTGATGCAAATAAACAACAGAACGGGTTGGCTAGATGAATTCCAGTGCGCAAATACTAACCTCAGTGCGATTATGGGTATTAGCGAAAAATCATTAATAAAAAATAGAAATAATTTAATACAGTTAGGCTTTATAGAAGTCAGACGCCCCAGAAGCAAAAGGGGATTAACTATATATAAAATTTTGTACCCAACAAAGTACAGTATAAACCAGTTTTGTACCCAACAAAATACAGCTCAAAGTTCAGCTCAAAGTTCAGGTCAAAGTTCAGGTCAAAGTTCAGCTCAAAGTTCAGGTATTCATATACATAATACTAATACTAATACATTAAACTCTCTCTCTTACTCTCTCCCTTTGCAGGTCGAGAGCGAAGAGAAGCCGAACAAGATAACTGCGCCTAAACGCAAAAAGGCCGAAGAAAAAGCTGTCAAACACAAGTATGGTGAGTACAATAACGTGCTTTTAAGCGATGAGGACATTGAAAAATTAAAAAATGAGTTCGCTTGCAATTATCAAGAGCGAATAGAGAGACTAAGCGAATACATAGCCAGCACAGGCAAGGTGTATAAGAGCCATTTAGCAACAATTCGAATGTGGGCAAGGAAAGACCAAACAACAGGGACAAGCATGCATAAACAGCCCAAAGCAGACACAAATAGCGGCAAAGTAACTTGGGCAGATTTCCCGAATGCATCGGATGCGGACAGAATATGCATGACACCCGAAACATACAAAAAGCGAATTGAGGCTTTAGAAAATATGGAATGGGATAGGACAGGAGGAGTGTTTTAATGACAGATGAAGAGCTACGCAGATTTAGTTATGACCCGGAAAAGGAGGAAGTAATTGACGGAGAAGTATATTGCAAAAAGTGTGGCAAGCAGATAAGCCGAAAATTGGACATGAAGGGGCTATTAAGCACACATAGGATTTTTCGCATAGTGTGTCCATGTGTTGAACAGGAAGAAGCTAAGCGCAAAAGAGAGATGAAAGCTTTAGAGCGAATGGCAAGAATGGAGGAACTTAAAAAGCAATCATCTATTGGTCAAAGATACTGCAATGTGACATTCGATAACACGATAACAGGTCGAAATAGTAGCTTTGACAAAGCGTTTGAACGCTGTAAATCATACTGCCAGAGTTACAGTATTGTGCTTGAACAAGGGCTTGGATTGTACATATACGGAGACAGCGGAACAGGAAAAACACACTTGGCAGCATGCATGGCAAATGAATTGCTCAAGTATTGCGTACCTGTTTTGGTCACTAACTTTTATGAAGTGGCAGAGGCGATTAAACTCACTTACAATCGCAACGGCAATGAAAATAAGCTAATCAATCAATTCACCAACATAGAATTCTTAATGCTGGATGACTTAGGTACCGAGATAGTCAGAAAGAATGGACAGGATAATTGGTTGCAAGAAAAAATATTCGAGATTATCAATAAGCGATACAACGCAATGAAACCGACTATTTTCACATCAAACTACAGCATAGGCCAATTGACGCGAGAACGTGGAATTATGGAGAAGACAGTAGACCGTATAACGGAAATGTCCAGCTTGACTATACATATTACGGGAGAGAGTCTAAGACGATGCAAGTGAGTGAAGTAAAGTCAGCATTTGGCAAGATAGTGAATTATGACGGAAGTAAGTACAGACTCACAGCCTACATACTGAGAAGCAAAGACGGCAAGTTATTGTATCAACTCGAATTAAGTGATTTAAAGGCAAATTCTGTACTAATTGCGCCGATGAAGGAGGTGGAATATACAAGTGACTGAATTTGTTATTCCCCTCAAAATTGACGGGAAATTGGGGCTTAACAGCCTATATAGCACAAACAAACATTGGGCAGGGCGCAAGAATGAGGCGGATATTGTTCATCTCGCAGTTAAGGGAGCACTAATAGTCGGTAAGGTGCCAAGGGTATTGTATGACAGCCCAGTAGCTATAGAATTATCGTACAATAGTCGCCTGGACATAGATAATCATGGATATGTTGCTAAGTTGATTATAGACGGCTTGAAGGGATATTTAATCGCAGATGACAGCAAAAAATATGTGACCAAATTAACTCAACAGTATTGGAGTGGGCAAGGAGTTAAGGTTAAGATTGATGTTATGGAGTGAAACGTTATGACAAATTGCGAAGGATGCAAATATTACAGGCTATTTTCCTCGACAAATCCAAATTTGAAGTGTTGTCACTATCTTGTGGATACGGATAAGCCAAGGAATAGTGACCCTAAAAACTGCAAAAGGAAAGATTACGGAAAGAGAGAAAAGGTGAAAAAATCAGTACCATTTTTCCCTAAGAAAAAATAAAAGATAGGAGCAGTGTATCAATGACCAAAAAAGAATTATCTCAGTTATACTATCTAAAAAAAGAAATCAAGGAACAACAACGCAGACTTGCCAAACTTGAAGAAACTGCGACTAATTGTTCGGCACAAATAACAGGGCTGCCAAGTGGTAACGGCATTTCAGATAAAACGGGTAATTACGCTGCTCAAATTGCAGATTTAAGAGCACTTTTGGACTCGAACTTAAAAAAGTGTTTTGATGAGCTAAACAGGCTTAACCGATACATTCAAAGCGTCGACGATAGTCAAATGAGAACAATTTTACGTCTAAGATACATTCAAGGATTGACTTGGCAGAGAATAGCTTTTGAAATCGGGGAACATGATGAACAGTATCCAAGGCGCAAACATAATGCATTCTTACAACAGGAGGTGTAGATATGGTGTGTGATGAAGATTGTTTTAATTGCAAGTACCCTGATTGTATATGGGACAAAAACCAAAAGAATTCACAGACAAATAAAAAGGCTGAACGTCAAAAGCGGTATTACGAAGGAAACAGAGAAAAAATAGCTGAACGTCAGAAGCGATACTATGAAAGAAACAAAGAAAAAATAGCAGAGTATCAGAAACAATATAGAGAAAAAAACAAGACAAAGATAGCAGAATATCAAAGGCAATATTATCAGGAAAGGAAAAACGAGAGCTAAGTTGTGTTTGGTTTCAGTTTTTTAAATTTGACGAAAATGACGAAACACATATGATAAAATGATATTGTAAGGGTTTGGGGATAGATATTAACCAGAAAAAGACTACTGATTAACATCGGTAGCCTTTTTTATTTACAATATATGACCAAATAGGTATAATAACCAGGTAACAAGGGAAAAGTCCGACAAAGGGCGGTTAGTCACTCCATTAAGAAAGTGGGGTGATATTATTTATGACTGTGAATTTATTAATATTTTTATTAATACTTAAAGAATTAAGAGAAATATTTGAAATACATAAAAGCATAAAAAAATAGCTGCCCTCTTCCAAAGTTGCAGCTATTAAATGCAATATAACGGACTAAACCGTCTTTTGAACGGTCGCCTCTTGTTACTTTTATTTTATCACCAAATAACTTATAAATCAAGAATAATTTTTTAAAGCTACTGACAAATAATCAG
>CAKSHI010000021.1 GCA_934457115.1 uncultured Eubacteriales bacterium | reverse complement strand
ATAGACGGCCAAAAGCTAAGAGATATTATAACCAAAGTAAAGGTTTGGGATAGGACAATCTAAAAAATAAGAAGGTGCACCCTATATTGGGGTGTGCCTTTTTTGGTTGTTAAAGCAAGCAGTATGTGGTATCATTAAATCAGCAATGGATAACCGCCGGCATGGGCGGCGGAGGGAGATCAGGAAGAGGAACATCTGCTGGAGGTAAAAATAGGTCAATTCCTAAAAAGGTATATCAAATGATACAGCATATAAAAGAAAAAAATGGAGCACCCCCTCCTGGATATAAGGGAGGCAAAGTGTATAGGAATAAGCCTATAAAAAATGGTCAAAAACTTCCAGATGGTGTAAATTATCGTGAATATGATGTTAATCCATATTCGAAAGGGACAGATAGGGGTGCAGAAAGAATTGTTATAGGTGATAATGGATCTGCATGGTATACTGATAATCATTATGAAACATTCACACGTGTAGATTAAAGGAGGAATATAAAATGTATAAAGGCTTAATAAGAGAATTGACATCAAAAGGGGTGGTGTTTGATAAGGGTCTAAATCAAGTTGAGATTGAGGGAATTGAAAAAAGATACAATATACATTTTCCAAGCGAACTATTAGAATTATATACAATTGCACTGCCGATTTCTTGTGGCTTTTACAATTGGAGAGATGCAAGTAAAGATAACATAAGAGATAT
The DNA here is from genome assembly GCA_934457115.1 of uncultured Eubacteriales bacterium. GTDB lineage: Bacteria > Bacillota > Clostridia > Oscillospirales > Acutalibacteraceae > CAKSJY01. Next base: position 17,758 of record CAKSHI010000021.1, on the reverse strand, counting down.
TAAGGATTCACTTATCAGACCAATTAAAGATTTACTGGAATATCCAGGTGATATTGACTGGAGCAATAATTGGGGACAAGAACCGGATAATGAAGAGGAAAGAGAGAAGGCTATTTTAAATAAAATTCAGTATGCACCTCAAATGATACCTATTTATGGTCATAGATACATGGCTGAGGGAAAAGAGGAAGAAAATCCGGTTTTTTCTATTCATGACTCTGATATTATTTGCTATGGGAAAAATCTATTTACTTATTTACGAACAGAGTTTGGAATAATAGAAAGGCCACAAATTACTCTTGATGAACTTACATATATTCCTTTTTGGAGTGATTTTCTATAATTTTTTAAACAAGCTTAAAGTATGGCAAATATTAGGGGAGCGATTATTATGAATCAGAAAATACCTAGTGATAAGTATTTTGAGGAAAATAGGTTTAAAACAATAGAGGAGTTTAAATTTGCAATGGAGTGTAATAGTGAAGTGGAGTTTGAATGGAGAGATAAACTTTATTATATTACACATCCTGATTGTATAATAAATATACATGAAGAGGGACACCATTTAGAGGCTAAAGAGTATCAAACAGCAGATGAAGCTCTAGAATATATAATAGACGGCCAAAAGCTAAGAAATATTATAACCAAGGTAAAAGTTTGGAGCAGGACAATTTAGAGGAGATGTTGTTATGAGCAGAAAATTGAGCGAAGAGGAGAGGCTAGAGGAAAGCAGGTTTAAAACAATAGATGACTTTAGGTGGGCAGTAGGTAATGGAGCAGAGGTTGAATTTGAATGGAATGATAAAATATATGGAATAGCCCATCCAAACGGAACTATAAGTGTATATGAATATTATAAGCCCGAAACTGAGCTTATTTGTAATACTCCGGACGAAGCTCTAGAGTATATGATAGACGGCCAAAAGCTAAGAGAGATTATAACTAAAGTAAAGGTTTGGGATAGGACAATCTAAAAAATAAGAAGGTGCACTCTAATATAGGGTGCGCCTTTTTTATGCAGTTGAATAAAACAAGCAGTATGTGGTATCATTAAGTCAACAGTGGATAACCGCCGGCATGGGCGGCGGAGGCGAGAGGACAAGGTCAGGAAACTGGAAACCAAAGAAGGAGGAAGATAAAAGATTCTTAGGAAAGCCCAACTCAACAAAAAGAACCCATAGGGATGGTAAAAAGGGTGGATATGAAGTAGACACTAAAATAGGGCCTGATGGAAGAGCAACAAAAGAAAGACATTATACGGATCACTTTTCACCCGCAAAGCATTCTAACCCACATGATCATGAGATAAATTGGGATGATACTACAGGTGCACCAAAGCCGGATCCGCCAATAAATTATCCGGACGGGGCACCGGAATTTAAAAACTTTAAAGGAGCTGTTGTTATGGATGAAAAATTGAATAAAAAAGAAGATTTTAATGAATTAAACTTTCAAACTGTAGAAGAATTTAAGTGGGCAGTAGATCATGGGTCAGAAATACAGTTTGAATGGAATAACAAGGACTATTCAATAACACATCCTGATGGAATTATAAGTGTTTGTGAGGGAGATAAGTATTCCGACGCAAAGGACTATGAAACAGTAGATGAAGCTTTAGAGTATATAATAGACGGTCAAAAATTAAAAGAAATTATAACTAAAGTAGAGGTGTTTGATAGGACAATATAAAGGAGATATTATTATGAGTAAAAAAATGAGTGGAGAAGAGAGACTGGAGGAAAGCAGATTTAAAACAATAGAAGAATTTAAGTGGGCAGTAGGTAATGGAGCGGAAGTACTGTTCGAGTGGAAGGATAAGGATTATGTAATAGGACATCCGGATGATTTAATCTATATATGCGAAGCATATACAGAAAAAAATGCTAAGGAATATCAAACAGTAGACGAAGCCTTAGAATATATAATAGACGGCCAAAGGTTAAGAGATATTATAACTAAAGTAAAGGTTTGGGATAGGACAATATGAGGGATAAGTTTTAAGCGTTAAATCATAGGGACTAAAAATATTACTCAAAGGTAGGATTTAAAATAAATTTGGAATAATAATATAAAATAAATCCGCCATGCATTTATGGTTTACACGGCGGACCTATTTTTAGATTTTTGCACTTATATATTTCTCGATTTCACCAACAGTTTTGATATTTTCTATATCTTCGTCGGGAATTTCTATTTCAAACTCATCTTCAATAGACATCAAAAGATCAACTACATCTAAAGAATCTGCACCTAAATCATCTTCTATTTTTGTATCTTGATTAATATCATTCTCATCTACGTCAAATTGTTCGCTTAATATCTTTTTAATTTTTTCTAGTACCATAAAAAATCCTCCAAGTTTAAAATAAATTCGAAATAATAATACATAGACAAAAATACCAATACTATGTTACAATTCATGTATTGGATATTTTGGCCTCATAAAAATATATCCATTCTACATATTATTAATAATTTCCTAGTTTGTCAATACATTATTCAATATTTATAGAAAAATATTTGGAAATTAATACAAGAGGTGTTTTATTTGAACAAAAAACAATTTGCAGTTATAGGCAGTCCTATAGGACACACCATATCTCCGTTTATAAATCAACGTATGTTTGATATTTCCAAGGTTTCAGCTGACTATGAAGCATATGATGTTTCAACCTATGACCTTACAACTATATTTCCTGCTTTGTGTAAGTTGGATGGCTATAATGTAACTTTACCACACAAATATGCTATAGTACCATATATTGATGAAATTTCTAAGAAGGCCTTAAAATATAGATCAGTCAATACCATTATGAATAAAGATGGTAAGTCTTTTGGGTATACAACTGACCCTGCGGGATTTTTAAAATCTCTTGAATATGAAAAGATTGAGCTTAAAGGCAGGGTTGTAATAATAGGTGCAGGAGGAGTAGCAAGGATACTTGCTTATGAATCGGTCTTGGCGGGTTGTGCGACAGTCATAGCGGCAAGACCAACAGGTCTAAAGAATGCTGCTAATTTGGCAGGAGATATCAAGAGTAACACAATTCGTCCTCAAATAGAAACTTGCCTTATTGACCACTTAAAAGGACCTATTGATCTACTTATAAACGCAACACCTTGCGGCATGTATCCAAAAACGGATGAAATGGCAGTTTCAAATGAGATTGTAAAAAGCAGCAGTGTGGTTTTTGATTGCATATATAATCCATATAGGACAAAACTTTTAAATGTTGCAAAATCCTATGGCATTAAGACGATAAGCGGTTTGCCTATGCTTGTTTTGCAAGCGGCAGAAGCGCATAGAATTTGGACGGGAGCTGAGTTCTCGCAAGATGATATAAGCCAAATTATAGAAGACTCAAGAAAAGAAATGAAGCATGTCTTTGGAAAGTAAAAAAATAGGTTATAATATAGCACTTTGCGGTTTTATGGGGTGCGGCAAAAGCACTGTTGGTAAAGAATTAGCCAAATTAATTAAAATGGATTTTATCGATATAGATACTTATATAGAATCAAAGGAGAATATGACTATTTCTAAAATATTTAGATTAAAAGGTGAAAAGTATTTTAGAAAGCTTGAAACCAAGGCAATTTTAAATTTAGAGTTAAAACCATATAAAGTAATAGCTTTAGGCGGGGGTTCACTGCTTAATAGTGAAAACGTAGAGGTTCTTAAAAGAACCTCTAAGATATTTTTTCTAAATGCAAGTAAGGAAGTTATCGTGGAACGACTAAGATATGATAATTCTCGCCCTCTTTTGAATGTAGGTGAAAGGGAAAAGGTTTTAAGTAAACTCTATGACGAGAGATTTCGTATATATAGAGACAATGCGGATTTTACAATAGATGCAAACGGTAATATTTCTAAGATAATAAGTGACGTATTAGCCCTTATATAATCATGGTGCAGGTATTCCCGCCTTTTAGGCGGCGGGATTCGTTGCAGTGTTTGAGGTCTGTCGCAACCTTTGCTTCTTGCAAGTAAAACACAGAGCATTGCTCTGACTTAAATAAGCTTTTGCCGTTTGGGCGGGAGCTTTTTATTGTTGGTCCTTAAGGGGGAATTGTAATGATAGTTATTTTAAAAGAATCTGTTTCTAAGGAGCAGGTAAAGAAATTTTCAAAATTATTAGAATCTAAGTATGATATAAAGGTAGAAGAGCTTAGGGGTAAGTCTTCAAGTGTACTGGGATTGTTGGGAGACACGTCGAGGATTGATGATGAGTTTATTAAATCTCAAAATATAGTTAAAGGCATAAAAAGAGTGCAGGAACCGTATAAAAGAGTGAGCAGAACCCTTCACCCTCAAAATACAATTATAACCTTAGATAATGGATTAAAAATTGGTGACGGCTCTTTGCAGGTCATAGCAGGGCCGTGTTCAGTGGAGTCTAAAGAACAAATTGTTAGAATTGCTAAGGCTGTAAAAAAAAGCGGCGCTTCACTTTTAAGAGGAGGTGCATTCAAACCAAGGACCTCTCCATATTCTTTCCAAGGTCTTGGAAAAGAGGGATTGGAACTTTTAAGTTTTGCTAAAAGGGAGACAGGCCTTCCAATTGTGACGGAGATTACGAGGGTTTCTAACTTGGACTTATTTGAAGATGTCGACATCATTCAAGTTGGGGCAAGAAATATGCAGAATTTTGAGCTTTTGAAGGAGCTGGGAAAAATTAAAAAGCCCATACTTTTAAAAAGAGGTCTTTCAAGTACAATAAACGAGCTTCTAATGAGCGCAGAATACATTATGTCAAGCGGGAACGAGAATGTTATTTTGTGCGAGAGAGGAATTAGAACATATGAGACTTTCACAAGAAATACATTAGATATCTCGGCCGTGCCGGTTATTAAGAGACTTTCCCATCTTCCTATCATTGTGGACCCGAGCCATGCTTGTGGGATCCATTGGCTTGTGCGGCCGTTAGCGTTATCGTCTATAGCCGCAGGGGCTGACGGCCTAATGATAGAAGTGCATGATGACCCGCAAAATGCTATGTCGGACGGGCCTCAATCACTTACTATAGAAAGCTTTGAAAGACTTTCAAAGGAAATCTTAAAAGTAAAGGATACCTTTGCTCAAATATACAAAGATGGTGAAGAATGAAAAAGCTTACAATAGAACTTAAAAATTCATATGATGTTTTAATTGAAAAGGGTTTATTGCAAAAAAGCGGGGATCTAATAAGATCTATAACTAGGTCAAATAAGGCCTTTGTCATAAGCGACAGTAATGTATATAACATTTATGGTGAAGAGATTATGACTTCGCTTGAAAAAGCGGGATTTAAAACGGGTAAATTTATTTTTGAAGCGGGAGAAAAATCAAAAAACCTTCATACAATCGAAAAAATATATCAAGAGCTTGCCTTATTTAATATGACTAGGTTAGATATTATAGTGGACTTAGGCGGCGGCGTATGTGGTGATATGGCGGGATTTTGCGCTTCAACTTTTTTAAGAGGTGTACCTTGTGTACATATACCAACAAGTCTCATAGCTCAAGTTGACTCCTCAATAGGCGGCAAGACGGGTGTAAATTTAGAAAACGGCAAAAATTTAGTTGGCACATTTTATCAGCCAAGTTTGGTTATAGTAGACCCGTTGTTACTTGATACGCTTGAAGACCTATACTTTGAGGACGGTATGGCTGAAGTGATAAAATATGCCGCAATAAGGGATAAGTCGCTTTTTTTAAGGCTTTTATCGAATGACCCAATGAAAGACATTGAAGAGGTTATTTTTACTTGTCTAAGTATAAAAAAGGAGCTTGTCGAAGAGGATGAATTTGATAAATCCTCTCGTATGCTTTTAAATTTTGGGCATACAATAGGTCATGCTATAGAAAGCTATTATAATTACAACAAGTTTTCCCATGGTCAAGCCGTTGCGTTGGGAATGAAATATATTTCTATGTTTGGCGAAAAGCTAGGAATTACTTCTAAAGGGACATCCAAACAAATCGAAGAAATATTAAATCGTTATGGATTACCAACTGAAATAGAGGGTTCTTTAAGCGGAGTTTTAAGGTATATATCTTTAGATAAGAAAAATATTTTAGGAAAACTAAACCTTATATTAATAAAAGAAATAGGTGAAAGTATAGTTTACCCTATTGATATTAATGAATTTAGGTTAAATCTAAGCTAAGAATAGTGTGTTGCTTGATTACCATCGTAGAAGGGAGAATTAAAGTCTTGTAAATATTTCCATATAAGGATAAAATATAGGTAAAAGGTATTATAAACACCTAGCTTATATCATAATTTAAAAGGGACTGTTTAATATGAGAGTTATTAAAATAACACCTTCCAAACTTTCAGGGAGTATTCGTCCGCCGTCATCTAAAAGTTTGGCACATCGAGCAATTATAGGGGCTTTATTGGCAAGAGATAGAATGAATATTAATAATATTTATTATAGCGATGATATTTACGCAACCATAAATGCGGCAAAAGAATTTGGGGCAAGTATATATCAAAGGAATTCAAGTATATTATTAACTTCAACCAGTGCCTTTTCAGATAAAAATATAGAAATAAACGCAAATGAATCTGCCTCAACTTTAAGGTTTTTAATTCCTATTGTAGCGGCATTAGGAATAAACTGTCGTTTTGTCGGCAGGGAGAGCCTTTCACGCAGACCAATTGCACCTATTTTACACTGTATGGAAGGTAAGGGGGTAACTTTTTCAGGTTATCAAGGTCTGCCGCTTTCTATAAGAGGAAAATTGCTTCCGGGAAGGTTCAGCATTGAGGGAAATGTCAGCTCTCAATTCATATCAGGCCTTTTATTTGCTTTGCCGTTGCTTGATGGCGACAGTGATATTGTAATAACTTCTCATATAGAGTCTTACCAATACATTCAAATGACATTAGATGTATTAAAACAGTTCCAAATATCAATTCAAAAGAAACCTTATGGCTTTAGCATAAAGGGAAATCAACAATATAAGGCTTGTAGTTTTTTAGTTGAGCCTGATTGGTCTCAAGCGGCAAACTTTATTGTTGCAGCTGCACTTGGCTCTAAAATAAGGGTAAGGGGCCTTAACTTAGGTTCAGTTCAAGGGGATCAAGCGATACTAAATATTTTGGATTCTTTTGGATATTCGATAAAGCTTTCAAACGGTACTGTTCAAGTATTGCCGGGAAAAATAAAAGCCGTTGATGTAGATGTCTCGCAATGTCCGGACTTATTGCCGATTCTTGCAGTGATAGCGTCATTTGCCAATGGAAATGTATTTTTATATGGTGCCAATAGGCTAAGGTTTAAAGAGAGTGACAGATTAAAAGCAACGGCAAATGCTTTAAACAGTATTGGTGCGGATATCAAAGAGCTTAATGACGCATTGCTTGTTAGACCTGTTCCGTTTTTTAAGGGCGGAGTGGCTGAAAGTTACGGCGACCATCGAATAGTAATGGCATTAACTATGTGCGCTGCAAGGTCAAAAGAGCCTATATTTATTAGTAATTACTTGGGGGTTAATAAGTCTTATCCCACATTTTTTGATGATTTTAGGCGCATTGGGGGTAAAGCGGATGTCGTCGATTTTTGGAAATAATATTAAGGTTTCTATTTTTGGAGAAAGTCACGGCGATGCAATAGGGGTGACAATTGATAATCTGCCTGCAGGGAAAAAACTTGACTTAGAAAAAATTAATATTCACATGAAAAGGCGTGCCCCGGGTCAAGGAAAGCTTTCGTCATCAAGGAAAGAAAGCGACAATCCCAAAATTATCTCAGGCTTTTTAGATGGTTATACGACGGGTACACCGCTTTGTGCTTTAATCGAAAACAATAATGCTCATTCTAAAGATTATGAAAATATATTATCTATAGTAAGGCCGTCACATGCCGATTACCCGGGAAATATTAAGTATAAGGGTTATGGAGATGTAAGAGGTGGTGGACATTTTTCGGGTCGACTTACAGCTGCGATGACGTTTGCAGGGGCTGTATGTATACAAATTCTAAATGAGTACGGTGTTAAAATCGTGGGCCACATAAAATCAATAGGAAATGTTTGTGATGAAAGCTTAGACTCTATTAATGATATTAATAAAGAATTATACGATAGATTGACTTTAGATAATTTTCCCGTTATAAATGATGATATAAGAAAACATATGCAGGAAGAAATTCTAGAGGCAAAAAAAGAGGATGACAGTATAGGTGGTCAAATAGAATGCGGCATATATGGATTAAGGCCCGGGGTGGGGTCTCCTATATTTGAAGGAATAGAGAGTGTCATATCTTCTATAATGTTTTCAATACCCGCAGTTAAGGGTATCGAGTTTGGAAGCGGATTTGATATTTCTAGGATGAGGGGAAGCCAAGCTAACGATATTTTTTATATAGAAAATGATGAAATAAAAACCAAGACCAACCACAACGGCGGCATATTGGGGGGCTTATCTTTTGGTATGCCCATTATATTTAATGTTGCGATAAAGCCAACACCTTCTATAGGTAAAGCTCAACTAAGCGTTGATATTAAAAAGCGGGAAAATACAGTTTTAAAAATAGAGGGTCGACATGACCCATGCATAGTTTCAAGAGCAACACCTATAGTAGAGTCGGCCGCTGCAATAGCAATATTGGATTTGTTGGCAGGGGAGAATAATCTATGAATCTAGATGACATAAGAAAAGAAATTGATGTTATAGACAAAGAGATTTTATCTCTTTTTATAAAGAGGATGGAGTGCGCCGAAAAGATTGCACTTATCAAAGAAAAAGAAAATCTTCCCATAGTAAATGAAGCTAGGGAAGAAGAAATTTTAAAAGGTATGGCAGCAAATGCCCATGATTTTAAAGAGGAGACAAGAGAATTTTTTTCTAAAATAATGGACATAAGCAAAAAAGTGCAAATAAGACAATTGGAGACTACCAAAAAATAAAATTTACCCCCAACTTTTCATTGGTTTATAAAATGAAAAGTTAGGGGTATTTTCATTAAAGAGAAAAGTCATCCTTATCATACTTGGGTAGAGGGGGAAGAACGGTTGGTTGACGTTTTAGTGGGTCGTATTTAAAATGCTTACATTTTCCCACTTCAGGTTCCTCGCTTGATTTAGAACAAAAATTTTGTTTGTCTTTGGTTTCATTTAAATACATACAATATTTGCAATTGGGTTCTATACTTTTTCCAAAGATTTTTTTAATAAACATATATGCCTCCAATAAATGAATAATTAATTTTCCTTATTATTAAATACGGGAGTTTTATCATAGACTTCCATAACCATGCCCCTCATCCATAGTGATGGGTCAATTCGTAGGGCGTAGCCGCAGCCGGGACCTACCATCCAATCCATGGGTGGAGCCTTGGGTATGCCATATGATGAGAGTAGTGTTGTTAATACTCCCGAATGAGTTACAATAGCAGCCGATGTTGTGCCGGATCGCATCAAACTTTCAACGATTTTCTCAAAAGCTAGGCAGATTCTATATGTAAATTTACTTGCACTCTCACCGTTAGGCGGGGGATTCTTGCTCGCATCTTTAAGCCATAGTTTAAAGAGTTCGTCATTTTCAAGATCTTTTGCGGATTTTCCTTCCCAATCCCCAAAGTCACATTCGCAAAGTTCGCCTACTGTAATGTAATTGCTGCTCGGGTAAATAATTTTGCATGTTTCTGCGCAGCGTTTAAGTGGACTTGTATAAATAACGTCAACCTTAGGATACTCAGCTTGATTTTTAATATCTATAAGCTGGGCCTTTCCGTTTTGAGAAAGGGGTAAGTCGGTTTTTCCCACATAGCAGCCGGTTTCATTTGCTTTGGTCATACCGTGCCGTATTAAATATATGTAATAAGATTTCATTGTGGATTCTCCTTAATAAATTTTAAATGTCGTGATTTGTCGTATTTACAAACGGTTTTAAATAATATATAATTTACAAGAGGTTTATAAAACAATTTGTTTATTGGGGGTATACGTAATGAATGATAGTTTTTGCAGGATTATAACCCTGCTTAGAAAAGAGCGTATGTTAAGTCAAAAGGCGGCGGCAGCCGACCTTAATATATCTCAAGCACTTTTGTCCCACTACGAAAAGGGAATAAGGGAGTGCGGTCTTGATTTTGTTGTTAAAGTTGCGGATTATTATAATGTGTCGTGCGATTATCTTTTAGGAAGAACTCCTGAAAGAAATGGCGCAAAACTTACAGTTGATGATATTCCGGATCAAGACGAGTTTGGAAAAGAGAATGTGTTTAGAGGAAGTGTACTTCCTACTCTCAATAAAAGGTTGATATTCAATTCGCTTAACATTGTGTTTGATATTCTTCAAAAATATAATAATAAGAGCTTGACCACTGAAGTTTCAACATATTTAATGGTAGCTGTTTATAATATGTTTAGGACATTATATTCCGCAGAACCTAAAAATCCGCAGGATATGTTTGCAGTACCAAGCCAATTATATAAAGGATTTTCATCTTCGGCATTATCTATAGCGGACGCTAATGCATCATGTATTGCCTCGGGAAAGAGTATTGGAAACATGAAGGGGTTAAAGAAGGACTTATCTATCCCACTTAGCCCGGATACTATAACAAAGGAATATCCTTTACTTTCATCATCTTTATATAATCTAATCCAGACATCCGAAACACGTATGGGTGCCAAGAAAAATAATAGACAATAAAAATTTGCCTTTGAGCTTTTATTTAAAGCCAAAGGCTCTTTTTATGAAGTATGAAAGTGAAATTTTATTATAGGGCATTTCCTTGGCTTACTGCGATTGATACCTTTGAACCGTATTCGAGTTTATCGCCTGCGTGTTGATTTTTATATCCTATTACATAGCCGCTTGGTATGGTGTCGCTGTATTCCTTAACTTCTTCAGGAGAGAAGCCCATAGACGAAAGTTTTAAAGAAGCTTCTGAAAGAGTTAAACCAACTATGCTTGGAAGGGCGATAATTTTAGGCCCTTTGCTTACGGTTACGATTATAGCAGTGTCTTTTTCTATTTCTTGACCCGGTTCGGGTACTTGGGAAATTATGTTCCCGGCCTCTACTGTGTCGCTAAACTCATCGGATGACTTTAATACTGTATAATTTGCAGAGTCATCTAACCCCTTTTGGACTTCATCAAAGTTTTTGCCTAAAAGATTAGGTGCTTCTATGCCGTCTTTGACAGTGGTACTTGATGACGCAGTTTCGACTGTACTCGATTGCTCAGATGACGATGACGAAGATGATAAGTCTGAATTAAAGTCTTTCCAAAAGATAAACCCCATACCTACTATCACCAATATTAATATCGTAATGCCAAATGATATGGCACTTAACGCAAGTTTCGACATTTCTTTGCTTTTATAATTATTGTTATCTTGGGGTTCATCTATATCCTTTACCGATGGGACTGAAGAAAGTTCAGTTCTAAATGCTTCAAAAGAAGAGGTTCTGTCCTTTGGGTATACTTGCAAAGCGTTTGCAAGTGAAGAAAGTACATTAGAAGGGATTTCTTTTAAAAGGGATGTTGGTATTAAAAGCCTACCATTTTCCTTCCTTTTAATTGCCGATTGAGGATATTTGCCCGTGAGGGCGAAAAATATGCAGGCAGCTATTGCATAGACATCACTTTTTTCAGTTACCTTTAGGCTGGGCTCGTATTGTTCCAGAGCAGTAATTCCATCATGAGCATGGAATGGAATGCTTGGGTTTGCCCTGCTGAGTTCAGGTATAGTGAAGCCTACTATTTTCATTTTGCCAAAGTGGGTCACGATAAAATTTTCAGGTGAGATTGCGTAGTGACCTATACCAATACGATGCATTTCACTTAGAGCGGATATAACCGGCATAAACAAAGGCTTTGCAATATCCCAGCTTACAAGACCGCCGCTTCTTAGTATAAATTTGTTTAGGGTTATGCCGTCGACCCATTCATATACAACGTAGGCTGTATTGTTGGCAGTGAATATATCATATATAGGCACAAGTGCCGAGAAATTTCTAAACTTTGCTATAGTGCGAAAGTATTTTAAGAATTGTTGTTTGTATATATTATAACTATCTTCAAAATCATATATTACGTCTACTTTTTTGCCGTTTCGTGCGGCCTTATGAAGGGGGAAAAATTCTCTTATATAAACAGTTGATTTTGATATGTCATCATATGCTATATATCCAATACCCTCACAGTTTTGGTCTAATTGTTTTCCTATAAAGTATCTTTCTTCCAAGACAGTGCCCTTTTTTAAGAAAGGGTCGCTTTGAGGTTCCGATTGATTATATCCGCATTTTGGGCATATTTCTAAATCACCTATTGAAGACATACAAGATTTGCATAACTTATCAAAATCACTCAAGATATACACCTCCAAAAAACATCATTACAATTTAATGTTAAAATTATAACATTAGTTCTTTAAAAAATCAATTAATATATAATAAAAGCCACCGCAGGGATTGGTTATCTCTTACGGCGACTAAGTATTTTTTGTTTTAAAAGATAGGGATTTTTAATATGCCTTGCCCCATATAACCATTGTATCGGCCTTTTTAGAGCAACAAACACAAGTATCTGCAATTTGCTCTTGTTCAAATGGCATACAGCGTGAGGAAACGCCTGCGATATCTTTTAGTTTTTCTTCACATTCTGTACTGCCGCACCACATTGCCTTTATAAGACCCGGCTTGTTGTCTGCGATATCCTTTAGTTCATCTAAGGTTTTAGCAGTATATGTCATATTTTCACGACGATTTAAAGCCTTGTCATACATACCTTTTCTTACAAGCTCTAAAGCCTTAGGGATTTCTTCGTCGAGGTTGTCGAGCGATACAAAGATTTTTTCTCGATTGTCCCTTCTAACTAATACGCATTGATTTTTTTCTATATCCTTAGGACCTATTTCAAGTCTAAGAGGTACACCCTTCATTTCGTATTGGGAGAATTTCCATCCCGGGCTTTGGTCTGAGTCGTCAACCTTTACCCTGCATATATTTTTAAGTTTGTCTTTTATCTCGAATGCCTTATCTAAGACGCCTTCTTTATGCATAGCGATTGGAACAATGATTACTTGTATAGGAGCTACTGCAGGAGGTAGAACTAAGCCGTTGTCATCGCCATGGGTCATGATGATGCCGCCTATTACTCTTGTGGACATTCCCCATGATGTTTGATAAGGGTAAGAGCTTTTGTTGTCCTTATCTTGGAAAGTTATATCAAATGCCTTAGAAAAGCCATCGCCAAAGTAGTGGCTTGTCCCGGATTGTAGAGCTTTTCCGTCATGCATTAATGCCTCGATTGTGTATGTAGCTTCAGCACCTGCGAATTTTTCCTTATCCGTCTTTTTACCCTTTATGACGGGGATAGCTAAATAATTTTCGCAAAAATCAGCATAGACATTGAGCATAGTTTCAGTTTCTTCTTTAGCTTCTTTGGCAGTTGCATGCATTGTGTGACCTTCCTGCCATTGGAACTCAACAGAGCGCAAGAAAGGTCTTGTTGTTTTTTCCCATCTTACGACAGAGCACCATTGGTTATAAAGTTTAGGTAGATCTCTCCATGAGTGAATTACTTTGGAGTAGTGGTCGCAAAAGAGTGTTTCAGATGTAGGTCTTACGCAAAGTCTTTCAGCGAGTTTTTCATTTCCGCCGTGAGTTACCCAAGCAACTTCAGGAGCAAAACCCTCGACATGGTCTTTTTCCTTTTGAAGTAGGCTTTCAGGGATGAACAAAGGCATTGCGACATTTTCATGTCCTAATTCTTTAAACTTGCCGTCTAATATTTTTTGAATATTTTCCCAAATAGCATAGCCATATGGCTCTATTATCATGCACCCTCTTACGCTTGAATAGTCCATAAGTTCTGCTTTTTTAACTATATCTGTATACCACTTTGCGAAATCTTCATCCATAGATGTGATTTCTTCAACCATTTTCTTTTGGTTTGCCATTTAACATATTCCGCCTTCCAAATTATAAATTATTAACAATAAACTTTATTATATAAGTTTAACTTATGTTTTTCAAGTGTGGCTATTCAATATCCTTTTACTATAGCAAAAATAAAAGGCCTCTCTTGTGAGAGGTCCTTTATAATCAAGGTGTAAGTGTGCCCGCTTCTTAAAGTGGTGGAGAAGATATAATCCCACACTGAAATTCTTAGGAGTTAACGTTCACTTTGTACTGGTTGCAATTTGCCGCATACTTTGCTCTGGTTTAAGTTGGATTAAAGGAGAGCAATTTGATATATATTAGATAAATCGCTTACAACGTCGTATATAGCTTTTCCTTGTCTGTCATTGGTTCCGTCAAATCCATAGCCGCCAAATAGGTCTGAGTCTACAATATAAACAGTAGATTTTTCTGAAAGGCAAGCTAGCGCATTTCCATATGCGTCATTTTCAGAACATACGTTGTTTTCAGGATGATAGATGATGCCGCCTAAGTAGAAGGAAATGTCGGGTATGGGCTTTTCACATGAGCCTGATTCACTATTGTAGAAGTTACCGCCATAGATTGAAATATATGATAAAGACAAGTTTCCGGAAACAAGATTAATGGCCGTAGAGGAATTGATGGCCCCTTGTACAGTTCCGCCATAAATAGATACTTGTCTACCGGCCTTAGCATCTATACTTATACCGTTTTTTGAATTAAGAAGGATAATTGAATGATCGTTTAGATATATAGCCAACGGTCGATCGATATTTAAATCACCATGAACGCATATATCGTTAGTTAATTTGATAGTGCAGCCTTGATTATTGATAGCCTTTCTAAGTTCTTTTTCATTTTTTACATTGATAAAGGAAGACTTTCTGCAAACTGATTTTTCAGCAGGATATTCCAAAGCACTTGAATTAATTGCAAGTGAAGCGGTGAAAGTTGCTACAATAGCAATGGCCATAAACAAAGATACAGATTTTTTAAATAACTTTTTCATTAATATTCCCCTTTTATACTTTATGAATTTAATATTAGCCGGCGTTATTTAAGTTTGTAACGATATAAGGTTACAAATTTATTCAAATAACCTACAATTAAATTCTAACATTATAAAGATTCAAAGTCAATAGGTTATGGCATAAAAATTTTTATATATAATTACTCGACTAATTGTTCTAATTGCCCATTTCAAATAATAGTAATAGAAGGTAAATAACTAAAATGAGGTGAGTGAATTGTATGATTAGGTTTATTAAAAAGAAAGCTGTTCCTATCTTTCTTGCAGTAATGATGCTTGCAAGCTCGTTATCTTCATTGTGTGCGTTTGCAAGCTCATATGACTTCTCTTATTCGGGAATTTCGGAAAAAGGTCTTTATGTAGGAGAAGATGAAACTGCTATTATGCAGTTAAAAGATAAAGACTCAAATTATTTTTCTACATATTGCGTAGATAGAGAAACGGAAATCGACAAAAGCGTTAAATATGCAAGAAGCAACATAAGCGATGGAACATATTATTCAAAAGAAAATGCTGATAAGATTAGAGCTATAGTAAGAAATGCTTATCCTTTTATTTCTATAGAAGAGGTTAGAACCAGATCACAAATCAGCAACTTATCAGTTAAGGAAGCAATAGCAGGTACACAAGCCGCTATATGGCATTACGCTAACGATAATGATATTAAATTTAGCAATAAGAATGCAAAGAAATTATATAATTGGTTGATATCCTTAGATGGTGCAGAGAAGTCCAAGACAGAAGTTTCAGGCATTAACATCACTTTTGATTCAACTAAAAACAACGACCGTTTTGAGGCATTAATTAAGTTCCAAGCAACAGGCAAAAATGTCGATGGATCTCAAATTCATCTAAACTATACATTTGATAGAGATTTGAAAGCAACTTATAATGCAACAGTTGTAGACGAAGGTGTGGATCAAAGCGGCAATAGAGTCGTAAGAGTAAAAGACCTACCACTAGACGCAAAGTTTAATGTAACAGCCTATGGTACTCAAGTCCTTGAGTCTGATGGATATCTATACAGTCCACAAGGTGGAAGAAGTGCGTCTCAAACTCTAGTTGGAGTTTACCAAGGAAATACAAACATTTCAAGTGACCTCCAAGTTTCCTATCAAGAACAAGCAAGATATAAAGTAACAATCAATAAGGTTGACTCTATAACTTTACAAGGTCTTGAAGGCGCTATATTTGAAATAGCTAACACAAAAGATTTTAATGATATCGTATATACTGCTAAATCACAACAAGACGGTACAGCAGTATGTGAAGGTCTAACTGCAGGAAATTGGTTCATAAGAGAAATACAATCGCCTAAAGGCTACATCCCATATGAAGGCGTATATACAGTTTCAGTAGGCCCGGGCGGGGAAACAAAACTTGACTTTAAAAACACACCATATGGTAAAATCATAGTCTTAAAGACTGACGAAAACAATAACCCTATAGCAGGTGCACTTTTTGATCTATATAAAGGAGATCAAGTAAAAGAAGAAAATCTAATTAAGAAAGACATTACAACGGATGATAACGGTAAAATCTTGTTGCAAGACATTATGCCCGGAATATACACTATCCAAGAGACATATGCTCCTGAAGCATATCATAAGGATGCAAACCCTATAACAATTGAAGTTTTAGCGGGTGAAGAGAAATCCGTTCAAGTTATTAACCCATCAGTAATAAGAGGAAAAATTTTAATAGAAGATCGTGATGCAGTAAGCAATGATCGCCTAGAAGGTGCAAAAATAGGAGTATATAAAGATAAAGATTGTACAGAACTAATAGCAGAGTTTAGTTCTGAGCTAGACAACTGGTGTGAACTAGGTAATTTATTACCGGGAAAATATTATGTAAAACAACTTGACCCTCCATCAGGCTATCTACTAAACTCAAAGGTACATGAATTAACTTTAGAGGAAGGTCAAACACTTAACCTTACTATTTACAACACAAGAGTGCCGATTACAGCAGGAAATTATGCACTTGCATTGTTCATAGGTATATCCATGCTTGCAGCGACAACAACAGGCTTCTATATCTATAAAAGAAGTAAAAAATTAAATGAAATGTCTAAATAAAGCAAGAGTCATATTTTTATTATGTTTTTTAGTTTCGATTGTAGTAACCGTATTGGGTATAATTGAACTTTTTTCAGTGGATCATGACATTGATGATCAATTGGCGAATACGGAAGCGTTGATATCGTCGGAGCATGATATACAAAGTCATATAAACCAAGGTATTCATAACATTTCTAATAGTGCGCAGGATTTAAGTGTGGGAGTGGGCGTGTTAACGTTTCAAATAAACCCGGTTCAAAGTACAGCCATAAACAGTGACCTTAGTAATAAATCGTTAAAGACGGGTTGTGCATTAGACCCAAATACAGCCTTTCCAAACGAGGACGGTAATTGTGTATTATATGGCCATAGGGATTCGGCTTTTAGGTCAATACCAAAACTTAAAGTTGACGACAAAATAGAAATTAAAACGGTCAAACACACTATAAGGTATAATGTGGATAATATAGTAATCACAAACCCGGAAGATCCAATGATATATCAGCAGGAAAAGGGTAGACGTGTGACACTTGTTACTTGTTATCCATTTACGATGATAGGTCCCGCGCCACAAAGATGTGTTGTAATAGCCCATGCACTTTGTGCTGCTTCACAATAATAAAGTTTTTCTATTAAAAAAACCTCCCCCAAACTATGATGGGGGAGGTTTTAGAATTAATCTTTAGTAGACTTAATTTTGTCGTCGAAATCAATAAGTTTCTTTTTGAATCTATTATTGTTGTTATCGATAAAGTATCCTAAGTCTATATTGTAGAAGTA
>CAKSHI010000020.1 GCA_934457115.1 uncultured Eubacteriales bacterium | reverse complement strand
CTACCTATGTTAATCAGTAACCTTAAAAAATTATTCTTGATTTATAAATTATTCGATGATATAATAAAAGTAACAAGAGACGACCGTTCAAAAGACGGTTAGTCCGTTGTAAAAGATTAGTGTTAAAATAACCGCAAACCTTTGGACAGGGCGGTTATTTTTTTATGTCTATATTGCTAAGTATTTTACAAAATACAATAAGTATCATTAGAAAAATAATTGCATTGATATCCATAAAATCACTCCCTTCTAAAAAGGAGTGACTAACCGCCCTTTGTCGGACTTCTCCCTTGTTACCTAGCTATTATATCTATTTGGTCGTATATTGTCAATAAAAGGGATACCAATGGAGTGATAAAACCCTCATTTAGCGGTGTTTATCTTATTTTATTCTGATATTACTTATATTCGTTATACATTATATGTAAGAATATTTGAATTTTTTATCAAAACTCTTGATTTATATACTGATTTATGTTATAGTATATAGGCATATAGATACCGTCGCATTATTGCGATGGGGTTTGATGCCAGGTTTTTATAACCGTGACATTGAAACCGGCAGTCCTCTAACATGAGTAATTATGTTAAGAATGCCCGAATTTTAGGAGGATAAAAATGGATGCATTAAAAGCAATTGCAAATGGCTCTATGAAAGAAACTTTACCTCAATTTAATATTGGCGATACTGTAAGAGTACACGTTAATATTAGAGAAGGCGAAAGAGAAAGAGTCCAAATGTTTGAAGGTACAGTAATCGCTAAAAAAAGCAGCGGTGTAGCTGAAACTTTCACAGTAAGACGTGTTGCATACGGCGTAGGAGTAGAAAGGGTCTTCCCTATCCATTCCCCAAATGTTAAAAGCGTTGATGTAATAAGAAAAGGCCGCGTTCGCAGAAGCAAACTTTACTATCTACGTAATAGAGTTGGTAAGGCTGCTAAAGTTAAAGAAAGAATCGGTTAAGCTTTATAAAAGGGACGTAAGTCCCTTTTTTAATATTAAAAAATTTAAGAGGTGTTATTAATGGAAGAAAACAATACAAATTATCCTCAAAAACCTATGTCTGAAATAACAAAAAGTTGTTTCGAATGGCTTGAAGCTATAGTCGTTTCACTGGTAGCTGCCATTTTTGTACTTACTTTTTTATTTAGAACCGTCAATGTTTCCGGCGTTTCCATGATGGACACTCTTTTGGACAAAGATAGAATTGTAATAACTAATATGCTATATACTCCAAAAACAGGTGATGTAGTCGTAATAAGTCATGGAGAAATATATCAAGAACCTATTGTTAAGAGAGTTATCGCAACTGAGGGTCAAACCCTTGATATAAACTTCCAAACCGGCGCTGTAACTGTCGATGGAAAAGTATTGGATGAACCATATATCAAAAACCTTACCACAAGGCAGGGTGACGGTGTGATCCCAAGTGTAATCCCTAAGGGCTATATTTTTGTCATGGGAGACAATCGCAATAGGTCGCTTGACTCAAGATCAAGAGAAGTTGGGCTTATCGATAAAAATAATGTCTTAGGAAAAGTCCAATGCATAATATATCCATTTTCCAGAATTGGAGGAGTACGCTAATGAGCGATGCTCAAAAAATA
This sequence comes from uncultured Eubacteriales bacterium, assembly GCA_934457115.1. GTDB lineage: Bacteria > Bacillota > Clostridia > Oscillospirales > Acutalibacteraceae > CAKSJY01. Next base: position 19,093 of record CAKSHI010000020.1, on the reverse strand, counting down.
CAGTGGTTTCCCGGCCACATGACCAAAACCAAAAGGCAAATTCAAGATAAACTTAAATTAGTCGATGCAGTTGCCGAAATAATCGATGCAAGAATCCCTATAAGCAGCCGTAACCCCGACTTAGACGAACTTTTAAAATCAAAACCTAGGGTTATCCTTATGAACAAAGCTGATATGGCAGATCCAATAGAGACTAAGAAGTGGATTGAGTACTACAAAGCTCATGACGTTACTACCATAGCAATCGATTGTCGAATGGGCAAAGGGCTTAACGGTTTCTTTTCCTCGATAAAACTGCTTCTTAAAGACCAAATTGAAAATTGGAATAAAAAAGGCATGACGGGCAGGAGCATTAGGGTAATGATAGTTGGAGTACCTAATGTTGGAAAGTCATCGTTTATTAATAGAATGTCAAAAGGAAATAAAGCAAAGGTCGAGGATAGACCCGGGGTCACAAGAGGAAACCAATGGTTCACAATTGGAAAAGGATTTGAACTCTTAGATACACCCGGCGTATTATGGCCAAAATTTGATGACCCTAAGGTCGGCGAAAAATTGGCTTTTACGGGGGCTGTCAAAGACCAAATACTCGACATAGAACTCCTCGCAATAAGACTTTTGGAATTTTTAAACGAGGAAAACTATACCTCATTTAAAAGCAGGTACAAACTTGATAATGTAGACACATCCTCCTTTAGCGGCAGCGAACTTTTAAATCTTATTGGCAAAAAAAGAGGTATGCTCATCTCAGGCGGTGAAATAGACACTGAAAGAGCTGCTATTATGGTAGTAGACGAGTTTAGAGCCGCAAAGCTTGGAAGGATAACTTTAGAAAAGGCAGTGGATTAATGGATCTTCTTAAATATGAAAAAGAAGCTAATCTTTTAGGATATAACTTCGTTTGCGGAGTCGACGAAGCAGGAAGAGGCCCTCTTGCAGGGCCTGTTTTTGCAGCTGCGGTTATATTACCCAAAGGTCTTATGATCGACGGCGTAAACGATTCTAAAAAATTAAGCGAAAAAAAACGAGAATCACTTTTTGATGTAATTAAAGAAAAAGCCTTGGCATTTAATATAGCCTTTGCAAGTGAAAAGGAAATCGACGAAATTAACATAAGAGAAGCCACCTTCCTAGCTATGCAAAGAGCTATAGAGGGTTTAAGCATAAAAGCTGACTTTGCCCTTATAGACGGCAATGCTTTACCTAAGCTATCAATCGATGCCAAGGATATTATAAAGGGAGATTCCCTTTCTTTGTCGATTGCTTCGGCTTCGATACTTGCAAAAGTAGCTAGGGACAGATATATGATAGAACTTGCTAAACAATATCCCGCTTATAGGTTTGAAAAACATAAAGGCTACGGCACAAAACTTCATCGTGAGCTCATATTAGAGAATGGGCCTTGTGAAATACATAGAAAAAGCTTTCTAAAAAAGATTTTAAAGGATTGTTAAATTGAAAACTCAAATTATCGGAGCTGCGGGAGAAAAAATCGCAAAAGAATACCTTATATCTAAAGGCTACCTCATAGAAGCAATGAATTTCCACAGTAAATACGGTGAAATCGATATAATTGCAAAAAGCGATAAATACATTGTGTTCGTAGAAGTTAAGACGAGAAAGCAGTTCTCAATTGTTTCGCCGGCCGGGGCCGTAACCAAAAGCAAAAGAAGTAAAATAATAAAGACTGCATTTGTTTATATGGAAAGTAATATTATTAATATGCAGCCCCGTTTTGATGTTATAGAGATTATAACTAAAGACAATGGAGCTAAAATAAAAAATATTAATCATATTGAAAATGCTTTTTGCCAGGAGGAAGAATATGCAGCTTTTTGATTTACATTGCGACACTCTTTATAGATCACTATTTGAAAACCAAGGTTTTTACCAAAACGATTTCGATATTTCTATCAGTAAAGCTAAAATATTTTCAAATTGGATCCAATGCTTTGCTATATGGATACCCGATACATTTAGAGGGAAAAAAGCCATTGATCTCTTAGAAAGGTCATACTCAAGGCTTATAGATGAATTAAATAAAAATCAAGAATTTATAATTAGGTGCAAAGATAAAGAAGATTTAGAAAAGACCCAACACCTCAAAAAGTTTGGTGCTATATTTACAATCGAAGGTTCTGCCGCTTTGGGCGGTGACATTTCCTTACTTGATAGATGCAAGGAAATGGGAGTGAAAGTTATTACCCTTACATGGAACGGCGTTTGTGAAGCAGGAGACGGAGCTTTAGTGGAAAATTCAAAAGGTATCACACCATTTGGCAAAGAGCTCATAAAGCGAATGAATGAACTTGATATTATAATAGATGTCTCCCATGCAAGCGATAAACTCTTTTATGACGCTCTATCTTTAAGCCAAAAACCTATTATTGCGACTCACTCTAACTCAAGAAAAGTTTGCAGCCACAAAAGAAACCTTACTGATGACCAACTTAAATGCATAAAAGAAAACAATGGTATAGTGGGTATTAATCTATGCAAGGATTTTCTAAACGCTGAAAAAGAGGCTGATTTTAGCGACATAGAAAAGCATATATACCACCTTCTCTCCATTTTAGGCGAAGATAAAGTAGCGTTTGGAGGAGATTTGGACGGAGCAGACCTTCCAATTGGATATGGCGGCATTCTAGGTATGGAAACTTTATATGAATATCTTCTTAAAAGAAACTATAAAGAAGAATTGCTTAACAACATATTTTGGAATAATGCCTATAACTTTTTTGCAAATAATATTTAATATAAGCTTATAAAAGGATGGTGTTCAATGAGATACACAAGTACTCGAGATAATAACATACACGTAGATTCTTTAGAGGTTATTTCCAAGGGAATATCCAATGAGGGCGGATTATTTGTCCCAGAATCTATCCCATTTTTCTCTTTAGATCAAATATCAAGCATGGTAAATTTGGACTATATAAAAAAAGCCAAGCTCATTTTATCACCATTCCTAACGGAATTTTCCATAGATGAAATCGAGGAAAGTCTAAAGAAAGCTTACACCATAGAAAAATTTGGGTCTATAAACCCCGCCCCCTTGCACAACAACTTTAAAAACTTTGATAAGCTATCATCATTAGAGCTTTTTCACGGGCCAACGCTCGCCTTTAAGGATATTGCTTTGCAGCTTTTACCCAACCTCTTAACAAAAGCTATAGGCAAAAAATATAGCGATAAAGAAGTTATGATAATGGTTGCAACGTCAGGCGATACGGGGAAAGCTGCCCTTGAGGGATTTAAGGACGTCCCAAAGACAAAACTTATCGTCTTTTACCCAAAAGACGGAGTAAGTCATATTCAAAAGCTACAAATGAAAACTCAAGAAGGCAAAAACCTAAAGGTATGCGCTATTGAAGGAAATTTTGATGATGCCCAAACTAATGTTAAAAATATATTTAAAAGTGCTGCTGCAAAATCAAAGCTTGACGATAACAACATGATTTTTTCAAGCGCCAACTCTATTAATTGGGGCAGGCTACTCCCCCAAATCGTTTACTACTTTTCTTCTTATTGTGAACTTATTAAAGATAACAAAATTAAAATTGGCGAGAAAATTAATTTTGTCGTGCCAACCGGTAATTTTGGCAATATACTTGCAGGTTATTACGCTAAAGAAATGGGTCTTCCTATAGGAAAATTAATTTGTGCGTCTAATAAAAATAATATATTGACAGACTTTATTAAAAGCGGTGTATACAACAAAAAAAGAAAGTTTTATTTAACTATATCGCCGTCTATGGATATCTTGGTTTCAAGTAATCTCGAAAGACTTTTATACCACCTTTCAAACAAAAACGACAGTCTAATCTCAAAATATATGGATGACCTAAAATATTTTAATGAATACAGTGTTTCCCACGAAATTAAGCGGAAAATTGACAATTTATTTTTTGCGGGATATTGCAATGACCAAGAAACAAGTGATACAATTAAAATGTTCTTTGAAAAAGAACATTATCTATTTGATCCTCACTCCGCAGTTGCGCTAAACGTGTATTTAAAATATTTAAAGGAAACTAATGATAAGTCTCATACGGTTTTGGTGTCGACTGCAAGCCCATACAAATTTCCAAACGATACTCTAAATGCTTTAGGGTACAAATTAAAAGGACAAAGCAATGATTTTGATGCAATAGAATACCTCGAAAAGCAAACTGGTATAAAAGCACCCAAGAAAATATGTATGCTTAAAAATAATCCCATAAAGTTCAACGAAGAATGCGCTGTTGCTAACATGGAAAAGTGTGTTTTGGACTTTATTGAAAAATGATTTTAAATCAGAGCAACGCCCTGCTCTCTGCAAATAGTACAAGGAGAGCGTTAGCTCTTCATGGTTTCAATGGTGGGAATTATATATCCCCATTGAAATCCCGGATAAAACCCGCCGCCATAAGAGGTACACTTTGATTATATGAAAGGAATAAGCCTATGTCTCTTTTTGCAATAGCAGATTTACATTTATCCTTGGGTACTGATAAACCAATGGACATATTTAAGGGTTGGAATGACTATACAAAAAGACTTGAAAGTAATTGGAGAGCTATCGTTAGCGAAAATGATACTGTCGTTATAGCCGGGGATATTTCATGGGCGATGAAACTAGAGGATTCTAAAAAAGACTTTGATTTCATCAATAATCTTCCCGGGAAAAAGATTATACTAAAAGGCAATCACGATTATTGGTGGGAAACAAGATCAAAAATAGATAGATTTTTAGACCAAAACCAATTTAACACAATATCTATTCTTCATAACTGCGCTTATAAGGCGGACAACTTCGCTATATGCGGCAGCAGGGGTTGGTTTTACGATTCTAAAACCCGCGAGGATAAAAAAATCCTCACAAGAGAGGTAGGGCGGCTCCAAACTTCAATCGACAGCGCAAAGAAACTTAATCTTGAACCTGTCGTGTTTCTTCACTACCCACCTATATATAACTCTATTGAATGTAAGGAGATAATGGATGTCCTTATAAATAACGGTATTAAAAAATGCTATTTTGGCCATATTCATGGCAAAGATGCTTATAAAAAAGTCTTAACCGGTGTTTATAAAGACATATACTTTAACCTAATATCATGTGATTACCTCTCGTTTACCCCTCTTTTAGTAAGATAATACTAATCAATTTATAATATATGATTGTATTTAAAATCAAAAAACTCTATACTAAGATTTCCAATTATCTTTGGAAACTATTAATTATTAAGGATGGTTTTTATGTTATCTAACAATGAAAAAACAATGGATAAAATAGTGGCTCTTTGTAAAAATAGGGGCTTCGTATACCCCGGCTCTGAAATATACGGGGGGCTTTCTAACTCTTGGGATTACGGCCCATTGGGTTCTCTATTTAAAAGCAATGTAAAAAATGCATGGCTTAGAAAATTTGTTCAAGAAAGCAAGTATAACGTTAATATCGACTCTGCAATTTTAATGAATCCAAAAACTTGGGTAGCTTCCGGCCATGTTGGTGGATTTTCTGACCCTCTTATGGACTGCAAAGACTGTAAAACAAGACACCGTGCCGATAAGCTTATTGAAGACCAAAACGGCGATCCAAACGGTATGTCCTTTAAAGAGATGGAAGATTACATAAAATCTCATAATATAGTTTGTCCTGAGTGTGGTTCAAGTAATTTTACCGATATTAGAAAATTCAACTTGATGTTTAAGACTTTCCAAGGTGTAACTGAAGACTCTAAAAACGAAATATTCCTACGTCCTGAGACCGCTCAAGGTATCTTTGTAAACTTCTCAAATATACAAAGATCCACAAGAAAGAAACTTCCGTTTGGTGTAGCTCAAATTGGTAAATCCTTTAGAAATGAGATAACTCCCGGAAACTTTATCTTTAGAATACGTGAATTTGAACAAATGGAACTTGAATTCTTCTGCAAACCCGGAACTGATTTAGAGTGGTTCTACTATTGGAAAGACTATTGCAAAAATTGGCTCATAAACCTAGGAATAAAAGAAGAAAATATGAGACTTAGAGACCACTCTCAAAAGGAATTATCCCACTACTCAAAAGCTACAACCGATATAGAATTCTTATTCCCATTTGGTTGGGGCGAACTTTGGGGCATTGCCGACAGGACTGACTTCGACCTAAAGCGTCATCAAGAACATTCAGGCAAAAACCTTGAGTATTTCGACCCTCAAACTAACGAAAGATATATCCCATATGTAATCGAGCCTTCACTTGGTGCCGATAGAGTTGCCCTTGCATTTTTATGTGACGCCTATGACGAAGAGCAAATAAGCGATACTGATACTCGTGTTGTTCTAAGGCTTCACCCTGCACTGGCTCCTATCAAGGCTGCAATCCTACCTTTATCTAAAAAATTAAACGAAGGCGCTAATGAAGTATTTGAGATGCTTTCTAAACACTTTATGGTAGAATATGACGATGCAGGATCTATTGGAAAAAGATATCGCCGTCAAGATGAAATAGGTACACCATTCTGCTTAACCTATGATTTCGACAGCCAAGAAGACAATTGCGTCACAGTAAGAGATAGAGATACAATGAACCAAGAAAGAGTTCCTATAAGTGAACTTGTAGACTATATTTCTAAAAAACTTGAATTTTAATATATTTATAACCACATTTTAATATAAGAATCCGGCTTTGCAAAAAAATAATTGTATTGGAGTTTTGTACCATGAATAATTATGACATTATTATAATAGGTGCCGGCCCTGCGGGGATTTTTACGGCCCTTGAAACTGTTAGTCTTTCACCCAAAACTAAAATTTTGATTATTGATTCGGGAAGTTCTATCGAAAAAAGAAACTGCCCATCCAGAACACTTGGTTACTGCGTCAATTGTAAGCCCTGCAACATTATGAACGGTTGGGCGGGAGCCGGCGCTTTTTCAGACGGTAAGCTCTCTTTATCTCATGAGGTCGGCGGCAATATTACCGATTACATAAGTGTAAAAGAAGCTAAGAATCTTATTAAATATGCAGATGAAATATACATAAAATTTGGAGCCCCTAAAAAAGTCTATGGTGAGGAAAATTCATTCTCAAACCAATTATCATATGAAGCGCATAAATATAATATAAAGCTTATCCCCTGCCCTGTTCGCCATATGGGGACAGAACACGCATATGATATCCTAAAAGAAATGTACACATTCCTCTCAAATCAAGAAAATTTCACCTTTTTGGAATATACCACTGCTAAATCCATAATTGTAGAAAACAACAAGGCCGTTGGAGTTGTCATGGTCAATAAAAACGGTGAGGAATCTACAGCTATGGCCCCGTACATAGTGGCAGCTCCCGGACGGGGAGGAGCTAATTGGCTTCATGAAGTAGCCAATAAAAATAATATTCAAATAAAAAATAACGCAGTAGATATTGGGGTTAGAGTAGAAGTTCCCAATGCTGTTATGAATCACTTGACCAAAAACCTTTATGAGGCTAAGCTTGTTTACTTTTCAGATACATTTGAAAATAAGGTCCGCACTTTTTGTATGAACCCGTGTGGTATAGTAAGCGAAGAGCATTACGACCATGGCATCGCAGTTGTAAACGGGCATAGCTATGAGGATGAAAATAAACACACTGAAAACACAAACTTTGCAATGCTCGTTTCTACAAGGTTCACCAAACCATTCGACCAGCCTATAGAATATGGTAGATACGTAGCTAAACTTTCAAATATGCTCACAGGCGGAGGAATAATGGTCCAACGACTAGGCGACCTTCTAAAAGGACGAAGGACTGATATGTCAAGACTTAAAAAGTCAACCACAGTTCCAACCTTAACTACAGCTGTCCCGGGAGACTTATCATTTGTACTCCCTCATAGACATTTGACAAGTATTGTGGAGTCGCTAAAGGCATTTGATAAATTAGCTCCGGGCCTTTATTCCAAAAATACACTTTTGTATGGAGTTGAAGTTAAATTTTACTCATCTAAACTTGAGGTTAAAAATAATTTCGAGACAGAAATTAAAAATCTCTATACTATCGGTGACGGAGCAGGGCTCACAAGAGGCCTTATGCAGGCATCCGTTACGGGTATAGTTGTCGCAAGAGACATCAATCAAAAGGAAAAACAGAATCACAAATAATATATTATTTCATAGTATATTAATGCGGCGGCTGTCAGCTATATACCGCTTTATATAGATAGCCGAGAGGACTTCATCTCCTCTCGGCATTTATTATATACAATATAACAAATTGAATCCCCCTCCTTAAAAGGCGGGGGATATTTGTACTTTGATTATTCAAATTTAAATTAATTATCTTTGTGTTCCTAAAAAGAACAATGCCATTGTTCCCGGCCCGGAATGAGCCCCTATAACAGGACCTACATTATTTATCTTAATATCTTTTACTTTAAATTTATTTTTAATTTCCTTTGCAAGATATTCGGCATCCTGTTCGCAGTCACCATGGCTTATAAATATTATTTGATTTTGCGGGTCTATAGCTCTCTTTTCCATTTGCTCGACAAGCGCATCTAATGACTTCTTTCTTCCCCTAACCTTGCTTACAGGGATAAGGTGACCTTCATCGTCAACGTGTAAGACAGGTTTTATACCAAGAGCTGTCCCCATTACGGCTGCGGCTGCAGAAACCCTTCCCCCTCTTTTTAGGAAGAATAAATCGTCCACAGTAAACCAATGGCAAAGATTAAACTTATTCGATTGTACCCACTTAGAAACTTCTTCTATACTTTGGCCTTCCTTCTTTTTAAGAGCAGCAAGATACACTAAAAGTCCTTCACCCATCGATGCACAAAGAGAATCAATAACAATAATCTTTCTCTTATGATATTTACGAGAAAGTTCCTTAGCCGCAATCTTAGCCGAATTACAAGTGCCGCTTAGTCCTGAAGAAAAGGCAATATATAAAATATCCTTGCCCTCTTGCAAATGCCTTTCAAATACATCCAAGAAAGTATTGACGTTAACTTGACCGGTAGTTACGACCTTTCCATCCCTCAAAAGATTATAAAAATCCTTTATAGATATTTCCCTTTCATCAGTATAGTTAAAGTATGATTTACCATCTATTAAGAAAGTAAGAGGTATTATCTCTACACCTGTTTCCTTTACAAGTTCAGTAGTTAGGTCTGTCGAAGAGTCTGAAATTATTACATAGTTATCCATGTTATCCATAAAATTTCCCCCTTAAATAAGTTCAAATATATTGTCTAAAGTATACCACAAACCGTCCCTTTTGAAAAGTGTTTTAGAATACTCATTATATATTTAAACAAGTTTTAGGTCTTTTAAGAATTCGGGTATACCTTGCTCGAAATTTACGCCAAAACGTTTGTCAGTCCCTGCGATGCTGGTCTTTTTAATAGCACTGCACGTAAAGTCAACTGCAATCTTAACAGCCTCATTAATATTAAAGTCATTTAATATTGCCGAAAGCAACGCACTTGCAAAGACATCCCCCGTACCGTGATATAGACCTTCTATTCTATCGTTAAGCGCATATGCTATCTCGTTGGTATCCTTGTCATAACTTGCAGCACCCAACTTATTATCGTCAAAGTATACACCCGTCAAAACTACTTTCTTAGGACCTAACTCTGCTAACTCCCTTAATAGATTTTCAATATAATCCTTTGTATATGGCCCCTCCACATAGTCCTTTCCAAGCATCATAACAGCTTCTGTTATATTAGGCACTATTATATGAGCTTTGGAACAAAGTTTTTTCATTCCGCCTACCATATCTTTGGTATAGGTCTTGTAAAGCTCGCCGTTATCCGCCATACATGGGTCAACCATTATTAATGTATCCTTATTGCTTATAAGATCGAAAATATTAGACACTATATCTATTTGGTCAAATGACCCCAAAAAGCCCGTATAAATTGAATCAAAATTTATATTGAGTGATTTCCAATGCTTTGCGAAATCCTCCATATCATCAGTCAAATCTCTATAAGTAAATCCTGTTATCCCGCCGGTATGTGTAGACAATACCGCCGTTGGAATTACTGAAGTTTCTATGCCTGCAGCGGACAATATTGGAAGAGCAACTGTAAGTGAACACTTTCCAAATCCTGAAATGTCGTGAATAGCTGCAACTCTTTTTTGTTTCATAATTAAATCATCCTTTTATATTAAAGCTAATTTTTATTATACCATAATTTATTTAAATAAAAAATTATGTTCTTAATATACCGCTTTACACCCATTTTAATTGTACTTTAATACTCCTGCAAATAAAAAACATATTTGTAGAACTGCGTACAAAGTAACCATAGTCACCAAATGTCCATATTATATATTAATCCCTATATGAAAGGAGTATAAATTATAATGGACAACATGTATGAAAACAAGTTGATAGAATATGGAATATCGCCGCTCCCGGAAGACCCGCAAGTGGCAATGGCATATGTACCATACCAGAATTTTGGAGAAATGTACGCTCCTAAAGAAGGCATGGAAAACGGTACAATGTTCGTGGACCTTAATAAGCCGTTTAAAGGCAGTTGCGGAGGCGATAAAAAATGAGCGAGCGACAAACTCTATTAAAAGAAATTGCTAAATATGATTTTGCTATTGTTGAATTAAATTTATTTTTAGATACGCACCCAAACAGCGTACAAGCCAGAAACAAAATAGAAGAATATAAGGCAAAAAGCAGAGAGCTTACTAAAAAGTATGAAGAGTTTTTTGGACCTATAAGCCAAAGTGCAGTTGTTAATCAATGGGAATGGATCACCAATCCATGGCCATGGAATAATGAGGAGGAATAGAGTATGTGGGTTTATGAGAAAAAATTGCAATATCCTATAAATATAAAAAACACCAATCCAAAACTTGCAAAAATAATAATTACTCAATATGGCGGTCCACATTCCAAAAAGATATAATAAAACAAGTCACGTCATTATTGATATGAAGTTCTCCCATTCCTTTTGCCTTGATGAGTAATAATTTGAAATTTGATCGCTAATATTCTTGCATATACAAGATTGTATCTTTTCTTTATCGTCTTTTTTCAATTCATCCAATGTCACTATATCTCCGTTAGGTAAAATTACTTTTGAAGGTAATACCTTTATTTCATTTTTACTTGCCATTTTATTACACTCCAATACAGTTTTTATTAAATGTATGAATATAAAAACTTGTACTATACTAAAATTAAAGTATACCTGTCAACCACAATTGTTACAAATGAATTTCATACTTTACGCTACAAGACTTTTTTAAATTTTGTCATACTGCTTTAAATAATTTTTTTATAACTTTCAACATATGCCCACATGACAGTTGATTATTTGGTTTACACTTTACAGAACTGTCTAAAGGCGCAACAAAAACAGCCGTCAGTAATACAACTGTCGACTGTTTTTCCACCGTTTTTTGTATGATATTCGTCCATTTTATTTGCTCTCCGTCACTGGCGGAATAAAGTTTTCGAGTGCATTACGCAATTTTGGGTGACGGATAACAAAATGAATCGCAGGAGCTTTCCCTTTAGATACCATTACCCACTGCCCCTCATGGATGAAAATTTGCAAATTACGGAAAGCATGAGCTGAATTTTGTTTTAATATGTAGTTTTGATTTTGCTTTGCAAAGATTTTAGTTTCGGCTAAATGCGCATTGTATTCCTCTCCGCTATAAGGAAGATCGTTTTCGCAAAACATCCCCGAAAGTTCAAGAACCGGTGGAGTGGTTTTGAATTCTTCCTCAGTGATCATTGATATCTCATCTTCAACAGTCTCGGATTCAAGAATATTCATAACACGTTGTCTTTGTGCTGCGGCATATTTTTTAATCGCTTTTCTTTGCTCAAAATCAACACCATGCCGTGTAAGGATACTTGCCAAAAGCTCATCACTTATAGTATAAAGCGGCAGTGTTGACAATATACTGCGTCGATTGCCCGGTTTTGCAGTATCGGCAAGCAAAAAAGTGTTTAGCTCGTTCTCTCGTTCGCTGCGATAGATTTCCATCAACGGATGAGCATTCGCCAACATATCATTTGCCCTCTTCCTATAATATTCCACCTCTCGCTTCGACTTTGTTAAATAATACTTGCCATCGCCGTGATATCCGGCAATTGCCTCTCCAGAAAGTGCAGCCGCACCCGATACTTTTAAAAAGTGCAGAAAAACATTGTTTTGCAAATTTTTAAAATAGTACGGTGATATTTGACCGGTCATATACATTGGAATCCAACTCTCAAGCCCCAACATCATCTCATCAAATGAGCGGTCAATGTTATGTATTTGATTGAGGTGAAGTCCTTTTTTTAGCATCATTGCCATACCAAACATCCACTTCTTTGGAAATTCATTGTCCTTTGCCATTTCTTTCATTGGCATATCACTATACATAATCACAGGAGCCATGGACTTGGAAAGCACCGTGGCTTTTAAGAAATCCAGTTCACTCTCCATCATTTCCTTGATGCCAAAGTAAGTTTTTGAGGACGGAATTTGAAATGGCAAGGACGGTACTTTCAGTTCGTTAAAATGAATAACCTTGATATATTCATTTAGGTCGAACTCATCAAGCTTAATTAAAAATTCGGCAACTCTATCATTTACAGCCTCATGTTTTTCTCGCTTTAACAACCAATTTTTTAGCATTGTATGCCGCATGGATAAATCCTGTATTTTATCGGGTTCACACCCGATAAGTTCTGCAATCGCATTAATTTCAAAGGGTGTTCGCATTTCCCCTACGACAAAAGACGCAACTGCTAAAGCAAACTGTTCAGGATTACCCGGATTTCTTGTGCCATTGCGGATTCTAAAGATTGACGAGGTATCATAGTTAATATATTGACACAGGCGTGTCAAATTAATATTGAGTGCCACAAGAAGTGTATTAAAGTTTTCCCTTAGCAGTTCTTTGTCGGCAGTACTGAAGTCCTCGCAGTCAGTAAACGACTTTCTTACCGATTCATAAGTAATGTTTGAAAAGCCTTTTTGTTCAGCGATTTGGACAATAGCACTGCACAGTTCATTAAAATGTTTTGCTCCCAACTCCGGCACACGCTCTCCATTTCGGTATCGGCTAAGAGAAGCCGCCGAGATTCCGGATAAATTGCAAATATCCTTAGACATACAGGAAAGTTGGTCGATATACTCACTTAATTTTTCGCTGAATTTCATGATACTACTCCGTTACTAAAATATTTACACCATTATACCATATAACTCTAATTAAGAAAAACCCCCTATAGTTATTGTTTTGACAAATTCCTTAAAATAAATCCTTTAGGTCAAATTGCAAAAAATATCTTAGAACTATCCTGACCTCATTGCCTTTTAATAATCCTATCTACTCCCTTTTTTAATTATTTTTGAGTATAAAAAATAACTGTTAAAACCTTAATCCTTCGGGCTTTGGTTTACATATCGACATATATGGTCATTAACTAACCCATAAAATTAGAAATCACTAATACTTTAAAATGAAATTTGCATTATCATCACTTTTTTTAGGAGTTGAGCTAATGAGAATAGGTGCTGCCTACATAAGGGTATCGACAGAAGAGCAAATAGAGTTCTCACCGGACAGTCAAATTAAAAAAATTAAAGAATATGCAAAACATAATGATATAATTTTGCCAGAAGAATTTATTTTTATAGATGAGGGTATCAGTGGTAAATACGCTAAAAAACGTCCTGAATTTATGAAGATGATAGGAAAAGCTAAAACAAAACCAAAACCCTTCGATTTAATATTAGTATGGAAGTTTTCGAGATTTGCCCGTAACAGACAGGACAGCATAGTTTATAAATCCATGTTGCGAAAAGATTATAACGTTGATGTTATTTCTATAACAGAGCAGTTGTCAAATGACCCCACATCAATTTTAATTGAGGCTCTTTTGGAAGCAATGGATGAATACTATTCGATTAATCTGGCACAAGAAGTAAAACGAGGTATGAATGAAAAATTTTCAAGAGGCGGAGTGGTAACAGCTCCCCCATTTGGTTATAAAATAGGAGAAAACTGTTTTGAAATAGATGAAAAAAAAGAACCCATTGTAAAAATGATTTTTAATGACTTCATAAACGGCACCCCAACAAGACAAATTGCCATGAAATTAAACAGTATGGGTATACGGTCCAAACGTGGTAACTCATTTGAAAGCAGAACAGTAGAATATATTCTTTCAAACCCTGTTTATATCGGGAAATTAAGACGAAATCTAAATGGGGTCGACAAGCATGACCGTTTTCACAGAGGAGAAAATGTCATTGTTGTAGATGGTAAACATAGTCCTATAATTGACCCTGGGATGTTTGAAAATGTGCAACAAATGCTTTTGAACTCAAAAAACAGATACCCAAAAAATACAAGAAACACCTCTGCCGGCTTTATGCTTAGGGGACTTGTACGTTGTAGCAACTGTGGAAGTACCCTAACACAAGCTGTAAAAGGGAAATCATTACAATGCCATAAATATTCCAAAGGACAATGTAATAAAAGTCATAGCATATCCTTAAACAAACTTAATGAAGTTGTGTTAAAAAAATTACAACTTGATCTGGACGAAAAAGAGCTGGATATCACTATTAAGGAAATCAAAGAAAGTAGTGAAAAAGATATTTCTAAAACATTACTTGATCATGAATACAAAAAATTAGAAAGAATAAAATTAGCCTATGAAAGTGGAATCGATAGTATTGAAGAATATAAAATAAATAAAATTAAGGTAAATAAACGTATTAAACAATTAGAAAAACAAGTCCAAATTCCTACTCCCAGTAAAAGCAATATTCAAACGACATTTAAAAAGAAACTTAAAGATGCTATAGATAAACTTCATTCAGATAATCTAAGTGAAAATGAAAAGAATGAAATACTAAGGTCTTTCATCGCTAAAATTGTTTTTAAAAGAGACGACGACACTATACAAATATATTATTACATATAAATGCATCTCAAATTTTATAGTATATCCTTTTTGGAGTTTAGAGGTCCTGACGGTGAATTAGGAGCCTCCCTTAGGTATCTAAGCCAACGTTTTTCTATGCCATATCCTGAATTAAAGGCTATTTTGACAGATATTGGAACTGAAGAATTAGTGCCATGATGTTATCAGTTATACTTGATTAAAAATAGCAAATTTGCTATTGACTTTTAATAGCGAATTTGCTATAATATAATTACAGTAAAGGAGACGATTAAATGCCAACAATTTCAATGTTTAGGGGTATCAAGGTTTGTATCTACTGGAGAGACCACATGCCTCCTCATCTTCACGCATTCTATGGTGGTTCTGAAATCATCGTATCAATTGAAGAGCTGGAACCTTTGGAAGGTACTATTCCCTCTAAACAATTAAAAATGCTCTTAGGCTGGGCAGCCTTCCACCAAGAAGAACTTCGAGAAAATTGGGAGCTTGCAAGAGAGCAACAAGAACTATTCGCAATTGAGCCGTTGAAATAATCGGCTCTTTCCGGAGGTGAGAACATGACAAATACAGTAGAATATTATCTTTCTAAAGGCTTTGACCGTAAAACTGCGGAATATTTCGCAGGCGGCAAAAAGAGAATTACCGGGGTCATCCCAAATGACGACTTTACTTTAACAATTAGTTTTGATAACGGTGAGAAGCGACTTTACAATATGCGTCCGTTGCTCAAAAAAGGTACAGTATTTGAACCTTTTATTAATCCGGAAAACTTCCGCCGTGTCTATGTGGATGATACCCATTGCATAGCGTGGGACATCGACCCGAATATTGACAGCAACAAGGTATGGAGCAACAAAGTTGACCTTTGCCCGGACAGTTGCTATATTGATAGCATTCCTATAGGAGGTGTATTTGATGTCTGAGAACTGCGCTAATATTATTGATTTGCTGATTGAGCAACGGCATAATCAGGGTATGACGCAGAAGGATTTAGCTAAAGCCGCATGTCTCACTCAGTCCGTTATAGCTCGTCTGGAAAGCAAAAAAGCCATACCCCAGCTTGATACCCTATTAAAGGTTGCCTCCGCCCTTGGCTGTGAGCTTGCAATTGTCCCCTCCTCAAAACAAGAATAAACTTGATTGAAACTTATTCACTTACGAGGCAATTCTAAACTGGTCGAATTCGACCAGTTTGTATTTATGCTCTCAATATGTTGTAATATATTTGCGTTTGTTATGGATAAAGGATATATATTTTACAACCTATGTTTATTAGTGTAAAATATAAAATTAGGTATCGCATTTAAAGAGGGTGAGTAAAATTATGAAGCAGCATTATATAATTATGAGTAGCTCCTATACTAAAGGGACTAGAATAGCTATAGATATTAATAAAGCTGATCAGCTTAACTCTGAATATATTAGAAATTTAATAAAAGAAATTCGGCATGAATGCGGTCAAGATGTTTCTTTGTCAACCCACTCTATTATTACTGAATCAGAGTCATGGGACTCTGTACTACAGTTTGATAAGTTTTTTAAAGATGTATTAGTTATTAATGATATAGAAACCTTTATAAATGAAATAAAAAGAGACCGTACCTTAAAGGGTGTAGATGTCGCAAAATATATCTTATCGAAACTCCCTTGTACACACTTAAAATTAGAAAAATTAGTTTACTTATGCTTTGCCGATTATCTTTGTGAAACACAAAAGAGACTATTTGATGATAAAATCTATGCATTCAAATACGGACCGGTGATAGACAGTGTATACGAAAAATACAAATCTTATGGAGGAGAGCCAATAGAAACACTCAATAAAGGTGACTTAAGTACCATAAAAGAAGAAGTAGAGTGCTCAGATAAAAATTCTAAACAAATATCAATAAAATCTACACTTGAATATCCTCAAAGAAGCAGAATTCTATTCGCAGAAGACGGAATATCAAAGCTAAAATGTATTGAGTCTGTTATTAAAAAATACGGAAGTTTTACTGCAAATCAACTTGTTAGTATTACTCACCGTTCAGGTTCTCCATGGACAAAAAGTTATACTGGTGATATGTATTCTGAAATATCAGCAAAATGTATACTCAAATACCATCACAATGAAACATAATCTATAACGCAAAAAAAGCCCAACGATATTAACTTCGTTGGGCTTGTTCTATATATATTTTTTATCTTGGTATTTTTAAATTTTGTCCTGGGTAAATGGTATCACTTGTTAACCCATTTAATGCCTTAATCTCGTTAAAACGAGTGCCATTGCCTAGTAAGTCTTGTGCAATGCTCCATAGACTATCGCCGCTCTTTACTGTGTACAACAAGCTCTTATTAGTCGTAGCCGTACAAGGCACTTTAATAACTTGTCCTGCATAGATTAAGCCGGGATTACTAATGTTATTAATATCTGCTAACAGTTGCCATGATGTGTTATATTTCATTGCAATTCCGCTTAATGTGTCACCTGATACTACGGTATAGGTTGTTGTTTTTGCCTCACTTTTGGGTGCTTGTCCTGAATTTGAACCTATTTCATCAAGCAAATCACGATACATATAATTCATGTCGACTTTTCCACTTATTCCATCAACTTTTCCACTTGATGTATATTGCCAAATATCACAATCTAATGATGGACTGTCTATTCCATAATGTGCAAGCCATATTGTGTATCTTGCTTTTAGTTGGTCGTAATCTAAGTAATTATCGAACCAATTTTTATTTGCGTATACACCTGCCCAATACCCAGCCTTCTCAATTGTTGAACAAAAATTAATACACATTTGTGTTCTTGTTTCATTGTCATTTTTATTTGATATTGAGTTGTCCTCTATATCAAAGTAAATAGGTAGATCGAGTTTTTCATTATCTATAATTCTTAAACAAAACTCAGCCTCTTTTATGGCATCTTCGGGACTTTCCGCATACGAATAATGGTATAAACCCACCTTTATTCCTGCCTTTTTAGCCCCTTTTACATTGCGTACATAATATTCATCTGCCTGGTTTCCACCTCGTCCATATCCTGTACGAATAATAGCAAATTCAATGCCTGAACTCTTTACCTTGTTCCAATCAATAGCCCCTTGCCATTCGGATACGTCTATTCCTCTTAACATACAATTCACCCCTACATCAACTCATTAGTGTATTTTTCTAATAACCCCTGAAGCTTTTTAGCTCCGGGTAAACCTAAGTAACTCCAATTTTTTAGAATGCTTGTAAGCTCATATACGCCAAACAAAATTATTGTTGCTTCACAAAATCCCACTTCACCCAAACATAGCATATTGGCTATCTCTTGTGGAATTATACCCAAAAAATTAATATTTAAAGCATAATCAATGAACACTGAACTAATTGCACTTAATATCATTGCTACTTTAATTATTAGCCCCTTTTTACCAATGCTTGAATTAAATGATTTATCTATTATGGCTCTTGCAGAACCCAAAATTATATCCGTAAATATTAATGATATAAGGGCATGCAATAGGTTGCTGTCTTGCATCCATTGCATCATTTGGTTTATTGTTTCCATATCAATTCCTCCAATTTTGCATAAAAAAACCGCCCTTATCGGCGGTATTTCTTGTTTTGACAATAATATCCTTAATGTGATAAAATACTCAATGGCATATAAGGACTGATAGTCTTTGTGGTATAAACTCCATCACCGCACTCAAAATGCGTATTTTTCGTGAATGGAGGTGGTATCATCAAGGATATTGTGGTTAGACTTTGCAATTGGATATTAAAAAGGTTACATAAAGAGAAAACAGCCCAATCAATTAAGATTGAAGCTGTAAACTCTCAAATAATCTTATTAATCATCCACAAAGACTGATTGCACTCAGTCCTTATATGTTTTTATTTTACATTAATATCATCTTGTTGTCAACTCTTGCTTTTGCAAGAGTTTTTAGTTTATAGGCTCCTGTTCATCCTCCTTATCTCTTTCAATCCAATTCTCAATGTCTGATAATTCGACATCAATACAAGTTGATATCACATCTCCATTGACAAGCTCTTTTCCTTCATCGGCTATTAATCTAGCCATTTGCCTTGTTTCTTGTATTGGTAGTTTTATAGGCGTTTGGATTGTCCCGCCTATTCCTTCGTATATGTAGATTGGTTTTAGTGTCATTTTTCTCTCCTTATCCTGTATAGGTTATTGTTGCAT
>CAKSHI010000019.1 GCA_934457115.1 uncultured Eubacteriales bacterium | reverse complement strand
AAGAGAAACCCTTTTTAGGATAAATATAAATATTAAGACCCGAGGAATGGACTGCCTTTACATATTCATCATCTATAACTACACTTTTTATTGTTTCAATTTTCATGATTAAGCATCCTCTCCTCTTAAAACATATATAGTATCTAATGTTACACAGTTTGCAGCATCTATTATTTCTTGTTTGGTAACCTTCCTTAATTTATCACAAACTTCCTCAACCGTTAAAATATCGTCATCAAAGGACTGAGATATATAGAAATTTTCTATTGACGAAAGTGAGTCGTTGCTTGTTTTATATAAATTAATTAAACTTTTTTGAGCTGATTCAATCTCCTCTTGGCTGATTCTTCCCGCTTTCATTTCCTTTAACTGATTTAAAATCTCAGTTTTGGCTTGTTCAATGTTTTTATTCTCGACACCACTTTGTACAAGCATTATGCTCTTATTCTTGTCATAAGTTGCGGAACAATAGTAACACAAGCTTAATTTCTCACGTACATTTAAAAATAATTTTGAGCTTGGCGTCCCGCCAAATATTGCAGTCATAAGCCTATTTTCTAAAGATTTTCCTTCTTTAAAGTCGACTCTAAATCCCATAACCAGCTTACATTGTGTTACTTCCATAGTATCATTGTATTCATGTATACCGTTTGCTTCAACAATCTTGGTAACCGGACTTTCTATATCCTTCCTGTCTACAGTTTCAAAAGCTCTTTCAAAAATATCCTTAGTAGATAGGAAGTTAGAACCTCCTATTTGGACAATCTCAACTTTTGCATTTTTAAGGCACCTTTGCCAAGCAAGATATAAATCCTTTGGTTTGACCTTTTTAATAATATCGGCGCTGCCGTATTTATTTACACAAAAAGGTTCACCTTTGCACATAAGTTCCTCACATCTAAGCTTTGCAAAATACCTTTTATCATTATATTCGGCTTCCATTTTTTCTAAGAGTTCACGTTTTTGTTCTAAAAGGGCATCCTTAGAAAAATAACCTTCTTCATCTAAATAGGGTCTAAACACAAGTTCGCACAATAAATTTGAGATTTCCCTCGACATTTCTTCATTAGATACAGCAAATCGGTCCTTAATGCCGGTAATGGATATTGTAAGAGCATGAGCCTCTCCAAGTTTAAATACATAAGATGACAATTTAGCTCCATAAAGCTTTGCAAGCTCTTTGTCAAGCTCTAAAAAGCCTGGGTACTTTTGGCACTGCCTTTTAAGCATACTTGAAAGCACAAAATTATATGACGCAGTCTTTTCGTCAAGTGGCAGAAAAAATGTAATCGAAATTTTTTCAGTTTTAAACTTATCACTATCAATATATATTAAATCGACACCATTACAAATACTGGATTTTTTAAAGTAGCTCATAGTTCTAGCTCCTCGTTCCTATATAATATATTAATCACGATATATTATACCATAATTCAATAAAAAAACAATGTATAAAAGAAAACTTTCAAGTAAAACAGTTCATATTTAGGTTTTAAATAAAAATCTATTTAATAACTGATATTAGTATATGCTATATTATTTAAATTAGTTTCAACCACAAAATTACATACTGTTGAATAAACCTAAATACCCTGCAAATATTAATATTGGTGATGCTTTATAAGAAGATTTAAACAAGATCTCACAATTTTTACTCTTAGTGGATTTTGTTACTGCCTAATAGAGATTTTATGGAGAAGATATACCCATTGGACCATGCTTATAACAGGCGGACTTTGTTTTTTAATTTTGTTTAGAATCTATAGTCGATTAAAAAACATGATATTATGGAAAAAATGTGTAATAGGTTCTGCAGTCATCACGGTAATTGAATTTATCTCAGGATGTATTGTAAATCTATGGCTTAAAATGAATGTTTGGGATTATTCGTCCATTCCATTGAACGTATTAGGTCAAATTTGCCTTTTGTACACTTTTTTGTGGGGATTTTTGTCTATCCCTATATCATATCTTTCAAATAAGATTCAAAAGTACTGCAATTAGATATTATACATTTGCATAACAAACTCCACTCCAATTAAACAACAAAATGAGGTATCATCTTTGATCTTGATACCTCATTTTTATTATTACATAGTTTTAGCTTTGAGAGTTAGAATCAGATTTAGGAATATTCTTTTCTATAAGGATCGTGGATATCCTATGTTCATTCATTTCCTCAACCGTAAATGTTATCCCCTTGATTATAATGGACGGATTCTCATCTTCTCTTGGTATCCTTCCTAAATAATCGATAACTAATCCTCCTATTGTATCATATTCACCATCAGGCAAGCTTATGCCTAATATATGTGAAATTTCATCTATAGGAGTCGTTCCTTCAACGGTAAAGGAATTATCACTTACCTTGGTTATCTCTTCTCTTTCATTGTCGTACTCATCTTGAATATTTCCCACAATCTCCTCAAGAAGGTCCTCCATTGTAACTATGCCCTCAGTTCCGCCGTATTCGTCAACTATTATGGCAATTTGAGTTTTGGAATTAGTCATTTGCGCAAAAACCTCATCACATCTTTGGGATTTAGGCACAAACATAGCCTTTCTCATTATATCTTCTATTTTAGGGATGTTTTGAGGCTCCAAGAAAACATATTTAAGCAAGTCCTTAGCATAAACTATTCCTACTATTTTATCTAGATCCTCTTCGTAAACAGGTATCCTTGAGTATCCCATAGTATTAGAAAGTTTAGCAGCCTCCTTTATGCTTGAGTGTTTCTCAACTGCTACAACATCCGTCCTATGTGTCATAACCTCTGTCACAATCGTATTATTAAAATCAAATATATTGTTAATCATTTCTTTTTCGTTGGTTTCTATAACCCCTTTTTCTTTTCCTACATCAATAAGCATACGGATCTCTTCTTCCGTCACATTTTCTTCAGATGCGGTAGGGTCAAATCCCAAAAATCTAACAACTAAGTTAGTAGAAGCCGATAAAAGTTTTATAAACGGGCTAAATGCATTAGCGACCGCTTGTATTATCCCAACAACTTTAAATGATATTTCTTCGGCCCTTTGCGTAGCTATCTTTTTAGGAACAAGTTCACCTAAAACCAAAGAAAAATACGATAGGATTAAAGTTATGATAACTGTAGATATCCCCACTATAACAGATTCTGAAAAAGGTAAAAATTGGAGTCCTTCAGCCAACATACCTGCAAAGCTTTGAGAGGCTGAAGCCGATGTTAGAAATCCGGAAAGAGTAACACCTACTTGGATAGTAGCAAAAAATTTACTTGAATTAGAAGTAAGCCTAACTATCTTTTTAGCTTGCTTATCACCCTTTTTAGCTAAAATATTTATCTTATTATCGTTAATAGTTATAAGTGCTATCTCAGACATAGCGAAAAAGGCATTTACCAAAACCAAAACCAAAAGTATAAGCAATTGTACAATTACATTCTCCATAAAAGTCTTATAGCATCCCCTTTTATCTATAATATGTTTATATTCTAAAATAAAAAAGAATACATGTCAAATTTTATGTTTATGAGCACATTCTACATTTTTCAAACTATTTGTGTAATATTTTCACAATATACAATTAGTAATATTGATTTATCCACCCCAATTGTTGAAAACCCTGTTGAAAAAGTTAATAACTTTTATATATATGCCCATAATTTCCAACTTTAGAATATTCAACAATACTCACTTTTTTATTTATTCAAAAACTTTTAGTATTAAGCGACTTGTCAACTAATTAAAGAATAATTTTTACATAAAAAAATTACATGCAAAATCACTTCAAATTCACCTAAAATCTTGCGTTATTAACATTTTTAACATATAATAAAAGGCATAAATATTTATTATATTTTAAAATTTACCAAAGGGAGTGTTGTCGTTTGAAAGAAAATAACAAGAATTTGTGGTCTAAAACAAAAGAATGCTATAAGAAAATAGCCTTAACAACTCACTTAAAAATAGTTGTATGTTTTTTATTAATCCCTATGATTATATTTTTTTCGCTGCCGTTTTTAAGTGCAAGCGCTGAGCTTTCTTTAAAAGGTCAAGCACTAAATAACAGTAAAAGCGTTGATTTACTCTCGCGTGACGATGAAATCACAAGCTTCACGGTCTTTGATATGCTTAACCATAAGGAACTCCCCCAATACTCGATTTACGGTACAAAAATAAGTGATTTTAATGTCTTTGGTATACCAGTATACCAACTATTAACTACCCCCTTGCCAAGCTACGGAGTAATCGATCAAATTTCTGACTTTGTCAACAGTGATGCTGTAGATATCCTTAAAAACGATGATATCAAAAATATGTTGAATGACAATTTTGGTGATATTGGAAGTTCAATTGTAAATGTAATGGATTCTCTTTCTTTATATGTTGACGATGCACGCAATTTAGTCGATAGCGCAAAAAATATTTCCAATTCTATCATGCTTGCTTCAAACAGTGTAGTAGATAGAGTAAATCAAATTAATAATGTTAAAACAAAGATTGAATGGGGATTCTATTCTATACCCATCTTGGCACTCATTGGAGCGGTACTCTTATTTATAAAAAGAAAACCTACAATGGCGCCGGCTATCGTCTTTACAATACTTTTTGCAGTTATTGGATCTGTAGGCATAGGCGTCAACATCCTAAATAATATAATTGCATCAAAAATAGATAATGAGCTTAGTAATATAAACAGTGTAGTCTCAAGTGCCCTTTTAACCTATGTCCCGGGCCTCCCGGGAGTCTTGGCATTGTTTGGAGTAAGTACTGACGTAGTTTTTGGGGTATACATAAATACTGAGATAGGATACCATCTCCTACTAATATTATCCGCAGTTATGGCTGTTATTTCATACTTCATTGTATTTTATAGCAGACACCTTGACAAAAAATCTTTATCCCATGCAATTGAAAGTAGTAAAGAAACATTCTCAAGCAAACTCAACAACTTAAATATTTCTAATCAAACCAAAAAAATCAGCAATGATGATCCAAAGTCAGAAACACAAGAAATAAAAATCAAAACAACGCGAAAAAAGCCCGTATCCACGAAGATTGACAAAAACGAAAAAATATCAGAACAATCAAGTGACAAAAACAATACGTTTAAAAAAGAGCAAACAATGCTTGAAAAAAACAATAAAGGTGATGGAATCCCGGAAAAACCCAAACCTAAAAATCGTACACCAAGAAAACCGCAGGTAAAAACTGAAAAAACAGAGGATAATAATAAAAAAGACTAAAGATATATAAATTTAATAAGGAGAATTTTAATTATGGACATAAATAATTTCTTTTCATATCATGAGGAGGAAGATATTCCACTATATAATACTAAAATCCTTTTTTCAAAATTATATAATTACTCGCCCCAAAAGTTTTATAACTTTCTAAACCTCTTTACTAAAGACAACACACTGGATTTTTCCCCCAATATTAAGTTTTCCAATTCAAGCGAATCAATACTAAATCTATATCAACCAAGTTTTAAAGTAATTTTTGCGACAAAACTTAATAATATGTTTGCATTGCCCCTTTTAAATAATTATCTATCGTCTTTTAATAAAGAGGATTATAAAATATTAGCAACATTAGGACCTTTAAAGATTAACCATTCTATATTAGATGAGTTTAAAAATATAATTAAAAATTATAATAAGGAAAACGACATAAACATTATACATTTAGACTTAACATATTCTATAATAATAAAAGACCTCTTTAAAATCATTGGCAAAGAAGAGCCCTTTTATGATATTATAAATGAATATAAGGATTTTTGTATTTCAAAAAATCTAATCAATGATATATACTCTCAATAAATTAATGGAGGCTGATTGAGTGCCGTTTTCTAATAAAAATGATAGACACAAGCTTTACAAATTGCTTGTGTCTTCTATATTTTCTGCTATATCTTCTTTTTTAATGCTTTTTAGCTTTTCAGTGCCGTTTGCTCCTGAATTTTTGAAACTCGATTTATCAGAAATACCCGCCTTAATAGTTTCTTTTGCTATTGGTCCTGCTTATGGCATACTCGTTGAACTTATAAAAAATATTATAAACATATTCTTTACTACCAACACTTTTATAGGAAACATCGCAAACTTTCTAATTGGTTCATCATTTGTTTTTACCGCAGGCATTATATATAAACATAAAAAAAACCAAAAAGTTGCCGTTATAAGCCTAATTTGTGCAACCATTACCATGGCTGCATGGGGTACATTGATAAATTACTTTTTTCTTATACCCATATACTCACTTGTTATGCCTATCGACTCTATTTTAGCAATGTTTGGCTCTATAAATAATAATTTTGATTCTCTATTTAATGTAGTACTTTTTACAATATTTCCATTTAATATTTTAAAAGGAACCATCATTTCTACTTTGACATTCCTACTTTATAAGAAAATATCACCTATAATAAATAAAGTTCTAAAATATTGAATAACATAGTTAGGCTTTTCCACGACTTTTATCCTTTTTTATATTGTTACTGTTAAAAAATCAAATCATCCTATGTATTGTTATAAAAATCATTAAAATAAATTTAACGAAAATACGGTTACTTATTTAAAGGCACTTTCATATGATGTAGCAAAGGTATTATAAAAACATACACTTGAGTAATGGTAATTTTATGATACCTATAATCCCCTATTGCACCCTAGGTGCAATCATATTAATATAATAATATACTAGATACAAACAGGGAGGGGAGCCGTCTTGAAAATAGAAAAGATTGATAATACACGGCTTATAGTATCCCTTACTGACGAGGATATGAAAGCCTTTAATATTGAGAATAACTCAGTTGAGTGGTCTGACAACAGCGCTAAAATCGCTATAGACAGTATATTAAAAATTGCCCAAGAAGAAACCGGATTTATAATAACCAATCATAAATTAATGATAGAATTTTTCCCTAAAGATCCGGGCTGCGTTATCCTATTTACTCTTTTGGGAAAGTTTGAGAAAAAACGCAAGATCTATAGGATTAAAGGAAGCGGCGAGCCCTTCATCTATTGCTTTGATACCTTGGAAGATTTATTGGGTGCTCTTAAGCAATTAATTAGGGTTCAAAACCATATAGCCGAAAGCTGTATTATATACTATAATCAAAAGTATTTTATGGTTCTATATACACTCCTTGGCTTAGTTCCCGCCTCATCAACAATCCTAAGTGAATATGGCAACTTATATGGATATGGAAAAATAAAAGCTGCCAAGGTACTTGAATTCGGCAAAATAATAGTTTCAAATGATGCTATCAAAAAAATGGGAAGCTATCTTAATTAGTCTCACCTTTTAACTTATCTATCGCATCTTTAGCGCTTTGAGCTTTAAATACACTTGTACCGGCTACGCATATATCTGCTCCTGCATCTAAGGCTATCTTTACCGTATCTTGATTTATTCCGCCGTCAACTTCAATTAATACGTTGAGTTGGCGGTTTTTTATTTCTTCCTTTAATACTTTAACCTTTTCCATCATATCTTCCATAAATGACTGCCCGCCAAAACCCGGTTCAACCGTCATTATAAGTATCATATATACCCTATCAAGATATTTAAATACTTCTCTTATATCCGTCTTCGGTTTTATGACAAGACCCGGCTTTACATTATTTTTCACTATCTCATCAAGCGTTTGATCTATATTAGATTTGGACTCAACATGAAATGTTATAATATCGGCTCCGCTGTCGGCAAATCTTTTAATATAATCTAATGGGTTCTCAATCATCAAATGGACATCAAACGGTAAATCCGAATATTCTCTAAGAGATTTCACTACATCAGGCCCAAATGATATATTGGGCACAAAATGACCGTCCATAATGTCTAAATGTATAAGATCCGCCCCCGCTTCGGCTACCCTCTTAACCTCAGATCCTGCTTTAGAAAAATCGCAGGCTAGAACAGACGGTGCTATTAATGGCTTTTTTAACTCCTTCATAAATTCACCTCATATAAATTTTTATGACTTATATATTCCCTTATATTTTACAAATATTAGGATAAAAGTCAAGCCTTTATATAAACTAATTGGTATAAATTAAAATTATATCTCCATAAATATTGCAAAATTACTTAAAAAATATTATCATATAAGCAATAATAAACTACCATGGAGGCGATGTTTTATGCCTTGGAGCAAAAAGGTCTTTTATATTATCCTCGCTATTTTGGTCACGTTTTCTATATTTAATATTTCACATATCACAGGTTTCTTTTTCAATAAAGTTTTCGCAAAATCAAGCAATAGTTCTATACATAATAATAACATAAAGACATTTGCTTACGGTGACGAATTTGCTGTTTTAAACTGTGATGAAACATCGACATATATTACCTTTATAAATAAAAACGGCAATGAAGAATCAAATTCACTTGTTACCAACAGTCATTATATTGCGTGTGACACCCTAGATAAAAATCTATTTATCGTTTTTAACCAAGACAATAAATTCAAAGTATTCAATTACGATTTACTTTCCAAAGGTGTAACTTCTTCTAAAAAGACAGACGGTAACATCTCTTGCGACAAGCACTTTGCATTTGCCAAAGATAAAATGTTTTACGTGGATAGTGACAAACCGAGCACTTTAATGCTTAGATGCTGGTCAAACTTTGAAAATTTTGAGGAGATTAACTTTAACAAAAATATTCTCTTAATAACTTGCAACCCATCTAAATCACGGCTATATATCAAAACTGAAGACGAGTTTAAATTCTTAGATATTTCAAATGGTGTGCTTAACGATGCCGGAACTATAGATACAAACTCCTTTACATTTATCGATGATAATAATATTATCGCAGATGATGGCTATATCTACACACAAAATCAAGATAATGCATTTTATAAAAATTATTTTAAGGGCATTGTCGTTAGTGAAAATATCTCCTGTCCATTCAACGATGGTATAATAACCAATATATCTGAACATCTCCTATATCTATTCGACAAAGAGGACGGTACTGCCCTAAAAGAATTTAAAACTGATAATAAAATCTTATCCATATGCTCTTGTCAGTCATATGTTTTGATCTTAAGTCAATCTCCAAACAACAATGTTCAGTATGAAATAAGAGAAGATTTAGATTCTCTCCAAAAACGTAAATACACCAACACCAAAACCTATCTTACTCAAGATACTATTAATGATTTATATAAAGATTTGAAACCTAAAAATTCAAGTATCGATTTAATTTATAACTATAAACCTGACCTCTCTTCATATTCTTCAGCCGGCAGTATAACTGACTCGGTTTTGGAAGATGCAATAAACACTGTCAATTTTTATAGAAGAAGTCTCTTATTAAGTGATTTAGAAATAGACAAGGAACTCTGCGATGATTTACAATACACTGCAGTCCTTGCGTTATATACAAACGACTATAGCAATCCTACAAAACCTCAAAATATGGATGATGACTTCTTTAACAAGGCAAAAGAAAATTTAGCCTTATCAATAATCGACAAATCAACTGCAGTAAGTCCAACAATGCTATCAAACTCCATAAACAATATGTTTAACAGCAACTATTCGTTAAGAAACCTCATACTTTCAGACTCTACAACCTCTATAGGTTTTGCCCTAGTTTACGATGGCAGTGGCAATGCGTCTATAGTAATATCCTCAAGAAATAAAAATATATCCTTTAAAAGTGATAGCTTTATTTCTTATCCTCAAAACGGTTATGTTCCAAATAAATGGGTGAATGATTCCTCAAATCTAAGTATTATCCTTAATGATGACCTTATCTTCTGTGCAGATAGGGCCAAGCCAACAGCTACAATTACAAATAATACATCTAAAAGTTCCACTAAGTTATCTTATGGTAACGGTCTTAACCTATGCAATGGCAATAAAACTATCGTCTTAAATTATCCTTTTGAAACATCAAACACAGACTCATATACCGTATGTATAGATAATATTTATGATAAAGACGGTATAGCCTCATATATCGAATACAACTTTAGCCTATTTAATCTTAAAAATGATAACGATGATAACAACGATAAACCTGACCCTGAACCCATAAATGGTGATTTACTTACAAGTAACCTATATAATATAGATCCTCAAACCAAAATTATAACAGGCATAGACCAAGGTACAACTATAAAAGAATTTAAGAATAATATTTCGTATAACACTGAAAAATACAGCATACACTTTATAAATTATTCTAATTCTGCCGTCACGTCGGGAATAGTTGGAACAAATATGAAAGTAATTTTAAAGGAAAATGATAAAACAAGATGTGAGTACACAATAGTAATTTACGGCGATTTGACGGGTGAAGGTAATATAAACAGCCGTGATACTAATGCCCTATTAAACTATTTACTTGGTAAGACCTCTCTTGAAGACCCGTGCCTCTTAGCTGCAGATATAAATCATGACAATGTAGTAAACACCTTAGACCTTCTCCTTCTTGAAAAATACATATGCGATTCTATCCCCGTTCCTCAAAAATAAAACTATGGATGGTGACGAAACTTGGAATGCCTCGTTAAAGTATATAATAAAGACCCAATTAAAAACTTAGTATCTATTTTTGCATTTAAACCCAAAAAAGTTATCTTTTTATATGATAACAAAAGAGTTTCACAAGAAGATATCAATAACCTAAAAAGTGCTTGCAAGACAAGAATAAACAATATAGTATTTGAATCTATCCCTATAGAATTTCATAGTATAGACAAGATCTATAGAATTTGTAAGCGTATAATAGACAGGAATCCAAACTGTTTCTTTGATATAACGGGAACAAGGGAAATTTCTACAATAGCAATGTATTTAGTATGCAAAAAGAAATTTATCCCTATTTTCTCTATTGATATGGCAAACAAAACTCTTATCAATATTTATGGCTGCAATTATTTAGTTAATGGCTTTATGCTTCCTAAAATGTCTATAGAAAGTCTCTTACAATCTCATGGAGTAAGCATAACGGGCAGCAACCATCCAAAGCCCACTGCCGATATGTATGCTAACATCTTAAAATTTTGCGAATTTATATTTAAAGATATATCTAAATGGAAAGAAGTTTGTTTCTTCCTCCAAACTGCTCTCGGGACTATATCAACTGAATATAAACCTATGCAGTTTGTTTCTAAACGACATATAAAAACTTCGCATACAAATGTATCATTAAATGATACGAGTATATTATCCTTTGCCGAACAACTTGGATTTTTAAGGAACCTATATGTTGACGATGAAAATATTACCTTCTCATTTAAAAATGATATAACAAAAAAGTACATGACGGATTTTGGAACATGGCTTGAACTATATGTTTTTATAAAGATTAAACAAGACCCTATGTTTAATGATGTAAGAGTAAGCACAAAAATAAATTGGAATACTCACCAACAAAAAATCAATGAAATTACAAATGAAATTGACGTAACATTCTTTTATGGAATCAGACCGGTCTTTATATCGTGCAAATTGTCGGATCCTGCTCCGGACGCATTGCAGGAATTGAGTGTCTATTCAAATTATTTGGGAGGGAAGTATTCTAAATGCATTTTAGTAACTCTCTCCACTATTAAAAAGGATCGTGCTCACATATTCGTAAGAGCTCAAGACATGAACATCTCAATAATAGACGGCCGTTCTATCCACGACGGCACATTTATTGACAAAATTAAAGAGGCCCTTGATATATATTAATTTAACATAAAGTCACCACTCAAATGTATACATACAACTCTTGAATGGTGGCTTTATTATAAAAATGCTAACCTAAAACATCACCTATAACTCTATTAGCTATATCACTAACCTTTTTAAAATCCATGCTTTGAATATAATATTTTTCTAAATCATCGTGGATCGATTTTGCTTCCTTAAGCTTTAAAATTGCCTCATCTAAAAGTTGTCTTGTTAGTTTCTTATTAGCCTTTATATCTTGTTTATTTTCCTCTATAATCTTACTGTCCATAAATCTCTTGCAGTGTATAGTCTTAAACGCTTCTACCTTTTTCATTTTATGATAACTGTTAGAAACACAAAAACCTAATTTTAATTTAGGAATAACTATACACTCTATCCTCGTATCAGGCTGCATAGGGCAGTAACATACAACCGCATCATAACCCGACCCAAGAGCCTCTTCTCTTATATTTTTAAGTATCATATTTGCGACTAAACCGTACTCATCATCAAGCATATAAATTCTTTCACATACATTATTCAAAGTATCCTCAAACACTACAACCCCATTTGGTGTAATGCCACTTAAAAATCTAATGCTTTCTTTTGCCTCTACGTCTAATTTCTCCTTAAAGAGCTTTTTAGAAAGATTTTTGCAGTAAGAGTCAATTTTCTCCTCTAAGATACTATCTTGAATAAGGCTTTCCATATCATCAATCAAATTTTTACAAGCGCATAGATAATACTTCGACCTCTTATGACAAAGGGAATTCTTTTTAGTAGCTTCTTTAATTTTAGACTTAAAACTATATAAAATATCCTCATTCCAGCAGTCAGATAAGTTTAATATAGTATCCGCTACTCCAGGAAAAACCGGATCCAATGTATGAGGAGCTGTCCCATCTGCTATAGAAACTCTTAAAGACGGAAAAATTACCCCATCAAGTGAGTTAGGGTCGGATGAACAGTATATAAATTCCGCTGCAATCCCACGTTCTATAGCTTGTTGGGCAATATTTTTCATAAGTGTAGATTTTCCAGTCCCGGGTCCTCCTTTTATTATATATAGAAACCAATCTTCATATGGATTATAAAGTTGGTCAAATCTAGAAACAAACCCCTTTGTTGAATTGGCAGCCAAAAAATATTTAATATTAAATAAATTACTTTCCATAATAATCTCCCCTTCCTTATATTTTATGCTATGCTAAAATTTGTTAAATGACACAAAACAATATCTTTTGTAGTATAAAACAATTCAAAAACCACTTTTTTATGAGAGTATAATAATATATAATCTATATAAAAAAGGCCAATCATCAATTCACAAGCCAGATAACATCAAATAAATAAACTTTTGCTTACATTAAATTCAAACTAAAAAATAATTTCAAAAAAACATATTTATCTCTGTTTTTACTATTTTAATCCTAAATTTAAATATTATTATATGTGTAATATACTATTTGTTTGAGCTTACTATATATTACTTCAATGTGTGTACGCCGTAATACTACCAATTTAAAATAATTTTTAACATCAAATCAAAATTATATATAATTTTAAATAACTTAAAGTAAGCTTGTATTTATTGTCTTTAGAATTTTATTTGTATAATTTAACATAATATTTTGGTGTATTTCTCGCAAAAAACTATTTGAACTTTCTATTTAAATACAATATCTTCCTTAATTTCAATTTAATTCCACTAACCATAGGAATTTATACTAAATTAATTATAATTATATTGGATTATTTAATGCTATTTATATATAAGTTAATCAATAATTATATTTTCTATTTTTAATAATTGAAAAATCATCCGCATATTGGTACAATATTATATGGTACATTTTTACGTTACTATAAACGGTTGTGTTGAATGGTGATAGATAATGTTTAACTTATCGTCTGGTCGCCTTATTGTTGCGACAGGGTTTGAATATTAGTATGATATCGCTTGAAGCATTTAATCAAAACAAAGCAGAAAAAAGGAGAGTTTTTTTGAATGAACAGTGAAACTGTTACAAAGTCAAAGCCTGAATTTAACAAATTTCAAGCTGCTGTGTGGCCTATCCACGGCTACGAAATGAAAAAGTTTTTACCAATGTCACTAATGATGTTCTTTATACTTTTCGTATACACATTGGTAAGAGATTTGAAGGATACATTAATTGTTTCCACAGCTCATTGCGGAGGAGCTGAATCTATCCCCGCTATAAAATTATGGGGCGTTATGCCTACTGCAGTTATTGCACTAATCGTATTCGCTAAGTTAGTCAATAAATTTGATATGCAAAAAGTCTTCTATATTTGCATAATCTTCTTTATGTCTTTCTATGCAATTTTTGGATTTATACTATTCCCACTTTCCGGTAAAATCCATATGTCCGAAGCTACAATAGAAGCTTTAAGAGCAAATACAATTCCTGCATTAAACTCATTCATGTATAACAAATGGCCTTTAATAGGTAACTGGAGTTATTCTCTTTTCTATATCCTATCAGAACTCTGGGGAAGTCTTGTTATATCAGCACTATTCTGGCAATTCGCTAACCAAATCACAAAGAAAACAGAAGTAAAGAGATTCTATGGTCTATTTGCTTGTATCGGTAACGTTGGTCTTATTTTATCAGGTTCATTGGTTAAATTCCTTGGCCGTAGAACTAAAGCTGCAGAAGCTGCAGGCGTTAAAAATGCATTCCAAAACAATGTTATGTGGCAAATGGTTTGTGTACTTATCGCTGCTTCTTGTATCCTTGGATTATATACATATATCAACAAACGTATATTAACAGATTCTCGTTTCTATGATCCTGCATTGATAGCAAAGAAAAAAGAAAAACCGAAGATGGGTATCGGCGAAAGCTTCAAATGTATCGTTACATCTCCATACTTACTCTTAATCACCGTTTTAGTTATCGGCTATGGTGTTGCTATCAACCTATCTGAAGTTGTTTGGAAGGGTCAAGGTAAATTATACTATGGTTCAAGCCATGCATTTAACCAAATGATGGGTAACCTTTCAATCGTAACAGGTATTGTTACAATTCTTATCACTCTAACCGGTAGTAACATTTTAAGAAAATGCTCATGGAGAACTGCTGCTCTTATTACTCCTATTTCAGTTCTTGTTTTGGGCGGACTATTCTTTGGAATTATATTCTATGAAAACAAACATGGATTAGATTCTTCTCTATTTGGATTTAACGTATTAGCTTTAGCTGTTGGTTTTGGTCTTGTTCAAGACGCATTATCTAAAGGTATTAAATATTCATTGTTCGATTCAACTAAACAAATGACATATATTCCACTAGATCCTGATCTTAAAACTAAAGGTCAAGCAGCCGTTGAAGTTATCGGTGGTCGTCTAGGTAAAGCCGGCGGATCTACAATCAGTGAAGTTCTTCTAACAATCTTCGCAGGTGCAACATTAACAGGATTAGTAGGCATTATCGCTCCTATCGTATTAATAGTTGTTGGTCTATGGACCGGATCTGTATTTGGCTTAAATAAGAAATATACAGCTCTTCTAAAAGTAAGGGAAGAAGAAGAAGCTCAACTTTTAGCTTCCAAAAAAGCTGAAGTAAAAGAAGAAGTAACTGCTTCTAAATAATTTAATTTTTGGATTTTTATAAACAACGCTTTAAATACTAATAATTGTCACCCGGCTTATTTTAAAGTCGGGTGATTTTTTACCTTAATGGCTAATTATTAATGTATTATTGCTTACGTTGACTTTATTGTATTAAACGATTATAATGTAAGTGAAATTATATTAAATTGTACAATTAATAGGTTGGGTGGTATCAAACCATGAATAAATATCTAAGGCACCAAAGGCATATGTCCTCTAATGAATCTTCCACAAATACTAATAACTATGATAATATTGAAACGGTCAATAGTAAATATGTAAACTGTACTGAAGTACCTCTTCAACCCTATTACATAACCCTTGCTCAAAATGAACATCACTTAGATGCCTCTAATGTTAAGCTTTGTATTGTACCTGAATTAAGTAATTCCGGTATAGAAGGTTTGGCTCAAGGAGACAGGATATATGTTGCTCCGGGTAATGAGAATAATACCAAAATTATATTACATGAAATTGCTCATATCGCCCAACAAGCTAAAGGCGATGCACCCAGTGAACCGATTGTGCAAGACCCTTCATTGGAAAGAGATGCAGAAAAATCTGCAAATAAATCAGACTCAAATGTTGAAACAGGCAATAAAAGTTTATTAAAACCAATTCCATTCCAAAGAGCCCCAATGCAACCCTTTGCACTTTCTGCAGCTATATTAAGTGGTATAGTTCTTGGTGTTGCTGCTGTTGGGGCAGGTATTGCTACATTAGTCCACGCTATTAAAAAAAGAAAGGCAAGGCAGAAAGTCCAAAATTCTGACGGATCCTTAATATCTACAAAAACTTCAAATAAAATTGATAATCGTACCATCGGCATATGTAACTTAGGTAATTCCTGCTATATGAATTCTGCAATACAAACACTTTATAATAATACCAAATTTAGAAACCTTGTATTAAATACGGATTTTATACGAAAAGAAAATGTTGCATTAAAGGCTATATTTACCCTTATGCACAAAACCAATAAAAAGACTATAAGTTGTGATGAAGTAGTGCCGCTATACTCCGCTCTTGGATATACCGGGGCTCAAGCAGACTCTCATGAATTAATCATGACTATAACAAATGGTGTATCAGAGGAACTGGAACCATTAGGAAATCATGCTATGCAAGATATTTTTCCTCCCCAATCTTTTCACTTCTCATTTGAATCTAATGATGAAATACGCCAAGCTCTTAACGGCGGTTCAAACCTTGTTATTAATGTATTTCCCGGAAGCGATAACATTAAAAGCGAATATAAAGTTGTAGGCAATAATAAATATCGACTCAAAAGTGTAGTAATATTTTTAGGTGACACTCAATACGGTCTAGGTGGCCACTATTATTCTTATTTAAGACATGGTAACACGTGGATCAAAGCTAATGATGATATAATCACCAAACATAAGTCCTTTAAGGACATATCTTACGATATTAATCAACACGCCACAACATTATACTATGAAAAGGTTTAATAAAATTAAATTTTAAATTAACATACCAGCTTTAATGGATATACTAAAAATAAAATTATTTCAAAACACAATTTACTTACAATAAACTTTTAAACGAAAAATTGTTAAATTTTTTTAATAGTATTATTTAATAAACGCGTTGAATCATTTATTAGGTTTCCAAAATGTTTCGCTTTTAATCATGCCTTAAATGGTGAAAATAAAATTGTTGTCAAAACAACAATTTTATTTTGGAGGTGCATATATATGTCAAAAAATACAATGGGTATTATGAAAGGCATGGGAGTAGGACTTGCTGTAGGAATGGCTGCAGGATTTACAGGAAGCCAGATGATGAAAAATAATAAACAAATGAAAAGAAAAGCCAATAAAGCACTTGATGCAATGGGAAGTTTAATCGACAATGTACAATATATGATGAAATAACTATAAAAGAGCCATATCCTTATAACAAGGATACGGCTCTTTTAAAATTTTATTTATAAATAACGTGCTTATTCCTTACAATCAATAAGGTCCTTAATTAATTCAAAAACTTGCTTGCTGGACTTGGATTTATCAAAACTCTCGCAAGATGCCTTCATTTGATTTAGCTTATTGCGATTAGAAATCAGCTCCTCTATCGTCTTAGCACAAGTAGAATTTTTTTCAAGCTTTACTGCCATATTATTATCAATCAAAAATTCTGCATTTTCCTCTTCTTGTCCCGGTATAGCATTAAAGACAGCCATAGGTAAATTGCATGCAAGTGCCTCCGAAACAGTAAGTCCACCCGGTTTCGTTATTATGAGATCCGCTATTTGCATATATTTATGAACTTCGTTTGTATAATAAACAAGCGTTGTTTTCTTAATTTTTCTATCATTTGATTTTGAAAACAATGTAGAAGGTAATTTTTCTGATATCACCTTAGAAACCTTGGCTATAGCACTTGGAGATTCCTCAGGAGCCTTTAAAATCTTCTCAAATGCATCGTAAAGTTTTCGATTCTTCCCCGTTATCACTATAATCTGAAAGTCAAGATCTATCTTTACAATATTATTATATATTTTCAATACGTCCGTGACTCCAAAGCTTCCCGCCATAATTAATATTGTAGGCTTGTCTAATGAAAGCTGCAATTCATCAAGAAACTTTTTCTTATCTAAGGCAAAACAAAACGAATCATCTATTGGTATCCCATATGGATATATAATATTTCTATCCACACCCATCTCGACCATCAAGTCAACCATATCATCGTTAGAAACGACATAAGCGTCAACATTTTTATTAATCCATGTTTTATGAGGTGCATAATCAGTCATTATACAAACAAGGGGAATTTTTATCCCTGCAGATTCCTTAAGATTGGATACCATTTCCGTTGAGAATGGATGGGTTGATATTATAACATCGGGTTTAAATTCCTCAAAAAGAGGTAATAATTTTTTGCTAAACAGGTTATTAAATGCTACGACAAATGCCTTAAAATAGTCCTTGTTCGCAGTTTTATACATAGCGCCGTAAACCTTAGGCGATTTTTTGGCAAGTTGTTCGTATCCTTCAGTTACTGTCTTATTTAATATAGGGCTTATATATTTTAATGTATCGACAATTTCTACAACTGAGGTTTCATCGTGATCCAGTATATATGATTTGAGTGCAGAGGATGCTCTTAGATGCCCCCCGCCTGTCGAAGCTGATAATATAAGTACTCTCATAAAAACCTCCATATTTTAATTCTTATCTATTTAAAATAATACTACATAATCACCTATAATTCAATCTTGACTTTATTATTAATTGCGTTATATCGAAAATAAAACATAATAAAATTTAGTAAAAATAACAAAAATTCATAAATAAAGCTTGGCTTAATCTTCATATTTAAATATTGACCTATTTGTAGTATAATTAATATGTTAACTTTAATTGATATTTTAAAATTAACGCATTATTATTTTAATATTGATATATAATATTAATTATATACCAAAAGGATGTGTTCATATGTTTTGCATTTTAGAAAAAACTAAACTTAATGACTCTATGTCAAAGATGATAATAGATGCCCCATTAATTGCAAAAAAAGCAAAACCAGGCCAATTTATTATTTTAAGGGTAAATGAACATGGTGAAAGGATTCCTCTTACTATAGCGGATTATGATAGAGAAAAAGGAACTGTCACTATAATTTACCAAATAGTCGGAAAAACAACTAAACTCCTAGACACCTTAAATAAGGGTGACTTTATTTTAGATTTCGTAGGTCCATTAGGAAAAGCTTCAGATCTTGAAGGCTATAAAAATGTTGCTGTCATAGGCGGAGGAGCCGGCTGTGCTATAGCGTACCCGCAGGCTAAAGCCCTATTTAATATGGGAGCTAAAGTTGATATGATAGCAGGATTTAGAAATAAAGACCTAGTAATTCTTGAAAAAGAAATGAGTGACTCATCATCTAACCTCTTTATAATGACTGATGATGGATCTAATGGTCACAAGGGTTTTGTTACTGATGCTTTAAAAGAACAAATAGAAAACGGAGCTGGCTATGATTTTGTCATAGCTATAGGACCCCTCCCAATGATGAAAGCAGTTTGTGAACTTACTAAGGGTTATAATATCAAAACAATGGTAAGTATGAACTCTATTATGATAGACGGAACCGGTATGTGCGGTGGCTGTAGGTTAACTGTTGGAGGAAAAACAAAGTTTGCCTGCGTCGATGGCCCTGATTTTGACGGCCATATGATAGACTTTGATGAGGCTATTAAGAGGTCTAAGATATATATAAAAGAAGAAGCTAAAGAAAGAGAAGAATATTGCAGATTGTTAGAAGGTGAAAAACATGCCTAATATGGAAATGAAAAAAACAAATATCCCTGAACAGGATCCAAACATAAGAAATAAAAATTTCGACGAAGTTTCACTTGGATACTTAGATGACATGGCATTAAACGAGGCAAATAGATGCCTAAACTGTAAAACCCGTCCATGTGTATCAGGCTGTCCTGTTGGGGTTAGAATCCCTGAATTTATATCAGCTATTAGGGAAGGCGATATTGAAAAAGCCTATGATATAATTAAATCAACCAACAGTCTTCCTGCTGTATGCGGAAGAGTATGCCCTCAAGAAACACAATGCGAAGCCAAGTGCGTAAGAGGTATAAAAGGTGAACCCGTCGCTATAGGCAGACTTGAAAGATATGTGGCTGATTATGCTATGAAAAATATTAATAAACCCGTTGAAGCAGCTAAGCCAAACGGACACAAAGTTGCGGTTTTAGGTGCCGGACCATCAGGCCTTACTTGTGCCGGAGATCTTGCAAAAAAGGGTTATGATGTTACTATATTTGAAGCATTACACTCCGCCGGCGGGGTATTAATGTATGGTATACCCGAATTTAGGCTTCCTAAGGAAATCGTAAAAAAAGAAATCCAAAACCTAAAAGAATTAGGAGTCAAGATTGAGACCAATATGGTTATTGGTAAAATTTTATCAATCGATGAATTATTTGAAAACGGTTATGAAGCTGTGTATATCTCAACAGGAGCAGGTTTACCAAGATTTATGAACATAGAAGGAGAAGGTCTCCCAGGAGTCTACTCTGCCAATGAGTTTTTGACTAGGGTAAACCTCATGAAAGCATATCTAGACGATTATGATACCCCTATATCAAGATGTAAAAATGTCGCAGTTGTTGGCGGCGGAAATGTCGCAATGGATGCTGCGAGAAGTGCTAAAAGATTGGGTGCTGAAAATGTATATATTATATATAGACGTTCCCAAGAAGAAATGCCTGCAAGAAAAGAAGAAATACACCATGCTAAGGAAGAAGGTATCATCTTCAAATTCCTTAATAACCCTGTTAGAATTATAGAAAAAGACGGCAAGGTTGCCGCTATAGAATGTATTGAGATGGAACTTGGAGAGGCTGATGAATCCGGTAGAAGAAGACCAATAGAAAAAGAAGGCTCTAACTTTAATATTGAAGTTGACAGCGTAATAGTGGCTATTGGAAATACATCAAACCCATTAATAAAATCTACCACTAAAGAACTGGAAACTAATAAAAGAGGCTGTATTATAGTAGACGATTCCCTTAAAACAACTAAAGAGGGCGTTTATGCCGGAGGAGACATCGTAACCGGAGCTGCCACTGTTATATTGGCAATGGGAGCGGGTAAAAAAGCCGCCGAGTCAATTGACAAATATATCCTAGAAAAATAAATATTCAAGGCTGCTATAATATAGCAGCCTTTTTGTTTATCTATAAATATAAAAAATCCTGCTAACTATCTAGCAGGATTACATGTCTTGGTGGGAGATGGTGGATTCGAACCACCGAAGTCTGAGACAACAGATTTACAGTCTGCCCCCTTTGGCCACTCGGGAAATCTCCCTTTTAATTAAACTTTAGAATCCTCAAAATGAGGTTGGAGCTGGTGGACGGACTTGAACCCCCGACCTGCTGATTACAAATCAGCTGCTCTACCAACTGAGCTACACCAG
>CAKSHI010000018.1 GCA_934457115.1 uncultured Eubacteriales bacterium | reverse complement strand
ATCCTCAATAGCTCAGCCGGTAGAGCATGCGGCTGTTAACCGCAGGGTCGTTGGTTCGAGTCCAACTTGGGGAGCCACTCTTGTCCTCATCGTTCGATGAGGACTTTTTTTATATCTAAAAAACCACGCGATAGTCGCGTGGTTTTCTTTATGCAAAAAAGCAAATTTATATATGATAACTTCACTTTCAAAGTGTTTATTAATGACTTATTAAAAAAATAAATATTTGTTGTCCCCTAAAGGGGAAAAAATGGCCTTTTTTTGCGGTATTAATAGAAAATACTTTTTAAGGGGAGAAAAATATGTTTTTAAAAACTAGCTATGAGAAATATTTGAGAAGGGAGTATAGTATACCAAAAGACCAAAGTATAGTAATAAAACGTGGATTTGTAATTAGTAAAGATGGAGATGAAAACTCTACAAGTGACCCATTTAAAATTAGAAACCTTGTATACAAGGATATCAAAAAAGAGACTAGTAAGATATATGGTCTTATAGAAAAGGTAAGTGGGCAAATCGATGATTTATTAAGGCTAAGGGAAAGCGTGGGAGATGAGAATGAGCAAATATATGACCTGCAAATAGAGCTGGCGGTAGACGGTTTATTCAGTGAACTTTCAAATTCTATGAGGGATCTTACAAATAAGGCATACAAAAGCTTTATTTTTAGGTTAAATGAAAACTCTAAGGACTCTTTAGAGAGTTTTGAATATTTATGTAATTATGCTTTACGAGATAAGGAAATATATGTTAAAATAAATTTATGGGTTGAAAACTTGAAAAAGTGGTTTTTGGAGAACATGGAGTCGAACTTATATGGAGAAACAAATCCGGTTTTAGGCGATGACCTGGTTACCAGTACTAAGTTTTTGAGTTCTATAGAGTCAAAAGGATTTTTTAGTGATGTTTTGGGCTATGCCGAGGAATTTTTCAGTAGTCTTAAAGATAAGATAGACAGGCTAATATTTAATATTGTGTCGTTTATTCAAACCAGGGCTAAGAGGTTATATTTTAAGGCTCGTAGGATCAAAAAGTATCAAGTTGTACTTTCAAGCAATAGTAATGTCTGTAATATATGTGAGGGTATGGCCGGGAAAATTTTTGATATTGATGAATTGAATGTTGGGACTACAGCCCCGCCGTTTCATCCAAATTGCGGGTGCACTATTATGCCATATGTTGAGTCTGATGAAGAACCACAGGATGAAGGGGATGATGGTGCTCAGGGAATAGAATACGTTAATAAATATCAGTTAGAATATATAGGATTTAATAATGTGACAGATTCAATGGTAAAAGAACTAAATGAAACACTTATAAAGTATGATATTACTACAAAGGAGCAAATTTCCCATTTTCTTGCGCAGTGCTATGTAGAAAGTGGCATTTGGAGAATAGAAATAGATTGGGCGGGGGATAATTATGACCACATAATAGGGGGACCCGATTACAGAGGTGCAGGAGCTATTCATATTTCACATAAATATACTTATAGTGAATTTTTCAAATATATAGGTATAGATATAAATGAAATTGGAGTTGTCCCTTATATATATGTAGATGAAAATTATTATTGGGAGTCTGCCGGTTGGTATTGGTCTGTATTTAAAGAAATAAATGGTAGTATAAATTCAGATACAACTGTTGAGCAAATCACAAGGATTGTTAATGGTGGAAATGGGGGACTTTATGACAGAAAGGCAGCATATGAACGTGCCGATAAAATTATTAATTAGATTAATATTATTAATTTTCATACCAATATGTTTTGGCGCGATTATTTATATAGCTTTAGGTATATCGAATTCATATAATTTTATTAATTCTATTTATTTAGATAGTCAAACCGGGAAATATGGTATAGAGTCTGATAAATATTTGTTTCAAGATGCATATAAGGATATATCAATTGAGTACCCAAGGTTAAAAACGGACTATTATGATTCGAAAATTGATTCAATAAATGATTTTATAAAAACAGAAGCAATAAAATTGGGTAATGGTTATAATTATGTGTATGAAGCGAAAGATTACAATTGTTTAGAACTAAAACTTAATTATGAGGTCAAGTATCTTAGTGACTCATATTTAAGCATTGTTTATAATGGATTAGTTACTCCAAAGTGGGCTAATCATCCGACTCATCTATTTTATACATTAAATATTGATTTACAAAGTGCAAAATATGTTAGATTAGAGGATATGGTAGAGATTAATGATGAATTTGTAAAACTTTTCAAAAGGAAAATAGGAAATCATAAAGCAGAACCATATCCGGAGGTTGATGCATATTTTACAAATATTCCTGATGATCAAATATTAAAGTATTTAAAGTCGTCAGATAATTTGTGCAGAGAATCTAAAAATTATTATGAGGTATTTTCCTATTTTACGGATAAAGAAATTTGTGTAGTTTATCCTGTCCCGTATGCTGTTGGAAATCATACTATTGTAAAGCTTGATATGGATAATCTACAGTAGTTTTGTTATGACATTAAAATTTTCTCCAAGATGCAATTTGCGGAATGTTTGGCAATATGCAAATAGAAAGTACGATGAATCCTTGTTGTTGGCAAATTGGATATAATGTTGGGGATGAAAATGCAGGTTTTGGATTAACCCAATGGACACCAGCGACTAAATTAATTGATTGGGCAGAATGTGAAGGCTTAGATCCATTTGACATAGATACTCAGCTTTATCGTATTTTGCAGGAGGTTAATATCGGCGTAATGGAATACTATCAATGGAACCCTAATTTGTGTGACCCGAAAATGACCTTTTATGAGTTTACTCAGTCTACACAAAGTCCGGAAGAGTTGGCAGAAATATTCATGAGATGCTATGAGAGGCCTGATTTAAAGTTAAGCCACCTTGAAGAGCGCCGTAATAATGCTGCATATTGGTATAGTTATTTTGAGAATAAGGAGAAAAGATAGTGAAGAGGTTTATAAGTTTAATTTTAAGTATAGTGATAATATTATTTGTATTATCAAAATGTTTACAAGATACGAGATTTACTAAAAATAATCCGTATGTTCCATATATAACAGTAACTAATACTTATTTTGATCAAGAAATAAGCATTAGATATCCCCAAGTAAAAGGTTTAGACGATCATTCAAGAGAAAAAGAAATTAATGAACTTATAAGAAATGATATTTTAGATAATGAAGTTGGGGGAGTTAATCGTAAAATAACTAATAGAGAACTATTAGATTTAACACTTGATTTTGAAGTTAAAATGGATACAACTGAAGTATTAAGCGTACTATATTGGGAATATTCGACTTATTATACAGGTTATCCGGACATTAGAAATTGGAGTCCACATGGATATAATTTTCACTCAATTACAATTAATATGAAAACCGGACAAAAAATGCAGCTTTCAGATTTTGTAAATATAGATATGGGACTTATCAAGAAGGTAAAAGCATCTGAAAATGTTACTAATAAAATAGTTGAAAGTAGACGTTTA
This sequence comes from uncultured Eubacteriales bacterium, assembly GCA_934457115.1. Taxonomy (GTDB): domain Bacteria; phylum Bacillota; class Clostridia; order Oscillospirales; family Acutalibacteraceae; genus CAKSJY01. The sequence continues at coordinate 20,784 of CAKSHI010000018.1, read as the reverse complement.
GGATATAACGGTGATATTGAAAAAATAATTGATTATAGAAAGCAGCTGCGTGAAATTATTCAATCTGACAAGGATGAAGATTTATTAAAGGAATTAACAGATAATGATGTTGTTTTTTGTGTAACTAAGGATTCTTTAATACTAAGATTTAGCACCGGGATTTCACATGCACGCGGATATAATGCTCTTGTAGAAATTTCAAGATAAGTTTTTAAAATTAATGTAATAGTACAAATCTTTAAGGTTATTTATGAAGTGTAAAATTCGAATATGGTTAAAGAGGAAATAATTTTGACAGGTCCTGATCAAATAGCTGCTGCTGCAAATGACCCTAAAAACCCCGTAAAAGCTGGTGATGTAATGTATCTTAAGTTTGATGAAGAATACCCTCATCATACAACGATAGTAAGTAAAGTAGAAAATGGAATGATTTATTATGCAGCACATACACATCCTAATGATTATAAGTCTCTGTCAGCCTTTTTTAGTGAATATCCCAATGGTCAAGCACATATCTTAAGGATAAAATAGGAGGTTAATTTTGAAGAAGTTTTTATCTATATATGGGACTGTATTATTTTTATTTGTTACATATTTGTTTTTAGATGATTTTGGAGGCGGTTATTCATTTCTATACAAGAGCGATTTTTCGCCTACAGTTACGAAAAGATTAATACCTACTTATGATTTATCACCATTTCTTATGTTTTATATTTATATGATAGTTTTAGTTAGTATGATATTAACTATAAGATTTAAAGAAACACATATTATAGCAACGATTGGAAATTTAATTATATCTATTCCAATATTTATGGTGCATAAGGATACTTTGTTTTTTGAACCGTTTTATTTTATGTACAGTTATTCTCGATGTATTTATATAATTAGGTGGGTGTGGTACATATATTTTTCCATATTTGGTGGAGTTATGTTTGCAGCGTATTTATTTTTTAATTCAAATAAACGAACTGAACGGCAAAGAAAGGCTATTAAAAAGGTTATAAAGATTGGATTGATATCGATTACTGCATTTGTCGTTATTTATATAACGCAATGTTTTTACTTGAGCTTTAAAACAAATTATTTGGCAAATCTGGCCTATGATACTAATGGTAAATACTCGCAGGATTTAGAGGATGTTATTTCACAAAGGGATTTCGAAATGCTCAATTATCGAAGATACTATGACAATGAGTATGATTTATATCAATATAAAAATACATTTCCTATATCTTTAGTATTTTTCAAACAAGCACGATCATGGTATTGGTATGATGGAATACCAATGAATTCATATTTTCCTAAGATAGTCAGTTATGAATTGAAAGATTTCAGATGGGTAGTTACACATGTGTATGAACACCCATAATAATTTGCATAAACTACAATGGAAGCTTCATAAAAGCTGGTGATGTAATGTATCTTAAGTTTGATGAAGAATACCCTCATCATGCAACGATAATAAGTAGGGTGAAGAATGGAATGATCTATTATGCGGCACATACACATCCTAATGATTATAAACCTTTAGAAGATTTTTTTAATGAACATCCCAATGGTCAAGCACATATTTTAAGGATAAAATAGGAGGTTAATTTTGAAGAAGTTTTTATCTATATATGGGACTGTATTATTTTTATTTGTGTCAACCCTTCTTTTGTCAGAGGTTCCTAATTTAGAAATAGGTGACACATCTTTATATTTTTTAAATGGTAAGTCTACAAATTTACAGATTTTTGAGAATTTAAATAATTTAACACCTGAGCTTATGAACTTCATTTATGCAATGACTATAATAGGAATTGTAGCAAGCATGAAATATAAAAGGTTTTATATTGGTATGACCATTGGAAATTTAATAGTATCTACACCGATTTTTATAGTACATAAGGATACATTGTTTTTTAGACCTTTTTATTACCCAGATGGCATTGTGTCATATGGTTATATATTGCCGTGGATATGGTATATATATTTTTCTATTCTGGGTGGAATTATGCTGGCAATATATATGCTTTATATTTCTAAAGGGCACGTACCGAAATAAAATATATATGGTTACTATTATTTAATGGATAACGGCAGTACAAAGAATTTGTGAAATGGATGGGAAGGCATTTTATTTATCTGAATTAAAGGTAGGGAAAAATGCTCCGCCATTTCATCCAAACTGCGGGTGTACTATTGTGCCATATGTTGGGTCTGATGAAGAACCACAGGATGAAGGGGATGATGCTGCTCAGGTAATAGAATACGTTAATAAATATCAGTTAGAATATATAGGATTTAATAATGTGACTGATTCAATGGTAAAAGAGCTAAATGAAACACTTATAAAGTATGATATTACTACAAAGGAGCAAATTTCCCATTTTCTTGCGCAGTGCTATGTAGAGTCCTGGCATGGAAATGGATTGATAGAAATAAATTGGCGGGATTATCCTGACAAGTCCAGAGACAGGGAGTATTTCAATGAGAAATATGGAGGGCGTATTGATTTAGGTAATTCAGGTAAAGACACAAATGATGGATATAATTTTAGGGGCTCAGGATATATTCATTTAACAGGCAGATATAATTATCAACAGTTTGCAAATGAAATAAATGACCAAGGCGTTATGCAAGGTGCGGATTATGTTGCTGAAAATTACGCATGGGAAGTCGCTGGGTGGTTTTGGAGGAGTAGTGTTCAGTATATGTTTACCAATAATAATATCCCTACTGTGTCACAAGTTACAAATATAGTGAACGGTGGACAAAATAATTTTGAGGAACGTATGAATACATATAATTTGATATTATATATACTTAGATAACTTATAGGGGTCATACATATGAAAAAATATGCTTTTATTTTGCTAACAATTATTGCTTTGAGCTTTGTCATGGGATGCCATGCCAATAAATCAAATATAAACATATCCAAAAATGGTTTTAATGATACTTATATACTGGAAGAGAAGTTATTTGAAGATCAAAGCAATGATATGAGTATAAAAATTACTTATCCCCAAATTAAAAATAGTGATAATCCGGCAGCTAAGCAGATTAATTATATTATAAAGGATAATGCAATAGATCGGTGTTACGATAAATATAGTCTAAAAGGGTTAACTTTGGATCAATCGTATGAAGTTGAGCTGTACAATAACGAAATGTTAAGTATAGTATTTTATCAATATTCATATGTTGAGGGAACGCCACATCCGAACAGTAGTTGTCATGCGATAACAATTAACCTAAAGACAGCAGAAAGGCTTTTTTTGTCGGATTTTATTAAATCACGTGAGGATTTAGAGAACAGTATTGTTAATGGAAATTATGAAATTTTATATGGTGGACTTAAAGCAATGAACAAAGACGAAGTTATAAAAACTATTGATGAAAAATTGGATCAGGATAGTTTTTATATTTCAAAATCAGGAGATATCTGTATCTTAATTGATTTACCGAATAGTGGCGGGGGATATTCGGTTATAAGGATAGATAAATGTATATAATTGTACCTTATATATGTAGACAGAGATTATTATTGAGAGGGGGACTGTATTATTTTTGTCTGTGTTAACCCTTCTTTTATCATAGTTTCCTAATTTAGAAATAGCTTGTCGTTTGCAGATCTTGCGAATAATTTAGGTGAAGCGATGCAAAGAAACGGAATGATGACAGAGTATGACACTTATACAGAATATGAGTATATTTGGAAGAGAGGATGATAGCGATTAAGAAACTTTTAAAAGGATCATTTATTAAAAGTATAAGTATAATTTTTTTAATTATATTAGGGTGTATTTTCTTTATATCAATACCTAAAATCTTTTCGATGGCTATAATAAAAACAGTCGAATTTTTAAATGATTCTGCTAACCAAAACACAAAAGGTGAGGTTGTATATCAAGATGGTCGTAAAACTATACAATCGTTTGGAAGTAGAAAAGAGTTTGTAATCTTAAGAGGTGTTGAAGTTGATGAACAAGGAAATATAAAGAAGGAACATACAAGATGGTCATTATATGATCGAGACAAAAATCAGGATATTGATTATGATATTAGGATTTATATACATGAATCACCGTATGTATATGCAATAGGAGAAATGGGATATACAAAATTAAATTATGAAACCGCTGAAATTAAGCAATATAAAGATATAGATGCATTTTCAATGGAAGATAAAGAAATATTTTATATGTTAAAGCAAGGAAAATGACCACAAAAATATTTTATTTATCTAAATTAAAAGTATGAAAAAATGCTCCGCCATTTCATCCAAACTGCGGATGCACGATAATAGGAAAAAGAACGCTGTCTGACATTAATGAACCATTAGAATTAGCTTACCCAATGCTTGAATATGATAGAAGATCAGCGGTTTGGTATGCAATACAGTGGTATAATAGCAAAAATCCTAAATATCCTCAGTTTAGTGATAAGGCAGGCGATTGTGCAAACTTTGTTTCGCAATGTTTAGTGGCAGGTGGGTTTAAGATGAATGAATACTGGCATTATCATGATAGAAATGACATAAATCCTATGGTATTCTTTAAGCCAGAGTTAAGATGGAGTTATACTGAGGCATGGTCTGTAGCTAGGGAACAATATGAGTATTTAAAAAATTCGAATATGGTTAAAGAGGAAATAATTTTAACAGGTCCTGATCAAATAGCTGCTGCTGCAAATGACCCTAAAAACCCCGTAAAAGCTAGTGATGTAATGTATCTTAAGTATGATGGAGAATATCCTCATCATACAACGATAATAAGTAGGGTGAAGAATGGAATGATCTATTATGCTGCACATACAAATCCTAATGATTATAAGTCTTTAGCAGATTTTTTTAGCGAATATCCTAACGGTCAAGCACATATTTTAAGGATAAAATAGGAGGTTAATTTTGAAGAAATTTTTATCTATATATGGGACTGTATTATTTTTGTTTGTTACGTATTTGTTTTTAGATGATTTACCTAATGGATCTTTTTTATTTAAGAGATATAAACCATTCTTTATTATGGATTTATATAAGTTTCCACTTAAATATGATTTATCACCATTTCTTATGTTTTATATTTATATGATAGTTTTAGTTAGTATGATATTAACTATAAGATTTAAAGAAACACATATTATAGCAACGATTGGAAATTTAATTATATCTATTCCAATATTTATGGTGCATAAGGATACTTTGTTTTTTGAACCGTTTTATTTTATGTACAGTTATTCTCGATGTATTTATATAATTAGGTGGGTGTGGTACATATATTTTTCCATATTTGGTGGAGTTATGTTTGCAGCGTATTTATTTTTTAATTCAAATAAACGAACTGAACGGCAAAGAAAGGCTATTAAAAAGATTATAAAGATTGGGTTGATATCGATTGCCGTGTTTGTTGTTATCTATATAGCGCAGTGTTTTTACTTGAGTTTTAAAACAAATTATTTGGTAAATCTGGCCTATGATACTAATGGTAAATACTCACAGGATTTAGAGGATGTTATTTCAGAGAATCTTTTTGAGCGATTAAACCACAGAGAAGGATGGCGCAATGAAATAGGGGTAATAACAGAAGAGAATAATATTACATTTCCTTTTACATTATGTTTAGGTGATAAGGCAAGCTCAACATACAGATATACATATAAGAAAATAGATAGCGTACAAGGAGTAATTGGTACTGCATACAGGGTTCCTGTCAGGGTGAGGTGGGAACTTAGAGGTTGGAGATGGATAGTCACGGATTTATATCAGCATCCATAATAATTTACACAAACTACAATGTAAACCTCATAAAGGCTGGTGATGTAATGTATCTTAAGTTTGATCAGGAATATCCCTGCCTACAGAAAGTCCGGAAGAGCTGGCAGAAATATTCATGAGAGGCCTGATTTAAAGTTAAGCCATCTTGAAGAGCGCCGTAATAATGCTGCATATTGGTATAGCTATTTTGAAAGTAAGGAGAAAAGAAAGTGAAGAGGTTTATAAGTTTAATTTTAGTTGTGATGATAATATTGCTAACTTTATCTGGGTGTATAGATAAGCACCAGACCAATCTGGGAGTTTCACAACCAAGACTAGTTGAGAAGTTGCCATATATTACTGTAAATAATACTTATGTTGATGAAGAGATAAGCATAAGATACCCTCAAGTGAGAGGTTTAGGAGATAATTCAAAGGAGAAGGAGGTTAACGAACTTATAAAAAAATGATATTTTAGAAGCCACAGTTAACAATCTTAATATTGATCGCAGTGCTGGAGAAATGATAGATTTAGCTCTGGATTTTAAAGTTGAAATGGATAGTCCTGAAATATTAAGTATACTTTACACCGGGAAATCAACTTGCTATAGAGGTCAACCACAGTTGGATATTAGAAGAAGTTATTTACATGAGAACTGGGTACATACAATTACAATCGATCTGGAGGCTGTAAAAAAATTAAAACTTTCAGATTTTACAAATATAGATGCAGAACTTGTTAAAAAGGTAAAAGAATCTAAACGGATTAATAATAATGCAGTAGAGGACATTTATTTAAATTTTGGTGAAAGTGATGATAGAGAAAGATATAGGCAAGAGTTGGCTAAAATTGTACGAGATGAAAGTGATGAATATTTACTCAGAGAGTTAGAGAATAATGACAATGGATTTTGTGTAACATCAGATTCGTTGATTATAGCTATCGATACTTATAATGCTGCCGGACATTTTGCCCTAGTGGGAATTCCGAGATAAGCTTTGAAGTTTAACATAGTAAATAGTATATAGTTATAAAAAGATGAAGAGATTTATTACCTCTAATCCTTATACAACAAAAATCCCCCACTTTATATATTGGGGGATTTTTTGTTATTTTAATAGGAGGTATGCTACGAAGTTTAATTATCAAATTTTACGACAATAGTTTTATCTATAACTTTAACACTGCCTTTCATAGGATAGCAAGGCATAGATTTAAATTCCTCGCTATCTCTTATAGACTGGGCCTGTTTTTCTGATTTTGTGTTTATAGAAATTCCCATAGTATACTTGAAAAACCCTGCCCAAGTGCTCATGCGGCCTATGTCATCAGGAAAGTCTATACTTTCGGTTGATAATCCGATTGCTGTATTATAGACTGCTGCTTTTGGACCCTGATTTTTTAAGTAACTTCCTACGAAGTAATAAGGATATTTATCAGAATAATCATCTAAGTCGATAGCTTTACAATATATATTTTGTGCTATTGTTGAGGCCTGTTTGCAAGTCATGCCAAGTGCAGTATAGGATGCTCCCGTTTGCCACATACAAGACCAAATTATGATGAGGCTAACAAATATTGACGTTGCATTGCAATAAAAGTATAAGTCCATTTTTCGGGGGATCATATTTGATGATATGGCTAAAATACACGGTAGTACAAACATCCATGGGGTAGATATCATGAGATTTGGATAATAAAACGGATTGATAAATAGAATTGTTGCAAGAAAAATTGGCATAATTAGTATACAAAGTGCCATTAAAATAAGCCTGATAACTTTTTTATCGAGACCTTGATTTTTTATTGCAAATAATATGAATACAATTACAAATAGGGAAAAGAATATTAGCCATAGTAAATATCTATGTAATACATGATTTTTAACTACATTATTTGAGAAGAAATAATTGTATGTGAATGTATATGCCTTATTAATATTGTTAGGTATATTCTTAATTGAGGTGGAAAACCCTAGTTTATCGGCTCCACCATATGAGGCAAATTTAATACCAAGATATTTCATATATAAAATTGCAATAATGTAGTATAGAACTGAACCGCAAAGTACGAAAATAAAAGATTTAAACACTTTTTTAATTGAAGTATTTATTGGTTCATTATCTTTTAGCATATTAAAAAATAAGAACATTATTAGACTGGTTGCTATGCCTATACTTGCCTGATAAAGACCCAGAGAAACAGCCAAAAAAATTATTGACAATGGAATTCTGAGTTTATCGATTTTTGAATCTATCTTATTAAACATTAGAAAGATAGATGCTGTGGCTAAAAATATTGATATACAATAGCTATCGGCACAATATATATCACAAAATATATTAACTAATTGCGGTGCTGCTGCTATTGATAGGGAAATGCAAAGCGCTACAATTTTGTTTTGTACTTTAAACATATTACATAATAATACCGATGTTAGAGCAAGGAAAAATAAGCTTAATGCTATTATCATATAAATGTTTATAACACCTAAGCGTGTTTTATCGACAATATGAAGTCCCCAGCGGCCAAGCGATGCTTCCCATTTTCCTGAAGTATGCATTCCTCCTATACTATTCCATATTCCGTCTTTAGTAAGGAAGTCATTTGCAGCCATAGAAAAATGAATAATCAGTCCGCATATAAGTGTTGATAAAAAGGCTATGATATTGATAGGTTTTTTAAGTGTTGAGTACAATTTAGAAAAATCATACTGGTTTAAGTTTTTCATAATTTATAATCTCCTAATTTTTAGTAATTTAAGGCGCTTTTTCTAGTATACTATATTTTTAAAAGCATGGCAAGAAAAAAATAGAAATTTGGAGCCATTATTATATATTTTGCGGATATTATAAATGGCCGAAATTTAGGAAGAATAATTGTTATGTAAATCTATTAGAAGATTTTAAATATTCATGCAATTATGCTGCATTATATAAGAAAATATATGTTAAAATAAATTTATGGATTGGAGATTTTTTCAAACTATAATAATACATATAAAAAATACGGGAAAATAGTCGGAAAACGAAAATAATTTTACGTGTATTATAAAAAAATTAAATATGGAGGTCAAATACATGAAAGTTCTAGGAGTAATTTTTGATTTTAATGGTACTTTATTTTGGGATTCGGATAAGCAGGAACTTGCATGGAGACAATTTGCGGGAAAATTGTGCAATAGGAAAATATCTGATGACGAATTTAAGATATACTTCCATGGCAGAACCAATGCAAGCATAATAGAATATATTACAGGGGAAAAAACAAGTAAAGAAAGGCTTGAACAATTAACGCAGGGAAAGGAGGAGATATATAGAAATCTATGCAAGGGTGATTTGGGGCACTTTAAGTTAGCTCCGGGGGCAATTGAATTTTTGGATTTTTTAAATGATAATAATATACCTATTACAATAGCAACAGCTTCTGAGATTACTAATGTTAATTTTTTTATAAATGAATTTAATCTTGATAGGTGGTTTGATACATCTAAAATAGTTTTTGATGATGGTACGTTTATTGGAAAGCCGGAACCCGATATATACTTAAAAGCAGCAAGCAAGATTGGTATTTCTCCAAGTAGGTGCCTGGTGATTGAGGATGCAGTTTCGGGAATTACCGCTGCTAAAAGAGCAGGTATAGGAAAAATAATTGCCATTGCACCTAGGGGTAAGTGTAATGAATTTTCTAAGATAAGCGGGATTTCTCAGATTATTCAAAGTTTTAATGAAGTAAACAAAGGTATATTTGAAAATGAAGATTAAATTTTGGTAATAGAAAAAGCCACCGGTTTATCCGGTGGCTACTTATATTATATAATGTTTACTTTGTGCATAGGAGGTGCATATTTAAGTCGCTGTCTATGTAATATGTGAATGTCTTTGTTTTTGCGTCACTATCATTCCAATGTTGTGAGTAAGTAAATGTTATAGAAACATTGCCTTCTTTTAGACCTTGGAAATGCCATTCTTCTCCGCCGCCTGCACCACACAATTCAGGATTTGATGAGGAATAGGAGTGTGAAGTTTCAGAAATCATACCATCATTGTCGGTTGTGTAACTCCAACTATACCCTGTTGATGGATTGGAATACAATGTTATTACGGCGTCCATTTTGCGTTCTGCAGCAAATGCTGTACATGAACATACGACTAACATAAGTGCTAATAAAGATCCTAACAATTTTTTCATAGAAGTTCTCCTTTTAAATAAATGTAATTTTATTAACCATAATTATTATGACATATATTTGTAATTAAGTCAATACTTTAATTAAAAAAATTATAATTTTTAATCATCTAATTTTAAGTCCACGATTTTCTCTATAAATATTTTGAAGATGTTGGTTGATGTTGCGACCTGCATGGCTAAATCATTTAGTCTTTCTTGGTTATCCTCGGGGGAATGGATTATAGGATCAGCGACTTCTCGTATTTTTTCAGTGACATAACAAAGTGATTTGCGTTGGTTATGTACAAAAGAATTGTATATTACTTCGACTTCGCTTTCTGGGATGTCAAGCGGGATAATTTTTTTAATTGTTGATATACTTAAAGTTTGCTTTAGTATGCAAACAATAATAAGATAGGCTATATGTCTTCGTGAATACTTTTTTTTCTCCGGTGCGGGGATAATCTTTAACTTAACGTAGTTATTTACCATAGATGAAGTAATGATTGTATCCTCATTTGATGTCTTATTAAAGATGTATAAATATTTATTCATTAAAACTATAACTTGATCCATATATAGATCTATAGATATCAATTGATCCCAATATGGAAGATGGTATTCCTTTATTAAATTATCCCAGTCCTCAAAGGTTTTTACAAATTTATTTTTATCATAACGCATAACTAGTGCTCCTTGATTTTTATAAAATATAACAACTTAAATTACATTATACCATATTTTTATTATTGTACAATAGTAAACGGGTTGACATATACTTAAAAACGATATAATATAGTATTATGAATTACGTTAGAAGGGGTTAATTATTGTGTTTGAAATAGTAACTGATTCTTGTTCAGATTTGCCGGAAAAAATAATAAAACAATTTAATATACATGTAGTGTCGTTATCTTTTTTTGTCGATGACACTGAATATCTTTGTTATGAAAAAGGTAGAGATGTTGATTGCATAAAGTACTACGATATGATGAAAGAGGGGAAGATGATAAAAACTTCCCTTGCAAACGAAGGCAGATTTAGAGATATATTTGAACCTATTTTAGAAAGTGGTAAGGATGTTCTTTATATATCCGTGTCCAGTGGGATAAGCGGTACATATGCTGCGGGCCTATCTGCGGCAGGTGAGCTTGAAAAGGAATATCCCGATAGAAAAATCATCATTGTAGATTCATTGTCCGGTTCATTGGGACAGGGTCTTTTGGTATATTATGCAGCATTTATGAAGGAAAGAGGAAAGTCAATCTTTGAGATTGAAGAGTGGCTTGAAAATAACAAACTTAAAATTTTGCACGAGTTTACTGTAGATGATTTGGATTATTTCAAACGTGGGGGCAGGATATCTTCAGCGACTGCTGTTATTGGAAAATTTTTGTCGATAAAACCTCTTCTTAGAGCCAGTAATGAAGGTAAGATTTATGTACACGATAAAATTAGAGGAAGAAAGGCTTCTCTTGATAGATTAATTAAGTATGTAGGAGATAAAGCGATAGATATAAAGGAACAAGTTATCGCAATATCACACGCAGGCTGTGAAGAGGATGCTAAATATATCGAAAAAGAGATTAAAATGCTTTATAAGGTAAAAAAGATTATTGTAAATGACATAGATTTAGTTATGGGCGCACATGCAGGACCCGGGATGATAGGAGTATTCTTTATAGGCTTTAATAGAGCATAAAAACTTTTTAAATCTGCACACAAAAGTGCAGATTTTTTATATATAAAACAAAAATATAAGTTAGACATTTTAATAATAAGCAAAGCGGGAATAGTATAATCTAAAAATTTAACAAAGGACAAGACGTTGTACAAATGTACGTATTCTTGTCCTTTAATCATATTATTAAAATTACGTTGTTAGGTACTAGACTGTCTTATATCCATTAGGGTTCATAGACTGCCAACGCCATGTATCTTCGCACATTTTTCTAACGTCACGTGTTGTTTGCCATCCAAGTTCATCTTTGGCCTTTTGGGGATTTGAGTATACCTCGTCAAGATCTCCCGCTCTTCTTGGACCGATTACATAGTTAACCTTCTTACCTGTTACGTCTTCAAAGGCATTTATTAGTTCTAATACTGTATATCCATGTCCATTACCTAAATTATAGATATTAACTCCACTTGAGGATAGAACCTTTTCAGTAGCCTTTATGTGACCCTCTGCCAAATCCACTACATGTATGTAGTCTCGTACGCAGGTACCGTCTTTTGTATCATAATCGTCGCCAAAAACGGTAAGTTGAGGAAGATTGCCAATAGCCACCTTGGAGATAAACGGCATTAAATTGTTAGGTATTCCATTAGGGTCTTCACCTATAAGACCGCTTTCATGAGCACCTATAGGATTGAAATATCTTAACAATATTACGCTCCATTCGGGGTCTGAAACGTAAACATCTTTTAGGATTTCTTCCATTATATATTTAGTTCTTCCATAAGGATTGCTTACATCACCTGTGGGCATATCCTCGCTGTAGGGGCACTTGTTATATCCATAAACTGTAGCCGAAGAACTGAATACCATTTTTTTAACGCCGAATTCCTGCATAACTTCACAAATTGTGATAGTTCCTGAAATGTTGTTATCGTAGTAAAGCAATGGCTTTTCACAAGACTCTCCTACAGATTTTAAACCTGCAAAATATAAAACAGCGTCAATTTTATTTTCGCTGAATATTTTTCTAAGGCCTTCACGGTCCCTAACGTCACACTCATAATGTTTTATGTCTTTACCCGTTATTTTTTTTAGTCTATTAAAGACCTCGGGTGTACTGTTTGAATAATTGTCAAGGACAACAACATCATATCCCGCTTTTATAAGTTCAACGCAGGTATGACTTCCTATATAACCGGCACCACCGGCTGCTAATATTGTAGACATAATTAAATCCTCCTTTTGTCTTAGTAAAAACCATTATATTACTTTATTGCCGCCTTTGCAAGTTTTTTGATGTTGACCACTGATGCATGAATAACATGGCAATATGATAATAATTAATATTACATTAAGTTACTTTTTGTACATATCTATTATATTAACAAAGATAGTTATATTACTTTATTATCGCCTTTAAGATTTTTGATTTTGACTCTTGACATATGGATAATATGGTAATATAATAATAACAGAAATTACATTAAGTTACTTTTTGGAAAAAGGGGAAAATGAATGAGAAAAAAATCGCTAAAGAAAAGATCATTATTTGCGGCAATGTTGTTAATGACGAGCCTTGTATTTACTGCAAACGCAGCTGAGTCAAAAGTTTTTGCGGCTGAAAGCAGAGAAATCTCAGCTTCTACAGCCGATGAACTTGCATTTGTGACCAAATCCATGCAGGACGGTGATGTTATTTCAATCAAGGATAATATAACATTATCCAGGAATATAGTCCTGGATAAATCCGTGACTGTAGATTTGAACGGGCATACTTTATCTATAAATAATAATGGGTCATTACAGTGTGGGTATTATAGCTTTGACCATCAGGAAACCTATAATGAATATCATGCAGGATATTGGTATGATGAAAAAAGCACTATTGAACATCCGGGGTCTTGGTATACCGATACAGATGGAAGTCAAAAATGGGATATCCGCTCATGGGAAGAAACAGTCAAAACTGAAAAGTGGCATGACCCATGGACCGAAACAAAGACAAGAAATATATATAAGTACCATGATGAAATAAAAATATCCATAAAAAACGGTTCTATACTTCATAGTGGCGGTGCAAATGGGAAAAATAAAGAAGATGGTGACTATTATGGATCTTATAGCGGGACAGACGGAGAGGATCAAAAAAATGAAACATTAAGAATTATAAGCGGGAAAACTTATTTAAGTAATATTGATATACATGGCGGTAACGGCGGCAATGGTGGTAATGGCGCATGTTACACTGGTAAAAAGAATAAAAAGATTATTGGTAACGGCGGCAAAGGTGGCGACGGCGGAAATGTATTTTATATAGACAAGGGTAGTGTAATTCTCTCTAAGGATAGCTGCCATGTTTTCCCGGGAAAAGGCGGTAACGGCGGTAAAGGAGCTGTTAAGAAAAAGAAAAATAAGGTAGTGTTACAAGGAGAAGATGGTTGTTCAGGAAATTCAGGCGAAATCTCAAACAAAAGAGATAATGTATATTTTTTGACAATATAATGCCTTGTGTTTAATTAAGCTATTTTTTATGTTAAATTAATATTTATTTAGAAAAGGAAGATAAAATTTGTTTAAAAGAAGATCATTAATTGCAGTGCTATTACTAACTATAACCCTTGTTATGACCCTTGCTTTTCCTGCCGGTGCAGCAGAAGGCAAAATATATTGGGTTTCTAATGAAAGTCAATTTATATCTGCGGCCAATTCGAGCCAAGATTCTGATATAATTAAACTTACAAGTGATATAACGTTATCTAGACCTGTAAAAGTTAATAAATCTGTAAATATAGACTTACAAGGACATAAGTTGAATGGATCGTTACAATATGAATTCCAAAACAATAACAATATCACAAATAATAATACCAGTGGCGATTTCGATTTCTTTATTTGGCTTTCTATGAGTTTGATCTTCATTGGGACATCCATTGTGGCGCTTGTGTCAGGTTTATGTTATACATGCTGCAATCACTACTAATATTTTACATTAGGTTATTTTTTGTATTAAATTAATATTTATTTAGAAAAGGGAGAAAAAATTTGTTTAAGAAAAGATCATTTTTTGCAGCGATGTTGTTAATGACAAGCCTTGTATTTACTGCTAATGCAGTCGAGTCAAAAGTCTTTGCAGCTGAAAACAGAGAACATTTTGTATCTACAGGGGATCAACTTGTAGCTGCTGTTAATGCAAGTACGGATTCTGATATAATCAAACTTAACAATGATATAACATTATATAGATCTGCAATTATTAAAAAATCTATAACTATAGATTTACAGGGACATAAGTTGTCTATAAAAGGTAATGAATCGTTAGAATGTGGATATAAATCCTATGACCATGATGAACAGTATACTGAGTATCATCCGGGTTATTACTATTACGAGACAAAAGAAGTTCAGCACGATGGATGTTGGTATGATGAAACCAGCACTGTTGAGCATCAAGGATATTGGTATACTGATCAATATGGTAACCAAAAATGGCAGCCAGCATGGACTGAAACAGTTAAAACCAAGAAGTGGCGTGACCCATGGACTGAAACAATTAAAGTTCAAAAATGGCATGACGGATGGAATGAAACAAAGACAAGACCGGTATATAGATATCATGATGAAATAAAAATATCCATAAAGAACGGTTCTGTAATTCACTGTAATGGTGAATTTGGTGAAAGCAAGAAAAATGGTGTCTATTCAGATGTTAAGGATGCAAGCGGGACAGAAGGTCAAAAGCCTTATTCAGCAATAAGCGCCATAAGCGGGCAAATTTATTTAAGTAATCTTGATGTACAGGCAGGTAATGGCGGAGACGGTGGAGACGGTGCCTATACAACATTTTCATGGTTTTTCCATACAGGCGGTCATGGTGGTAATGGCGGCAACGGTGGCGACGGGGGAAATGTATTTTATATAGCTGAAGGCAATGTATACATAGTTAGAAATAGTTGTCATCTTTTCCCGGGCAACGGTGGTAAAGGCGGTAAAGGAAGTGCCGGTAACCCAAAATATTGGATGTTCTCAAGCAAAAAGGGCAAAGACGGTGCAGCGGGAAAATCCGGTGGTATTTCCAATAGAGCAATCAAAATTCATTATATATAATACTTGACAAGTTTGTATCATATATGGTACAATAGTTAATTGTTGAATGTATAAATTTTGGTAGCAAGCCTATATATTGTTTGCTCATACAATTTTTAGACAAAGTTATTATTTTTGTGATAATTCAACAAGTTTACTTTTAGTAAACTATTATTACTTGAGGAGGTGTCATATGCCAACCTTTAACCAATTAGTGCGTAAGGGAAGAGAAGTATCAGAAAAGAAAGCAAAAGCTCCGGCTCTTTTAAAAGGATGGAACTCCAAGAAACGTGTAGCTATTGATCAAACTTCACCTCAAAAGAGAGGCGTTTGTACTGCTGTTAAAACTGCTACTCCTAAGAAACCTAACTCAGCTCTTAGAAAAATTGCCAGAGTAAGACTTTCAAACGGAATCGAAGTTAGTTCATATATTCCGGGTGTAGGTCACAACCTACAAGAGCACAGTGTTGTATTAATTCGTGGCGGACGTGTTAAGGATTTACCTGGTGTTCGTTACCATATAGTACGTGGTACTCTTGATGCGCAAGGCGTTGCTAAACGTATGCAAAGCCGTTCTAAATACGGTGCAAAACGTCCAAAGGCAGGCGCAAGCAAATAAACTCAGAAAGAATTCTACTGGCTGCATAAAAGCAAATCAATGCAGGAGTGTTAATATATAACGCCTCTGTGTTGGCCAACGGGAGTAAGACTTTCGAGTACCTATGATATCATTATTGTGAAGGAGGGAAGCAAAGTGCCAAGAAGAGGCTCTATTGCTAAACGTGATGTTTTAGCTGACCCGCTATACAATTCAAAACTAGTAACTCGTCTTATCAACAACGTTATGTATGATGGTAAACGTGGTGTTTCTCAAAAATTAGTATACGGTGCTTTTGACATCATTAGTGAAAAAACAGGAAAAGACCCGCTTGAAGTTTTCGAGCAAGCTATGGAAAACATTATGCCGGTTCTTGAAGTTAAAGCTCGTCGTATAGGCGGTGCTACTTACCAAGTACCGATCGAGGTTAGAGCAGAAAGAAGACAAACATTAGGTCTTCGCTGGTTAACCAAGTATTCAAGATTAAGATCTGAAAAGACAATGAAGGAAAGACTTGCAGGAGAAATCCTTGATGCTGTTAATAGTACAGGCGGCGCAGTTAAAAAACGTGAGGATACTCACAAAATGGCTGAGGCTAACAAAGCGTTCGCTCATTATAGATGGTAATTTAATCTATAATTTATTTAAAGGCAAAATAACGGGATGTCTTGCAGCTTAAATGCTTTAATTCATCCCTATTATTTAAAAGGAGGACATAATGTCAAGGCAAGTTTCACTTGATTTAACTCGTAATATCGGTATCATGGCTCACATCGATGCCGGCAAAACAACCACTACTGAACGTATCCTTTTTTATACAGGTGTAAACCATAAAATCGGAGAAACTCATGACGGTGCAGCTACTATGGACTGGATGGAACAAGAGCAAGAAAGAGGTATTACAATTACTTCTGCTGCTACAACTTGTTTCTGGAAAAACCATAGAATTAATATAATTGACACCCCGGGCCACGTTGACTTTACTGTTGAAGTTGAACGTTCTTTACGTGTATTAGACGGTTCCGTAACTGTCTTATGTGCTAAAGGTGGCGTTGAACCACAGTCTGAAACAGTCTGGAGACAAGCTGATAAATACGGTGTACCTCGTATGGCTTATGTCAATAAAATGGACATTATGGGAGCTGACTTCTATAATGTTGTAAAAATGATGAGAGAACGTCTTAAATGTAATGCAGTTCCGATTCAATTACCAATAGGTGTTGAAGATACATTTAGAGGAATCATCGACCTAGTAAAGATGGAAGCTGAAATTTACTACGATGATTTAGGTAAAGACGTAAGAATAGAAGAAATTCCGGAAGACATGAAAGAGCTTGCTGAAAAGTATCATGCAGAACTTTTAGAGCATGTTGCTGAGCAAGATGACGCACTTTTGGAAAAATATTTGGGTGGAGAAGAGCTTACTATTGAAGAAATTAAGGCTTGTATCCGTAAATCTACAATAGCTAATACAATGGTTCCTGTTTGCTGCGGTACTTCTTATCGCAACAAAGGTGTACAACCACTTCTTGATGCTATTATAGACTTTATGCCATCTCCGACAGATGTACCTGCAATTAGGGGAACTAACCCTGAAACAGATGAGGAAATTGAAAGCCCATCTTCAGATGATGCTCCGTTTGCAGCTCTTGCTTTCAAAATTGCAACTGACCCATTTGTTGGAAAATTATGCTTCTTTAGAGTATATTCAGGTTCTGTTAAAGCAGGATCTTCCGTATACAACTCAACTAAAGACAATACTGAACGTTTGGGAAGAATTCTACAAATGCACGCAAACCATCGTCAGGATATAGAAGAAGTCTATGCCGGAGATATTGCAGCAGCAGTAGGTCTTAAGAATACTACAACAGGTGATACTCTATGTACAGAGAAAAACCCGATTATTCTTGAGTCAATGGAATTCCCTGACCCTGTTATTAGGGTTGCTATTGAGCCTAAAACTAAGGCCGGCCAAGAAAAGATGGGTATAGCTTTAGCAAAACTTGCTGAAGAAGATCCGACTTTCAAGGCATATACAGATGAAGAAACAGGTCAAACCATCATTGCCGGAATGGGTGAATTACACCTAGAAATTATTGTTGATCGTCTACTTCGTGAATTCAAGGTTGAAGCTAACATAGGCAACCCTCAAGTTGCTTATAAAGAAACAATCCGTCGCCCTGCAGACGTAGATCAAAAATATGCAAGACAGTCCGGTGGACGTGGACAATACGGACACGTTAAGATTAAGGTTGAGCCTAACCCAACTAAGGGATATGAGTTCATTAACTCTGTTGTCGGCGGTGCTATTCCAAAAGAATACATTCCGGCTGTTGACCAAGGTATAAGGGGCGCAATGCTTTCAGGCGTTTTGGCAGGATACAATGTTGTTGACGTAAAAGTTGAACTTTATGATGGTTCTTATCATGAAGTTGACTCCTCTGAAATGGCATTTAAAATTGCAGGATCCATGGCATTCAAAGAAGCTATGAGGAAAGCTGACCCGGTACTTCTTGAGCCTATCATGAAAGTTACTGTTATAGTTCCTGAAGAATACATGGGAGACGTTATTGGTGACATTAACTCTCGTCGTGGTATGATTCAAGGTATGGAAGCAGTTTCCGGTGCTCAAAGAATTAACGCAATGGTTCCGCTTTCAGAAATGTTTGGATACGCAACAGATATGCGTTCTAAAACTCAAGGAAGAGGTCAATACTCTATGGAACCAAGTCATTATGCTGAAGTTCCTAAGTCTGTATCTGAAAATATAATCTCTTCAAGAAAAAAAGCTGAATAAGCTTGATTTTACTATTGATTTTTTAATTGATAGTTGTTAAAATATACATTATTGAGTATATAAATTAAAATAATTTTTGTTTTATTAAAAGGAGGAAATTCCAATGGCAAAGGCTAAATTTGAAAGAAATAAGCCACACGTAAATATTGGTACTATTGGTCACGTTGACCATGGTAAAACTACTTTAACAGCTGCAATCACTAAGGTTCTTAACTTAGGTGGCGCAGCAGACTTCGTTGATTATGCAAATATCGACAAAGCTCCTGAAGAAAGAGAACGTGGTATTACAATTAATACTGCTCACGTTGAATATGAAACAGCAACTCGTCACTATGCACACGTTGACTGCCCCGGCCATGCTGACTATGTTAAAAACATGATCACCGGTGCTGCTCAAATGGACGGTGCTATCCTTGTTGTTTCTGCTGCTGACGGTCCTATGCCTCAAACAAGAGAGCACATTCTTCTATCCCGTCAGGTTGGCGTTCCTTACATTGTTGTATTCATGAACAAAGCTGACCAAGTAGACGACGAAGAACTTCTTGACTTAGTTGAGATGGAAATTCGTGAACTACTTAACGAATATGAATTCCCTGGCGATGATACACCAATCATCCGTGGATCTGCTCTTGTAGCTTTGGAATCTGATTCTAAAGATCCTAACGCTCCTGAATATAAATGTATTCATGAATTAATGGATGCAGTTGATAAGTTTATCCCAACTCCAGAACGTAAAGCTGATCAACCTTTCCTAATGCCTGTTGAAGATGTTTTCACAATCACAGGACGTGGAACAGTTGCTACTGGTAGAGTTGAACGTGGACAACTTAAAACTGGTGAAGAAGTTGAACTAGTTGGTTTAAGCGACGAAAAGAAAAAGACTGTTGTTACAGGAATAGAAATGTTCAGAAAGATTCTTGACTACGCTGAAGCAGGAGATAACGTTGGTGTTCTTCTACGTGGCGTTCAAAGAAACGAAATCGAACGTGGCCAAGTTCTTGCTAAACCAGGAACAATTCATCCTCATACAAAGTTCAAAGGTCAAGTTTATGTCCTAACTAAAGATGAAGGTGGACGTCATACTCCATTCTTTAACAACTATCGTCCTCAATTCTATTTCAGAACAACAGACGTTACAGGTGTTATCAAACTTCCAGAAGGAACAGAAATGTGCATGCCTGGTGATAACGTTGTTATGGACGTTGAGCTTATCACTCCAATAGCTATCGAAGAAGGTCTTCGTTTCGCTATCCGTGAAGGCGGACGTACAGTAGGTTCAGGTGTCGTTACTGCAATTAACGAATAATTTGATAATTGTAATTTTTAAATAGGTCGCTTTTAAAGCGGCCTATTTTTATATTTTAAAATAAAATTTAAGAGCAAGAGCTAGCCTATATTAAAAAGCATAAAAATTGAGTACAGTTAGATTAGAATGTACTTATTGATAGTGTATTTTAGGTAATTTTATGATATAATATTTCAAATAAAGGTAAAATTTAAAAATTATTTTTTGATTATCTTTATATGTCATTTAATAAATAATTAATTTTTAAGGGGAAGTATAAGTTATGCCATCGATTGAAGATCTTACCAAAAAAGCTAAAAAAGTAAACAACGTAAATAATCCAAATACCTTTAATTTTCAATTGCCACCTGTCCCCTTAAACCTTCAATTACCAAAAATTAATATTGGAGCTGCTGTGTTGGAGAA
>CAKSHI010000017.1 GCA_934457115.1 uncultured Eubacteriales bacterium | reverse complement strand
GCAATATTGTTTGTATTTGCGAAAGTCCCGTAAAGACCAAGAAATGGAGGCATATGGAGAGGGTGAAACACTTGCCCGACACGAAAAAACCTTGCTTGAATTAGCTAAGAAACTCCAATTGAACATAACCCAAATATATAAAGAGGTTGTTTCTGGCGAAACCATTGCCGCCAGACCGGTCATGCAACACCTTTTAAGTGAGGTAGAACAAGGTATCTGGGCTGGTGTTTTAGTTGTAGAGGTTGAACGTTTAGCCCGTGGTGATACTATCGACCAAGGTATAGTTTCTCAAGCCTTTAAATATTCCAATACCCAAATTATCACTCCAGTTAAAATTTACGACCCAAATAATGAATTTGACGAAGAATATTTTGAGTTTGGGCTGTTCATGTCTAGACGTGAATACAAGACAATCAATCGCCGTTTACAACGTGGGCGTATTACCTCTGTCAAGGAGGGAAAGTACGTTGCTAATAAGCCTCCTATAGGATATCAGCGTGTTAGGATTGAGGGCGATAAAGGTTTTACCTTGGCAATCAATGATGAAGAGGCTGATATTGTTCGCTCGATATATGAATGGTACACAATAGGCGAATTGCAAGATGATGGTACAACTAAACGATTAGGCACAACCCTAATTGCCCGCAAGCTCAATAAAATGCAAATTCCCACAAGATATGGGAGTGATTGGAACGCTACCACTATACGTGACATCCTCACTAATCCTATATATATAGGTAAAATCCGTTGGAATTGGCGACCAAGCACTAAAAAGGTAGTTGATGGTCAAGTGGTAGTATCCCGTCCTCGTTCAAATAATAGTATCATAACTGATGGTTTACACCCACCAATAATATCAGTCGACACATTTAACTTGGCACAAAGTGTCATGAAAAGTCATGCTCATACTCCCGTTGGTAATCGAAAAAACCTAAAAAACCCCTTAGCCGGTCTAGTAATTTGCGGCAAGTGCGGCCATCATATGGCGCGTCGACCATATAACGATTATCCTGATACACTTATGTGCCAAACTTTATCGTGTAATAATGTAAGTTCCCACCTATACCTAGTCGAAGATTGCATTATTGACTCCCTTAAGGAATGGCTAGACAAATACAAGCTCCAATGGGATCCTAATTCTATTCCTAATAATACCGCTAAGATAGATTTACATAAAAAAGCACTTAATAAGCTACATAGTGAGCTTGATACCCTGTCATTGCAGCTTAATAATACATATGATTTACTTGAACAAGGCATATACACTACTGATGTTTTCATTCAGCGTTCACGCTCTCTAACCGAAAAAATCAATGACTGCAAAGACAATATATCTAACATGGAAACAGAATTAAAAACAGAGATAGCGCGAAACGAAGGAGCAATTAATATAATACCAAAAGTGGAAAAGTTGCTTGAAGTATATTACAGTCTAGACTCTCCCAAGGCGAAAAATGATATGTTAAAAGAAGTATTAGACCGTGTGGAGTATACTAAAGAACACGGCACCAGATGGCATGGATCCGAAAAAGACTTTACTATCACTTTATTCCCTAAAATGCCAACAAATTAAACCAATACTCACTGATATCATTATGGAACGGAAGAACTTGCACACTTAGAAATGATAGGAGCTATTGTATACCAGCTTACAAAGAACCTGACTATTGATGAAATTAAAAAGGCAGGGTTTGATGACTATTTTGTAGATCATACTACGGGCATATATCCCCAATCTGCAAGTGGCACACCTTACTCCGCTGCCACGATGGCCGTAAAAGGTGACCCTATAACCGATCTTCACGAGGATTTGGCTGCAGAACAAAAAGCAAGGTCTACCTATGACAATATCTTGCGTTTTTGCGATGACCCTGATGTAAAAGATGCTATTAGGTTCTTACGTGCAAGAGAAGTTGTGCACTATCAACGCTTTGGTGAGGGTTTAAGAATAGCGACTGATAAGTTGAATAGCAAAAACTTCTACGAGTTTAACCCAAGTTTTGATAAAGACTGCAAATAAATTTGTTTTTACAAGAATATAGTCAATAGGTTTTATATTTAATAGTGGATATAACAATGCCTCCCACATGTCACGATAGACAAACGGGAGGCATATTTTATAAAATTATACTAAGGTTGACATACAGAAAGTACAAGACCGCCATTCTCTCTTACTTGTTGCGTTATTACTTTAATAGCATCATTGTTATTATGTATACCACTTAGATCAATATGTAACAATTTATCTATAGGAGCGGAATCTGTTCCATCGCTAACTACAGTTGCACTACTTGAACATACTTGACCATGTTTTATAACATAGTTCACTGTTGAACCATTGTATTCAAATGTTATAAAAGCCTCTCTAAATGCGTGATCACCAATAAATACGCCAATTAGCATTGATATAACTACCGTAGCTATTGAAATTACAACTATCTTCCATTTTTCAATACTCTTATTATTTTCCATAAATTTCAC
The DNA here is from genome assembly GCA_934457115.1 of uncultured Eubacteriales bacterium. Lineage (GTDB taxonomy): Bacteria > Bacillota > Clostridia > Oscillospirales > Acutalibacteraceae > CAKSJY01. The sequence continues at coordinate 23,847 of CAKSHI010000017.1, read as the reverse complement.
CTCCCTTACAAATTACGATATTATAATACAATGTATTTCAAACAAAGTCAAGCGATTTGCATAAGTTTGTATATTTAAAATAATTATAAGCCAAATGCATAAGATAAATATGGTATTTTTTATATTAAGTCCCTACCCAATAAGAACCATACTTTAATTCTAGAAATTGTAAATAATATATGTTATAATAAAAAAATTCAAGTTTAATTTAAAGGAATAGAGGTTTTCACTCCATGCTTAATGAAATTAGCTTTTTTAAAAAAAATATATACCCTAAAAAAGCCTTCTTTTATGCGTTATTGATGGCTTTTTTAATGTTTATACCGTTCATAATTTATGATCAAGGTTATTTCTTGTACTATGGCGACTTTGACGTCCAGCAAATACCGTTTTATCGCTTGATTCATGACTCCATTAGAAGCGGCAACTTCTTTTGGAGTTTCAATACTGACCTTGGCGCCAACTTAATAGGCTCATATAGCTTTTATCTTATATCCAGCCCATTTTTTTGGCTTACAATTCCTTTTAAAAGTGAGGCTGTTCCATATTTAATGGCTCCTCTTTTAATGCTAAAGTTTTCATTGGCATCTCTTACTGCATATATGTACTTAAGTCGATACGTAAAAAATAAAAATCTTGCAGTATTAGGCGGCATTTTATACGCATTTTCAGGATTCTCTATATACAACATATTTTTTAACCATTTCCACGAGGCAATAGTTATATTTCCTCTTCTCTTATGGTCGCTAGACCTATTTATGTATGATAAAAAATGTGGCATTTTTGGGTTGTTGGTTTTTGCAAGCTGCTGTTTAAACTATTACTTTTTTGTTAGTCAAGTTGTTTTTATACTCATATATTGGTCAATAAAAATGATGTTTAAAAGCTATAAATGCACACTAAAGGAATTTGGAATTTTAGCGTTTGAAGCTATTTTAGGTGTCCTTCTATCCATGGTGATTTTACTTCCCTCTATTTTGACCGTAATGCAAAATTCAAGAGTAGATGAACATATTAACGGTTGGTATGCAATATTATATGATACTCCTCAACGTTATCTCCATATTATACATTCTATGTTCTTCCCCCCGGACATCCCCGCAAGGCCAAACTTTACCCCCGACTCTAATTCAAAGTGGGCTTCTATAAGCTTATGGCTCCCTTTTTTTGGTATGTGCGGCGTTATTGGCTTTATCCAAAGCAAAACTTCCCATTGGTTAAAGAGGCTTTTGGTGGTTTTATTTGTTTTTTCGATGATTCCTCTTCTAAACAGTACCTTCCAAATTTTTAATGCTTGCTATTATGCAAGATGGTTTTACACTGCTACGCTAATGATGTCACTTGCAACTATACTATCCTTAGAAAGTGTAAAAACCAATTGGGAAAGAGCTATAAAGTGGTCACTTATTATAACCTTATCTATCAGCCTATCTATAGGATTAATGCCTGTATTGTCGCAAAACAACGGCGAACAAACACTTAAATTCGGCCTTGAGGTTTACCCATCAAGACTTTGGATGTATACTTTTATATCTATATTCAGTATAATCGCCTTTACTTTTATAACCAAAAACTTCTATCAAAATAGAAAAACATTGTATACCATCTTAATGATATTTACAATGATTGTTTCCTTGTCATCATCAATTTATATCATAAGCCTTGGTAAAATCCAATCACCAAACACTAATAATTACATGATTCCCTACGTAATAAACGGTAAAAATGACCTAGACCTTGAAGATACTAAAAATTGTAGAGCCGATTTCTATGAATGTATCGACAATCAAGGTATGTTTTGGCAAATACCCACTATTCAAGCATTTCATAGTGTCGTACCCGGCTCTATAATGGAGTTTTATAAGAGTATAGGTGTCAAAAGAGACGTGGCCTCAAGACCAAAATCCAATGTCTATGCGATAAGAAGCCTTTTATCCTGCCGTTGGCTTTTTGATTATAAGAATGACAGCCATAACTTTTTTGACAGTTCTACAAATAAAACTGTTATGCCGGGATATAAGTTCCACTCATTCCAAAGCGGTCATGACATTTGGGAAAATGAATACTATATTCCCTTTGGATTTTCCTACGATAACTATATAACAACTGACCAATTCATGGGAATAAGTGAGAATGATAGACACCTTGCTCTATTAAAGGCAATTGTATTAGATAATGACGATGTAGCAAAATATAATGATATTCTCTCGTTTTCAAGCCCAAATCTCATGTCTTACACGCAAGACGAATATTTTAAAGACTGCATAGATAGAAAAAAAGGTTCTTGTTATTATTTTGATCGGGACAATAATGGATTTACTGCAAAAATTGACTTGTCAAACGATAAAGACAAATTGATTTTCTTTAGTATTCCTTATGAAAAAGGCTGGAGAGCCGAAATAAACGGTGAAAAAGTCGAAATTACAAAGGCAAATATTGGTTTTATGGCAGTAAGAGCGTTTGGTGGTAAAGACAATACCATAAAATTTTCCTATAAAACCCCGGGACTTACACTAGGTCTTATAATAAGTATTATTTCTCTATTAATATTCATAGCATATAAATTATTTATTGATAAGTATTTAAAGCAAAATGAAATGAAAAGCAACAAGCTTATTTATAATCTTTCTTCCAAAGGCGATTACTATACTTTATACATTAGCAAGCTAAAACATAAAAGAAGGGATTAATTATATAAAATTCCCTCTTTTAATGAGGATTATCGCCATTAGATAAAGACTTACCATTAAAAGTGAAAAATTATATCTTGATTGTAAAAGTATTAAAAATCCCAAAATTGCAAGTGGAAGCAAAATTAAAAAGGATATTATTTGGACTAAAAGCTGTGCTTTTTTATGGTTTAACTTTTTTAAAAACAGTATATATAATATTTGGCCGCCATCCAAAGACTCAATAGGCAAGGTGTTAAAACCTCCTAAAAGTAAATTTTGGATGGCAAATCCATATAAGTCATCCCATTTTATCCATAAAAACAATCCATAGAAAATAGCAAAAAACACTATGTTCACAATAGGCCCCATCGATAGTATAAAGATATCCTTGCAATAACTGCGTTTTTCACGTTTATTGTCGACTATCGCTATATCAAACAAATTAAATTTTATTTCACTCGGCCTATCCCCCTCAAATACCATTGCAAATATATGTCCAAGTTCATGAACCAAGGCCGCAAGTATACCCCAAAAAAGTGATGCGCTCGAATCAAGTATTATTGAACCCGTTATAAGCGCCACAAACAAAAAGCTTACTCTAATTTTACAATTAAATATACTAAACTTCATAGCTTGCGTTTATAAGCGGCAAAGGGTCATATTTCTTATTGTCCATCATTAACTCTAGGTGAAGATGATTTCCTGTCGAATCTCCAGTGCTCCCTACCAATGCTATCGTTTGGTTTCTTGTTACATTATCTCCCTTGTTTACTTTAAGTTCATTGCAGTGGGCATAGAGTGATTTTATATTATTGCCATGGTCTATAATTATGTATTTGCCATATGATGGACTTTCTTCGGCTGTCTCTACTTTCCCGCTTAAAACAGCCTTTATCTCGGCATTCTCATCACTTGCTATGTCCACGCCATAATGATAGGCTGATTTCTTTGAAGAAGGATCCTCCCTCTTGCCAAAATTTGAGCTTATTTTCCCATGTTCAACCGGGGCTTGAAGGTTTGTTGTTATAAACATAGGTGTGTTTTCCTTAGAGTAACTCACTAAAGATAAATCCTTAAAACTTGATACCGCCTTTTTCGAGATAAGGTTATTAAATGACTCTATACACTCATCAACATTATCGCCAACTATAAGTGAATCGTTTATTTTTTCGTTATACCAGTTTTTCACGATTTCATATGTCTCTAAGTTCAAGGTCTTTAATGCCATAAACGATGCTATTACTATCAAACAAGCTACGATTTGTATAATTAAAAGAAGCGGGGTACCATTGTACCCTTTTTCTTTTTTGGGTATAATTGGTTCTTCGTTTTGACTATCTTCGTATATTTCATTTTCTTTGTCTAAGTAATTATTCATATTAATCCCCCTTAACAAATTACTATGATACAAGCTTTTAAATTATACTTAGAATAAAACTCTAAGTATTGTCATAATTGACACAAAAAGTTGCGTTTACTATAATTATATACATATTGTTTTTGGCCATTGTATTAAAGCAAATAAACAAAAGAGGTGCAATTGTTATGTCGTTTATAGAAGTTAAAAACCTAACCTTTATATATAACCCCCAAGAATCCTTAAAGCCTGCACTAAATAATATCAGCCTTAATCTAGACAAAGGCGAGTTTATTGCGATTTTAGGGGCAAACGGCTGTGGCAAATCTACTCTTTGCAAGCATCTCAATGCGCTTATTTTGCCAACGAGCGGCAGTGTCACGGTTGATAACATGGATACCTCTATAGAAGAAAACAAATATAAAATAAGGTCACTTGTAGGGCTAGTCCTTCAAAACCCTGACAACCAAATAGTTTCAAGCATTGTTAAAGAGGACGTTGCATTTGGTCTTGAGAACATTGGTTTGGAACCCAATGAAATAAAAGAAAGGGTAAACGAAGCCCTAAAGGCAGTAGGAATGTATAAATATAAAGACGATTCCATATCAAATCTTTCAGGCGGACAAAAGCAACGTATAGCTATTGCGGGGATTCTAGCCTTAAAACCTAAGTGCATAATATTAGATGAACCTACATCTATGCTCGACCCAAATGGCCGTAGGGAAGTGTTATCTACAATCAAAACGCTTAACGATGACGGCATAACTGTCATCCTCATCACTCACCTAATGAAAGAGGCTCTCGCTGCCGACCGTGTTATAATCATGGAAGACGGAAATATCATTTTAGACGCACCGTCTAAAGAGGCTCTTTCCAATGTAAGTTTCTTAAATGAACATTCCCTCGCACCCACCCAAACGGCGGAACTTATATATAGGCTCAAAAAAGAAGGTTTTGATATTCAAGGATACGGTTTAGACGTAGATGACTGCGTTTCTTTGATATCCAAACTTTTGGAGGAACATCTATGCCAATAATCGAAACTCATAATTTAAGCTTTACATATTCAAAAGGTACCCCATTTGAAAAAAAAGCTGTCAATAATATAAACATCTCAATAAACGAAAACGAGATAATCGGGATTGTAGGTCATACTGGCTCAGGGAAATCGACATTAATCAAGCTTTTTAATGCACTTTTAAGGCCAAGTTCCGGCCAAATTTATCTTGAAGGCAAGGATATTTGGGAAAACCCAAAGAAAATAAGAGAAGTTCGCTTTAAAGTAGGGCTTGTCTTTCAATACCCCGAACACCAGCTTTTTGAAGAGACTGTATACAAAGACATATCCTTTGGTCCCAAAAACATGGGACTTAAACCCAAAGATATAGATACCAACGTCATAAATGCCGTAAAGTTTATAGATTTTCCAATGGATTTGCTCCAAAACTCACCTTTTGAATTGTCAGGCGGACAAAAACGTAGGGCAGCAATAGCAGGAGTAATTGCCATGGACCCCCAAGTACTCATATTGGATGAACCTTCTGCAGGTTTAGACCCCAAAGGACGTGAGTATCTAATAAACCAAATATCCACATACCATAAAAAAAGAGGCAATACTGTTATTTTTGTCTCTCATAGCATGGAGAACATCGCTAAAATAGCAGATAGGGTATTGGTACTCGATAATGGGAATGCATTGATGTTCGATAAGCCGTCAAAAGTCTTTTCTAATGCCCAAAAGTTGCAACAAATCGGCCTTGATATCCCCGACATAACTAAAGTAATGATAAAATTAAGGCAAAAAGGCTTTAAACTTGACGAAAATATAATAACTATAGATCAAGCTTTCTCAAGCATAAAAAATCTTATAAATCAAAAAGGCAGAGGTAATCTTAATGGTTAGAGATATCACTATAGGTCAATACCTTCCCGTCAATTCAATATTGCATAAACTTGACCCAAGATTTAAGCTTGCGGCAATGTTCATAACAATCATTATGATATTTTGTACTTTTAACTATGCATCGCTTTTGGTTGTGACGATATTTGCTTTTAGCGTTGTGAAACTATCGAACATTCCTCTTAAAACGTATTTTAAAGGTCTAAAAGTTATTTTGATAGTAATAGCTCTAACTACAATTTTGAACTTGTTTTACGGTAGTGGCAGTGCATTGTTTGAACTTGGCATAATTAAAATAACTAAAAATGGGTTAAACAGTAGCATTTTTATAGCTTTTCGACTTATTGATTTATCCCTAATAAGTTCAGCCGTTATGTTTTCTACCCTGCCTACCGACCTTACTGACGCCTTGGAGCGAATTATGAAACCTCTAAAACTTTTTAAGGTCGATACTGCCGAGCTTGCTATGATGATGACAATTTGCTTACGATTTATCCCTACATTGCTCGAAGAAACCGATAAAATAACCGATGCTCAAAAATCAAGAGGAGCCGATATCGAAAGCGGCAACCTTATAAAATACATAAAATCATTGATACCTATATTAGTCCCGCTTTTTGTATCTTCTTTAAAGAGGGCCTATGATTTAGCAATTGCCATGGAGTGTAGGTGCTACCAAGGCGGGAAAAATCGCACTAAAATGAAAGTGTTAAAAATGCAAAAAAGAGATTTTATCTCTATAGGGATATTCTCACTTTTATTCATGCTCGTAATATTCTTGGATATCTTTTTAAAGAAAACACCTATGTAAATATATAAACTAATTAAACTTGTGCAGATGTTCTGCAAATCTTACCGCAAAGGAAACCGCTATATGAGAAATATTTTAGTCACAATATGCTATGATGGTTCAAATTATCATGGTTGGCAAATACAAAAAAATGCATTGAGTGTGCAGGAAGTTTTTCAAACCGCCCTTTACAAAATAATAGGGGAAAAAGTTGATATAAAGGGCTGCAGCAGGACCGACTCCGGCGTACACGCCAATATGTATGCAATAAGCTTTAAAACTAACCACAATATTGCATGCAAAAGGCTTGTAGCGGCACTTAATAGATACCTGCCCTTAGACATAGCGGCTCTTGATGCAAAAGAAGTGAGCGAGGACTTTCACGCAAGATATTCCGCCAAAGGAAAAGAATACATATATAAAATATGGAATGAGGAAAGTCGAAATCCATTTTTAAATAAATATTCCTTACACTATTGGTATAACCTTGACGAAGAAAAACTAAATCGTGCTGCCCAAGCATTCGTTGGAAGGCACGACTTCACATCTTTTTGCACGCTTGATGCGCGAAAAATGGGAGATATGGTAAGGACAATAGAATATTGCAATGTGTATAGAGAGGGTCCCATGGTGTTTATGAAAGTAAAGGCCGATGGCTTTTTATATAACATGGTAAGAATCATGGTGGGTACTCTTCTTAAAGTGGCTCAAGGCAAGATTCAAGAAGAGGATATCCCTTACATAATAGAAGCAAAGAATAGGCAAAAAGCAGGGCCTAAGGCTCAAGCACAAGGCCTATATTTAAACAAAGTTTTTTACGAGGAGATATAAAATGGCTGAAAATCGATTTAAGCGTTATGGCAAAAAATTTGAAAAACATAATAAAAACGAAAATCAAAAGTTTACATCAACAAAAAGTTTTAAAATAGGCCTTATAGTTGTTTTAGCCGTCTTATTTGTTGTTATTGGTCTCAATATTCAAAACCTTTCACCCTCCAATATCGTAAATTGGGTACAAGGCTCCGTTTTGGGTATGAGTCGCGGCAGTGGCTTCCCTTGCGAAATAGTTGGAAGTAAAGTAGATGCAAACAACTTTGCGATTTTTGATAACGACATATCATATACAAGTGACACCTCATTCGTTGCACTAAATAAATCTGCAGCCGAAGATGTTAATCGTCAACACAGCTTTTCTAATCCTATATATAAAAGCACCAATAATTATGCGCTCATCTATAATCTTGGAACCAAAAGTTTTCAACTCGAAAAAAAATCAAAAACAGTACTTAAAGCTAATCTTGATAATAATATTATATGCGGTTCCGTCTCTCAAAACGGAAAATGTGCCTTTATAACCGGTTCTAATGACTATCTTTCCGAAATGGTGGTCTTATCTTCAAAAAACGGTGAAGTAAAAGAGGAATATAAGTATTATTTTTCAGAATATTATATTACAAACGTAGCTATTAGCAGCGATGGAAAATCCGGCGTTGCATGCGGCATATATTCCGATGCGGGAGTTTTAAAGTCCGCAGTCTATATATTCAACTTTAACAGCGAAACCCCAAAAGAGATAATAGAGTATAATGACAACATGATAATAGACCTTCAATATGGCTCTAACGGAAAAGCCGTCGCTATATTCGATAAATCCACAAGTATCATAAACACTTCCAAAAAAACTCATGTCGATTATTCATACGAGAACAAATCCTTGTTATGTTATGAAATTCAAGACGGAATAATAAGTTTAGCGCTCTCCGAAACCAGTACCGGAGGTAGCGGCAAGGTTGTTGTTTTAGATTTATCAGGAAATCAAAGGACTATTATTGATACAGATGTAAAGGTACTTTCAGTGTCATCATACGGGAATAAAATAGCCATACTGTCAGATTCACAAGTATATGAATACACCTCAAGCGGCAATCAAAAGGATTCCTTTAAGGTCCCCGGCGATTCTAAAAAAATTAAGTTAGCTAAAAACAATAAACTCTATATCCTAGGTATATGTAAAATAAGCACACTTCATCTTACTTAATTGAATTATTTTAACGAATTCTTGTAGTAAACGACTTAATATGCTATATTATATCTATTAAAATAATTTTTATGGTAAAATGAAGGAGGAATGTTAATTGGGAATAATCTTAGATATTATTTTAGTTTTGTTATTGGCGATCTTCTTGTATGACGGCTTTAAGAGAGGAGCCGTAAAATCTCTTATAGATATAGTAGGCTACGTAGTGGTCTTAACGCTAACCTCGTGGCTTGCAGGCATAGTAGCAGATGCTGTCTTTACTACATTCGTCTGGCCGCACGTTTTAAGTGAAATAAATCAAGCTCTTCAAAGCAGTGCCGGCAGCGACCCCGCATCTCAAGTAACCACACTACTTAATTCATTGCCATCATTTGTGTCCAATACTTTAAAATTCTATGGTGTAACACAAGAATATCTAATATCTGCAGCCCAGTCTTCTTCAAACAATATTGCAGAAGACATTATGAAATCTATTTCTCCTGTTTTTATAAATCTAATAAAGACAGTCGCTTTTTCGACCTTACTTGTCGTATTAACGTCCATATTCAAGGTCTTTTCAAGGACTTTAAACAGAGTATTCAATCTTCCTATCTTAAAACAAATCAATAAATTGCTTGGTCTTGTATGTGGCGCTCTAAAATGTGTAATAATAATATTCATCACGTGCTATATTATACAAATAGTCATACCTATGATGAGTAATACTCCGGAAATACTATCACAAAGCAGTATAGACTCAACTATAATATTCAAAAATATATATTACAACAATCCTCTAAATTCAATAATTGAAAATTTTACAATTTAACATGACACCAAATATAAGAGAGGTGAAAAAGGCATATTAATTCTGCATTTAATGCTAAAGAAAAATATGCATAAATAATGCTTGATACTACCAACACTCCAAAATCGGCAATTCAAAATAATCTTAATATCCCAAACATCTTATCATCAATAAGAATAATACTCATAGCCCCGGTTATTTACTTCTTTCTAAACGAAAAGTATATAGTGGCAGCTTTAGTACTGGCGCTTTCGGGAATCAGTGACTTATTAGACGGATTCTTTGCACGAAAATATAACCAAATAACCAAACTCGGCGCTATGCTCGACCCTGTGGCAGATAAACTTACGTTAACTGCTATTGTCGTGTGTTTGGGTATAAAATTTACGGTTGTTATGCCTTTTATAATCATTTTAGTATTTAAAGAAGTTGCAATGCTTGCTGCAAGCTGTGTATTACTGGCTATCCATAGGGTTCCACCTATGGCAAAATGGTACGGCAAATTATCGACAACAATATTTTATATATCTGTTATAATTATAGTAGCCCTAAAAGCATTTTGGGGCATTGAAAATTATCATCTAACAATGACACTTATGGCTATAACTGTAGCCTTTATGTTGTTTTCCCTTGCAAACTACTTTATACTTTTTTGCAAGGAGTTAGCATCTTACCATAAGTCAAAGAAAAAAAGCAACATTTAAAATAAATATTCCATGATTATTTTAAAATCTATTTAAAGGAGAGAAGCTATGATTTGCTCTAGATGTAAAAAATACCCTGCAGTTGTATTTTTAAGCCAAGGTAAAGATAAATGTGCCCAATCCGGGATTTGCATAAAATGCGCTAAGGAGCTTGGAATAAAGCCCGTTGTCGATCTTATAGATAAAATGGGTATATCTGATGATGATATAGACCTAGTCCAAGATCAACTATCAGAATTTATGAAAGCCGGCGGAATGGACACTGAAACATTAGAATTAAATGATGATACCTCAAACATTTTGAAGGACCTTTTTATGCCTAATGATTTCTCCAGTTCATTTGAGGATGAACCTAAAGACCATCAACCCAAAGATAAGGATAAATCCAAGAAAAAGTCCAAGAAATCCAAAAGAAAAAATATAGATTCCTATTGTCTTGACCTTACAAGAAGGGCTAGAGAGGGTAAACTCGATAAAATTATCGGCCGAGATAAAGAAATCGGAAGAGTAATCCAAATTCTTAGCAGGAGATCTAAAAATAATCCCTGCTTAATCGGCGAACCCGGTGTAGGAAAAACAGCTATAGCCGAAGGCCTTGCCATTAAAATTGCCGAGGGTAATGTCCCTACAAGATTGATGGACAAGGAAATCCATCTTTTAGACCTTACTTCCCTAGTTGCAGGTACTCAGTTTAGAGGTCAATTTGAAAGCAGAATTAAGGGATTAATCGAGGAAATTAAAGAGGATTCTAATATTATCTTATTTATCGACGAAGTACATAACCTTGTAGGTACCGGCGATTCAGAAGGTACCATGAATGCGGCAAATATATTAAAGCCGGCCCTATCAAGAGGCGAAATACAGGTTATAGGTGCTACAACCTTCTCAGAATATAGAAAATATATAGAAAAAGACTCTGCACTCGAAAGAAGATTCCAGCCCGTCACTGTAGCAGAGCCTTCAGTAAACGAAACTATTACAGTGCTAAAAGGCATTAAATCCTATTACGAGGACTATCACAAGGTAAAATTGACAGACGGTCTTATAAGCCGTGCAGTAGTTCTCTCAGAACGCTATATAACTGACAGATTTTTGCCCGACAAGGCTATCGACCTTATCGATGAATCCTGCGCATGCGCAAGTTTAAGAAATGTAAAAAGAGATAAATATGAAAGCCTTCTTAAAAAAATAAACAGCATTAAACGTAAAGAAGACGACATAACCGCTCTTGAGGAAAAAACTGACCAAGATTACAAAGAATTGGCTCAAGCAAGGTATGAGATTGCTAACCTCGAAAAAGAGGCTGAAATGGACTCTAAAGACGCTTTAAAGGATAACTATGTGACCGATGGCGACCTTGCTCATGTAATAGAATTATGGACAGGAATACCATCTTCAAAAATACAAGAAAATCAACTTGCAAAGTTAGCTCATATGGAATTGGCTCTTTCAAATAAAATTAAGGGTCAGGACGAAGCTATAGAAGCAATCGCTTCGGCTATTAGGCGAAGCAGAATCCAAATAAGCCCAAGGAGAAGACCCGCATCATTTATTTTCGTAGGGCCAACAGGAGTCGGAAAGACTGAACTTGTCAAAGTCTTTGCAAATGAGCTCTTCGATACTCCCGAAACCTTAATAAGACTTGATATGTCCGAATTTATGGAGAAACACGCCGTTTCAAAGATTATAGGTTCACCGCCGGGATATGTGGGCTATGACGAGGCAGGACAAGTCACTGAAAAAGTAAGAAGAAAACCTTATTCTGTTATCCTTTTCGATGAAATAGAAAAGGCCCACCCCGATGTTATGAACATTTTACTTCAAATCCTAGATGAGGGTCGTATAACTGATTCTCATGGAAGAGTTGTAAATTTTGAAAATACGGTTATAATAATGACATCGAATGCAGGCAGCAATAAAAAAGATAATGCCATGGGCTTTGCAAAGAGTGAATTTGAAATGTCCAAGGAAAAGGCAATGAATGCTCTTTCTGAATTCCTAAGGCCTGAATTTTTAAGCCGTGTGGACGATATAATAGTGTTTAAACATCTTGATAAGGATGATTTTAAAGAAATTGCTAAGCTTTTACTTGACGAATACAAGGAAGTTTTAAAAGAACGTGATATTGAATTGTCGTACGACGATGAAGTATTAGAATATTTAGCTCAAAAATCTATAGGTGGAAAAAGTGGTGCAAGAGATCTTAGAAATACCATTAGAAAAGAAGTAGAGGATAAAATTGCTACTATACTGGTAAATGAGGGCGATTCTTGCATAAAAGAAATGAAGATTTCGGTCGAAAATGGTATAAAAATCACAATCTAGAAAATTTTTAAATTTTTTTCAAAAAAAGTATTGACAAACGACGTTAGTGTATGATATTATTAATAACGTCGTTGATACGCGGGTGTAGTTCAATGGTAGAACCTCAGCCTTCCAAGCTGATGGCGTGGGTTCGATTCCCATCACCCGCTCCAAATTAATCAAAAACTATAGTCTTTGATTGGTTAGTTGATTTTGCGCCAGTAGCTCAGCTGGATAGAGCAACTGCCTTCTAAGCAGTAGGCCAGGGGTTCGAGTCCCTTCTGGCGCGCCATATGGTGGGTATAGCTCAGTTGGTTAGAGCGCCAGATTGTGGCTCTGGAGGCCATCGGTTCGAATCCGATTATCCACCCCACCTATTTTAACCTTAAAAAGTTTATTGGGGTGTAGCCAAGCGGTAAGGCAACGGACTTTGACTCCGTCACTCGCTGGTTCGAATCCAGCCATCCCAGCCAAGAAAATTACAAAGCGTAAGCTTGTTTATATAGATTAATTTAAATACGAGCCATTAGCTCAGTTGGCAGAGCACTTGACTTTTAATCAAGGTGTCCGGAGTTCGAATCTCCGATGGCTCACCATGAAAAGAAAAGTTGTAGGTTGAACGGTTGTTTTCCTACAACTTTTTATTTATGCCATTTTAAAGATTGCCCCTTTTCTTTTAATCTTGTGAATAATTAAATTGTTATAGTCAAGAATAGTAAGTAAAGCAACATAAAAGGAATGGTGGTTATCTAATGGCAAAGAGGCTGGGTAAATACACTTTACAAATGATGCAAATGCCTTCTATACAAGGTTTTGCTTCTGTTTGCGGGAAAAAGGAAGGCGAAGGCCCTTTATCTCAATATTTCGATAAAATATTCAATGATACAACCTTAGGAGAATCCTCGTGGGAAAAGGCCGAAAGTAAACTTCAAAATGAGGCCGTAAATCTCGCTTTACAAAAATCAAATCTAACGTCTGCGGATATAGACTTCATTTTTGCAGGAGATTTATTAAACCAATGTATCTCATCAACCTTTGGTCTTAGGGAGCTTAATATACCGTTTTTAGGGCAGTACGGCGCATGTTCAACAATGGCTCAAACATTAATACTTGCTTCAATGATGGTTGAATCGGGAATGGCAAACCATTGTTTGGCTGTCACATCTTCTCACTTTTGTTCCGCCGAAAGGCAATTCCGTTTTCCCCTTGAATATGGCGGTCAACGTACCCCCACCGCACAATGGACAGTTACGGGTTCGGGTGCTATAGTCGTTGGAAACTCGGGAAACAGCCCATATATTTCTGCCGTCACTGTTGGAAGAATAAAAGACTTAGGTATAAAGGATGCCAACAATATGGGCGCTGCAATGGCTCCTGCTGCCGCACAAACTTTAACGGACTTCTTTAGTGATACCAAAACCTCTCCTGAAGACTACGACCTAATTCTAACAGGAGATTTAGGCGAAGTGGGAAGTACTCTTCTCTATGAGCTCTTGGAACAAGATAACATCAACATAAGGAGCCGCCATAACGATTGCGGCCTTATGATATATCACAAGGAAAAGCAGGACGTACATGCAGGAGGTTCAGGCTGTGGCTGCTCTGCATCAGTATTATGTTCATTAATTTTAAACAAAATGAAAAACGCTGAACTTAGCAATGTACTTTTCATGGCAACGGGTGCATTGATGTCCCCCACATCATCTCAACAAGGCGAAAGTATCCCGTCAGTCGCCCACCTAGTAAACCTAAAAAGCGGTCTTAAAAACTAATAAATATATAACACTTACGCTCTCAAGGACGACTTCCCCTTGGGAGCGTATTCATATTACATAAATAAATAAAATACTAATCTAGTATATCCCTTATGGGCTTCTAACATTTTTGCATTGAAAGTAAGCGTAAATAAATGTATAATGATATCTAAACTCATAGTAAAGAAGGTTTTTTATGAAATTTTCCATACCTCAAGGGTACTCCCCTTATCTCAACTTGATACAAACTGAAGTCGCTATAAAGGAAATCAAAGATTATTTTCAAAAAGCACTTGCACGCAATCTAAATTTAACAAGGATATCCGCCCCATTATTTGTTGAATCACAAAGCGGTCTAAACGACACATTAAACGGCATTGAAAGAGCTGTTTCATTTGATATAAAAGATGATAATAGAAACTTTGAAATAGTCCAATCTCTCGCAAAATGGAAGCGTTTTGCCCTAGCAAAATACGACTTTAAGTGTGGCGAGGGCATATACACTGACATGAATGCGATAAGAAGAGACGAGGACCTCGATAACATACACTCTATATTTGTGGATCAATGGGATTGGGAAATGATAATAAAAAAAGAGGAACGCAATTTAAATACCTTAAAATCAATTGTGCGTAAGATATACAATGCTCTCAAAGACCTTGAAAATTATATAAACTCAAAGTATAACTCATTGGACAAAATACTCCCTGAAGATATTTTCTTTATTTCAACCCAAGAACTTGAAGAAATGTATCCCTCACTTTCTCCCAAAGAACGAGAATACCAAATTACCAAGGAAAAAGGTGCCGTATTTATTATGCAAATAGGTTTACCCCTAAAAAACGGAAAGCCTCATGACGGCAGAGCTCCGGACTATGACGACTGGACATTAAATGGCGATATTATAGCATATTACCCTGTCTTAGACATAGCCTTTGAACTTTCATCTATGGGCATTAGAGTCGACGAAACAGCCCTAAAAAGGCAGCTTAAACAAGCAGGTCAAATTAGTAAAGAAAATCTACCGTTTCAAAGGTCACTATTAAACGGCGAACTTCCATACACAATAGGTGGCGGAATCGGCCAATCAAGGCTTTGTATGTTCTTTTTAAAGAAGGTTCACATAGGAGAGGTTCAAGCGTCTATATGGCCGCAGGATATGATAGAAAGCCTAGGAAACAAAGGGGTCTGCCTACTTTAATTATGGATTATCATTTAATAAAAACCAAAAGAAAAACCATTTCCTTGAGTGTAAACAACAAACTCCAAGTTATAGTTAGGGCGCCTATGCACGTAAATAAAAAATTTATCGATTCCTTTGTAGAAAAACACACCCAATGGATTGAAAGGCAAAAGAAAATAATCCAAAATAGAAATAATAATCGTTCAAATAATGCACTTTCTAAAGAGGATATAGAAAAACTAAAAGCACTCGCTAAAGACCTTTTACCCAAACGAGTAAACCATTATAGTGATATCATGGGAGTATCTCCAAGCGGAATAAAAATTACGTCTGCAAAATCAAGATGGGGCAGCTGCAGTTATAAGAACTCACTATGTTTTTCATATAGGATTATGCTCTTACCATTGGAGCTTATCGACTTAATAGTAGTCCATGAACTCGCCCACATAAGAGTAAAAGACCATAGCAAACGTTTTTATGATGAGGTGTCTAAGTATATGCCGGACTACAACACAAGAAAACAAAACTTGCGCAAATTTGAATTAACACATTAAAGAATTTGTACATACAAAAAAATTGCTTGGGTGTTTTACCCAAGCAATTATTTTTTTATCTATATTCACCGTTTACGGCTTTATATCCATCTGTACCAACATACAAAATATTTACACCATAGATTGCCTTACCTGTCCTTGAAGGCTTAAATACTCCCTTGCTGTACCCATTTCCGCCTTGGAAGTAGCATCCGTCAACAAATACGCTGATTTTGTCGGATTTGCAGTATACAGCATTACCGTAATATTTTACGTAGTGTCCACCCTTTTCATCGGTACCGTATCCACTGCAATCTCCGCCATAAACCTTCATATGTTCAAAGCTCACATCACCCGAACGTATACTTACTGCGGAATTTGAATCTTTACTTGCATAAATATCCCCGGATTTAAGGTTAATTTTGTTATTTCCCTCAAGCACTAAGCCATTAACTGATTTTATAAACTTTAGTGAATGATTTGCAAAATCAAAGTTTATGTCTTTAGTAACCTTTAAATCTCCATTGTAGATTACATCATTTGTAAATATTATAGAGTCTCCGTCTACGGCTCTTTCTACTGCACTTTTTAACCATTTTTCATTGTTTACAAAATATATACATACATTGTCAACATCATTTTTGCTTGCTGCATTTGAATTAATTGCAAGACCAATAGCACTTGACATCACCAATGCACATAACATAAAACAAGAAATAATTTTTTTTGATATTCTTTTTTTACTCATTAAAATTTTCCCCCAAGAACTTTAGTGACCTTCACAATACTTATAACAACTTATCATTTTGTAGATTATCTACATACTCCGTTTACTACCACAAAGCCTCTTCCTTGGCTAATTATTGTACCGCCATATACAGCCTTGCCTGATCTTATACCGGAATTTTGGTAGTTTTGTCCGCCTTGAATGTAACAGTAATCCATATATATTTTGCTGTAACTGGAGTAAGCATATATTCCATTACCTTTATAATATGTATAAGAGTTGCAATTTCCGGCAAAAATACTCATATTTTCAAGTTTTAAGTTGCCATTCCAAATACAAACAGCAGAATCTGAGTCATTAGATCCATAAATCACACCATTTTTCACGGTAACGTCTCTATGTGTCTCCAAGCCATATGACGCCCATTTAAATGATAGGTAATAATATCTAAGATCAATTGTTATTCTTTTACTAACCCCTAGATTTCCATAACAAAATATATTGTTAGTAAATTCGATGCTGTCTCCGTCCTGGACACAGTTAATTGCCTTTCTCAATGAAGATTCATCACCTACATAATACACATATGTACCATCTAATCTCTGTCTGCTATTTATACTAGCTGCATTTGAAGTAATCGCAAAACCCATAATGCTTGATATCATCAATGCACACAACACAAAACAAGAGATAATTCTTTTTGATATTCTTTTTTTAATCATTAAATTTTTTCCTCCAAAATCTTAAATATAAATTATAAATATAAAACTATTTTATTTGCATATGCCGTCTACTGCTATATAACCCATTCCTTCTTTAATTACTTTACCACCGTATATGGCTTTACCGGTGCGATTATCATTAGAATCATGCTTTTTATAACCGTCTCCGCCCTTAACATAACAACCCTTCATACGTATTTTGGAAAACATGGACCAAGAATATATTCCATTACCCTTATGGTAATCACCCCATTTACAATCTCCTCCATAAATCTGCATACATTGGAGATTTAAATTACCTCCAATTATACGAACAGCAGAATCTGAATCATTAGCTCCATAAATTGCACCGTTTTTTAAAGTAACCTCCCAACTTGCATCAATACATAATCCCCTTGATTTATATCTAAATTTTAAAGAATGATTATTAAAATCAATTGTTATATTTTTATGAACATAGCGACTTTCATAACAAACTATATCGTTGGTAAATACTATGCAGTCTCCATCGTTGGTACTTATAGCTGCATCATGTAACTCCTGCGGCGTACCTACATAATACACTTTACCATTATTTTCACTCGCTGCATTTGAAGTAATCGCAAAACCCATAATGCTTGATATCATCAATGCACACAACATAAAACAAGAGATAATTCTTTTTGATATTCTTTTTTTACTCATTAAATTTTTTCCTCCAAAGTTTTTATCTATTTTCACAATACTCATAGCAGTTTATTATTTTCTAATTGGTCCACACTCACCATTTATTGCTGTATAGCCATTTCCTTCGCTGATTACTTTGCTGCCATATATAGCCTCGCCGGTTTGAATATCGTAACTATCCCTTCTTCTATAACCATTTCCGCCCATAACAAGACCATCATCAAGATGTATCTCTGCATCGCGACATACGTATATTCCATTACCCCAAGAGTAATCTACATGTTTACAATCTCCGCCATAAACGTTCATACATTTGAAATTTACTTTGCCTGCACGTGCATGAACAGCAGAATTTGAATCACTAGCCCCATAAATCGAACCGTTTTTCAAAGTAACTTCTTTGCTTTTATCGACATTAATATACAACCCATTTGATGTATTCATAAATCTTAACGATTTACTATTAAAGTCAATTGTTATATTTTTATTAACATATATAGTGCCGGAATAAACTATATCGTCGGTAAATTCTATACAGTCACCGTCATTGGAATTTCTAAGCGCCTCACCCAATGAAGACTGCTTATCTACACAATATGTTTTACCACCTTGACTATCATTTACACTCGCTGCATTGGAGTTAATTGCAAAACCCATAATGCTTGATATCATCAATGCACACAACACAAAACAAGAGATAATTCTTTTTGATATTCTCTTTTTACTCATTAAATTTTTTCCTCCAAAATCTTAAATATAAAACTATTTTATTTGCATATGCCGTCTACTGCTCTATAACCCTTTCCTTCGCTAATTACTTTACCACCGTATATGGCTTTACCGGTTCGATCATCATCACAATATTGCTTTCTATAACCGTCTCCGCCCTTAACATAACAACCATTCATACGTATTTTGTAAAAATAGGACCAAGAATATATTCCGTTACCATAATTTTGACTAATATATTTGCAATTTCCTCCATAAATCTTCATCCCCATACATTGGAGATTTAAATTACTACAACCATGCTCTAAATAAACTGCACTATATGAATCCTCATCTCCATAAATTGCGCCGTTTTTTAAAGTAACCTCCTCACTTGCAGTAATATATAATCCCCTTGATGCATATCTAAATTTTAAAGAATGATTGTTAAAATCAATTGTTATATTTTTATTAACATCTATATTTCCGTAATAAACTATATCATCAGTAAATTCGATGCTATCTCCGTCCTGGACACAGTTAATTGTCTTTCTCAATGAAGATTCATCACCTACATAATACACGTTTGTATAATCTTCTCTCTGGCTTTTGCCACTATCCACATCTGCTGTGCCGTCTACTGCTATATAACCCTTTCCTTCGCTAATTATTCCTAAGCCATTGTATTCATCAAATATAGCCTTGCCGGGTAGATTATCATTTTTATAACTGTTTCCGCCTTTAATATAACAGTTATTCAGATATACCTTAGTATATGCTGGCACAGGCAAAGTGAACTCAGCGTATATACCATAACAATGAGCGAACGAACCGGTGTAATCGGATTGACGATTTCCACCAAAAACATCCATATTTTGAAGCCTTAATTCACCACCATATACTGCAATAGCACTTCTTGAATTATCAGCTCCATAAATTACACCGTTTTTTAAAGTGGGGCCATTCTTAGTTATTAATCCTCTTTCTGCCCACATGCCTTTAAATGTTAAAGAATGATATCTAAGATCAATTGTTATTCTTTTACTAACCCTTAGATTTCCATCACAAACTATATCATCAGTAAATTCGATGCAGTCGCCATCATGCGCTTTGTCAACTGCACTTTCCAATGAAGACCTCGTATTTACATAATACACTTCACCACTATTTTCACTCGCTGCATTGGAAGTAATCGCAAAACCCATAATGCTTGACATCATTAATGCGCACAACATAAAACAAGAGATAATTTTTTTTGATACTTTTCTCATTAAACACCTTTTCCCTTCAAATCAAAATTGCCGTATCCAATAATTATAAAATCTACCAATCGCTTTGTCAATATAATGTATTAAAATTATAACGTTTTATCTTACTTTATCTATTTTTGTATAAGTCTTAAAATTTTTCATTAAACTCCTTTCCTTTAATTCTAACTTATTACAATTAATATTATAAATCTAAAGGTATTTTTTATCAATACGCAAACATACCAAATATTTGAACCGATTTTTCAATAGATATGTCTATTTTTATCAAAAATATCTATTCTTTGTAATATAATTAACAAGTAACCGCAAATTAATATGACAAAACAAAAGTCACCTACTATTAATAATAGGTGACTCTCGTTATTTACGTTTTATATTTCTATAATACTTATCAGGAAGTAAGTTCTTCTTTTTTCTTCTAAACCCATTATTATATCTTTTTCTTGCAACGTACCCTTTATGGGCCTTTCTATTACTCAACAATACTATTATTACAATCGCTACACCTAAAATAATACATGCCCACGCAATTATTCCAAACAACATATTGTTATTGCCAGAATTATCGCTTGATGCCAGCACGTGCGGAAGAGATATGTCATCTTCGCTAACCACAGGCAATGATAATGAACTCGAGGATTCACTTGATGAAGATGAAGCCTCGCTTGAAGATGCGGATGCCTCACTTGAACTTGTATTTTGAGAAGAGCTTGCATAGCTTTGTACATTACTTGAGGACGATTGAGCCCTACTGCTGCTTGATGGTGGCACCGAACTTGATGCCGGCTTCGAACTTGACGACGGCACTGAACTTGACGCCGGTTTTGAACTTGCAGGAGTGCTCGGATTTTTGGAGGAGGGTGTCGATGAAGATGGTGGCAAAGAACTTGCCGCACTTGATGATGGAGTGCTTGATGAAGAAGCTGCATTTTTATATTGATTGTCAGGTGCGGCATTTGATTGTATACTAAAGTTTAATATACAAATAACTGACAAAACAGCCGCAAAACACACTAAATTCTTAATACCCTTTTTCATTTGGCCCCTCCCCTTATTTCCATGAACTTATTAGAACAATGTATAACTTCTTAATTATACTATATTATTACATATTTTTCAATAAACCAATAAACTTCATTTAATTTAATAGTATTAAAAACGATACACCATACATTTTGTATAATATACATTAATCACCATTTTATGCATGACAATATATAACTCTTTATTTCACCTGCTATTTTATTAAATCTAAAAATAACTGCTTCAAAATTATTATTATCCATATCTAAGATTTTATCAGCCTTAAAAAAATTGGTCTTGTGCATATTATTATCCGCAATTACAAAGCCTACAAACATAAGGCCTATCAATAATATAAAAAGTATAATATAAAAGGTATTTATTAATGTTTCCTCTCTTTTACTGTTCTTTTTCATTTTTTTCCTTCTTTTTTACTCTAATTTCAAAAGCACGTCTGCAAGGGCTTTACCAAGCATACTTCCGGAATAAACTGCCTCATCTAATGTATTACCGTCTGTGCCGACCTCTATTAAAAGTGAACCATGAGTATAATTCATGTTATACCTAAATTCTCCAAACGACATTGCCCTTGTCATGCCGGGAAACATAGTTTCTGCTGTTTTTTGCAGTCTTAACGCAAGACTCAAATTATATTGCCAATCACTAAATCCCATGGACCCATCCATATCACACCCTGACAATATCATTATTTGTGCAGCCTTTTTTCCATTTGCCACAAAAGTAGGTTTTACTTTCCCGCTTTCGTTATCACCTATAGCATCTCTATGAATATCCAAAACGACCTGTATGGAAGGATACTTTTCAAGATTTTTAGTTATCGTTTCCGCAGCTCTTGAGTATGAACCGTTATAGCTTGGATCATCATGATGGGTTGTGTCATGTATTACACCAATGCCGGCTTGTTCTAAACTTGATGTTATCGCATTTCCTACTTGGGTTACGTTTTTAGAGTCATCGCTTGACCTTGGATAAAAGCTCTCGTAATAAAAACCTTGATCCAAGTCCATATATGACTCCGTCGTATGAGTATGAAGTATCAACACCTTTGGGGACTCTGACTTTACGTTTTGAATATCCGGAGTCCTTGAAAGGAACTCTCCTATATTCAAGTCAAAGCCTGTAGTATTCTTAACATAAAAGTTTTCATACTTTACGCCCGAAGCACCAAACTGACTTTCATTTATCTTATATGTTTTTTCTCCACTGTGGTCTTGTGTATCTACATTGGCTTGTACGTCTTGTTTGGAAGAAGGTAAAGCTTCCAAAGCGTATGAATCCGACTTCTTACCCAAAATTCCAAAAATATTGTTCTCGTCATAACTCTTGTCCTTGGATTGAGGTGTATTCCCACTTGGAAGTACTGTTTTTGCGGCAATCATCTCGATATCATTTTTAGAGGTTAGTTTCGCCGAAGGTACCCTTACAACAAAACACCAAGCCGCCAAAACTGAACAAATGACAGCCACTAAAGACATTATTTTAGATAAAAGCTTTTTCTTTTTCCTAAGACGCATTCATATGCACCCCTTTTATACAACATAGTTTTACTCCATAAATAAGACTATGAATAAAAGGAGGCTTTTATTACTAATATATTTCCTCACATGACCAGTGAGAAAAGATCCTCTGTTGAAAAGTCGGGATGAAGTGCACAATTAATCGACATTCCTAAAAGTTTGGAGGCTCGTTCAATTAGCAAATCAATCTCTCTTGGCGTAACCATCATGGGTTCACCCCTTGGACTTACTTGTTCCTCGGCCCTATCCTCTAAATCGCTGTCATTAAGCAAACTCTTTGCTAATGTAGAAGCGTCAACCACCGTTGGAACCCCTATACTTATGACGGGTGCACCTAAGGAGGTTTCATCTATAAGAGGTCTTGCGTTGCCAACCCCTGAACCCGGTGATATTCCCGTATTCGATATTTGAATCGTGCAGCCTAAGCGTTTAGGCTCCATTGAAGCCAATGCATCAATTAATATCACGCAGGAAGGTTTAAGTTTTTTAGATAGACTTTCTATGACTTCAGTGGTTTCTATACCCGTTTGACCCAATACCCCCGGCGCTAAAACTGCAGCTGACCTCAAGCCTTCAAGTCCTGTCGACCTTTTGAGTTCGTTTGATATATGTCTTGTCGCTAAAATATATTCGGCGGCTTTTGGACCCAAAGCATCCGGAGTGATTTTCGTATTACCTATCCCCACTATTAAAACCAATCCTTCCTTTGGGATAAGCCTTTTTATTTCACTCGCTATCATTCTAATCTTTTCGTCGTTATAAAAAAAATTGTCCGTAAGTGCGGGGACCTCAACCGTAATATATTCCCCAATAGGTTTAAAAAGTCGCTTGGCGGCGTCCTCGTTTTCAACTTTTATATTGGTTATTGTTGAATCTTTAATATTTTTCGTTTGAACGGTTATTCCATCTATATTTTCTTTTATGTTTTGTCGACGTTCAAGGGCTAAGTCTGTCCTAAAATTCATTTTATCAACTCCCACAAAATCTAGTATTAACTAAATAAAGTAAAGCTATTCCATAAAAGAAAAAAACCTCCCTCAAACTATGATGGGGGAGGTTTTAAAATTAATCTTTAGTAGACTTAATTTTGTCATCGAAATCAATAAGTTTCTTTTTGAATCTATTATTGTTGTTATCGATAAAGTATCCTAAGTCTATATTGTAGAAGTA
>CAKSHI010000016.1 GCA_934457115.1 uncultured Eubacteriales bacterium | reverse complement strand
GAACAAGAAGTGCTCGAGAATCTAGTAACTATAGAGAAGAATACAAACCGCACGTTGCTATCAAGAGAAGTAGAAAACAAATATAACACGATAGCAAACAAGGCGTTGAAGAAATATACGGCAGAGCACACATTTGTGACGACAAACCTAATAAATAGGGAAACAAATGTCACGAATGAGACTGAGACGATTTCAAACAATCAAAATATTCTTATTGAAAATAAGGTTGAAAACGAGTTAGCTAAGGTTAATAACACTATAGAAAAAAGAATACAAAATAATATTTCCAATATATCTAAAAGTGTTAGTAATATAGTCAAAAATTCTCTTCTTAGCAGAAATATGTTGACCAAAAAGCTAGAAAAAGATATAAATACGACAATAAACCAAGAGCTTACATTGCAAAATAGGATAAGTTTAGATTATAATATAAATAGTTTTACTCCTGAAATAGAGGAGCGTGAATCCACAAGACGTATTGCAAAATTAATTAGAAAAAATGTACAAAATTCTATTTTAAAAGGCTCTACTCCAAATGAATCAATAGTGCATAATAGAAATAATTTGAGAACATATTATAATGATGTAATTGAAGATGTTGGTAGAGAATTTGCAGTTCTTAACCATCTAAAGGGTGTGGAGGAAAATTACGTTCCTGCGGATCATATGCAATACAAACAGCCTATTTCATTTGAAAATGTTTCCCAAAAGACATCTGATCTAAAAGACGGTATGAGTGCTCTTAGATCTCAGATGGAGAATGCACCGCAGCAAAGAGTAGTTGAGGAGCATTACGGTATGTCAGCTGCTCAACAAAGGATGGACAAAGAAGAGACTAAACATATGATTAGAAGTTATGTCGACAGCGCAATACGTGATGTTCATATTGATGTAGACGATATATCAAGGCAAATAATGAATAAAATAGAAAAAAGATTAGAGCTGGAGCGCAAACGCTGCGGCATATCAAGATAGGAGGAAATAAATTATGGCAAGTTTTGGAACACAAGCACTTGGAAATGCTGTATTCGGTACATCGACAAAGGCGAAGCTTATTTTTTATGCTTATCAAAAACCCACGGAAGTATGGAATGTAATGATAAACCCAAGCTCTATATATGAGTCTTATGGTATAGGATATGAGGTTCAGGAAAATCTTGAAGGTAAGGAAGAAAAGAGAAAACCAGTACGTAGTTCAGGTTCCCATACTATGAGTATGGATCTTATTTTCGATTTGGTTGATACATATGAGTTGGCTTATAATAAACTTAGTACTACGGGTGCAATTAGTGGTATTATGAGTTGCATTACAGGTAAAATGGGTGGTGATAAAGCTAAAGAGCAACACGATGGTAAGTTACCAAGGCAATTTGCAGGATACAGTTGGGGTAACAAGGTAAGTGACATATATGTGGATAACCCAAAGTTGACTTGCCTTAAAAGGCTTAAAGAAGCTGTTTCCGGGAAAAGAACAGAAAATGGTAAAGTGGAAAAGGTAGTAACAATGATTCAATTTATGTGGGGAACGTTTGATATTACCGGATTTGCTAATGATTTGAGTGTCAGATATACTTACTTTTCTCCGGAAGGCTATGCGCTTAGAGCCGAGGTAAGTTTAAGGATTACGGAAGTACCACCAAAACAGGCTGAGGATGTACAAGATAAAGCATCAGGTAGTCCAAAAGATAACACAAGCTCTCCCGATTCTACTGCGTTGGAAGAAGAAGAAGATACATCGACTTATGATTGATAGATTTTATATCTTTTAAATATTTAATATTATATATTTTATACCAATGGAGGTGACATAATTATGGGTAAAAAACTTAAAGACTTTAAAAAACAATATAATGATTTTGAAGATCCTAAGGTAACTATAGAAGTAGGCGGAAAAGATATAATGAAGGAAAAAGACCTACTTATAACTGATGTTTCAGTTGTACTTTCCACAGGCCTTGAGTCAAGCGTTTGCACATTTAGCCTTAAATCTAAGTTTGCAAGCTATGATTCCAAGGGTGGAAAAATTAAGGATGACAGTTGTATTCAGGAAATCACTAAGCTTGGAACTAAAGTAGAAGTTAAAATGGGATACGACAAAAAACTTGAAAAGGTCTTTGTAGGATATGTATACACCGTAAGCGTCAATGTTGAAACGGTAACTGAAATAACTTATACAATAGAGGCCATGGATGTTAAGGCATTGATGATGAACAGCAGGCGTATGGATGTAAAAACTGCAGCTACAGACAGTTATTCCAAGGCAGTAACCGAACTTTTAAAGGACTACAGTGCCTATTATGATGGTACTGAGATAACAGAAACTCAAAAGCTTACAACTCCAATAGTGCAATATGATCAAAGTGATTATGAGTTTGTCGCAGGACTCGCCAAAAAGCTTAATTACTTATTTTATGTGTTTAACGGCAAGGTCTTCTTTATTAAATATCCAACCGGCGATGCCGCTATCGAAATAGAGCCTAGTAACGATATGCTAGGTTTTAGCAGAGAGGCTACTCTTTCGGATCAGGTCAATACAGTAATCGTTAGAAGTAACGATGAAAAGAATCCCGAAGAACCTATAGAGGGAAAAGCAAGCACTCTAAAGAATAAAATAGGTGATGGAAAACAAGAAGGATCAGATGCAAAGGTTATAGATGATAAAAAGACAGTCGTCATTATAGACAACACAGTAAATTCTCAGGAAGAAGCTGAAAAAAGAGCACAGGCCGAGCTTGAAAGACTATCAATGGGCTTCGCTAAGGGAAGTTTTGAGGTAAGAGGTGTTCCTGAAATTGAACCGGGTACATATGTGGAAATTAAGGGCTTTAATGAGGATTTAAATGGCAAATACTTTGTAACGGAAGTCCGCCATGAAGTAAACAGTTCAGAATATCGTACACATTGCAAGTTTGAGGTGAATACAATATGAGCATGATTGAATCAAATCCAAATATTAATAGGAGTATGTTATTGGGTGTAACTCCTGCAATAGTCACAGACATAAATGATGACGAAAAAATGGGAAGAGTAAAGGTTAGGCTTTTAAATTTGGGCACTTCAGAGCAGGAAACAGGCTTTATAAGAGTAGTTTCTCCTATGGCAGGCAAAAGTTGCGGTATACAATTTCTTCCCGAGGTTGGAGATGAAGTATTAGTAGCCTTTTGCGGAGATGGTATGTCTCAGCCATATGTTATCGGAAGCCTATACAGTAACCGTGCAGACTATACAATGCCATCTCCGGTAGAAAATGGTGTAAATGATATAAGGATGATAAAAACCAGGTCAGGCCATACTATCACGTTTGGTGATAAAGAAGGCGAAGAAAATATAGAAATAAAGTCTGCTAAAGAGATGGTCATAAAAATAGACGATAAAGGAAATTCTATTAAAATATCTGATAAAGACGGCAAAAATTTGATGACTCTTAGTGCAAATGATGGTACAATATCAATAACAGCAGAAAAAAAGATAGAGCTCAAAGGGGCAAGCTCCGGTATCACTATTGACGATAGTGGTATTAAAATTGAATCAGGTAACAAATTAGAAATGACAGGTCAGCAAGTATCTATGGAAGGTAAGGCGGCAGTGAGCGTTAAGGCTAATTCTCAATTAGACTTGAGTTCATCAGGAAAAACTAATGTTAAAGGTACTATGGTCAATGTAAATTAATATATATTGATATTTATCATGCGAATTATCAAACTTAAAAATCATGCATGGGGAGATGGTGGTTCTAAATGGCTAAACTTAGAGGTTGGAAATTTCCAATTGAAGTAAACAAAACAACGGGCAGAATTATGACTGTTGAGGATGAGGATAATGTCAAACAATCAATCAAAATTATCCTACAAACCGAACCTTACGAAAGAAAGCAACTTCATTCTTTTGGATCAAGCTTAAATCAATTTGTATTCCAAGGAATAAGTCCTATACTAACTAGGAAAGTGGAAGAAGAAGTTACTCGTTCTTTAAGACGTTGGGAAGAAAACATAGACAACTTGAATGTTAATGTAGAAAGAGCTCAAGAAGGAGACAATTCTACACTTGTGACATCAATAACTTACGACTCTGCGATTACCGGCAGAGAAGAAACTATAGTTAAAGAAACAAATTTACTTGATGGAGAAAAAATATAATGAAAAGGGGGAGAAAAGTTGAATATTCCAAAACTAGATAACAGAGATGCAAAGGATGTCCTTGCAGAAATCAAAAGCCTAGCAAAACAATATGTCCCGGAGTGGAATTTTGATGAAAACGACCCCGACTTTGGAGTTATATTCTCAAAAATTTTTGCTAATATGTTTGAAACCTCAATAACTAAATATAATAGGTCGCTATACAATTACTATATGACTTTTTTAAATCTATTGGGTATAAAATTCCTGCCTTCAATCCCTGCTACGGGAATGATAACTGTAGATGTTACAAAGGGTTCGGGCGGTACATATATAGACATGGGGACAAATGTGTATGCAGCTGCGGATAATGAAGAAGGAAGAGTATTTTATAGAACTCAAGATGTTATGTATGCAATTGATAATAAAATCAATTCTATATATATGACAGACGGGAAAAATGATATTATAAATAATGTATATGAATTCAATAAAGATGAAAATAATCAAATTTCGCCGTTTAGAATATATGACAGTACATTAAGTGAGAACTTGCAAAAACACATAATATACTTTAAATCAGATTATATATTTAAGACAGGCGATAAGTCTGATATCAGGATACAATTTTATGACAATCAATCACTTGCTAATAACAATAGTTTAGCGGATATTTTTGTTGATAAGAATAACGTTAAGTGGCAGTACTATAA
This sequence comes from uncultured Eubacteriales bacterium, assembly GCA_934457115.1. Classification (GTDB taxonomy): domain Bacteria; phylum Bacillota; class Clostridia; order Oscillospirales; family Acutalibacteraceae; genus CAKSJY01. Next base: position 25,506 of record CAKSHI010000016.1, on the reverse strand, counting down.
AGAAGGACAATGGAATGATATCAAAAATATTAGCAAAAATTCGAATGGAATAAGGCTTCAGTTTGATTCAGGAAGTGATGTTTGCGAAGTTAATTCAGAGGAATCATATTATATAAGATGTATATTTAATAAGATACCTAAAGATGAATTAAGTGTCACAAGTATAATGTATGCTTCGCAAGCAAAGGAATTAAGTTCTGATATTCTTGTTAACGACTCAACTGAACTTGCTAAAAATGACTTTTTCCCGTTTGGAGAGCAATATAATTTATATACTGACTTCTATATTGCATCAAGTGAGGCATTTTCTAAAAAAGGTGCCAAAATTACTTTAAAGATAAATATGAAGTTTTTGAAAGCAAAGATAAACACTGAACAAATGCCCGATAATACAAGATACCGTTACTTAATGACAGATATGGATTTTGCAAACCCGGATCCCGAAGATGTTCAAATAGAAAAGGTAGCTTGGGAATACTGGAATGGTTTTGGATGGTCAAGACTTTATCAGGATGATACGGGTGAAGAGTTCTTCCAAGCCAAAGAAGGAGATTCAAGCGTAAAAGAAATCGTGTTTATTTGTCCTGACGATATGCAAAGCTTTACTGTAGGTCCGGCTGAAAATATCTTTATAAGAGCAAGAATTACAAAGATAAAAAATGCCTTTAATGTGTTTGCTGACTATATAACACCTTATATAAACAGCATTGATATATCCTATGATTATTTAAATGAAGGATGCAAGTGCACATCACTTACAGTTGAATCAAATTTAAAGACTAAGCGCATAAATCTTACCGGAGATCTTAGAGAAACTCTATTAAAGAAAAATCTAATTGACAAGCCCACAATCTATATGTGTTTTGATCAAAAAATTGATAAGGGTCCGGTAAGGATACTACTAGATTTGGAAGAAGGATTCCATAAGGATAATCCGTCACTTGTTTGGGAGTATTACGCTAAAAACAGAAATGGTGCATATGAGTGGAAAAATCTTGAGATAATGGATCCTACGGAAAATCTTTCACACAGTGGTGTTATTACAATCATAGGCAAAAAGGACTTTGTTAAGTCTGATTTATTTGGAAAGTCGGGTTACTTTATTAGAATAGTAAATCATGATTCTAAATATTCAACAGTTGATAATGTCACAACTCACCCAATAATAAATGGTATTTACCTAAATACCATAGGTGTTGAGCAAATGGAAACAAGATCTCCTGAATATTTTTCAATTGATTTGGGAGAGGAAAATAAAATTTGCAATCTATCAAGTAAAAATATTTCTAACGCAAGAGTATGGGTTAATGAGTTTGAACATCTTTCAGTAGTGGAAGAGGAAAAGTTTATTAACGATGACGGAAGCAGCTATCAAAAGGAATATGACGAAAAGGGCAGAGTTAAGGAAATTTGGGTTGAATGGAAGCCGATTCACAGCATAGCTGCCGCAGATTATGATGAGCGTGTATTTGAAATAGACTACAATAAGGGTCAAATAATCTTTGGCAACGGCAGATATGGAAAAATACCTTGTCATCAAAATCAGGAAAGCATAAAAGTTCAATACAATATTTCAAGTGGTAGCGTAGGTAATGTGCCCGCTAACGGGATTTTAGGATTTTCAAGTTCAGTACCATATATAAGTAAAGTAACAAATCTTAAGCCTATGGTGGGCGGTATAGATATGGAAACTGTAGATTTTGCAGCGGAAAGAATGTCGTATCATATAAGTGATATGGACAGGGTTGTTACATTAAGTGATTTTGAAAATTCTATAGCTTATAACGATAGAAATATAAGCAAAGTTAAATGTATCCCTCATGTTAACAATTTAAATGAAGAGGAAATAGGTACCGTATCTATTGCAGTTCTTCCTAAGGATTATATGCAGGGTTATGAAAAGTTCGCAGTGCTCAAGAAAAGAGTTTATGATTATATAGATCAAAAAGCGGCAATTACATTTAAGAACAGCAGTAAAATTCACGTTTTTGAAACTATCTATGTTGAGATTTCGGTTAACTTGGAAATTGTAATAGATGAATATAACAATTATCAAAAAGCATATCAGCAGGTCTATGATAAATTGAAGAAATTCTTAGATCCAATAGAAGGCGGATTTGACGGAAACGGTTGGAAAATAGGAACTATTCCAAGAAAAGAGCTTATTTACAACTATATCAAGATGACACCTCACATTAAATGGATAAAAGAAATAAATCTATTTACAAAAGTTATTACCAAGAATGGTAAAAAGGAAGTTGATTTTGATGAGGTTAAGAATCAAAAATTCACAGTTCCTGTTTTTGGTGAGCCGGATATCAATATGTCCGTTGAATAAACAGTAAGGAGTGCATTAGATGATTGATTTAGAAAAATTAAACAATCAGAGCTTCGATGACATTGTTGAATCTGCCAAGAAGCAAATAACGCAGTTGAGCGATGAATGGACTAATACTCAGGAATCTGATCCGGGAATTACCCTAATCGAGCTATTTGCCTGGCTTAAAGTGATACAGCATGACCATATTAATGAGATAAAAGATGCCGGCAAAATAAAATTTTTGGATCTTTTAAATATAGAAAGAAAGTATAATAAAGGAGCTAAAACTCTTTTACATGTTTCAAATGTTTTAAAGGATCAAGTTATCCCAAAAGGTACAAAATGGTATGTCGATGACATGGATTTTGAAAATAACCGTGCAGAACAAATAATTAGCTCTAATATTGTAAGTGTTGAGCTTAAAAATAAAGGTAAATCACAGATTGTCAAACGTGAAAATTTTGATGATAAAAGAATTTTTAATATTTTTGGTGAACTTGATGATAAGGAAAATAGGTACGATCATCCTACATTCACAATTAATTTTGATAAACCTATTTCAAAAGACCAAAAATTCAGCATTTACTTTAAGACCTTCCTTGAGGATAAATACAAAAGAAATCCAATAAAGCCCGGCGATGATTTTATAGATATGGCAAAGGTTTTTTGGGAATTTTATGGCAGAAGAGGAAAGTCAGTAGGCTGGCATAGAGTAAGAGTTATATTTGATAATACACATAAGTTCCTATTTTCGGGTGCAATTAAATTTGAAATTGAGGGTGAAATGCTTCCACTAGATGGAAATTACTCGATAAGGGCAAAACTTATGGATCAAAATTATGACTTTGCTCCAAGGATTACTAATATCAAGACAAATGTTTTTGAAGTAACCCAAAAGTCGACAATGTGTGAGAACATTATTGTAAAAAAGAATATGCTTTTCCAAGGCGAAAAATTTTCTATAGCATCAAATCTTGCTATTTATGGAGATCACTTAGTTTATGTAAGGTATAAAGACGGATGGAAGGAAATAGATAGTTATAGAGTTGAGCAAAAGGTTAAGGAAAATGTAGCAGACTTCTATGTTGAAAACCTTAAAGCATATACGAAGAATTTAAGCAGTGATGATGATGCCGTTATGGTAATATCTTACGATAAGGCAGTTAGTTCAAAGATACTTTTAGCTTCCGGCAAGGGCTGCTCATCACAAATGGTGAAATTCCCGTTGAAAGATGTGTGTTACGACGACTTTGGATTAATGTGTGGCTACCTAAAAGATGGCGTTGAAATCTTTGATAAGTGGGACAAGGTTACCGATTTTTATTCTTCGAGTAAGTACGATAAACACTATGTATTAGATTTTGAAAAAGATAGAATACTATTTGGAAATCATGAAATGGGTCAGGCTCCAAGAAAGGGAAAAGACAATATTATTCTTTGCTCTCTTACATATACAAAGGGAAAAGACTCCAATATAAGAGAGGGCATGATTAAAAATGTAAGATCCCAAAATCCTCTAATTAACCAACTGGTTATAGATCAAATAACTCCCGCAAAAGGCGGAAGAGATTCAGATCAGTTTGAGGATATTAGAAATAGGGCAGCCGATGTATTGGAAAACGATCAAAAGGCTGTCACTGCCGATGATTTTGAAAAAATAGCAAAACAAACTCCGGGATTAATAATTGAGAATATAAAGGTATTACCTCCGGATAATGAAAATGAAAGTGATGTAAACATAGTAGTTAGAAATGGTTATGAAAATCCTAAGAACCCTAATAACCTTAAAAGCTATGAGGACAACATAAAGAATTATTTGGATAGTTATAGGCTTATTAATACTCAGGTAAAAGTGACCGGACCACTTTATGTAGGGCTTGAAATAAGAGGTCAAATTGTTGTAAACTCTTATTATAAGCAAAGTGCTGATGAAATTTCAGATGAAATAATGAAATTTGTTGAAAAGCTTAATAGAGATTGTGGACAAACTTTATACTATGGGGATCTATTTGGAACACTTGATAAACTTCATTGTGTTTCTTATGTGGACAGCCTATATATTGAAACAAGTGGAGCAGATGTTAAACGAAACATGGCTGATGATGTGATAGTGCCTGCAAATGCAGTTTACTATATAGAAAACCTAGACATAAATTATATTAAGAGTGCAAATATTTAATGATATTAGTAAGGGGGTGTTTTTATGAGTTTGGGGACCAGGTGCTTTATATTAAATAGGCAAAGCGATTGGGAGGAAGACAGTTATATTGAAAATCTTGAATTTAAAGATGATATGATGTTTTCCCAAAGCGAAACATCTGCAAATGGTGTCTATATTTCTTCATCATTTGACAGCGGTCAAGCCGAGACGGTTTGGCATAGGTTAAGAATAGATATGGATATACCGCAAAATGTTCAGTTAAGACTTAAGATATACTCAAGCGACAGTCTTGAAATTGACTTACCTAAGGATATAGACTATCATAACATATCAAATATGAACTTAGATGAGTATTTATTAAGCAAGGATATCGATTATCAAATGAAATTTGAGGTTTTAAATGCCTTAGGAGCTAAAACCTTTGACAATCCAACTGACCTTGTTCTATATGAATTTAAGGGAAGATACCTTTGGTTTGCTATGGAAGTAATAAACTATAGCAGCCAGGCGTTAAAAATAGAAAAGCTAAAAATTGAATATCCAAGAATTTCATTTATAAATTACCTGCCTCAAATATATAGAGGAGGAGTAGACAAAAATACTTTTTTAGCAAGATATTTGTCTATATTCCAATCTATATATGTGGACTTTGAGGATGAAATTGACAATATACCTGTCATATTTGATCCTGAAAAGACAGATCCAGTTTTTTTGGAATGGCTTACACAATGGTTTTCTGTTGAGAACTCATATATATGGGGTGAAGAAAAACTTAGAAAACTATTAAAAAGGGTAATTAGTATCTATAAAAAGAAGGGTACTAAAAGGGCCTTGAGTGATATGATAGAAACTTACATTGGAATAAGACCTATAATAGTTGAACAATTTAGTGTTGTAAATAATGACTATTATAGAGAGTCAAAAGAACATATAGAAACTCTATATGGATCAAATAAGTATGTTTTTAGCGTTATCATTCCGGCAAAGGATCATATAGGACCTGAAACTTACGCCGAGCTTCTAAGAATCATTAATATGATGAAGCCTATAGATTCTATATGTAATTTAGTAGTTCTTAATAATGAAATTTACTTAGACCATCACTGCTATTTAGGAGTTAATACTTATACATCTAAGAGTGAGCAAATTGTGCTTGAAAATCACGCTTCAAGCGATGAACCTGATGCTATATACTTAACAGGATCACAAAATATCTAGTTATTGAAATATTTTAATGTAAATCATATAGACAGTGGGAGTATGATTTATAAAATTTAAATCCACTGAGAAATGAGGTTTTGTATGAATAATAAACAATACTATTCTTGTGAACGTAACCACTATTTTTTTGGAAAACTCATGACTGTAAGAGATTTTGAAAGCGAGCAGGTTTATTTTAATTCTAAGAGAAGACTTGGTAACCGCATGTTAAATGGTGCAGGTATTGTATCAGGTTTGGATGTTCTTTTGGTAGACAGCAGAACCTTTTCTTTAGAATCCGGAATAGCGATAGACTATGCAGGACGTGAAATTGTAGTCCCGGAGCCCAGCGTTAAGAGATTAAGTGTTATTAAGGGTTTTGAAGAGAACAAAGAAAATGGCGATATGTATTTATGTATTGAATACAAGGAGAGTTTTAAAGAAAGCACATTCTCAGTTGCAGGTTCAGGAAAGGACAATGGAGTAAGCGAAGAATATAATAGAATTAGCGAAGGTTATAACCTATTCCTAACCTCTAAAGAGCCGGATCCAAAACATCTAAATCTTGTACACTTAGTAAATAAAACTATCCCAGTTTACAACAAAAACGGCATTAAATTATCATTAGAGATAACTAAGTATGTTAATCCGCTTAGCAGCCTAAAGGTATCTGTGATTTTTGAGAAAAACAATGTATCAGCTCCAGTTAAATATGGTTTTGATATTGGAGGAAAATTCTTTAAGGCAGCTAATGGAGAACCAAAACTTCATGTTGACTATCAAGAAGCAGAGGTATCTGCATATAAGAATGAAAAAAGAGACTATTACATTAATTGCGATGCAGTTTCTGATGCACTTTGCGATATCGAAATTGATGCAGGTTCATTTGTAATAGATATCGGTCAAGATAGAGACAGAATCTCACAAAACATAAAAGACTCTGTTACAGTTACAACAAGATCTATACGCGACCTAATAGTCGAAGAGTACTATTCAAAACACTTTGATGAGATTATTGAAGAAAAAGAAGATCAATACATCTATCTTGCAAAATTCCATATTATTTCTAACCAATCAACATATTTTATTGAAGAAATAAGAAAGAATCCTTTCAATCAATACTTACTAAGTAATGATTTATTGCAGGCTTTAAGCATGGTTTCATGTCAACCATCAAGCTCAAGCCATACTGTAATTGAGCATAGATCCAGTGCTCCTGTTCAGCAAGTAGTACAAGCTCCGGTTGTTAGTAACAGTATACCTGCTGAAAATATTGTTACAGGCGTAGAGAAAATCAATTTAGGTTTCTATCCTAAAGTTGGAAACTCCTACTACACCTATGAATTTGTTCATGGATTGGGATATGGAAAAGTAGGTATTATAACTGCTATAGAAAACAAGGCAAATTACTTAACTAATAATGACAATGTACTCGTATTTGGGGATAGTGATGTATTCACAAGTGAAGAATTTACAATTTCAGCTCCAAATGTTGAAGTAGGTGCTATAGCAAATCCTGATAAAGGAACTATGAAGATAGGAGTAAAACTTCTAGAAAAGACAAGTGCTCAATCAATAGATATTAGATGGTGGGCATTTAAGCCGTCTCAAGTTGAAAAAGAAGAAGAAATTCTTATAGATGATAATGTAAAGGTTATAATAACACCTAATACAACTAAGATTAAACCTATGGATCAAATTAGGTTTACGGCTAAACTTGAGGGTACAAGCAACCAAGAGGTACGTTGGTCAGTTACTGAGTCCGGCGCCGGTACTATTGACAGCAACGGTCTATATACTGCACCGTCTAAAGAGGGCGTATATGAAATAAAGGCTCAAAGCGTTAAATTTGAAGATAAATATGATTCAGCTTATGTAGTAGTAAGCTCCGAAGAATAAGATTTTTGACACAAAAATACATCCCGAAGGCTAATTTAGCTTTTGGGATGTATAAGTGTTAAATTTTATTTTATTTATAGGCTATATAGTTAATAACAGCTGTTTCATTGGGAAGCTTTATTACCATTCCTGAGACAAGCCCGGCATCTGAGATATTATTAAATGTCTCGATAGTAGTTACAAATTTTTGACTGCTGTAGTTGTTTGCACATATTGTTGCTATAGTATCTCCGTATTGCACTACATAGTCCTCAGATGATAATCCCGAGTCGCTGCTTACGGCATAGTTTAAATCTTCTTCATTTATATCCGACGAAATATCCAATTCAATGGGTTTAATGCCAATTTTAGCTTCTTGTTCGGAAGTGACATTATATTTTATATTTCCCACCGTTACAACAGGACCGGTTTGACTATTATATAGTTTAATAGCAAAAGGAATTAGGAATATGCATACACATACAGCTAGTATCGATCCGCCTATTATGGAGTAACGTTTTACTTTTTCCTTATTGTTTTCAATATACTTTTTAATTTTCCCTATAAAGTTATTATTGTTGCTTGAAACTATTTGTTCGGCTCGTTCAAGTTCAAAAATAAGCTCGGGGATAGAAGAGTACAAGTTATTATTACATTTTTCCAATACAATTTTGAGTTGGCCATAATATTTGCCGCTTAGCTCATGATTTAGTATAATAGATATTATATCGGAGAGTTTTTTGTATAACAAATCTTGACTTCCGTCTTTAAATTCTTTTAATCTCGAAAGATTATATACCATACAAACATTATTGTCGTTATCGATGCAGATATTGTTATAATCGGCAAGACAAAGGGTAATGTACATCGGTAGTGAAGAAAAGTTATCTATTTTTAGCAAAGTACTTTTTAAAATAGAGCATCTTGTTTGATAATCAAGTGTTGTTCTATCTACTCTAAATTTTTCACCTAGTTGTTCACCTTTTGTATAGTTAAAGATAACATAAAAGGAATCTTTAGAAGAAAAAAAGTTAATCATGTCCTTAGAACATTTATCAGATGAATACCATGAAAATAAATCTTTAAAGATTGACTGATTAGCTTTATTATGAGAAAATCTATTAATAAGACACATCTTATTAATTCCTTTATCATCTATATAAGAAGCAATCCAAGCACTAAAGTCTGAACTGTTTGATAAAGTACCTATTATTTTATACTTTGAAATATCATTGATCCTTTGCAAGGCTTACGCAATCCTTTCGTTAAAAAGTTTATTTTGACTATTAATAATTATTATATATGTTTATGACTGAATAGTAAATAAGAAGGGGGAAAAATTGTTGTGGAAAAATTTAATAAACTTAAACAAATAAACATTGGGAAGTGGATTTTGCCAATATTTGCGTTGGTAAGCATAGTAACATCATTTTTTGTTGAACCGTTGATAACCGATGTCAAGATGAATATTCTAGTTGATTATGCGATGGATTTTAACAATAATTTTTATTTCATAAATGATGACCCTAACGGTTATTACTCAATAACGAAGACTGACAGTAAGGGATATAAACAATTTTCAAAAAGGCTACAGGAGCCGGAGTCGAAAGCAGACAGAACATATAGGAAGCTCGACGTTGATTCCCAGGGAAATATATATGTTTTATATAAGGATAAGGAAATTTCTCCAATTCCGGATGAAGAATCAAAGGTTGGTGGCATAAAAAATGAAACCGTTGCGGTATATAGCTCAAGCGGTGAGTTTGTGAGGGATTTGGCCACAGTAGATTTTACGCAGGAGGGGACTCTACCTCAAACTGATTATATATATAACATACAAGTTATTGACCAAACTTTAAGTATAATTTGCGGTAGAGGAAATAAGTTTGAGATACTTACAACTCATATAACTGATAAGGACAGCCCTCAAGTCTCACAAAGTTTTGAGATAGATCCACTTGTTACATCTAATATAGATTTAGTCAGCGGTATAGCTGTTTCGTCATCAGGAAAGGTAGTATACTCGACAAGAAGCGGCGAAATATTTGCAATGAATGACCAAAAACAGTTTATTAATGTAACGCCGGCATCATCTAAGGAAATAGTTGTAGCAGACCTTTCCATAGATAAAAATGACCATATCTTTTTTACTGATATGATTTCGGGTAATTATTACAACCTAACCGGAAGTGATCTTCACTTAGAAACCTTATATAGCAGTGATGCGGTAATTGACAGTAAGAAAAACATTAAGTTTGAGGATTTAACTCATGTATTTGTATCACAAGAAGGCCAGTATTATGGAAAATATAAAAATGCAGGAAATGATAAATACATATACTTTGGCGCCCAAAACGGGTTCATAAGTAATATTAGAGAAAAACTTTTGCCTAATAGGGTAATTGTGTTTGTTCTTTCATCAGTTATTATTTTTGCAGCATTATTTTTAATCTTTAAGATTATCATGAAATGCAAGGAAGGAATGAAGGTAAAAACTAAAATAGTAGCCTCATTTGTACCTTTATACACATTAGCGATAATTGTCTTAATATCCGTTGTTATAAATATATCAGTGAGCAGTTATGATGATTATTTAAGAGGTGAGCAGGAAATCTCAGGAAGGGTAACGCTTGAAAAGATAGACAGGGCATTATTTGCTAAAATTGATCCGGTGTCAGGCTATTTAAGTGCGGATTACAATACGTTCGACAAGCAATTTGGAGAGGGATTTCTAGAAGCCAGGTCGGTTGGAAATACACCAAGCGATTGCATTATATTGTATAAAATGAAAGATGGAAAATTATATTCGTTTGATGCAAGGGGCTATTTAGACAATGACAAGGAAATAGCATTTAAATCAGCTACGTTTTTAGCTAATCCTGTTGAATACTCTAAGTCCAAAGAAAGTTCTGAAGTGTATTATAACGTCTGGAATGATTTTATATCAGGCAACGGCGAAAAAGAGGGAAAATTGTATACAACTGAAGATAATTACGGTACTTGGATGAGCGTATTTCAACCTATAAGGGATACAGAAGGCAATATAATAGGAATGATACAAGGCAGTATCAATAAGGCAGAAAGCAGGGATAGTTTTTATTTTAAAACACTTTCATTGGTTATTTTAATTTTTATAAGTGTTTCTGCAATAATATTTGTTTGCTATTTTATCATTATTAAAGTAATACTTAACCCTTTAAAGGAAATAAAGTCAAGTGTTGACGCTATAGGCGAGGGTATATGGAATACAAAGCTTAATATTAGATCCAAAGATGAATTTTATGATATAGGACGAGCCTTTAATTTGATGACGGACAGGATGAATCAATATATATCTAATTTGGTTGTGTTAAATAAGGAATATATGAAATTTGTTCCTATGGAGCTAATATATTTGTTAGGTAAACGCCAAATTACCGATATAAAATTAAATGACAGAAATAAGATCTTAATAAATGTCATATATTTAAGTTTCGATAAGGGATATCATAAAATTTATAAAAACATATCCGAAGACAGATATTTTGATATGTTAAACAAGAACTTTGACCTTCTATTTACAGTTGTAGAGAGAAATAACGGTGTTATTCAGTGGTTTGATGGGCTTGGAATGGTTGCGTTATTCCCGAGAAGCTCTGAGGATGCTGTTAGGGCATCAATGCAGTTTAAGGAAGTCTTCGCGAATAATGACTTCGGCAACTACATGAAGGTACTTTTGGGAAAAGGCAGTGCCGTGATAGGTGTTACCGGTAACGATAAAAGATATAACATAAGTGTAGTATCAGATGAGATTATGAATATGGATTATCTAATTAAACATTTGAGCGAGGCTAATGTTAAGCACTTTGCATTAGAGCCTATTATACAAGGATTGGGCAAAAATACAAAGTATAATTATAGATTCATAGGTCATATAAAGAGCATATACAGTGATCAATCAGTTAGGTTATATGAGTTTATCGATAATATTCGTCTACACGAAAAGAACTTATATATATCGACGAAACCTTTATTTGAAAAGGCTGTTGAGTTATATATAAAAGGAAGTTTCACTGAAGCAAGAAAGCTTTTTACAAGCGTTATAAGAATAAATGAGGAGGACAAACTTGCAATGTATTATCTTGTATTATGTGATAAAAATGCCGATAAAAACATTGCGGATTGGGAAGGATACCTATAAAAATTATTATTATTAATCGTAATATAGAGAGGCTATACTAATATGAAAATGCATTCGGGCATATTTACAACACTCAAAACAACAGTTCTAAACAAATTTAATGTACGTCAAATTCGTACAGGCCTTAATAGTAAACTTCAAAAGGTAAAACAAAAAGTAGTCCAGTTTCTAACAAAAATTATTAATACCCTTATGAAAAAACCAAAGGATAAGTCCGACTATGTTAGGGTAGGCAAAGTTTATATTTCGAAGCGATTTCTAGTTATATCTTCTGCAGTATTAGCCGTAGCAATATTCGTAATTATTAAATATGTATATCCTTGGGCCGACGGCCATTTATGGACTGCCAATGTGAAGGTTAACAGTAAAAAATACAGTACATTTTCAGGCAAGGCAAAACTAAAGGATAAAAACGGATATGTCATATACAAAGGTGATATGGTAAGTGGAAAAATTGAAGGGTATGGAACTCAATACGATCTAAATGGAAATGTTATTTATATAGGAGATTTTGTCGACTCTCAATATTCCGGAAAAGGGGAATTATACAATGAAAATGTGATTGTATATAGGGGAGATTTTGAACAAAGTCTCTACCAGGGATCCGGACAGCTTTTTGACAAGGATGGTAATACAACATACAGTGGCGAATTTGCTATGGGACAAAAATCAGGGAAGGGTGTGGAATACAATGCATCCACAGGCCTTAAAAGGTACTATGGAGAATTTGCAAATGACCTTAGAGAAGGAAAAGGAACCGAGTATGGGAATGACGGGTCTACCGTCGTATATGAAGGAGATTTTGTGGCAGGCCAATATGGAGGCGAAGGAAAACTTTATAAAAATGGAGTTATCCAGTATGTAGGCTCCTTTGCTAACGGGCTTTATGAGGGTGAAGGTACTTTATATGATGTAGACTCGAAGAGCGTGAAATATATAGGCTCTTTTGTCGCAGGATTATATCAAGGTACAGGATCCCTATATGATATAAATACTAAGAAAGTAATATATACCGGTGAGTTCGAGGCAGGATATAGAAAAGGAGCCGGAGAATCTTACGATAGACTTGGCGGAATTACATTTAGTGGAGATTTCCGTGATGATAATATAGATTATATAAATTATATAGGTAAAGACTTAGATGAAGTTAAGGAACAATTTGGCAAGGAAAGTTATAAGACCACAAAGTCGGATGTAATGATTTTAACATATCTTGGCATAGATACTTCAATAGTCTTTAGAGAGGACAAGGAGTCCGGTAAATTTAGTTGTGAGAAATTTATTATGGGAATGAAATATCCATTTAAGGGCTTGGCTGCTGACAGTACAAAGGAAGAAATAGAGGCTGTAATGGGTAATAGTTTCTCATCTATTAATTTTAAGTTCCCGGATTACTATGATATTTCTTTTAATGACTTATCTATAAATCTAAGAAGCAAAACACCTGCTCCAAGTGATAAATTTTTAATGGATAATTACTTTGTACGTTTTTACTATAATGCCGATAGGTCAGAAATTAGAGCAGTTGAAGTTGCAAGTATCTAAAATCTACAATATGAAATTAATGTTAATATATTAATTCTATTTGGATTTTATATAAAAAAAGTGTATAATAGTTATATTATAGAGCAGAGGTTGTTTTATTGTATAAATATTAATCCTTTTGTATATTTTAGGAGGGAAATTGTGAAAAGATCTATAGGGTTAAAAAAGAAAGTCTTTTTAATGGCATTAGTTATAGTTTTATTAATAGCGACAGCAATTTCTTCTTTAGCTGCGACAAATGCGGATGATTTATCTTCAAAGTCATCCTCACAGACATCTTCCGGTTCTTCATCGGTATCCTCATCAAACTCTTCATCGGGTTTGTCAAATGAAGAAGCTGATAAAATCTTGCAGGAAATAAAGACGGCGGGTGATAATGGAACACTTGAGGCAAAGCTTGAGGAGCTACTTCAAAAGGCTATACTTACTGATAATGCAGCATTAAAAGAATATGTAGAATATGCAAAGCAAGCATATCAACTACAGACGCAGTTAGATAATATTAATACAACGCTTAAAGCACTTTGTATTAAAAATCCGGAGCTTGATTCGATTAACTCTCAACTTCAATCTACAGCAAAAGCGGGAAGTGTATCGGTTAGCGATATAGAGAATTCTGTTTCAAGTGGTGTTAAAGATGTATTATCCGGCCTTGATGAGGATAAAGCTTCCGCCATATTAGCAAATGTTGATAATATAGACAAGCTTAAATCGGATCCGGATTCTCTTTCAGATGCAGAGAAAACCTTAATAAATGCGGCTATAATGAAAGAGGCTAAGGAACAAGGTGAACTTGACGAAAACCAGCAAAAAGCAGCTGACCAGGCTATACAAGCAGCGGCATCGTCGCTTATGTCTTCAGAGGTTTCCAAATACTCAACAAAAGAGCGTTCAAGGCTTATTGAGGACTCCAATAAGTTTGCTATGACGGCAAATAACGCTAAGCCTGTAGCGCCGGAACAGGTAGTTTTGGCTGATACTAACTTTAGGTTGACAAGTGCACCTATAATGTACAATGATCAAATATTAATATCTTTAAATGATATATTGCAATTTGTAAAGGCTGAAGTTCAATATACAGATAGCAATGCAACTTTAGCTATACAAAGTGATAAAGTTATGGTGGAAGTGACAAAGGGTAAAAATACCGGGTTTATAAATGATAAATCAACAAACCTACCTGCCCCGGTAATCACATTTAATGGTGCTACATATATTTCTGTGGAATTTTTTGCCCAAGCTTTCTCTATATCATATGAAAATTTACAGGATCAAGGCGTTTTCATAATGTATGGTAATCTTAATCAATTATAAATCTAAAATAAAAAAGGACTGGTGAAAATATGGCTAAATATACTGTATTGGCTGATGCAGGGAAGGCAATAGTTGACATGCTTAAGGATCAAATGACTCCCGAACCTGTTGCAAAACCCGAAAATATAGGTCTTTGTGACCCTAAGGAGAGAGGTTCATTTGTTGTTGGAGTTCATCCATATGATGTGGAGTATCTAAGTGAGTCGGCTAATAGGGACCCTATTCGTTTACCCGACGGAAATATACAGGACCCTCCGGTATCATATCAAGTAAAGTACATGATTTCTGTTTCAAGTAAGGTTGAGATAGCAAATAGGTCACTGGAAGAACAGCGAATACTGGGAAGAATTATGCAAATATTCGCAGATAATAAAAGTTTACCGGAAAAATATATGACCGGTACTTTAAAGATGTCTGATGAACCAATAGGCATTACAATGCAAAAAATTGACCTTGAGGAAAAAGTTAAGATTTGGTCAATGTTTAATGAACCATATAAAATATCAGTATTTTATACTGTAGGACCTATAAACGTAGACTCATCAATTATCAGAGTACCGTCGAAGAGAGTTACAAGCGTTAATATTAAAGGTACAAAAAAATAAAGGTTTGGAGGATATTTAATGAGAACAGTAAAAGCTTCACTTGCCTTGAATTTAGTGGAAGGAGTAAATAAGACCTTTGTAAATGGTGCAGTTGTTACTTGCAAAGAAGAAAATTTTCCATGCATAAAAAAAGCTTACGGCTGCTATGCATTTACTGATCTTCCAAAGGGAAATTACACCTTTGTGATTCAAAAGCCTGGATTTATAACTAAGGAGTATGAGGTCGAAATTGGTGATGTTCAGCCTGTTATCAGGACTGTAATCATGCAATATGATGTAGATAATTACGATACATCCTTTATGAACCGTATAATATTCACGTTAAAGAAAAAAGGTGAAATTATCCCAAATAAAGATGTTATAATAAAAGTAAATACAAGGAATCCGTATCTAAGGGTTATAGAACCGACTGCTAGGGGATCAAATTTACTAAAACTTAATTGTGATTTTGACGCAAGACTTTTACATCAAAATTATACATACGATAAAAAGGCCAATACTAATATTTGCCTTTCATCTTACGACCATATAAATAAGTCGTATGTTTTATCTACCACATATAAGTCAAAGATAAATGAGGGTGGTTTGCTAAGCCCGTATTGGGAAGTAAAGACTGACAATAAGGGAAGAATTTTATTTGTAATTAATCCAATATTCTGCCTAAAGGATGAAGTTGATATTTCTTTGACTATAGATAAAAAAACTACGAATGTAGTCGTGGATATAAGCAAGAGTAAAGCTCAAGTAGAATTAGACATTAAGTAATAGGAGGAATTGTAATGGGAAATTTAGTTTGTGCAGGGGCTATGTGTCAGTGCTCTTTTGGAATGGCACCATCTTCTTTGATGGTTTTACCTGCCAATAGGACCATGACCGGAAATATGCCGGATGCAAATATAATGGATAATAAACCAATGGTAAATATTATGCCATTTGGTATGTGCCAATCCATGGCAAACCCCACAGTTGCCTCAGCAACTGCGGCAGCTTTAGGTGTACTTACTCCAATGCCATGTGTGCCCATGATATCAGCGCCTTGGGCGCCGGGAAGTCCACAAGTTATGGTAGGAGGAAAGCCTGCCCTTAATAACTCTTCAAAGCTTATGTGCAACTGGGGAGGAGTAATAAGTATTAACAATCCCGGTCAACAAACGGTTCAAATACCGTAATTGGTAATATTTAAAGGATAGGGGGAGAGACAAATAAAAGAACTTTTTGACAAATTTTTTGATGATGACCTCTTTGGAAAAGAATACAGTAATTACAATGAATTTATTACCGAATCATTAGGTCAAGTAGAAATCGCATTACTGCATTATATAGAATGTTCGGCTCCCCCAATTAGGGAATTGCACCGGCAAGATGATGAAAATGATGAGTTATATGATAGCTTCAGCAGTAATAGGGAGCTTATGAGGCAGGAGATTATAAAAGCAAGGTTTTTTATAAAATCAAGAGCAGAAGAGACATTTAAAGATGGTAGTATGTTTATGCTTGAATATGTAAGGCATCTATATAAACTGAATGATCTTGAGTATTTTGCACTTTTGATGAGTATATTAGGTCAGGTAGATAATAGATATAGTAAAACTTTTGCATTGCTTCAAAATGATCCCGAAAAGACATACCCTGACGTAGACTTAATGTTAAAGGTATATTACTTTGTTGAGGATACATCAGAAATAAACGATTTCTATAGTATTAAACATTCCTTGTTGGAAAAGATGGTGTCTCTATGTTTTGAGGCGGAGAGTAATATAGTTTCTCCAAGGATTCTATCGTTTATTATGACCAATGGTATGGAACCTTTAAGTTTAAATGGAGTAGAATCGATTATACCCGGATTTGGTCCTGAACTACCTATTAAAGAGAATGTAGCTGCTCAACTTAAAGATTTAGTATATTCTTATGACGACAACGAGTCATTGTACATATGCGTAAATGGACCTGATGGCATAGGGAAAAAAACACAAATTAAAAGATGTGCTGAACTTTTAGGTGTTGCCCTAATTTTAGTTGATGTATCTAAACTTAATTTAAGAGATGGAAAAGAGTTCTATAAGGCGATTCTTACAGCGTGTCGAGAGGTCTTATTAACACGAGGGGCAATATGTTTTTCAAACTTTGAAAAGTTGGATTCCTTAGAAAGTGCAGATGCAGATAAGGCAACCGAAATACTTTTAAATACTTGTGAGAAGTTTTCTAATGTCATATTTATAACTGCCCCAAAACCTATAAGAGAAAGAAAAATTGTTGATAATTATTTATGGCTTAACGTTACAATTGATTATCCCAACAAGGATGAAAGTATAACTTTGTGGGAAAGTTGTCTTGAAAACATTCAACTAAAGGAAAAAGTGGAAGCATTTGAGATGGCCAATAAATTTACCTTTACACCTGCGCAAATTCTTGGCACTCAAAGAGATGCTAAGAACCTTTCCTTATGGCACAATAGACAGCCTATCACAAGGAAAGAGTTATACGATTGTGCTTATAATCAGATAATATCCGATTTAAGCAAAAAAAGTACATTGATATATGCAAGGTATAATTGGGATCAGCTTATTTTAGCAGATAGAGAGAAAGAAGTGCTAAAAAATGCTTGTGATCAAATAAAATATAAGCATATAGTTTATGATAAGTGGGGATTTAATAAAAGGCTTGCGTATGGTCGAGGAGTAAGTATGCTTTTTGCGGGACCCCCCGGTACAGGTAAAACTATGGCAGCTCAAGTTATTGGAAATGAACTTAATATAGAAATATATAAAGTAGACCTTTCCCAAGTTGTTTCTAAGTATATAGGTGAGACGGAAAAAAACTTAGGCGAACTTTTTAATGAGGCAAAGAAAAGTAACGTTATACTATTTTTTGACGAGACTGACGCTCTTCTTGGAAAAAGAACTGAGGTTAAGGACTCGCATGACAAAAATGCAAACTTGGAGACTTCATATTTGCTTCAAAAGATGGAAGAATATGATGGTATCACAATAATGACCACTAACTATCTTGAAAACATTGATCAGGCTTTTTTCAGGCGTATAAGTTATGTAATTCATTTTCCGTTTCCTGATGTACCGTCAAGAAAACAAATATGGATGACTATGTTTCCGAAGGAAGTGCCACTTGCTAAGGATATTGATTTTGATTATCTTGCAAACCAGTTTGAAATTTCGGGTGGTAATATAAAGAATATAGCAGTAACAGCGGCATTTTTAGCCGCAAAATCCGATAAAAAGCTTAGAATGAAACATATAATACAAGCTATTAAGTATGAACTTACCAAACAAGGAAAAACTCTATTAAAAGAAGACTTTGGTGAACACGGATATTTATTATAAAATTTAAAGGAGTGCTTTATTATGCCAAACAGTATGATGGAATATATAAATGAAAAAATGGATGAGATCAAAGAGATTTGCGATGAATTTAATTACAAGACTAATGTCCTTGACATAGAGAAGTACAAAATACCAACTATGGCCATAACAATCGATCAAGACGCAGTTGGGGATGATATTGTACTAACTTGTAATTTGTTACCATTGGTAATCGAAGAATATTCAACCCTATTTATACAATTTTATATGTGTATTTCTGATGTTATACCAAAAGATAGAATAGACATAATAAATGAGTTTATACAAAAACAAAATGAAAAATTCATGATTGGAAACATCCTTAATTTTGAAGACGCTGTATGTATAAAATATTCACTATATCTTTCAGCCAATGAGAAAATTGACAGGGATTTATTTGCAAGATCATTAGATATATTCGTATACCAAGCTAATATAATGCTTATGAAGGTGCAGGATTTAGCAAGAGGAAAAATTTCAATAGAAGAAGCTTTAGAAGAAGGTACTTTTTTCTATGAAAGAGCTAGAAAAGAGCAATAACGATAATAAGCATATAACTAAGCTATCCCGAATTTTTGTTTTGTTTTGGAGGTTAATTCAAAATAAGGACAGTAAGAAGGAACCAATATATCCAAAGGGTCTTGTGCAAGTAAATGATAAGCAGTACATTGATGATGAAACATGGCAGCATAGGCTTGATATATATTATCCTGAAAATCATAGTGATAAAAAATTACTCCCTGTCATAATAGATATACATGGTGGGGGCTGGATGTATGGCGACAAGGAGATAAATAAAAATTATTGTCTTCATCTTGCCAAATGCGGATATGTTGTGTTTAATTTAAACTATCGCTTGTTTCCGCAAGCTGCGATGAATGACCAACTTGCAGATGTTGCGAATGCTCTTATGTGGATTAGAGATTATCTTGATGAATTTCCATGTGATAAGAATAATATTTACATTACGGGTGATTCGGCCGGCGGTCAACTTTGTGCCTTTATAAGCGTTTTATCGACAAGCAAAGAGCTTAGAAAAATATTTGAGGTAGTGGACTTTGATATTAAATTTAATGCTGTTGCACTTATATCACCTGTTGGATTTATGGATGAAAAATTGCCCATGAGCATTTACACTAAACGATGTTTAGGAGTTTCATATAAATCCAGTACATGGAGTGACTATGTAAACTTTGATAAACTTCTTACCTTAGGAACGATGCCACCTACTTTTTTAGTCACTTGTTCGGGGGATTTATTGATTAGAAGGCAAGTAATAAAGATTGCGAGGATACTTGGAAAAAAGGGTATAGAGCATCAATTAATGGATTGGTGTAAGTGCGGAAATAAAAGTCTTAAGCACGTTTTTTCTATAATCGACCCCGAAAGTGAAGAATCGATAAAAACAATAAACGGGATGTGCGACTTTTTTAAGAGGTATGAAAAATGCAGTTGATGTTTTAGTCATAAATTATTTATAAAGTTTATAAACTGAAATGGAGACAAAAATATATAATTATTTTTTAAAATACAAGGAATATCGTGAAAATAGCTTGCAATTTTTTATTGGCATGATAGAATATATAATATAGATAAAGGAGGTGTCATAACATATGGCATACAAAATTTCCGATGAATGCATTTCTTGCGGTGCTTGTGCAGCTGAGTGCCCGGTAAATGCTATTTCCGAAGGTGATGGAAAATACGTAATCGATCCTGAACTTTGCATTGAATGCGGAGCTTGTGCTGAAGTTTGTCCTGTTGGGGCTCCATCACAAGAGGACTAATTAGAATACGATTTTATATCATAATTAGAGTGTCCGGTGTAATAACCGGACTCTTTTTAGTTATGTTTTAAATAGGGTAGCAGTATGCACACAAAATAGGATTTAAATCTACATAAGATCATATAAATTTACATCTATACTATTTTGCAAAAATATGATAAAATATTATACAAAGAATAAATACCCTTATCAAGAGTGGCGGAGGGAACAGACCCGTTGAAGCCCGGCAACCTGATACATCAAGGTGCTAAATTCTGCGGTATTACCGGAAGATGAGGAAACTTTAATTTCGTCCGGTTAAATTCGGGCGTATTTTTATTTTAGTCGAGATTTTTGGTTTTATTAGCTTAAAGGGGAATTGTTCTTAGATAGTTATTTTTGGAGGAATATAAATGGCAAAACACTTTTTTACATCGGAATCAGTAACGGAAGGACACCCGGATAAGTTATGTGACCAAATTTCAGATGCGATATTAGATGAAATTTTGAAAAACGATCCTAATGCACATGTAGCTTGTGAGGTTACCGCCACAACAGGTATGGTACACGTTATGGGAGAAATATCTACTGAATGTTATGTAGATATTGCCTCAGTAGCAAGGGATGTTATTTGTTCTATAGGTTACGATACACCTGAAGCAGGGTTTAACGGCAATACTTGTGCTGTAATTACGTCCATCGACGCTCAGTCACCGGACATTGCTTTAGGAGTAAATAAGTCCTTGGAGGCTAAAGAGGGACAAATCGAAGAAGAAGCACAAATCGGCGCAGGAGACCAAGGTATGATGTTTGGCTTTGCGTGTGACGAAACTAAGGAGCTTATGCCTATATCAATTTCACTTGCTCATAAACTTGCTAAACGCCTTGCAAAGGTTAGAAAAGACGGTACACTTAATTATTTAAGACCGGATGGAAAAACTCAAGTTACAGTTGAATATGACGGCAATACAGTCAAAAGAATAGATACAATAGTCATTTCAACTCAACATGATGAAAAAGTAGGTCTTGAACAAATTAGGGAAGACCTTAAAAAGTATGTTATAGACCAAACTATAGATCATAATTTAATTGATGATGATACAAAGATATTTATTAACCCGACAGGAAGATTTGTAATCGGCGGGCCTGTTGGAGACAGTGGCCTTACGGGAAGAAAAATTATTGTCGACACATACGGCGGATATTCAAGGCACGGCGGCGGAGCTTTTTCCGGAAAAGACCCTACAAAGGTAGATAGATCTGCAGCATATGCAGCAAGATATGTTGCAAAGAATATAGTTGCAGCGGGAATTGCTAAAAAATGTGAGGTACAACTGGCTTACGCTATAGGGGTATCCAGACCTGTTTCAATTATGATAGACACCTTTGGAACTTCTAAAATAGGTGAAGAAGCTTTAGTAGAGGCTGTAAATAAGGTATTTGACTTACGTCCTGCATCTATAATAAGAGATCTTGAATTAAGAAAACCGATTTACCGTAATTTGGCGGTATATGGTCATATGGGTAGAGAAGACCTAAATGTAGCTTGGGAAAAGACTGATAGGGTAGAGGCTCTTAAAAAAGCATTGGGATTATAATAGGTATCAAAAAGGCTCGGCAATATTATTTGCCGAGCTTTTTCTTCTTTATGATTATTTTTCTTAATGATTTTATATATTGTTCTAATAGCATCTTTTTGAGGGACTTGTATGTCAGGAGTTAATCTTTCTTGATCTTTGGTAGGATCTACAGCATAGATTTTTTTAGAAGTAACAGTAAAGAAAATCTTTGAATTTGGTGTGCGATGAAAATTATTATAAATCTCAGTAAATGCTGTTAGGGAATTACTTGGGGTTTCTCCAACTATTTTAGCTAAATGGTTAGCTTGGAAAAAGTCAGCAAACATTGTGGCAGCACTAAACGATATATTAGATGTAGTAACGAACAATTCGCCGTCAAACAAGTTTTTGGGTTGCATATATGGCTTGATTTGCTCATTAGTATATTTTTGGCTTTCATAGTGAATGATTTCGTTGCCGTTTCTTACATCAAGTGCCGGGAAATAAGTATAATCCATAATTTCTACTTTTTTTATATATGAAGCAACGTACATAGAAACACTTGAATTTCCGCCAAGATTTTTACGTAAATCAATAATAACATTTTTTATGTTATTTTGGGCTACCTCTTCAAAAAATTTATCCACGGTTTGTCTAAACTCATCATCATAATTACAACTATCTAAAGTGAAAATACCAACACTGTTCTCTTTATCGATTTTATAAGATATCCAAGGTCTATATGATAGATCTTCAAATTGGATGTGTACTAAGTCAAATTTACCTACCTTAATATCATCGCCTTTTTGGAATGTTACTTCAAGTGTATTGTTTGTGTCTATTCCTGCAAGGGCGATGGGACGTTCTTGAATAAAGTTATATCTAAAATCAAAGAAGAATCCACGGCAGCATTCGTCTATTTCATGTGAGTAATGCTCTTTAAATGTTTGATATAATTGATCAATGCTTATGCCGTTAATAGCGGTAACTTGATAATCCTTAAGGTCACCGTCCATGCAATAAAACTTATTGTCGTCAACATATGTGTTAAATGGTAATCGTTTATCAAGCGCATCGGAGTTCCACATAATGGTGTGGGCGTCATGTAATTTTGCTATTATGCGGGAGATAGTTCTCCACTCTTCCAAAGCGGTCATGTTTTCCGGAAGTTTACTTATTTCTTCTTCTTTTTGTTTTAAGACTTCTTCAGGAATCGATTCTACTGATGATACGTGTTTATCCTTTATTTTAGCTAATACAAAGTCGATATCTTCAAGTACTTGCGCTTTAGTCAATACTTTATTCATATCCGGATTGTCAGTACTTGCATAGGATGATGATGCATTGGAATCATCTTGTATATCCTTTGCATATACATTTACTGGTATTAAAATGCTTGTAAATAGTGTGCACATTAAAATAATACTCATTAGAGTTCTTTTCATTATTTAGACCTTCCTTTTTTATATTTGTGTGGACTGTTAGGCTAAGCTGATATTTTATATGTTCCTCCAATCAATATTTATAAAGTAGCATAACAAAAAACTCCTACTGCAACACACAGAAGGAGTTTATTATTGGCGGAGAAGGAGGGATTTGAACCCTCGCGCCGGTTACCCGACCTACTCCCTTAGCAGGGGAGCCTCTTCGGCCTCTTGAGTACTTCTCCAAAATATGGCGGAGGAGAAGGGATTCGAACCCTTGGTCCCTTTCGGGATCACTAGTTTTCAAGACTAGCTCCTTAAACCACTCGGACACCCCTCCATAAATTTCACTGTTAACTAGTATACCAGATTAATGATAAGTTGTCAACATAAAATTTTAAAAAATATATAAATTTAAGTTTTAGTATATATTAAAGGTTGTTGATTAAAAACTTTAAGGTATTATATAAGAATATTAGCCGTACATATTGACTTTTGATATTATATAGGATATAATTATTAAGATATATTTTAAGCGAGTGTGCTGGAATAGGCAGACAGGCACGTTTGAGGGGCGTGTGTCTTTGACGTACGGGTTCAAGTCCCGTCACTCGCACCAGTCGAGAGCCTCGACACGCATTTCGCGTTCGGGGCTGATTTTTTTATTTAGTGATACATCTCGCGTCAAGGCTTTGACGTATGGGATTATTTGTAATGGGGAGCCCTTGGGGGCAAGTCGCGTTCATAGTGTGAGCGTGACTTTTTTATTTTTATCTTATAACATTAGCTAAAAGGTCCCAAACAGCGTGCAAAATAACAAGAGGAACAATAGATTTATTTTTTGTTTTAATCATGATAAGGCACATGACTATTCCAAAAACAAAGGTAAAGATAGTAACGGAAGTGAAACTTACAAGGTTGAAATTACCATTAAAAATCATGAAAAAGTGGGCAAACCAATGACTTGCCGAGAAAAATGCACTCGAAAGTATTACAGCATTTCTCTGCGAAGTTACTTCTTTAAAAGCATTAAAACTCCAACCTCTGAAAACAAGTTCTTGGCAAAGTCCTAAACTAAACCAAAAAAATACATCATAGAGTCCTACTTTTTGAATCATGGAAAAGATTTTGCCATTTGTAAAATAGGAGTAGGCGCTTATGTAGGCTACGCATATTAATAAGATGATTAGGAGCCATTTATAATTGAATTTAAACGAAATTACTTCTTTAAGATTAGTTTTCATAGAATTTCTATAATAAATAAAGAAAAGTGCGGCAGGTAACATTCTTAAATATTCACGGCTGATTGCAAGTAGGCAACTTATTTGTGGACTCAGATTTTCAGGAAATACAAAATATTCAAACGGATACCAAAATACTGCCCAAGCCAGCATTATTATTCCCATTGAAAACATGACATTTTTAAAATTTAATTTCTTTGATTTTAAACTCTCCATAATTCTGCCTCCAGGTTAATATTATTTTTAGATATTCTTATCTTTTACAACAATTTTATAGTATTTAATACCATAAAGTCAAGAAAATTTCCTAGTATCATATGTGTTAACCAAGTTCTTTGACTGTTAATTTTGTAAGTGTTGGAGGTAGATTAAAGCAATGTTATTTACTGGCCTTCTCACGTTTTTTATAACTGTCTGCTCAGGGAGCTCGTTAACATTTCATGTTTGGAGTTGACTTTTTGAGTGGATATTGTTATAATTAGATAGAATAGTAAATTAATGTATGTTTAGGCTAATGCATTAATTTTTGTGGAGGTAATTTTATATGAATTTTTATTATGTTTTGTACTGTATAACTTTAGTATCAATAGTAGTTGTGTATAGTAAGATGTTTTCTAATTTACGTAAACAAAATACGTATTTGAAGAAGAAATTAACTGACCTAGCATTAAAAACAGGAAATGATGATTACGCTATGTATAACATTAGTGATAATGATAAAGATGAAATAATTAATCTAAAGAAATCCGGCAATAAGATTCAGGCTATAAAAGTACTAAAGGAAAATTACGGTATGAATCTTGTAGAAGCAAAGGACTATATAGATTTATTGTAATATAATAATATTTGCATTATATGCTTATAAGGAGTCTCGACGCACAAGTTGCGTTTGGGGCTTTTTCATTTATGTCTTTAGTAAGGTTTGTGCGGAACGTAAGCAAAAAAAACACCCATTTG
>CAKSHI010000015.1 GCA_934457115.1 uncultured Eubacteriales bacterium | reverse complement strand
CTACAAAACGGTTATAACATATCCAGCAGAGACCTTGTGAAAAATTTATTGTATATATTCAAAGGAATTACTTTAATAATGATTAAAAATTTGCTCGGTGTTTTGTTGTTTTTCCAAGCAATACACAAATTAAAAAATATAGTTTTCAGGTAATCCTTAGGTGGTGGAGGCGAGGGGAGTCGAACCCCTGTCCGAAAATCACTCACAATGGATTTCTACGAGTATAGTTATTGATTTATGATTCCCCACGTTATTTCGCCCAATAACAGGCTAAATAAGCCGGTAGTCTTTAAGTCATGATAAAAGCCAAGACTGTCTTTTATTCACGTTCACTGCTAATCGACGCCCTTGAAAAGCCGCAGTACTCTAAACAAAGACGGCAACCTAATTAGGCTGCGTACGCAACGTTATTGTTGTCGTTTAATTTTAAAATTTAGGAATTTTTAAAGCGTCTTCCAAAACGCTACTCGCTTACCAAGGCTCATAATCCCCGTCGAAACCTTTACGCCCCCATAATATTAATTATCTTTGCCTTTCCTTCAAGGCTCTTTCGATATTTCGAGCTGCATCTCGTTTTGCCATATCATTTCTCTTATCGTATAACTTTTTACCTTTACATAAGCCTACTTTAACTTTAACTTTAGAACCCTTAAAATATAATGAAAGTGGTATTAATGAACAGCCATCTTGTTTAACCTTTCCATACAAATGCAGGATTTCTTTTTTATGCATTAAAAGTTTTCTTACTCTCATAGGGTCTTTATTAAAAATGTTGCCTTGCTCATAAGAACTTATATGCATACCATTTATCAATAATTCACCGTCTACAACTGAACACCAAGAGTCTTTTAAGTTTACTCTGCCTTGCCTTAAAGACTTTACTTCAGTTCCGCAAAGCTCTATACCTGCTTCATATTGATCAAGGATAAAGTAATCATGATAGGCTTTTTTATTTTGAGAAATTGTTTTAGATGGTTCTTTAAGCATATTCATTAATCTCCTTATGTACTATTGACCATGATATCATAATTTATAAGTAAATTCAATATCAAATTTATAAAATGAGGGTATTTTGTTAATAGCATTTAAATAATTTTGAAGTTTTTATTTTTGTGTATGTATGTTTGATAATAATATGAAAAATACTAAAATATGAAAAATATATAGAAAGTAAAGGTAAATTCTAATGAATCCTCTTATTAAAGTTGAACACATATTTAAAACTTACAATTCAGGAGAAAGAGAAATACGGGCTATAGATGACATTAGTCTTGACATATATGAAGGTGAGTTTGTTGCAATTATAGGTAAATCGGGTTCAGGTAAATCCACTCTTATGAACATATTGGGAGTTTTAGACGTACCATCGAGAGGAAAATATTTTTTGGATTCTAAAGATGTTTCATCTATGAAGGATAATGAACTTTCAAACATAAGAAACCATAAAATAGGATTTATTTTTCAAGGTTTTAATCTTATTGCAGGACTTAGTGCTATTGAAAATGTCGAATTACCCCTTATATATAGAAAAACTCCACACTATAGGAGAAAGGAGTTGGCAATTAAGTCACTAAAGCAAGTAGGACTTGAAAAGAGACTTGATCACAAACCTTCACAAATGTCAGGTGGACAACAGCAAAGGGTTGCAATAGCAAGGGCATTAGCTGCCGAACCATCTATAATATTAGCTGATGAACCAACGGGAAATCTTGACTCCAAATCGGGTGACGATATAATAAACATCTTAAAAAAAATAAATCGAAGCGGAAAAACGGTTATATTGATAACTCATGATGATAAAATTGCGGATATGGCAAAAAGAAAAATCACCATTAAAGACGGGAAAGTGGTTAATGACACCTTTATAGAAATAAACAAAACTCTTTTAGCATAATTAAATACATTAATGATTGTATGCGTAATTTGCATCAAAAATATGTAACTTTTCCAATAGTAATCCCTAATATATCAGATACAGCCACACTTATTGCTACAATCATTTTGTTTTTTCCTATTCTTAGCCTATTCTTTTCTGCTAATCTCGAATTTAAAGTAGATTTCACCCTTTATGTCTTTACCTACTTGTCCACTTGCTTCTAGTTCACATGAATAATTTGAAAATCCTCTAAACATCTTATCATTCTACTTCAGCTCAATCATAACCACCCGTTTGGCGGGTGGTTATGATTTTTATAATAATATCCTTTATGGTATAAACTCCACCGTCGCACTTAAAATACGTATTTTTCATTAGTAAATGTAGTATCACCAAAGATAATTTTCATTAGACTTTCCAATTGTAAAATTACATAAAGAAAAAACAGCTTCATCAATTAAGATTGAAGCTGTAAATCCTCAAATAATTCCATCAATCATTTGTAAAGACTAATCCCACTCAGTCCTTATACTTCTTATTTTACACCAATATCAGCCCTTTGTCAACTCCTTCTTTCTTAAATTTTTTGATGTTCTTATGTAATTTAGGTATTCTTTATTATATACTCCATATTTAAATATCTCATTATTAATTAAATAAAAATGTATATCTTCCTAAAGCCTACAAACACTACTAATAAATATTTAGGAGGTAAAACTATGAGTAATAATATGGACTTAGGTTATGAAATGTTTTGCTATCAATGCGAACAAACCGCAAATGGAAAAGGATGTACAAAACTTGGAGTATGCGGTAAAACACCCGAAATTGCAAATTTGCAGGATCTACTTATCTTTCAAATTAAAGGAATAAGTTGTTATGCTAAAACTTTAGTTGAAGCAGGTCAACATGTTGATAAACAAATAGTCCGTTTTATAGAAAACGTACTCTTCACAACCCTTACAAACGTTAATTTTGATGCTGATGTTCATGTTTCACTATTAAGAGAATCACAAGAAATCAAAGAAAATTTGCGCAATGTAGTCGGCAGTATTAATAACCATACCGCTCACGCAACATATAACTTGCCGGACACAAAAACACAAATGTTAAAAGATGCCCCCTTGGCAGGCATTATGTATGATAAATCACTTGACCCTGATATAAGGTCTCTACGTCAAACTATATTATATGGCTTAAAAGGAATCAGTGCTTATGGACATCAAGCAAGAGAGCTTGGATATTACAGCGATCAAGTTGATGACTTCTATGTTCTGGCTCTTGAAGCTACAACTGACGACAACTTGACAGTAGAAGAACTTATTCGTATGACAATGCGTACGGGTGAAATGGCAATAGAAGTTATGAAAAAACTTGACGAGGCAAACACCTCTGTTTATGGTAACCCTTCCCCTCACAAGGTAAACGTTCATATAAAAAAGGGTCCATTAATCGTTGTATCGGGTCATGATTTGAAAGACCTCGAAATGCTTTTGGAGCAATCTAAAGGTACGGGAGTTAATATTTACACTCACGGTGAAATGCTTCCATGCCATGGGTATGAAGGTTTGAAAAAATATCCGCATCTAGTTGGTAACTTCGGCGGTGCATGGCAGGATCAACAAAAGCAGTTTGACCAATTGCCCGGATGTATCTTAATGACCACAAACTGCCTAATGCGTCCAAGAGATTCATATAAAGACAGAATTTACAGCACAAATGTTGTAGGCTGGGACGGTGTAAAGCACATTGGCAAAAAGGAAAACGGTGAAAAGGACTTTAGTGAAATTATCCAACAAGCTATAGAACTCGGCGGATATAAAGAAGATCAAGAACCACATGAAATCCTCGTAGGATTCGGACATCACGCAACATTAAGTTATGCAGATAAAATTGTAGATGCAGTAAAAAGCGGAAAAATAAGACATTTCTTCCTCATAGGCGGTTGCGACGGAGCAAGGCCGGGACGTAACTACTACACTGAATTTGCAAAAATGGTCCCACAGGACTGTATAATCCTAACCTTAGCATGCGGTAAATATAGGTTCAACAAACTTGATTTTGGCGAGGTAGCAGGCTTACCAAGACTATTAGATGTAGGTCAATGCAACGACGTATATTCTGCAATACGCATTGCAAGTGCATTGGCGGATGCTTTCAATACTGATGTAAATGCATTACCGTTATCACTTATCGTATCTTGGTATGAACAAAAGGCCGTTGCGGACCTATTGGCACTGTTAAGCATTGGAATTAAGGATATTTACCTTGGACCAACATTACCGGCATTTTTAAGTCCTAATGTATTACAATATTTAATCGATACCTTTAACCTAAAGCAAATCAGCAATCCTCAAGATGATATTAAAACATGCCTAAAGCAAGCTGTTCTTATATAAATAGAAAATACGTCTTTAAAATTTAAATTATCTTAATATCTCAAGTGGCATAACATTCCCTGCACAAGTCTACAAACGCACAAGTTTTTGATAAAATATAATCTATATTAACAAAATATTGTCCATTTGCATAGCATAACAAGAACCTATTTTAGGGAGGATAAAAATGGACAATATACAAAATTACACGGTTATGTCACTTGAGTTACACCTATTCTTTGCAAGAATAATGAAAGAACATTCATTGTTTTTAGAGTCAGCATTTACTCCACCTAATATTGACCTTGCAAAAATGGCAGACAATTATAAAAGGAAATTTGAAATTTTATTATTAAACGTAATTAATCTAAGTGATGGTATTGTTAGACCAGATGTCATAAACTCTAAAGAAATAGTAACGGAGTTTACACTTCCTGCTGAGCAACAAACTCAATATTTTACAGGAATCAACATCAACAAAAGAATTACCAAACTTGAATTAGGGATGCACCCGGCAGAATATGCTAAAATAAGCAACCCCATGTTTAAACAAGTCAAAATCATAAACAGTCGTGCACTTCGTCTACTTAACGGCCTAATTAATTTAAAGGAAAGAATACTAAATGATGTATTGTTTTGTGGAATGTTCACATCCAATTATCCCCTTTTAATTAAGCATATTCTAAGAGAAGCTAAACTATATAGAAATAATATAGAGATGCTGGAAAAAGAGGGTAACCTTAATAACATAACGACACCCCAAACTGAGCAATTCTGGAATCGTATTATGATGGAACACGCCTTATTTATGCGTGGATTACTCGATCCATCAGAAAATAAGTTGATAGAAACTTCTAACACCTTTGCAAAGGATTATTCTCGTCTTTTAGAAAAACCAAATCAAGCAAATGATACTTCTATCGAAGATAGTTCACTAGAATCACTTAATGAAACTATAAAATTTAGAGATTTTAAAACTGTCGGCACTCAAGGTATAACAGAATGCAAGATAAAATCTATAATTCTCCCCTTACTTGCAGACCATGTTTTAAGAGAGGCTAACCATTATATAAGACTTCTAAAATAAATAATTAATATATACAAAAAAGATCCACCCTAAATAGAGGTGGATCTTTGTTAGCATAATATAAATAAAAACCTCACGTAAAATTATACATGAGGCTTATATAAACAAATCTTAATTACTAAATACTCCAAAAAACATACAAGCATTAATTGCAATTACCAATATAAAAAAGCCAATCGCAATAATCTTAGTCCATCTTGCAAGAAATGAATCAATGGAACGAGCCTTATTTTTAGCAAAGAACGTATCAGCTCCACCTGTTATGGCACCTAAATTTTGCTGGTGACCCTCCTGCAAAAGAACAACCAAAATAATTGCAATAGAAAACACCATCAAAACAATGCCCATTATAATTTGCATTACAGTCAACACTTACACCTCCACTTAACTATTTATACTTTATTTTACCATGTAATTATAACTTTTACAAGCCCAATTTCAAACACTAATTAACCTTCACTAATAACAACCACCCGTTTTTTCTAGGGGTGGTTAGGATTATATCTAAATATGCTGTTAAGGTTTACCTTCCTTTTTCTCCTTCAATGTACGTTCAAATGGGAACCCTTTATCTTTGCATACCTCTTTTTCTACTTTTTCTTTTCCTAATGGATCTATTGTTTTATCCATCGTATCTGCTGTAGATAGGTTTTCGTATCCTCTTACTCCCACCTCATGTGATGCTTGCAATATCTCATACAAAGAGTGATCCTTTTCAGGTAACATGCAAGCCATTAAAGCCAATCTGAAATTCAAAATGTCTGCTTTATTTTTGTTTACTTCCCTGTATTTACTCAAAAGCCTCTTTGCCGTTTCTGATGTTCCTGCTACTAATCTCTTTCCGTAGAAAAAGTCAATATCTTTTCCATTATATTGCGGCTGGAATGACATTCCACCATAGGTTATTCCACCATTTCTAAATTTTTCTTTCTCTTCGTCAGTCCGCTTCCTTCTTTCTATATGCGGTTCGACCTCATTAGATTCTTGATTATTACTATCAATTTTACCTAATTTGCCATCGTCTACTACAAACTGAAATGCTGCTAAGTTTTCCTTTAAATTTCCGGCAACTGCAGTACCGGAACTTTGTAACTCTTCATCAGTTGGTTTTTGGTCTCTTGGCAAAACTTCTGATTTTTCATTCGAATAGAATATTTCTCTAAGGCTACGGCCGCTCTCTGAATTTTTTTCTTTAATCAGCCTTATTCCTTCATGTACAGCTTTATACGCCTCATCACTTTTGTATAAATACCTTCCAAGATCTATTTCAAATTCTTCTTGATATTTCTTAAATTCATTGCTTTCATATATATCTTTTTCTGTTTTGTAAAGGTTATCTTTATCTTCAATTGCTTCACATTCTATTATTCTCATATCACCCTCATTTGTTACTCTATTTACCTTTAATTTCTGGAATTTATTAAGTACAACTTCATTTTGACTATTGGCAATCGGCATCATATTTAATTTTCTGCCCTCCGGCACTTTTATTTCTAAAATAACAGCATCTTTTTTATTATTCTCTCTATCCTCAAAATTTCTATAGTCTGAATATTTTATTGCGATATTTTTAATTATAGTTGTGCTTATAAATGATCTATCAAAAATTTCCTTTCCTACTATGCATTGAGCATTTTTTTCAAATGAACCTATTGGCATATTAGCCATGCAATCTATTGTTTCATAGCCTCTAACTCCCCTATATAACTCTATTTTAGCTTCTCCTGTATTCCTCATATATGGCATAAGCTCTGTTAAGACTTGATTTTCTGATACATTATTATCTGCATATTGATAAATTCCTGATCTCATTCCGTTCCACAATAATGAGTTGTATCTATAATTTTTCACAAATTCAGTTATAATAGTTCCAGGTGTTTTACTGAATTTTTCAAAATCCGGTAAACGCTTTTGAAATTCACTTGTCAAGCCAACCTCTACATCTGAATAATATTCAGCATCAGCCCCTGTGTTCATCTTTGAAAATAGATTAATATCAGGCATTAGTCTTTTCATTTCATCTTCTGATACCCAATTCTTAATATATGCATCATAAATATCAAAACCATACTTATCTTTTGTTAGAAAATTTTCCGGATTTATATTGAATTTTGATATCACATCAGCCAGCCTTACACTTTTGTTATACAATGCATCTATTAATAAATAACAATTACTCTCTTTTGCGAAGTCTATATTATTTACATCAATATCTTTTAAAAAATCTCCGGGTTTTACTCTTCCAATTTCATATAACTTCATTAATTTTAATTTATCAATATTAGATGCAGCCGGTATATTTTCAAGTTCTACTTGACATCCATCAGGAAATGCACTCTTAGAATAATTACAGTAATATGGCACAGTTACTTGCTTTAAGCTTTTGCATCCAATAAAAGCCAATTCGCCTATCTCCGCTACATTTGGTATTTTTACATCGCTTAAAACTCCGCATCCACTAAAAGCCCCTTCGTCTATCTCCGTTACACTTTGCATTTCTATACTACTCAATTGAATACATGTCGCAAAAGCCCCTGAAACTATTTTCTTTATATTTGGTATGTGTATACTATTCAACCTTTGGCAAATCCAAAAAGCGTTTTTATCTATTTCAATTACATTTGGCATATCTACATTTATTAGGTTTGGGCAGGCCCTAAAGGCTTCTTCCCCTAATCTCGTTACATTTGGCATATATATATTACTTAAACTTCTGCACTCTCTAAAAGCCCGGATACCTATCTCCACTACATTTGGTATTTCTACATTGTTTAATTTTTGGCAACCCCAAAAGGCCCCCTCACCTATTTTCCTTACATTTGACATATCAATATTACTTAAGTTATCAAAGCCATCAAAAGCAAATGGACCTATCTCAGTAACGCTTTCATCTATTTTTATCTTTTTACAGTCTTGATATTCACTAGTATCATCTGATGTTAGTACTGTCCCATTTGACGGGCTAATCACTACAACTTCATCTTTGACATCGGTCTTTACAGCACTACTACTAAAGCCTTGCACCACTCCTGTATTCTCCTTAGGTACCACAAAGCCTTTACCTAGCTTACTATTTTTAGAAACATCCGGATTCTTACCATTTGAAACCTCGATGGCTTCTCTTTCCAACTCCTGATCATCTGCATTGCTTTTTTGTGCAGAACCTACTGCTTGTTGATATATATGCGTTAACTCGTGTTTGATTACCTCTTCATCATTTTTGTGGCTAGGATCCACAAAAATACTATTTCCTCCTGCTAATGCAACAGAACCATTAGCTTTCGGTTCGTCTTTTATATAAAATTTAACATTTTTAGCGTCCATGTTAAACTTATTTCTTGCCCAGTCTACCGCCCATTGCGGTAAGACTCCTCTTTTCATCTTAAAATCAGAAGAGATACTCCCTAACCCCTCAAATGTTCCCATTTCATTTTCCGCTGATAATTGTTTGTTTTTACTCTTGTAATCATACATAAACACACACCACCATAATATAACAAAGACCTCCGTTTACATTATTAATTTAATGTATTTCCTTCCCCAATATGTTTCAAATAAATCCTTCTTTTTGTGTAATTATACTTTTCTTTCTACGTAAAGTCAAATTATGTTTCATTTAACACCATGTAAAAATTCACTATATATTCTAATAATCATAAGTAACGGTAAATTTGCGATATACACTGCCACTAAATCGACTGTCTTTTTATGCCTAGATATTTTTATTGCGATTTCATCCCTCTTTACTATATCTACAAAATATCCTCCTTGTGACTTAATCTCCATCAAGACACGTAATGCCACTGCAGCTTTATATACATAAAAAGTCTGCACCATAAAGCGCAGACTTTTTCCTTAAATATTGTATTATAGCTAAAACATGACGTTAAGCTTTACCCTCCTTTTTCTCCTTCAATGTACGTTCAAATGGAAACCCCTTGCCTTTGCATACCTCTTCTTTTACTCTCTTTTCTCCTAATGGATCTATTGTTTTATCCATCGTATCTGCTGTAGATAGGTTTTCGTATCCTTTTACTCCCACTTCATGTGATGCTTGCAATATCTCATACAAAGAATGGTTCTTTTCAGGTAACATACAGGCTATCAAAGCTAACCTGAAATTTAAAAGGTCTGTTTTATTTCCATTTAGTTTCCTGTATTTACTCAAAAGTCTCATTGCTGTTCCTGATGTTCCTGCTACCAATCTCTTACCGTAGAAAGAGTCGATATCTTTTCCATTATATTGCGGTTGGAATAACATTCCACCATAAGTTATTGGGCTTTTACCACCATTTCTGAAGTTTCCTTGATATTTTCTTTCTCTCGCACTTCTAAATAGTTGTAATTCCTTATCTTGATAATCAAAATCTCTTCTAAATTTTTCTCCGTCAGTTCGCTCTCTTCTTCCTATATGCGGCTCAAACTCACTAGGTCCTTGATTACTAACATCAGCTCTATCTAATGTACCATCATCCACTGCAAACTGAAATGCTGCTAATTTTTCCCTTAAATTTCCGGCAACTGTAGTGTCGGGGCTTTGTAAGTCTTCATCAGTTGGTTTTTGGTATTTTAGTAAATATTTTAACTTGTCATCGGTTAAATCTTCGTTGTTAAATTCTGTTATATTACCTGAAAATTTACCTTTATTATATTTTTCATTCAAAAGGAAATTTTCATTCGAATAGAATATTTCTCTAAGGCTTTTTTTAGGATTTTTTTCCATAATCAGCCTTATTCCTTCATGTACAGCTTTATACGCCTCATCACTTTTATATAAATACTTTCCAAGATCTATTTCAAATTCTTCTTGATATTCCTTAAATTTATTGCTTTCATATATATCTTTTTCTGTTTTGCAGGTGTCAGACTTGTCCTCAATTGCTTCACATCTTATTATTCTTATAGCACTCTTAATTATTACTTTATTTACCTTCAATTTCTGGAATCTATTACATACAACCTCATCATTCATATTAGCGATTGGCATCATATTTAACTTTACACCATTTGGCACTTTTATTTCTAAAAATACAGCCGTCTTGTTGCCCTTTCTCATACCTGAATAACCCTCTGCTGCCTCACTACTTATAGTCGTACTTATAAATGATCTATCAAAAATTTCCTTTCCTACTATGCATTGAGGGTCTTTTTCAAATGAACCTATCGACATATTAGCCATGTAATCTATTGTTTCATAATCTTTGATACCCCTATATAACTTTATATCACCTTCTCCTGTATTCCTCATATATGGCATAAGGTCTGTTAAAGTCCGACTGTGCATCATAAAATTATTTGAATACTTATATATTCCGGACCTCATTGCATTCAACATTGGTGACTTGAATCTGTAATTTGCTGCGAATTCAGGTATAATATTTTCAGGTGTTTTCTCAAATTTCTCAAAATTCGATAATTGTGCTTTAAACTTACTTCCCAAGCCAACTCCGTGATCTAAGTAATATTTATCTGTGTTCATCTTTGAAAATAGATTGATATTAGGCATTAATCTCTTTATTTCATCTTCTGATATCCAATTTTTTATATACGCATCATAAATATCAAAACCATACTTATCTCTTGTTAGTAAATCATCCTGCTTTATACTAAACCTTGATATCACATCAGCCAGTTTTACACTTTTGCTATACAATGCGTCTAGTAATAAATAATAATTTTCTTCACTTGCGAAGTTAACAGTACCTATATTAATATCTTTTAAAAATTTTCCGGGTTTGATTATCCCATTTTCATACAATTGAATTAATTTTAATCTACTAATATCAGATATATCAGGTATATCTTTATATTCTACTTGACACTCATCAGGAAATGCAGTTTTTGGGTAATTACAACAATATAGCAAAGCTACTTTCTTTAAGTTTGTGCAGTCTCCAAAAGCCCTTTCATCTATTTCCTTTACACTGGGCATTTCTACACTGCTTAAACTTGTGCAACTCATAAATGCCTCTTTACCTATTTTACTTACATTGAGCATGTTTACTTTGCTTAAGTTTGTGCAGTCTCCAAAAGCCCTTTCACCTATTTCCTTTACACTGGGCATTTCTGCACTGCTTAAGCTTTTGCAACTCATAAATGCCTCTTTACCTATTTTACTTACATTGAGCATGTTTACTTTGCTTAAGTTTGTGCATCTATAAAAAGTTTTCATACTTATTTCTGTTACACCTGATACATCTACACTATCCAGGCTTTGGCAATTAACAAAGGCAGATATACCTATTTCCTTTACATTGAGCATGTTTACACTACTCAAACTTGTACAAACCCAAAAGGCTGCTTCATCTATTTTCGTTACATGAGGCATTTCTGCACTTCTTAAGCTTTTGCAATTCATAAACGCCCCTTTACCTATCTCATTTACATTGAGCATATTTACTTTGCTTAGGTTTACTAAGCCGCTAAAAGTTAACTCACCTATTTCCTTTACATTTTGTATATTTATCTCTTTTAAGTTTGTACACACATTGAAAGTATTTTTTTCCGTTCTCGTTATATTTGGTATATCTATTTTCATTAGGCCTTCGCAACCCCAAAAAGCATCATTACATATTTCTTTTACATTTGGCATATTTATTTCTTTTAGACCTATACATTCATTGAAAGTACTTTCTCCTATTATTGTTACATTAGATGTATCTATTTTAATTAAGTTTTCACAATACTCAAAAGCACTACTACCTATTTCACTTATATTGGGCATACTTATTTCTTTTAAGTTTGTGCATCTATAAAAAGCACCCTGGCCTATCTCCGTTACATTTGGCATATCTATTGTTATCAAGTTTTCGAATCCAATAAAAGCTTTATCATCTATCTTCGTAACGCTTTCATCTATTTTTATATTTTTACAGTCTTGATATTGGCTAGTGTCACTTGATGTTAGTAACGTCCCCTCCGATGGACGAACCACAATTTCATCTTCGACAACAGTTTTTAAAGTACTACCACTAAAGCCTTGAACCACTCCTGTATTCTCATTCGGTATCACAAAATCTTTACCTAGCCTACTATTTTTAGACACATCCGGATTCTTACCATTTGAAACCTCGATAGCCTCTCTTTCCAGCTCCGGATCATTTGCATTGTTTTTTTGGACAGAACCTATTGCCTGTTGATATATGTGTGTTAATTCGTGTTTGATGACCTCTTCATCATTTTTGTGGCTAGGGTCCACAAAAATACCATTTCCTCCTGCTAATGCAACAGGACCATTAGTTTTCGGTTCATCTGTTATATAAAATTTAACATTTTTAGCGTCCATGTTAAACTTGTTTCTTGCCCAATTTACCGCCCATTGCGGCAAACCTCCTTTCTTCAACTTAAAATCAGAAGAGACATTCCCTAACCCATCAAATGTTCCCACTTCATTTTCCGCTGATAATTGTTTGCTGTCACTCTTGTAATCATACATAAACACACACCGCCATAATATAACAAAAATATCAGTTTACATTATTAATTTGATATTTTCCCTTTCGCAATTTTTATTTGTCTATAAAAATCAATAGATAAAATATAAAAAATGCCGAAAACCCTTGATAATACTTAGGTTTTCGGCGGAAATTTTGGCGTTCCCGAGAGGATTCGAACCTCCGGCCTACCGCTTAGGAGGCGGTCGCTCTATCCAACTGAGCTACGGAAACATTTCACTGTAAAAAAGCACCCGAAAAGTCGAGTGCTTCTTATTCTGGAGGCACCACCCAGATTCGAACTGGGGATGAAGGTTTTGCAGACCTCTGCCTTACCACTTGGCTATGGTGCCAAATTTTACCTATTGCTAGGAAAGAAATAACGCTTAATTGATAAGCGTTATTGTAAAATTTGGAGCGGATGACGAGGCTCGAACTCGCTACCTCCACCTTGGCAAGGTGGCGCTCTACCAGATGAGCTACATCCGCATTTCTTTGGTGCCTTCGGACGGAATCGAACCATCGACACGGGGATTTTCAGTCCCCTGCTCTACCGACTGAGCTACAAAGGCAATTAATGGCGACCCGAAACGGGCTCGAACCGTCGACCTCTAGCGTGACAGGCTAGCGTTCTAACCAACTGAACTACCGGGCCATATGTGGTGGGAACAACAGGGCTCGAACCTGTGACCCTCTGCTTGTAAGGCAGATGCTCTCCCAGCTGAGCTATGCTCCCACATTTGCTGGTTTTTTGTTTCTTAACTTTCTCTCACCAACATGATTTATTATACCATACTCAAAACTTTTTGTCAAGAACTTTTTTATTTCTTTGTGTTAGTATAATCATCATTCTGTTGAACTTCATTCCCATGCGTCAACATGATCTATTATATCACACTCAAAATCTTTTGTCAAGACTTTTTTAAGTTTTTTGATTTCTTATCATTAGCATAATCAATCATTTTGTTGGATTTGTTTGTGTCTCTCACCAACGTATATTATAATACCATACATATAATTGAATGTCAATACTTTTCCAAAAAAAATTCCTATTTTTTTCTTGTTTGTGAGTTTGAACAGTTATATTTAATTATATGCAGTTTAATTATCAAGTGTTCCTATGGATTTTTCATGATTTGCCAACCTATCTAAAATTAAGGCGTATCCATTAGCACCGTAGTTCAAGCACTTATTAACCCTGCTTATAGTGGCAGTGCTTGCGCCTGTCTGATTGGCGATAGTTGTATACACGTTTTTGGCTTTTAACATCTTAGCCACCAATATCCTTTGAGCCATCGAATTTATCTCTTGGATTGAGCATAGGTCATCGAGGAAATTTTTGCACTCTTCCATTGTCTTGATTTCGAGTATTGCATTGCACAAAAGCTCGATTTCTTTTTTGTTAAGGTTGTTGTTCATTATAAGTCCTCCTGCATTGGTTGATATTAATATTTTAACACACTAAATCGTAAAAGTAAAATAGCCAAAACAGAGAGCCCATTAATGAGCTCTCTGTTTTGTTTAAGTTATTAAGTATTTTTAAGTTATTGCGCCTCGGCGAGAGTTGCGGTTACTACGCCAAAGGTTTGATTTTGTAGGCTTTCAACGCCTGTAACTTTGTCTGACATTCCACTTAGCTTCAAGTAAGCTGTAACGTCCTTTGCTGCGACGGGAAGTTTTAGTGTGTTATTCTCGACGGCGGTATCGCCAAAGGAAGTTGTAACGAAGCTTCCTTCTACTGCTGTGCCGTTTTCGTCACTTGCGGCATAGGCGTTGTCAACTGCGAAGGACAATGTTACGCTATAAGCCTTACTGGAGTCATTGGTTACGCTTATCTTGTCGGCACCATCTGCGCTGGTTTTCCAGTACGGTGTATCGCCTTTTTGTACCCATGTTTGGGTTGCCGGATCCCACTTAGCGTTGTAGTCGTAGGTTAGGTCGCCCCATGCTATTGTTATGCTGGTTGAGCCTTGGAACTCGCCCACACCTGTTACGCTATGGTTTGCAGTTTGGCCTATTGCTGTTAAGGTGTCACCTGCTAACATATCAGACATTTTGCCTATGTCAGCAATCGTGTTTCTAATAAACTTTGTTTGGTTCGTATAAGCGTCTTCGCTATCTTCGCCCAATCCAAGCTCACCGTTTTCGTTTATACCTGTACCTAAAAGCTCTAGGTCACCATTAGCGTCGGGACTTAAAATTAATGTGGCCAACGCCTGACCACCATTTGATATTGCTACCACATTGGTTATTGCTCCACTTGCATCTTGACTCTGCACGAATTTACTAACATTTGTTGTATCCCCTGTGCCTAGCTCTCCGTAATAATTATCCCCACACTGCCAGAGGGCTTTGTTTGACCTTATCACTGCTGTGTACATCCAACCGCATGATACCTCTTCCGCATCCGTTATTAATTCATCATTTTCATCTTTGCTCTGCACAAATTTGGTCCTAGTACCTCCATCCCCTGTGCCTAGCTGGCCGATGTCATTCCCACCACACTGCCAGAGAGCTCTGCCTGCCCTTATCACTGCTGTGTGCAACCAACCGCATGATACCTCTTCCGCATCCGTTATTAATTCATCATTTTCATCTTTGCTCTGCACAAATTTGGTCTTACTTGTGTTGTTTCCTCTTTCCCCTGTGCCTAGCTGGCCGTAGTCATTTCTACCACACTGCCAGAGGGCTCCTCCTGCCCTTATCACTGCTGTGTGTTCCATACCGCAGGCCACCGCCATCGCATCGGCTATTGCACCGCTGTCATCTTCACTCTGCACAAATTTATTAATATTTGCATCCCATGTGCCTAGCTGGCCGCAGCTATTATTCCCACACTGCCAGAGTGTCTTGTTTGACCTTATCACTGCTGTGTGATCGCCACCACAGGATACCGCTTCCGCATCCGTTATTGCTCCATTTGCATCTCCGCTCTGCACAAATTTATTAACATCTGTCGTATCCCCTGTGCCTAGCTTGCCGTAGCTATTATTCCCACACTGCCAGAGGGCTCCTCCTGCCCTTATCACCGCTGTGTGATAATTACCGCAGGCTATATCGATAGCGTCTTTGATTTCGGCGCCCGTGTCATCTATGCAGGGCGTAAATGTCGCAGTTTTGGCTAATTCGTCCTTAGTCTTCCCGACACCAAGCTGACCGTAGTCATTTTTTCCCGTAGCCCAAACAGAGCCGTCCGACTTTAGCACTACAGTATGGCACCTTCCAACAGCAATCTTAGGGGTGGCGGTGCCCGCCGCCGAGGAGGTGAGCGAAACCATAGGTACAGCCGTAGCGCAAAGTGTTAAACTTAAACCGATACTTAATAACTTTTTGCTTATACGTCTTTTCATCATTGAAGCCTCCTTTAGGTTCAAAAATTTTTTTACTATATATCACAAACCGCAATGCTATTGAATCTAAATCTTAGCAGTGCGGCTTGATTTGAACAAGTAGTTATATTAGGGCCTTTTGCACTTAATACTACTTGAGTTTTCTTGCTAAGACTTTTTTCTATAATACCGATGTTAATATTAACCTCCTCCCCTATTTTTTGCAGAAAATAAAGGAAATATTACACTTTACCTTTATTTTCTACCATTATCTTACACCCAGTCCTCATTTTTGTCAATAGTTTCTGTAAAAAATTTTTTAGTCTAAAATCTAAATTTGTAAACTTGCACAATTTTGGGCTGCAACCTCAAAAGCTGCAGCCCTATTAACAATTATTGAATTTATGCTTCTAACTCGGCTTCCGCCGAATCAAAAGGTTCAAAGTCTATCCTTGCATTCTCGACAGAGGCTCCAATCACGCGTATTGTAACCTTATCGCCAATGCTAATTTTGTTGTTGCCTTTTTTGTCTATAAAGCTTATTGGCCACTCGAACACATAGTCCGCATTTTTGAATAAGCCAAGCTCTATAAAGCCTTCAACACCGTTTGCAAGCTCCACAAACATTCCCCTCGGCGTACCACCGCTCACGACTCCGTCGTAAACTTCGCCAATGTGGCCTACCATGTATTCAGCCATATAGCATTTTTCAGCGTCCCTTTCTGCATTCATGGCACGTACTTCGCAAATTGACGAACTCTTCGAGCTTTCTACCGCAAAATTAGTGTATTTATCCTGGATCTTCTTTTTAGGCATACCTCCAACCAACGCCGAAAGTATTCTATGAATCGATAAATCAGGGTATCTCCTTATAGGTGACGTAAAATGACAATAGTCCTTTAGCGACAATCCAAAGTGTCCCCTTGGATTTTCACTATACCTCGCCTTAGCCATTGACCTCAACAATTGATGCGATATTATTGTATAGTATTCAGTATCCTTAGCCTTGTCGAGGACTTTTGCAAAATCTAATGACTGCATCCCCGGGACGATATCTATGTTATTAAATCCAAGCGCACTTATAAGGTTGGATAAATCCTTTAATTTCTCAGGATTTGGCTCATCGTGGACTCGATATACAAATGGAATCAAGCTTTTCTTGGCATACATTGCTGCGGCTTGGTTCGCAGTTATCATAAACTGTTCGATAAGCCTTTCAGCCTCGCCCGAAACCCTTTTCTCTACACCAACGCATACTCCATTTTCGTCTAGCTCAAACCTAGCTTCTGTCGTGCTAAAGTCCAAGTTACCCCTATCTTCCGCCTTTTTTATCAATATCTTTGATAGCTCATAGGCTTCTTTTATGGGTCTTTCGACAACCTTATATTTCTCCCTAATTTCTAATGAGGCAGTTCCATCTAAAATACTGTTAATCTCGCTATATACCCCTCTTACTTTCGAGTTGATAACAGTCTTTTTAAACTTGTATGATAAGATGTCCCCGACCTTGTTAAGCTCCATTAGACACGAAAATGTAAGTTTATCTTCATGGGCGTTCAATGAACATATTCCATTAGAAATCTCCTTTGGCAGCATTGGGATCACTCTATCCGCAAAGTATACTGATGTCCCTCTAAGCATTGCTTCCTCGTCTAACCTTGAGTTCTCTTTTACATAATGTGACACGTCCGCAATGTGCACTCCCAAATTCCAGCCACTTGAGGTCTTTTCCACTGATATGGCATCATCCAAATCTTTGGCATCTTTGCCATCTATGGTAAAAATCAACTCTTGCCTTAGGTCAAGCCTATCTTTCATTTCTTCCTTGGAAATCCCTCTCTTAGATATCTCCATAGCCTCTAAAGAAACGTCCTTTGGAAAAACCGACGGTATGTTATAGGAATCTATTATAGCATCCGAACATATCTTCGCACTATTAGCTTTACCATATACTTTTATAACTCTAGCAGAAAGTTTATTCCTCTTAGTGGCCGGCGAAAGAGATACTTGCACTTTATCGCCATTTCTAGCTCCAAGAGTTACCGCCTTATTTATAGGTATCTCAAGGTGATACGGACCATCAGGAACGAGTTCACAACCCTTATGACTCCTCTTAATATACCCGGTAAGTGTACGGCTCCCTCTCTCTAAGATTCGCTGCACACTTCCACTGGTACCTTTTTCTGTAGTTTTAAGGTTGTATAAAAGTACACCGTCACCGACTATAGCCCCTTTTAGATTTTCGTTGTATATAAGTACATCCAATTCCTTATCTATAAGCTTTGCAAATGCAAAACCTTTAGACATAGAAATAATCTTAGCTGCGTAAAGCCCTGATGATTCACTTGAAGCTATTCTTCCTTTTTTAGTAAAGATTAGTCTTCCCTCATCCTTAAGCTCTTTTACTATCTCTACAAACTGCTCTAAGCTCTCACATTTGGATTTCTTAAATACAACATCAGGAACTAGAGCATATTTACTCTTATACACTATTTGAGCGATATATTTTTTTAGTTCTTCCTTATTTTTCATAATACTTTCCCCCAATTTCATATTATCGACAAATAAAAATATTTATCTATTACTGCTACAATATAGTTTGGGAAGAAAAAACTATATTCAAATTTACGTCCGGAGAAGTTATTTTACTTATAAATCCGTTGGACTTATCAATATAAACTGTATATTTGCCGGCACTGCACTCTCCATTAATAGAGTTGTCTTTTTCATTAATCTCAAGCGATTCCTTCATTGAGATATCATTTAGAACTTTATTAATAAATGAAGGTACAGATTGATTCAAGACCGGCAAATTTT
This sequence comes from uncultured Eubacteriales bacterium, assembly GCA_934457115.1. Lineage (GTDB taxonomy): Bacteria > Bacillota > Clostridia > Oscillospirales > Acutalibacteraceae > CAKSJY01. The sequence goes on along the minus strand of CAKSHI010000015.1, from coordinate 19,713 downwards.
TAGTTTCACAACATAAGTCCCTAAAGGAAATATTGTTTTTATCATTTAAAATATTAATTGAAAATCCTTCTAAGTTTTGAGGTTCCTTAACAGTGATTTCAGTTCCGTTTGTTTTTTCGTTCTTAACTAAATACTTTAGATAATTTCCGTCATATTCTACATCCGCAACTGCTTGAAAATCAGTTTTTACATTAGTTGACTTTATATCTTGAGTTTGACCGCACGAAGTCAAAAGACAAGCAGTAAATACCGTAATCAACAACAAAAAAACTACTTTTTTCACTTAATCACCTGCTAATTAAAATAATATTTAGTTTATAGAACACCTTGACTTAGCATAGCATCGGCAACTTTTTCAAAGCCGGCAATATTTGCACCTATAACATAGTTTTTATCAAAACCATATTTTGAAGATGCCTCTGAAATTTGCTTAAATATATTAACCATTATATCTTTAAGTTTGCTGTCTACTTCCTCAAAACTCCAAGAAAGTCTCATACTGTTTTGACTCATCTCTAATGCTGATGTTGCAACACCGCCGGCATTTGCAGCCTTACCCGGCGCAAACAAAATCTTGTTGTTCAAGAATAGTTCTGTAGCTTTTAAAGTAGTTGGCATATTTGCACCTTCTGCTACTGCAATTACACCATTCTTTATTAAAGTATTTGCTGCATTTTCGTCTAGTTCATTTTGAGTTGCACATGGAAGAGCAATGTCACAAGGTATACTCCAGTCAAATTTACCTTCATGATATTCTGCGGACGGTTGATACTTTGTATATTCACTAAGACGTAATCTTTTTACTTCTTTGATTTCTTTTATAGCTTCTAAATCTATGCCGTTTTTGTCATATATCCAACCTGTTGAATCGGACATTGTAACAACCTTGGCACCAAGCTGACAAGCTTTTTCGCATGCGTATATAGCAACATTACCTGCACCTGAAATTGATACGGTTTTACCTTTTATATCTTTACCGTTTTGTTTTAGCATTTCCTCAGTAAGATATAGAAGGCCATAACCTGTTGCTTCTGTACGAACAAGAGATCCTCCAAAGTTTAGTCCCTTTCCTGTAAGAACACCCTCGTATTGATTGCGTATTCTCTTATATTGACCAAACAAATATCCTATTTCTCTGCCACCTACACCAATATCTCCGGCAGGAACATCAGTATCTGCCCCTATATGCCTATATAGTTCAGTCATAAAACTTTGGCAGAAGGCCATAATTTCTCTATCACTTTTTCCCTTAGGGTCAAAGTCAGATCCACCCTTTCCTCCGCCTATCGGCAAGCCTGTTAGGGCATTTTTAAATATTTGTTCAAATCCTAAAAATTTGATTATTCCCATGTTTACTGAAGGGTGAAATCTAAGTCCGCCCTTATAAGGTCCTATAGCACTGTTAAATTGTACACGATATCCCCTATTTACTTGCACCTTACCATTATCATCAACCCAAGCAACTCTAAATTTTAATTGCCTTTCAGGTTCAGTAATTCTCTCTAAAATTCCAGCTTCTTGATATTGAGGATTTTTTTCAATCACTGTCTCCAATGAAGTTAATACCTCAGTTGCTGCCTGCTGAAATTCAGGTTCTGCAGGATTTAAAGCGATTAATCTTTCTAATTGTTCTTTAACGTATGACATATATATTTCCTCCTTAATTTAGCCTTTTTATTTTACGATACCTTTATATTATATCACAATAATTAATAATATAGAATTATTTTATTAAAATCATCATTATATAATACCGATTATTAAAAAATAAAGGTACATCAAACCCAAATCAATACAATCTAAATTTGATATACCTATGTTTTATTTATAAGCGCTTGAATAATTACCATTATAATAGTAATATGAGTTTCCTTTTTTAGGCGAGCACTTATTAAGCACCACACCAAGAATTTGGCAACCGGAACGGTTTAATTGTTCTTTAACTGAATTTACAAATTTATAGCTGTCTTTTCCTGATTCTAATAAAATTATAGCTCCGTCACAGTTTTGGGCAATTACCGCACTGTCTATTACACTGCCAAGAGGAGGAGTATCTACAATAATATAATCATACTCACTGCGAAACTTTTTCATAAGATTTTTAAAATCATCACCTGCTAAAAGTTCTGACGGATTAGGAGGTATTGCACCTGTTAGAATAATATCTAAATTTTCATCTTCCGTATGATTTACAATATCGTCAATTTCACTTTGTCCTGAAAAATAATGAGTAAGCCCTTTCAATTTTTCTCTACTAACTACCCTTTTAACTATACTTGGTCTTCTAAGATCCGCATCTACCAATAAAACCTTTTTCCCTAACTCCGCCATAGACATAGCAATATTCATAGATACAGTACTTTTTCCTTCTGACGGAACACAACTGGTAATCAAAATAGTTTTTACATTTTTGCCGCAAAACAAAATATTGGTTCTTAAGACTTTATAGGCTTCTTTCATTTTAAAATCATCAGATAAGGGTCTCCTTAATTTTATCATAATAACCTTACCACCTTATTTGTATTAATTCTAGAATTTTTACTAATATCCACTACATTTTAGAAAACTTTTCATCTACCGGTATTACTCCAAGTACAGGTAAGTTTAAGTAATTTTCTACATCCTTAGATGTTTTAACCTTGTCATCTAAAACAAATACAGCTGTCAAAATAGCAAGTGAGATAAATAGTCCAATAAGTCCTCCTATTGCAGTATTTTTTCTAATGCTTGGACTATATGGATTGGTTGGTAAATTTGCTTCTTCAACTAGGTTAATAGCATCAACATTCATAATACTTACTATTTGTTTAGATGCAACTTCTCTAACAGAATTAGCTATATCTCTTGCAAGATATGGGTCACTGTTAGAGACACTTATTCTAAGTATTCTTGTATCCTTAAGTGCCGTAACAGTTATCATTTTAGCTAACTGTTCATTGGTTAAACTTAACTTTAAGTCAGAAATAACTTCATTTGTTACTGATCTGCTTACAATCAAAGCTTCATAGTCTTTAGTAAGTGAGGTCGCAAGTTGAACATCACTATATGTCGCCTTGTTACCCTCTGACATCAAAACATAAACCTCAGTTGATGATTGATACTTAGGTGTAATAACAAACATACTATATAGCATAAAGGCAGCCGCTAATATTACAGCTGATAGTAATATATAAACCGATTTACCTAATAGGAACTTAATTAAACTGCTAATATCAATTTCAAAACTACTTTCCTTTTTTTCCTGCTCCATATATATTCTCCTTATAGTGTTAAGTTTTTTAGTACTCTTAATGCATTTTTATAAAAGATTCTATTAGCATAAACTTTACCATATTTTTTACTTACAATATCAAAACAAATATCAAGATTAAAAGATCTGTTTTTCAAATTATGGGCATCCGAACCTATAAAATGGACTAACTTATTTTTAAGCATGTTTTTAACCTTCGGGTTTTTTCTCAAAACTGAACCTGCATTTACTTGAATATATGCCCCTATACTAATAAGATCATATACTTGTTTAACATCATATACAGCTTCTATTCTTTCTACATGAGCAATAATTGGAAAATAACCAATTTGTTTAATTTCCATAATGCTATTTTTAATAAGATCAATCTCTGCAGTCTCACTATATTCTACCAATATATAATTAGAATTTGCTAAAGTAAAAATCTCCCCACTTTCCAGTATATCCGGGATATCAAAACTATAATATATCTCATTACCAAGATATAAATCAAGATCGGGAAATTTTTTAGCAGCTTCAGATTTTAATATATCAAAATTAGTTTTTACCTTTTTATTATTAATATAATTCCTACCTAAATGAAAATGAGGAGTCAAAATTATAGTATGGCAGCCTCCTACATATGCCCTTTCAAGCATTTCTAAGGACTCATTAAGGTTTTTAGCACCATCATCTACGTCAAAAAGTATATGATCATGAATATCTATGATATTATGCATATAATCACCTCTCTTAAATAAATGTATGGTTACCTTAGCTTTTTAAAGAAGTCTTTTAATATACTGGAACACTCATCCTCTAATAAACCTTTTATAATCTCCGGTTTATGGTTAAAGGGAAACGAAAATAAGTCTATTACACTGCCGCAAGCACCGGCTTTCTTATCATATGCGCCAAAAACTACCCTTTTAAGTCTTGAATTTATAATAGCTCCTGCACACATAGGGCAGGGTTCCAAAGTAACAAACATCTCGCACTCCCAAAGTCTCCAACCACCTAAAGCCTTGCATGCCTTATCTATAGCATCTATCTCAGCATGATAAATTGCATTTTTTAAGGTTTCTCTTCTGTTTCTTCCAAATGAAACTACCTTATCACCTTTAACTATAACAGCCCCTACAGGCACTTCCTTTTCATTATAAGCAATTTTAGCCTGTTCAATGGCAAGATTCATATATTTTAAATCCCTATTAGATATATCAAGCACAAGAAATACCTACTGCCATAATAATAAAAATAATAAACATAACTATTAGGGGTGATAAATAAAAAGCCCTTGTACGCTTTGCTAAACCAATTGGTGATGCATAATTTGATACTCTAAATGCATCCTTGCCCTTCCTTTTCAATAGGTAAATTAATGATATTATGCCAACTATTATAAAAGTTGCATTTAAAATATTGCTTAATATTTCGTCACTAATACCTGAATTTTTAGAAATTATAGTAACCATACTACAAAATAGATTGTTTATAAAATGCATGATTATCCCAGGTAAAAGAGAATTGGTTTTTATTACTAAATATCCAAAATATAAACCGCCTACAAAAGCAAAAGGAATTTGATAAATATTTGCATGCATTAATCCAAAAAGAATAGATGAAGTAACAACTGCAAAAACGTCACCATATTTTCTAAGAAGACCCAATACAACTCCCCTAAATGCAAATTCCTCAAATAGTGCAGGTAGTACTGAAAGAACAATAACATAAAGTATTGTAGATAAAAGACTATTGTCATAAGGCGTCTCTGATCTTTTTGGGTATATACCGTTATAATTCAATATATGTGTTAGCAATTCAACAAAATAATTCATTAGAGCAAAGACAATTAGACCAACTCCGGCATACGGAATAATGCAGTCTTTATCAACCTTTTCAAATCGTATTGTCTCTGAAAGAGAAGCTCGACACAACTTTGTTGCAAAAAAGAAAGGAACAAATAAGCTCACAATAAAAGCAGTACCATTAATCAAATAGTATACTTCAGGCTTGAGGTATAAAAATTCTCTACTATAAATATTAGTATTATACACATCGTATCGTTTTAACAGTTCAGGTGTAGACATAATAATAACTGACAGAATTAAAAACATAAACATTGCTAATCCGATATAATTAGCAATAGATCTTAATTTCTTAAGTTCTTTTTTTTCTTCAATCTTTTGATTTTTTGATTGATCTTCCAAAGTCAAAGTGTTTTGTAAACTTACATTATCCTCCATAATATTCCCCTTTCAACCAAATAATAAAATTATTATAGCAAATGTTATTAACTAAATCAATTACAAACTAAAAATTTTATTTTCCAGCATAGACTCTGCCGCAAGCATAATACCAAGCTTAGCACTGTGGAAATTTATTCCCCCCTGCATCCAAACTGCAAACGGTTCTCTTAGCGGTGCGTCTGCCGAAAGTTCAATCGAGGCTCCTAGTGTAAATGCTCCCGCAGCCATTATTACTTTACTGTCATACCCCGGCATATCCCAAGGCTCGGGATCTACAAATGAATCTATAGGGGAGCCCTTTTGTATTCCCTTGCAAAAAGAAATTAACGCTTTATCTTCCTTTAATAGTATAGCCTGTATTATATCAGCTCTATCTTGAGTGTATCTAGGAGTAACCTCATAGCCTAGTTTTTCAAATAGGCATGATGCAAATACTGCAGTTTTGATTGCTTCCCCTGTCACATGAGGCGCATTAAAAGCACCCATAAAAAGCTCTCTGTTTTGACCTAGAGTTGCCCCTACCTCTCTTCCAACGCCCGGGGCGGTTAGTCTATATGCACAAAGTTCGACTAAGTCCTTCCTTCCCGCTATGTATCCACCGCAAGGAGCAATAGCTCCGCCCGGATTTTTAATTAATGATCCTGCCATCAAATCCGCACCATAAAAGGTCGGCTCATGCTTTTCCACAAACTCTCCATAACAATTGTCAACCATAACAATACAATTTGGAGCCTTATTCTTAACTATTTCTACAATTCTTTTTATGTCCTCTACAAATAGAGAAGGCCTTAAGCTATATCCCCTTGAACGTTGCAAGTAAACCATTTTAAGCCCATCATAAACATTTTTTTCTATTGCTTCGTAATCAACAGTACCGTCATCTTTTAAATTGAGTTCCTCATACTCAATCCCAAAATCCCTTAAAGAACCGGGTAAAACTTCTCCTATGCCTATAACTCCTCTTAAAGTATCGTATGGCGTGCCGGTTACGCTAAGCATTTTATCTCCCGGCCTAAGCACTCCAAATAGCGCAACAGTTAAAGCGTGTGTCCCGCTTACAAAGTTATGTCTTACCAAGGCGTCCTCAGCCTCTAATGCCGAAGCATATACTCTATCTAACGCATCTCTTCCCCTATCTCCGTATCCATATCCGGTAGAAGCGGAAAAGTGTGATTCACTTATATGATTCTCAATAAATGCTTTTAGCATCTTTTGTTGACAATATTCAGTATTTTTATCAATCTTAGAAAAAGCATCCTTGCAAAGATCTAAGCACTCCTTTTCCAAACTTAAAATTCTATCATCTATTTTAAAAAATTCTTCTCTCATTTTTTATTCCTTTTCTAAATTATATTTCTATTTCCGCCCATTTTTCTTGATTATAAAACCCAAGATTACGGTAAAATTCTTCATTTTTATTTTGTTCCCTAAAAAGATACACATCCTTTTTGCCTATATAGTCCTTTAAGATTTCACATATTAGAAACGAGGCTATGCCATTTCTTCTATATTTCAAATCAGTAGCGACACATCCTAATACAGCCGTCTCTTTTGTAAAAGCTATAATCATAGCAGAGCCTATTATATGACCATTATAAAATGCTGCAATCGCTTTTATAGAATTGTGCCTCAGTCTATGCGATAGATCAACATACATATTATCATATTGATCACAAGTCAATCTATAATCAAAATTATACACCAAAAAGTCTAATAGTTCCTTTACTAATGGAACCTTTATTAAAAATTCCTTGTCTATGTCACTTGGACTAATTAATTTTTCCAGTCTCATTATATATCCTTCTAATGAGCCCCTATGTGAAATTTTACTTATATGCCTTTGATTTAAAGTAACTGTCTTAACTCCAATAACTCTCAAGAAATCACTTAATTCCTCAAAATCTGCATATGCTTCTATATAACAAACAGCCGTTTGATCAATCTTTGAAATAACGGCTGTTATATCTTTTTTAATATTGAATTGAATATAAAAGTCAACACCATTTGTGTCATAATAATAAGCATTATAAAGCGATTTAATCTTACACAAAAATGGGTCATTAATCGATAAATCCACGAAAAAGGAATTAAGTGACTTATCTACATAACAAATCATAGTCTTACCCTTGAGCTATTCTTATTGCAGTTTCTAAAACTATTTTTGACAATGATTCTATGTCCTCTTTAAAAGCTATCGCCATTTCTGAATGTATATACCTGCAAGGAAGTGACAATGCAATCGTTCTAACGCCATTTCTACTTTTTTGTATGGCAGCGGAGTCATTTCCCCCTGCGACAGCTCTTTTTACCTGGACTTTGGTATTAATAGACTTAGAAATATCCAACACTAAGTTAAAGTATTCCTTATCGTATATCGTCCCTCTATCCATAAACGAAACAACTGCGCCCTTTCCTAACGAGCAAACCTCATCCTTGCTTTGAGGGATATCTGCAGCCGTCGTTGCTTCAACAACTATTGCGGCATCAGGATTTACATAATACGCTGCAGTTGTAGAACCTCTAAGCCCTACTTCTTCCTGCACGACAAAAGAAAAGTACATATCATAAGGAAGGTTTGATTTTATCATGTCTATTAATACAGCGCACCCTATTCTATCATCTATAGCCTTTGATTTGACTGATTTACTTGATATATCAAATGTAGATTTAAAGCAGGCAAAATCACCTAGACTAACATAATTTTGAGCTTCCTCTTTACAATTGGCACCAATGTCTATATATAAATCATCTATATCTAATGCCTTTTCTCTTTCTTTAGGTTTTAATAAATGAATAGGTTTAGACGCTACCACACCATTAATTTTATTTTTACCTATTATAACGTTCCTGCCGCATAAAGCACTTTTTTCTATCCCGCCTACGGTCGAGAATTTTAAAAAGCCATCATCAGTAATATGTTTTATAATAAATCCAACCTCATCCATATGAGCGGACAAAAGTAATTTCCTGGCAGCTCTGTCATTTCCCTTTTTAAAAACTATCAAATTACCCATTGAATCTACTTTATATTCATCTATATAATCTTTAATTTCATCTAATATTATATTTCTTATATTCTCTTCATCACCAGAAACACCATTTTCGCTGCAAAGCTTGTTTAGTAAACTATAATCAATCATTTTCTAACCCCCTTTGTTTAATGTATACTGCTAATAATTTAGCTGTATTTTCTATATCGTCAATATCCATTACCTCAACAGCTGTATGCATATTCCTTTGAGGTATGGAAACAAGTCCTGTCTTAATTCCTGACTTTACAATAGAAATTTTATCGGCATTTGTCCCGGTCTTTCCACCCATAACTTCAGTTTGATACGGAATATCATTAGTTTTTGCCAATTCAAAAAGTTTGTTTGTTATCTCTTTTGATAAAATAGGACTTACTCCTATCATAGGCCCTTTTGAAAGCTCTCCCGCTTCTTGAGAAGTAACACCCGGCTGGGTTGCGAATGTTACATCGACAACGATACTTTCAGAATAACTATCATCAAACGAGGAGGTTATTGCCCCTAAGGATGATGTTTCTTCTTGTGAACTCAATAGTATCTTAACAAAACAGTTATTTAAAATATCCTTATCTTTAGATATAATCTCTGCACATCTTATCAATGCTGTAACTGATGACCTGTTATCAAGCGCCTTTGAAGCTATTCTATTTCCAATAAGGCTACATGACTCACTATTGTATATTATAGAGTCCCCTAAAGAAACCAACTTTTCTACTTCTTCCTTATCCATACCCAAATCTATGGTCATTTCATCAATTTCGGGGAGCTTTTCATCAGAATTTTTTATTAGATGAGGAGGTAAGCAAGAAATTACGCCAATAACTTCTTCTTTACCAAATACTCTAACAACACTTCCCGGCATTATGCGCCTATCGTTACCGCCGCATGACGCAAATTTTATAAATCCCTTATCGTCTATATCAGTAACAACAAATCCCACTTGGTCAATATGCGCATCGAGAAGGATTCTCTTATTTGCATTTTCGTTTCCTAAACACGCAACTACACTGCCATTAGGAAGCCTTTCTGCTTTAGCGTATTCTTTTAATTTCTCTAAAGCAAATTCCGCTGCCTTATTTTCATTTCCTGATATACCCTCTGACATACAAAGTCCAAAAACTAAATCTTTCATAACATATTACCTATTTTAAAGACTTTTAACCAACTCTTTAAAATGTCTGCCCCTCTCTTCAAAATTTTTATAAAGATCAAAACTTGCGCAAGCCGGTGACATTGCAACAATATCACCTTTGACAGCGTGCTTATATGCTTCATTCACTGCTTGCTCCATATTGCATGCTCTTATTATAAGCGGATTTCCCTCCACATAAGAAGAAGCATTTTTAACGGCCTCTTCTATTTTATCAGCTGTATTTCCCATTAATATAAGTATCTTTACCTTATCTACAATAACAGGACCCAACTCATCAAATGGAATCTTTTTATCATATCCGCCGGCTATTAAAATCATCTTTTCGTCAAAAAGGGAAAGTGCGCCTGAAATCGTTCTTGTAGGACTTGAAGCTATCGAATCATTATAGTATCTAACATTATTAAGCTCTCTTACAAATTCAAATCTATGCTCAACCCCTGAAAACTCACTTGCAACCTTTCGTATGCTTTCGATATCTGCATTTCCCCATACAGCACAAATCGCAGCAAGATAGTTTTCTAAATTGTGATTACCGGGGAGCTTTATATTAGATGCATTCATTACCCTTGTATCTTTTCCGTTTTCAGAAAAAATTATGTCTTTTTCCTCGTTAACCCATGCTCCGTTAGTAATTTGGTTACGTCTGCTAAAAAACAGGGTCTTACCCCTTGTTAAATCTGCAAAATCCTTTGTTATTTCGTTATCAAAATTCAATACTGCCTTTGAAAAAGCATTTTGGTGAAGTATAATATTCTTTTTTGAGTCTATATACTCAGACATATCCTTATGCATATCTAAATGATTTGGCGCTAAATTAGTTACAACTGCCACATCCGGGCTTTTTCTCATTGAAATAAGTTGAAAACTTGATAATTCTACAACCGCTACATCGTCCACACTTATATTTTCTATTTGTGGTAGTAACGGTCTGCCTATATTGCCCCCAAGATGAACCTTTTTTCCCGACTTTTTTAATATTTCAGATATTATGGTAGTTGTCGTGGTTTTTCCATCGCTACCCGTCACTGCGAAAATCTTGCATGGGCATAGGTCAAAGAAAACTTCCATCTCAGAAGTGACAACTACTCCCCTTTTCCTTAATTCAACAAGTTCGTCAAGATAGTACTTCATCCCTGGAGTTCTAAACACTATATCCATATCGAAAAGGTTATCTAAATAACTATCTCCAAGTCTTAACACCGCACCTTTATTTTCAAGGTCAGAAACTATATCTAAAAGTTGATCTTTACTCCTTGAATCACAAACATATACATGTGCTCCATATTTTAAAAACAAGTCCACAAGCGGAATATGGCTTCCGCCCATACCGCAAAGAGCAATTTTTTTATTTTTTATATAATGAAAAAATTTTTCAATTTTATAGTCCATTTATATTCCTCCAAACAATAGTATTTTATAATACATAGAAATTTATGCCAACAAAACACACATATTTTATATTATACTTTTTATTTAAAAAATTCAAGAACAACTATAAAAATTCATCATACAAAAAGTGGTAAACCCAATTACATTTTAAAATAATTAAAAGGGCCGCAAACGCACGACCCTTTTTCTATGTAGATACTTTATTTTTCTTTATAATATTTTTCACGTTTAATATATGTCGTATGAAGAATTTCATGAGCCTTGTGGCTGCCGGGTTTTACTAAAAATTCATCATACAATTTTTTGATAGCCTTATTTTCATGCGATTTTCTAATAGGTAAATTTTTATCCTCTTCATAAAGAGCTTTGGCTCTTTTTTCTCTAAAGTCTGTAAAATTTCTAACTGCGGCGGACTGTATAGGCTGGCCTCCACCGTTTACACATCCACCGGGGCAGCACATTACCTCAATAAAGTGATAGTCTGCCTTTCCATTTTTAACCTTATCGAGCAATATAGATGCGTTTTTAAGTCCGCTTACAACTGCCACCCTTATATCCATTCCTGCAATATGATAAGTAGCTTCTTTTGTATCTTTCATACCTCTTATCTCATGGTAATCCAAATTATCCAAAGATTTTTCTTCAAGTATATCCGCTGCAGTCCTTAAAGCAGCCTCCATAACCCCGCCTGTTGCACCAAATATCGTCGCTGCCCCGCTTGACTCGCCTAAGATACTGTCAAACTCTTCATCAGGCAATAAATTAAAATCAACACTTGACCTTCTAATAAGTTTTGCAAGCTCCCTTGTCGTTATCGATACATCAGTATCCGCAAACCCCGATGCAGCCTGGTCATCCCTTGTAGTCTCAAATTTCTTCGCAGTACAAGGCATAACGCTTACAACAACTATATTCTTAGGATCGATACCCTCTTTTTGAGCAAACCATGTCTTAATTATAGCACCCGTCATTTGTTGAGGAGACTTACAACTTGATAGATTATCAATTAGCTCGGGGTAATAATGCTCACAAAACTTGACCCATCCCGGCGAACATGATGTTATCATAGGGAGAGTTCCGCCATTTTTCACTCTGTCTAAAAATTCATTTGCTTCTTCCACTATAGTTAAATCCGCACCAAAATTCGTATCAAAAACTTTATTAAAACCTATTCTTCTAAGAGCTGCAACCATTTTTCCTTTTACATTAGTCCCGATAGGTAAGCCAAAGCACTCGCCTAAAGTCGCTCTTATTGCAGGAGCAGTGTTTACTACAACATATTTTTCAGGGTCATGCAAGGCCCTGATAACATCATCACATTGATCTTTCTCAACTATAGCACCCGTAGGGCACACAGTAGCACATTGACCGCAGGCAATACACGAGACATCCCAAAGATCCTTTTCAAAAGCACAGCCCATATGTGTATCAAATCCCCTCGCATTGACACCTATAACCCCCACTTTTTGTTCCCTGCAAACTGCTTCACAACGTCTGCACAAAACACACTTTGTATTATCACGTACTAAATGCGGCGCACTTGAATCCACTATCCTTTGGGGCATCTCGCCCTCATATTTATTAAGTTCATCAACCCCAAACTCACTGCACAATGTTTGAAGCTCACAAGACCCATTTCGAGGACATGAAAGACAGTTTTTATTATGAGCAGATAATATAAGCTCAAGTGTAGTCTTTCTTGATTGATGTATTCTTTTTGTATTTGTAAACACCTCCATACCCTCACTTATAGGATAGACACAAGAGGCCATTAAACTCCTTGCACCCTTAACCTCAACTACGCATATACGGCACGCACCTATTTCATTTATTTCTTTTAGATAGCAAAGGGTCGGAATTGAAATCCCTGCAAGCCTTGCCGCTTCAAGTATAGTTGAACCCTCAGGCGCACAAACATCAATACCGTTAATTTTAAGATTTACCATTTTCATATAGTTTGACTGCCTCCTTATCTTTTTTCTATTGCATTAAATCTGCAGGTTTTCATGCAAGCTCCGCATTTAATGCACTTATTTTTATCTATAACATGAGGATTTTTAATTGATCCAGAAATTGCTCCTACTGGGCAAACTCTTGCGCAAGCAGTACAACCCCTGCACTTATCTTTTGCAATAATATAACTTAGAAGCGCCTTACAAACACCTGCAGGACATTTGTGATCTTTTACATGACTTATATATTCATCTCTAAAGAAATTGAGTGTCGATAAAACGGGGTTAGGTGCCGTTTGACCCAATCCGCAAAGGGCATTTTCTTTTATGTAGTGGCAGAGACTCTCAAGATTATCGATGTCTTCCATAGTTCCCTTGCCGCTTGTAATCTTTTCAAGAATTTCTAAAAGCCTTTTTGTCCCAATCCTGCAGGGATTACACTTACCACAAGATTCATCGACAGTAAATTCCAAGAAAAACTTAGCTATATCAACCATACAAGTATCTTCATCCATGACAATAAGCCCGCCCGAACCCATCATAGAGCCAATAGCTATTAAGTTATCGTAATCTATAGGCACATCGAAGTGCTTTGTGGGTATACACCCGCCCGAAGGGCCACCCGTTTGAGCTGCCTTAAATTTTTTGCTGTTAGGCACTCCGCCACCTATTTCTTCGACTATCTCTCTCAATGTTGTACCCATTGGCACTTCCACCAAACCGGTATGATTTATCTTTCCGCCTAATGCAAATACCTTTGTACCTTTGGATTTTTCAGTGCCGATAGACTTAAACCAATCAGCTCCATTTAAAATAATTTGGCATATGTTGGCGTAGGTTTCGACATTATTTAGTATTGTCGGCTTACCAAAAAGTCCCTTAACGGCAGGATAAGGTGGACGTGGACGAGGCTCACCACGATTTCCTTCTATTGAAGTAATAAGAGCCGTTTCTTCCCCGCATACAAAAGCTCCCGCTCCAAGTCTTATTTCAATATCAAAGTCAAAGCCCGAATTAAAAATACTCCTTCCTAAAAGTCCATATTCTCTTGCTTGGTTAATAGATATTTCCAAACGTTTAACGGCGATTGGATATTCCGCACGAATATATATGTACCCTTTAGATGCACCTATTGCGTAGCCTGCAATAGCCATAGCCTCAAGAATTGCATGTGGATCACCCTCAAGAACCGAACGATCCATAAATGCACCCGGATCCCCCTCATCGGCATTACAGCATACGTACTTTTGATCAGCTTGACTTTTAGCCGCTAGTGACCATTTTATACCCGTGGGAAATCCTCCGCCCCCTCTACCTCTAAGCCCTGATTCGGTAATTGTCTTTATTACATCCTCAGGAGTCATTTCAGTTAGTACTTTGCCAAGAGCCTTATATCCATCCATAGCTATGTATTCATCTATATTTTCAGGATCTATAAGTCCACAGTTGTTAAGGGCAATTCTCCTTTGTTTGGCATAAAAAGGTGTCTCATTAAGAGATTTTATGCCGTCATCAGTGACTGTCTCCTGGTATAAAAGTCTGGTAACAACCCTACCCTTTAAAAGATGTTCCTCGACAATTTCAGGTATATTCTCCACTTTTACCATGCTATAGAAGCTTCCCTCAGGGTACACTATCATAATAGGCCCTAAAGCACAAAGTCCAAAACAACCCGTACGTACAACATTTACTTCTTCTTCCAGACCATTTTTCTTGATTTCTTTATTTAGAGTTTCTATGATTTTTTGACTGTTGGATGATGTACACCCCGTACCTCCGCAAACCAGTACATGAGAACGATACATTTTTATGCCTCCCTATCATATTTTAGCGTCAATCGTAAATTCATCTATAACATTGTTGTTAATAATATGTTCGTTTACAACTCTAACGGCCTTTTCGGGTGTCATTTCTACATATATAACCTTTTCTTGACCGGGAATTATAACTTCAACTGTAGGCTCGTATTGGCATTTTCCTATGCAGTCTGCTTGCGTCACCATTACATCTTTTAAACCTCTTTTGCTTATTTCCTCAACAAAAGCATTTAAAACCAATTTTGCCCCTGCAGCTATCCCGCATGCTGCCATATTTACCAGTATTTTTGTTGAATCAGGTTTTTCTTCTCTTATAATTAATTCAGCTCTTACTCTATCTCGAATCATTTTAAGTTCTTCTAAAGATTTCATATCCTTATGCCTCCAAAATTAATTATGTTTGCTCTTTCAAATATATATTTATAAACTTTAATACATCTTCTAAATTTAAGGATACTACCTCAAATAATTGAAGAAGATTTTTGGTGTCTAAATGAAAAAATTTATTTAGATAATCCCTTTTATATATAGAACCAATATATTTAAGAAACAAGTTCTTCATTTTTTAATCCTTATATTTCTCCAATATACTGTCTATATCATCAACATTAAGCCTTCCATACACATCATCATTAACCGTAATTACCGGCGCCAAACCGCAGGCTCCAATACACCTGCAAGCCGTTAATGAATATTTTCCGTCTTGTGTACACTCCTCAGGCTCTATACCAAGTCTTTCTTTAAGCCTTTCAAGTATAGCACCCGCTCCTTTAACATAGCAGGCAGTCCCTAGACATATCGAGATATTGTATCTACCCTTTGGAGTTAGAGAAAACTGGGAATAAAATGTTGAAACTCCAAAAACCTCCTGAAGTGGAACATCTAATTCTTCCGCAATAATTGCTTGAACTTCTATAGGAAGATAACCATATATCTCCTGCGCCTTTTGTAGCACCGGCATGACAGCACCAGGATCCTTCTTATGCTGTCCTATAAATTCCAAAAGTTTTGCTTCCTGCTCCTTGTTCCCAATAAAATGGGCAGTACTTATTTTTTTCTGCATTTTAAATCCTCCAATACAATTTAATGGTCTAAATATAAAATAATCTGAAAAGTTATCGCCTATATTTCCTTAAAGTACAAGCAATTCTTAGATATTTTACCTTTTAAAATATTTTAATTTATTTCTTGACACCATGGGTATAATATAGTAAAATAACAAGGATTATATTAGAAAATTACTAATTTAATTCATATAAAATACAATCGCAGGTGATATCTAATTGAAAAACGGTAAATTTATTAACAAAATAGAAATCAAACTCAATTCACCTATAAATTTAAATGAAACATTTAATTGTGGCCAGTGCTTCCGCTTCAATGAAATCAATGACGGCATATTTTGCGGTGTCGCCTTTGGTAAAATCCTAAAATTATGCACAGATGGAGAAAATCTCGTCTTATTTAATACATCCCAAGAGGATATAGATACTTATTGGAGCGACTTTTTCGATCTAGGTCTTGACTATAATACTATAAATAAAGAGCTTTCCTTAATCCATCCGATTCTAAACGAGGCTTGCAAGTTTGCTCCCGGGATAAGAATACTAAAGCAGGATTCTTGGGAAGCTTTATGCTCATTTATCATATCTCAAAACAACAATATAAAAAGAATTAAGGGAATAATAGAATGTTTATGCAAAAACTTTGGGGATAAGATTGAAGATGATTTTTACACATTCCCCTCAGCTGAAACTTTATCTACTCTTTCTATCGATGATTTATCCTCCTTAAAATGCGGATTTCGAGATAAATATATATTAGATGCGGCTAAAAAAGTAGCCTCATCTGAAATATCATTGGAACAAATAAAAACTTTGCCCCTTAATGAGGCTAGAAATGAACTTATGAAAATAAAAGGTGTCGGCCCTAAGGTGGCTGAGTGCACTTTACTATATGGAATGCATAGGCTGGAAGCCTTTCCTCTTGATGTATGGATGAAGCGAGCAATGAAGTATTTGTTTAGTGACATTAGTATAGACGATTTTGGAAAATATGCAGGTATTGCACAGCAATACATTTTTCACTACAGCCGCATGCACCCGGATTTATTTGATAAATTTAAAAAGGAGCAATAAATACATTGTCAAGAGAGTATATATCGGATAAAAGAAATGCGTCTTTAAAAAATAAACCAGATCCAAAAATTAGTAATTACACACTTCGTACACCGAACTTTAAGCCAAAAGAAAATATACCTCTCAAATTTGATAAATGTTCGACACCCGCATCAACACCAACAATTTTATCTCAATCACAGGATACCACAAGCACATTCATACCTAAAAACAATAATTTTAATAAATATCTTCAGGAATTATGTACTGAAGCAAAAATCAACTTATATTATGCTAGAGAGATTCAAAATATTCGCGATTCACGCCATAAATATAAATATTTTTGTCAGCAAATTGCAAATTACTCCAAAATTACTAATTGGAGTATCGAAGACCTTCCTACACCATTTGGCACTGTTAAAGTTCTTTATATACATAATAGAAATTACGTTGATAAATTTATCTGTATGGGTAATAAATATTCTTCTTATAAAGAAATTTTACCTGTTCTCGACAATTCAAAGCATAGTAATGAGATTGCTAAATCTATATTAGAATACCTTGAAACCCCGGCTATAGATAACTTTATAAATCTTAGCAGTTTACAAGTTAAGCAATATAACTCAACTGAACTTGGAGACAAAGAATTGAATTGTGCAAAAGCATTATCTGCAATATTAATGATAAGTGAGCCGTCCCAAAACAGAAATTATTGTGGTGGTGCATTAGAACGGGCACTCCTAAGATACATAGTAAATAATAAGTGCAAGTTTTCCGACGTAATCAATAAAAAATTATACCCACAAATGCAAAAGGGCGGTGCCGCAATAGCAAGAATGTTAATGAGTATTCCAAATGAGTTAAATTCTCAAATGAGCCCTCAAGGACTAGATCTTATGAACCAATTACCAATAACTCCACCCACCCATTACAAACTCCAATGACGATTAAATTCAATAACAAAAGAGGTTTTTATAAATGAGAACAAGAATGAGTAAAAAGAGAAAAAAGCGCTTATCATCAAATTTTAGCAGTAGCATACTCTCAAGCCCAAGTAATGTCCCTCTTACACCTCCACCTCTTAACCTGAGTTTCTCCTCTCCCATAGCACAAAGGCAAAGGATAAGGCCACAAATACCATCTAAAGTATCATATAATCCAAAAAGTCCACAAGAAATTTCTTTTTCTTATCTTCCTGAACCGCTTGAATCTCCAATAGCAAGTACTTCTATACGTAAAACACCTCCTTCAGGCACACCAACCACTCCTGCAGGTATAATATATCCCCCAAGTATGCAGGACGGAGAATGGGAAACTAGGTACTGCAGCCCAACGGAGTATGAAAACCTTATCAAAAAAAATAAATAACCACTATAAGTTATATAAGGAGACCACTATATGAAACCATTAGGCATCTATATTCACGTTCCGTTTTGTGATGGCAAGTGCTATTATTGCGACTTTTATTCAAAAAAGGAAAATGAATATACTATTAATTTATATGTACAAAAATTAATATCAGACTTAAAAAATCAATCCTCAAATTTTAAGGATTACTATATAGATACAATATATTTTGGCGGTGGTACTCCAAGTCTATTGGGAAGCAAAAATTTATCATCTATTGTAAATACAATGAAATCATGCTATAACCTTAAAAATCCCGAAATAACCCTAGAAGCAAACCCTACAAAGGCTAACACCCTAGATTTTGAATTATTAAGAAACAGTGGATTTAATAGGCTTTCTATCGGTTTGCAATCAGCCTTAGACAATGAACTAAAACTTTTAGGTAGACGTCACACCGCAAGTGATGCTCAATCTACAATTTCAATTGCAAAAAGTGCCGGATTTGACAACATATCATTAGACTTAATGATTGCTATACCAAACCAAACCGAAGAAAGCCTTAAAACCTCTATTGATTTTTGTTTAAGTCAAAATATATCCCATATTTCTGCATATATTCTAAAAATTGAGGAAGGAACTGTCTTTTATAAAAAAAGAAACTCACTTTGCTTGCCTAATGATGACAAAACAAGTGAGCTCTATCTCTTTACTGTAGCCGAACTTGAAAAAGCCGGTTTTAATCAATATGAAATTTCTAATTTTTCAAAAAAGGGAAAAGAAAGTATCCATAACCTAAAATACTGGAATACCGATGAATACTTGGGATTTGGACCATCTGCACATTCATTTATAAACAATAAACGTTTTTACTTTAAGCGTTCCTTAAAATCATATTTAGATAATAACGAACCAATAGCGGACGGCAGTGGCGGAAGTATCGAGGAATATGCAATACTTAGACTGAGATTAAAGCAAGGACTTATTGAAAAAGATTTTTATGAAAAATTTAAGATGCATATTCCTAAACAATTCTATGAAAATGCTTATAAACTAAAAGCCACCGGACTTGTAAAGGTCGAAAATGATAGTATCTCCCTTTCGACCAATGGTTTTTTAGTATCAAACGAACTTATATCAAGAATTATTTTGTAGATACCTAATAACTGATATTACCTTACCGATAATACAAACGGAATCACCGAGTTCTATTGGAGAATATGACATATTTTCTGAAATCAAACCCTTGTAATCGTCTTTTTCAAGATAGTACCTAACAATGGGTTTTTGTTTATAAAGCGCAACAACTATATCTCCTGATTTTATGTCATCGGTCTTTTTACTTGATATTATTATATCATTAGCTAAAATTGCAGAGTCCTCCATACTATCGTCTAAAATATAAAATGCAAATAATTCGCCCTCTATATC
>CAKSHI010000014.1 GCA_934457115.1 uncultured Eubacteriales bacterium | reverse complement strand
AATTTAACTAGAGCAGCACTCCCAAAAAGTATACAAATAATGGATGTCTGTGTTTTTAGGAACTGTAAAAATATGTCAAAGGTAGAGATTGAAGAAGGAACAACCCAAATATTTGATGGTGCTTTTTGTGGATGTAGTAGTTTAAAGCAAATAAAATTGCCCGAATCTTTAGAAGTAATAGGGGAAGCTGCTTTTGCAAATAGTGGTTTAGAGACAATAAACTTACCCGAGAAAGTAGGGAAAGTAGGAAAGGGTGCTTTTTCTGGGTGTGAAAATTTAAGAGAGATAAATTTACCTAAACAAATAGAGAATATAAATGAGGTTACATTCTTTAATTGTAAAAACTTAAGAACAATAGACATACCTGACAATGTAAAGATAATAAAAGAGTCAGCTTTTGCCAATTGTGAAGGTTTGATGAAAATACAACTTAAGGAAAATATAGAAAAGATAGAAAAGAAAGCTTTTTTAAATTGTGGAAAATCAGTATCAGAGCAAGCAGAAAAACAAATTAGAAGACATCCTTTTATTATCCCTGTTTTAGATCCAAGTGTGAAGCCTGTCAATATACAACAAATAGATAGTCAGGCCTTCTGTAATTGCAGCAGTATATTGGGAAGACCAATTAAGGGTGTGCAGAAAATAGAGGAAGGTGCCTTTGCTAAATGCAAGGGTTTGCAGAAAGTGGAATTTGAAGAAGGTATAACTGAAATACCTGCAGCTGCCTTTGCAGACTGTAAGTACTTAAGTGAAGTAATACTTCCTGACAGTGTAACAAAAATAGGTGATTTTGCTTTTTCGGGTTGTGAAATTTTACAATATATAAAATTGCCGGACAATTTGGAAGAAGTAGGTCAACAAGCTTTCTATAATTGTAGTATGTTATCATGTGTAAATAATGATTGTGTTAAAAGCATAAAAAAAATAGGAGTAAGTGCTTTTGAAAATTGCAATATTTTAGAATGCCAATTTAAGGATATACAAGTGTTAGGAAAGGAAGCTTTTAAGGGGTGTAAAGACATAAGTACAGTAGAATTTGCAGATGGTATAAGCACGATACCTACGGGTGCTTTTATATGTTGCCAAAGATTAAGGAGTATAACATTTCCTAAAAGCATAACAACAATAGGATCCAATGCGTTTTATGCATGTTTAAGTTTAGGAAGCATAAAATTTGGAGACAATATAAATGAAATAGGGGATAATGCCTTTGAAAAATGCATAAGATTATCGGAAATAAGATTACCACAAAATATATCTAGAGTGGGAGGGGGAGCTTTTGC
This sequence comes from uncultured Eubacteriales bacterium, assembly GCA_934457115.1. Classification (GTDB taxonomy): domain Bacteria; phylum Bacillota; class Clostridia; order Oscillospirales; family Acutalibacteraceae; genus CAKSJY01. The sequence continues at coordinate 43,899 of CAKSHI010000014.1, read as the reverse complement.
CGACTGCGAAAACTTAAAAAAGGTAGAACCTAAATTGAAACCTGATGTTTTTTCATTTGATACTTTTATTGGTTGTAAAAAATTAGATATTTCTAGCTTTATTAATAGTAATTTTGATGGTTATTCTAGAGTGGTCTTAGATAATGAATTCATTTACCATGGTAATGATGGTGAACAAAGGGATATAATTAAAGATTATAAGAGTACGGTACCGTTATTTTCTGAAGGAGGACCTAAAATAGATGATGTTCAGCAGGGTTCAACGGGTGACTGTTGGTTATTAGCGGCACTTGGTTCTATAGCTAGTTGCAATCCGGATGCTATAAAAAATATAATACAGGATAATCCTAAAGATAGCACTGTAAGTATTACATTAAAAAGGGAAGTACAACCGGGAAAATTTAGAAAAGAGGTATATACAGTTCAAAAGTCTACATTTAAAGTAGAAATTAATGGACAAGAAACTCAGATAATGTCTAAGTCTGAAAATAATATTTGGGTACAAATGATGGAAAAGGCATTTTCGGCATATTTTTCTAACAGAAGTGGATCAATTAACTTTAATAATATTGCAAGTGGTAATAAGAATGAATCAAGAAGTGCATTCAAAATTATACTTGGAGAAGAGGCGAGAAAGGTATGTTCATATAAGGGATTAAATGGAGAAGAAAAAATTAGTGTATTTAAAAAAATACAAAGCGACTTAAGGAATAATGTACCGCTTACATATTCATTAGCAGGGTATATTATCAAGGATACAGATGGAGATACGGTTGAAAAGAATCATGCCTATAGCCTGGTTGGTGCAGAAGAAGAAGGAGAAAGTACTTATATAACATTACGAAACCCTTGGGGACATAACTTGGATAAAAATAATAATAAAAAGAGTGCAATCATAAATTTGAATTTTGATGAGGTATCCAAGCTTCCGTTAAAGATATCAAATTTTGGTGAATTAAATAAATAACAGGAGGCTATATTATGGATGGCTTTTTAGAGGGGTGTAAAATAGGACAAAAAAGGGATAATACATTTCACTTTAGAAATATAGATTCTGTGGCTAAGTCAATGAACGGTTATGAACATAAGATTAAAGTCACAGAGAATGCTCCCATGATAGGGGAAAAAGGACGTAACCTTACAGAAAATGATACTAAAAATTTATTGAACGTCAAAAAGGTGATTATAAGAGACGGAGTTACAGGTATAGAACCAAATGCCTTTGTCCATTGTCAAAATATTGAACAAATAGAACTTCCGGATAGTATAATTGAATTACCGAAGTGTGCCTTTATGGGTCATATGGGTCTAAGAAGAGTAAAATTATCAGGAAAAATGGAAAAAATAGCATTAAGTGCCTTTAATGGTTGTAAAAATCTAGAAAAAGTTGAAATTGGATACGGTACAACCGAAATTCTTGATGCTGCTTTTAGTGACTGCAAAAATTTAAAGCAAATAGAGTTGCCGGAGACGATAAAAAAGATAGGAGAAGCTGCTTTTAGATGCAGTGGTTTGGAGAGAATAATTTTACCTAGAAGTATAAAGGAAATAGGGAAAGGTGCTTTCTGTCGCTGTGAAAACTTAAAGGAAGCAGTATTACCGGCGGGCATAGAGCAAGCGGGTATGTGTGCTTTTATGGGTTGCAAACAACTTAAAGAAATAAAATTTGAAACTGGTACAACCCAAATATTTCAGTGTATGTTTTTGCAATGTAATGGTTTAAAGAAAGTAGAACTGCCTGAAACTATAGAGAAAATACAGAAGTATGCCTTTAAAGACTGCTTTGGTTTGGAGGAAATAGTACTTCCTAAAAATATAAGTGTAATAGGAAATGGAGCTTTTGAGAATTGTATAGGTTTAAAGAGAGCAGTACTCCCAAAGGGTATACAAGTAATGGAAATAGGTGCTTTTAAGGGCTGTAAAAAGCTGTCAGAAGTAGAGATTGAAGAAGGAACAACCCAAATATTTGATGGTGCCTTTTATAGATGTAGTGGTTTAAAGCAAATAAAGTTGCCTGAGTCTTTAGAAGTAATAGGGGCCGGTGCCTTTGGGCTTAGTGGTCTAGAGGAGATAATTTTACCTAAAAATATAAAAGAAATAGGACAAGGCTTTTTTAAGGAATGTACGGAATTACGTCAGGTAAAGTTTAAATGTGGCATACATCAAATACATATGGCCTCATTTATGGGATGCAAAAAGTTGGAGAAAATAGAATTCTCCAAAGGTGTGGAAATAATAGAAAACGACGCCTTTAGTGATTGTGAAAAATTAGAGGAAATAGAATTACCCGAAACTGTAAATAAAATAGAGGATAGAGCCTTCTACAATTGCAAAAGTTTGAGAAGGGTAATATTAAAAGGAAACATACAAAAGGTAGGGGAATCTGCCTTTTGTAATTGTGGAGAATTTACATTAGAGCAAACAGAAGATATAGAAGAAATAGAAGAAGGAAATATAGTAGATCCTTTTGAAAATGAAATGTTAGAGGAAGTATCTTTACCCATAAGTATACAAGAGATAGGTAAAGAGGCTTTCTCTAATTGTGTTAGTTTAGCAAATTCAATCAATGGTATACAAAAGATAGGTCAAAGTGCATTTGATAATTGTAAAAATATCAAGGAAGTAGAGCTTGGGTACGGTGTGACCGAAATACCGGACTGTGCTTTTAAAAATTGTAGTGATTTAAAGAGCGTAACATTGCCTGAAACTATAGAGAAAATAGGAGATCATGCTTTTGAGGGCTGTGCTGATTTAATAAGTATAAATTTGCCAAAGAACATAAAAAAACTTGGTGTTCGCGCCTTTAGTAACTGTGTAACAATGCATGATGTAAAGTTCGATGATAATATGGATATTAATGAACTACCTAATTATGCATTTTTTTCATGTAATAGTTTAACCAAAATAAAGTTGCCAAAGACCATAAAGAACATAAGAGACCATGCTTTTGCCTATTGTGACAATCTTGAAACGGTAGAATTTCCCGAGGGTATTGAGACAATAGAAGAAAGTTCTTTTGAGGGTTGTACAAAATTGAGGGAGGTAAACCTTAGAAGTGGAATACTTGAAATAGAAGATTATGCTTTTTCTGGGTGTAGGAACTTAGAAAAAGTAAGATTATGGGATAATATATGTGAAGTAGGAATGTGTGCTTTTGAAAATTGCGATAATTTAATAGAAATAGAACCTAAGTTGGACGCCGGTGTTTTTTCAATTAATACTTTTGAAGGTTGTACAAAATTAGATACTGATAGATATATTGATTATAATTTTGATGATTATAATGGGGAATTTTTAGATGAAAACTTTATTTATAAAGGAGAATCCGGGGGAAGACAACCTTTAACTACAAATGATAAAAGTAAATTACCGCTATTCTCGGAGGATGAACCGAGTATGGAGGATATTCTCCAAGGAGATATTGGTGACTGCTGGTTAGTATCATCGCTTGCTTCTATAGCTCATTATAGACCGGATGTTATAAAGGATATTATGGAGGATCACCCTGAAAATGGTACTGTACGTGTAAGACTTCAAAGAGAATTGAAGCTGGGAAAGTTTAGAAGAGAATTTTATACAGTCCAAAAATCTGTATTTGAAACAAAAAATAAGGACGGAGAAGATATTTCAATAATGTCTAAGTCCCAAAAAACGATTTGGGTTCAAATGATGGAAAAGGCATTTTCAGCATATTTTGGCAAACGAAGTAATTTTATTGATTTTGGTAATATTGTTGGCGGAAAAACTGAAGATAAGTCTGCATTTAAAGTTATACTTGGTAAAGATGCTAAGGATGAGTATTTTTGTTATAATATAATGAATAAAGAAATAAAAGAACTATTTAACAGAATACAAAAGGCATTAGAGAATAATGTACCTCTTACCTTTGGCATAGAGGGAAATGGACCGGTATTAGAGGATACAGAGGGAGATGAATTTGTTACTAAACATGATTACAGTTTAATTGGAGCAAAAGAAATTAGAGGAAAATATTATATAGAACTGAGAAATCCTTGGGGTAGTAATCTTAAATCAAATATTGATGACTATGATGGCGATAATGATGAAATCATGAAAAAGGACGCAATAATAGTGGTAGATCTGGAAAAGGCAACTCGTGGACATTTTGTTGTGGGAAATTTGGGCGAAAAGTAAAAGGTAAAACTTATTTAAATATAGGGGGAATTTACTATGCTTACAGAGAAGAATATACAAGGACAAAATCATAGCAAAAGAGGTTGCATATGCACGAAAGACACTTACCAAGAATTAAATACCGGCGATTGCAAGATGAACTTAAGCATGGAATTAAAAGAAAACCAAGCAAGTCAAAACGAAGAGGAAAACGTAGCTGTAATAGGAAAAGGAAAAAGCAGGATCAGGAACAAAGATACAAGAGATTTAGGCAACGCGACTAAAATAGTCATAGAGGATGGGGCTATGGAGATAGAGGACTCCGCCTTTATGAGATTTGGGAATTTAAAGGAAGTAATATTGCCCGAAAGCATGACAAAAATAGGGGCACGTGCTTTTGGAGGATGTGAAAAACTTGTGCAAATAGGGCTAAACAACGGCATAACCCAAATAGGGGAGTTTGCATTTAGCAGTTGCAAAGGCCTAAAGGGGATAAGCCTGCCTGGAAGTATACAGAAGTTAGACAAAGGTGCCTTTTATGATTGTGAAAATCTCGAAAAGGTAGAATGGGAAAATGGTATAACCGAGGTATTTGGAAATGCATTTAAGAACTGCAACAATTTAAAAGAAATAACTTTACCCGGGAGCATACAAACAATAGAGGGGTATGCTTTTAAAGACCTTAAAGGTCTTGAGAGGGTATGGTTAGGAGACGGCACAACGACAATTTCTGAAAATGCCTTTAGGGATTGTGAAAACTTAAAGGAAGTAAGTCTGCCCCAAAGCATAAAAGCAATATATAGATTTGCTTTTAAGGATTGCAAAAATTTAACCAAGGTTGAGAGTTCATTAGACTTGAACGTTTGCGACATCAGGGCTTTTTATGGCTGCAAAAAGCTTGATCTTAGTGGGTCATTTAAATTTAATATTGAGGACCAGCATTATGACATTGAGGATGATAGATTCGTGTATAAAGGATCTAATTCTCTAGTAATTGACGATAAAAGAGACGTGCCTCTATTTGGTAAGGACGGCCCTGATGAGAGTGATATTAGCCAAGGGGCAATGGGTGATTGCTGGTTAGTAGGTGCGCTTGCATCTATATCTCATTGTAGGCAGGATGTTATAAAGAATATGATAAAAGATAATGAAGACGGTACTGCCGATGTGACACTTCACAGAGAATTAATGCCGGGAATATTTAGGAAGGAAACATACACAGTAAGAAAGTCCGTATTTGGAAGAAGATCATGTGGGACGAATCTGAAAATGATGTCAAAATCAAATGAAACACTTTGGGCACAAATGGTAGAAAAGGCATATGCGGCATATTTAGCAAGAGGTAATGAATCTATTGATTATAATGCTATCAAAGGTGGAGGAAGCGGGGAAAAAATTGCATTTAGAACTCTACTTGGAAAGGAATCAAATAAAGATTATGATTCCAAGCGATTGAAAGGGGATAGAAAAGAACTATTTCAAAAGATAAAAAGAGCATTAGACAGTGGTACACCACTTTGGTATGGTATACTTAAGTTAACTTCCGGTATAAAAGATACGGATGGGGATAAAGTTTGGCAATGTCATGCGTATAGTATAATGGGTGCGTATGAAAATAATGATAGGTATTACCTAAGATTACGAAATCCTTGGGGATATAATGGGATATTTACACACAAATCAGCATATATAACGGTAGATTTAGAAGAGGCAACTAATGTTCCTTTTAAAATAAGTAATTTGGGTCTAAAAGACGATAAACCTGCAGAAGGAGCTGAAAATTCAGCATCCCAAGATGATGAGAAGAACGTAGCGGTAATAGGGCAATACAGAGAAGTTGTTACAGAAACATACACTGAAGGCTTATCATGGGCAAATGAGATAATTATAGTAGATGGGGTCAAGAAGATAGGAAATAGAGCATTTGCTGATTTTAACAACTTGAAAAAAATAACAATACCGGGAAGTATTGAAGAAATGGAGATAAATGCCTTTAGAAGTTGTAAAAATCTAGAGGAAGTAGAATTAAAGGATGGTATAAGGGAAATATCAGAATTTGCATTTGGTGGATGTAAGGGTTTGAAGAGAATAAGTATACCTGGAAGTGTGGAGAAAATAGGAATGTGTGCTTTTTCCGGTTGTGAAAGTCTTGAGAAAATAGAGTTAAAAGAAGGCATAAAAGAGATATCAGATAATGCGTTTAACAACATTAAGAAATTGAAAACAATAAGCCTCCCGGGAAGTGTAGAAAAAATAGGAAATTTTGCTTTTGCTGGTTGTGAAGGTCTTGAGGAAATAGAACTAAGTGATGGGATAAAAGGAATATCTGAGCGTGCATTTAAGAACATTAGCAACTTGAAAAAGATAACAATACCGGGAAGTGTGGAAAAGATAGAGAACCTTGCATTTAATAAATGTGAACATCTTGAGGAAATAGAGTTAAAGGATGGAATAAAAGAGATATCCCCATTCGCATTTAATGAATGTACTGGTTTAAAGAGGATAAGCATACCCGGAAGCGTAGAAAAAATAGATAGATTTGCATTTAGTGATTGTGAAAATCTAGAGGAAGTAGAAATAAAAAATAGTGCAACCCAGATAGACAGTAATGCATTTGATGCATGCAAGAAGCTGGATCTTAGCAAGATATATAAAAAAGAAAATAAGCAGGATAATGCAGAAAATCAAAACGAGGAAGAGAAGGCAACTGTAATAGAAAAAGAGGTTATTACACAGGCTGATACTAACAGTTTAAAAAATGTAAGCAACATAGTTATAAAGGATGGGGCAAAAGAAATATCAAATGAGGCATTTAAGAACCTTAGAAATTTAAGAAAAATAAGTATCCCGGGAAGCATAGAAAGAATAGGAAACTTTGTATTTGATGGCTGTGACAATCTTGAAGAGGTGGAACTAAAAGATGGGATAAGAGAAATACCAACTTGTGCATTTGAAGGTTTAACCAAACTAAAGAAAATAAACTTACCGGGTAGTATAGGGTCTATAGGTAAATTTGCTTTTAGCAGGTGTGAAAGTCTTGAGGAAATAGAGATAGATAATAATACAAAGGAAATATGCGATCATGCATTTGACGGGTGTAAGGGACTAAGAAAAATACGTTTACCGGAAGATATACATATGGAAAAGGATTCTTTTAAGGGCTGCGTTAATTTAACTGATGTTTTCTTCAAAAAAGTTGAGAAGGCAGAATAACAGTAGATTTAGACAAGGTGGCAAGCGTTCCGTTTAAGACATTAAATTTGGGTGAGAAGTAAAAGGTAAGGACTTATTTAAATATAGGAGGCGTTTACTATGTTTATAGAAAAAAGTGTACAAGATCAAAATCAGGGTAGCGGAGGTTCCAATTACACGAAAATCACAGATCAAAAATTAAATACCGGCGATTGCAAGATGAATTTCAGTGAGGAATTAAAAGGAAACCAAGTAAATCAAAATGACGAGGAAAACGTAGCTGTAATAGGAAAGGGAAGGCGTATCATTAGGCATAGTTATACAAGAGATTTAGGTAACGCGACTAAAATAGTCATAGATGACGGGGCTATGGAGATAGAGGACTCCGCCTTTATGAGATTTGGTAATTTAAAGGAAGTAATATTGCCCGAAAGCATGACAAAAATAGGGGCACGTGCTTTTGGAGGATGTGAAAAACTTGTGCAAATAGGGCTAAACAACGGCATAACCCAAATAGGGGAGTTTGCATTTAGCAGTTGCAAAGGCCTAAAGGGGATAAGCCTGCCTGGAAGTATACAGAAGTTAGACAAAGGTGCCTTTTATGATTGTGAAAATCTCGAAAAGGTAGAATGGGAAAATGGTATAACCGAGGTATTTGGAAATGCATTTAAGAACTGCAACAATTTAAAAGAAATAACTTTACCCGGGAGCATACAAACAATAGAAGGGTATGCTTTTAAAGGCCTTAAAGGCCTTGAGAGGGTAAGGTTAGGAGACGGCACAACGACAATTTCTGAGAATGCCTTTAGGGATTGTGGAAACTTAAAGGAAATAAGTCTGCCCCAAAGCATAAGAACAATAGGAAAATTTGCTTTTAGGGATTGCAAAAATTTAATTAAAGTTGAGAGCTCCCTAAATGTAAATGTTTGCGACAAAGAGGCCTTCAAGGGATGCAAAAAGCTGGATCTTAGTGAGTCATTTATTGTTGATGACTACTTTGAAATTATTGGAGATGATCGTTTTTATTATAAAAAAAATGAGAACGATGGGAAGTCTCTAATAATTGATGATAAAAACGAACTACCATTATTTGGTGAATATGGGCCGGACGAAAGTGATGTTAAACAAAGGAGTATGGGAGATTGCTGGTTAGTGGCAGCACTTGCCTCTATAGCTCATTATAAACCAGAAGTTATAAAGAATATGATGAGGGATAATGAAGATGGTACGGTTGATGTAACGCTTCAAAGGGAATTAATTCCCGGGGTATTTGGAAAAGAAACATATACGGTAAAAAAATCTGTGTTTAAAAATAAGGATTCTAGATCAATAATGTCGGGATCGGGAAACACAATATGGGCGCAAATGATAGAAAAGGCATATTCAGCATATTTAGGGAAGAGCAAACAGTCAATTGATTATAATAATATCTATGGTGGAGGTGGTGGAGATAAAGATCCATTTAAAGTTATACTTGGTAAAGAGGCAGCACTTGGATTTTTTGGTATTGGGTTAAGAGGCGATGAGCAGTGGTTTTATAAAATAAAGAGTGCATTAAATAAAAATACGCCTCTTTGGTATGCCACGAGCTTTTTGAAGAGTTTAAAGGATATAGATGGAGACAAGGTTGAGAGTCATCATAGTTACAGTATAATAGACGTATACAAAAGGGACAGTAGTTATTACATGGTTCTAAGAAATCCTTGGGGGAAAAATTATAGTGGAGATAAAGTGAAATCTGCTTATATAACAGTAGATTTAAAAGAGGCAGTCCACGGGGGATTTTGTATAAGTAATTTAGATTATTTCGCAAAAAGTGATTGTGCAGATAAGGATGACCAAGAGGGTGTGAAAGTAATAGGTCAAGGGAGAGAATTTATTACACGTGGATACGCTGAAGGATCATCATGGGCGAATGAGGTAATTATAGCAGACAGTGTCAAGGAGATAGGTAATAATGCATTTGACGGTTTTAGCAGCTTGAAAAAGATAATAATACCGGGAAGCATGAAAAAAATAGGATTACATGTTTTTTATGGTTGTGAAAATCTTGAGGAAATAGAGTTAAAAGATGGAATAAAGGAAATATCCATTGAGGCATTTAGGAACATTAAAAAGTTGAAAACAATAAGCATACCCGGAAGCGTGGAAAAAATAGAAAAATGTGTTTTTTATGGTTGTGAAAATCTTGAGGAAATAGAGCTAAAAGACGGTATAAAAGAGATATCAGATTATGCGTTTAACAACATTAAAAAATTGAAAACAATAAGCATACCCGGAAGCGTGAAAAAAATAGGATTACATGTTTTTTATAGTTGTGAAAATCTTGAAGAAATAGAACTAAAAGACGGCATAAAGGAAATATCTATTGAGGCATTTAGAAATGTTAAAAGATTGAAAACAATAAGTATACCCGGAAGCGTGGAAAGAATAGGATCAAATGTTTTTGCCGGTTGTGAAAATCTTGAAGAAATAGAATTAAAAGACGGCATAAAAGAAATATCCATTGGGGCATTTAGAAACGTTAAAAAGTTGAAAACAATAAGCATACCGAGAAACGTGGAAAAAATAGGAAGGTGTATATTGTCTGGTTGTGAAGAGCTTGAGGAAATAGAGTTAAAAGATGGAATAAAGGAAATATCCATTGAGGCATTTAGAAACGTTAAAAAATTGAGAACAATAAGCATACCTGGAAGCGCGGAAAAAATAGGATCGCATGTTTTTAATGGTTGTGAAAGTCTTGAGGAAATAGAGCTAAAAGACGGTATAAAGGAGATATCAGATTATGCATTTAGTAACATTAAAAAATTGAAAACAATAAGCATACCTGGAAGCGTGGAAAAAATAGGAGAAAATGTTTTTTATGATTGTGAAAGTCTTGAGGAAATAGAATTAAAAGACAGTATAAAAGAGATATCAAATTATGCATTTAGTAACATTAAAAAATTGAAAACAATAAACATACCGGGAAGCGTGGGGAAAATAGCAAATTTTGCATTTGAGTGTTGTAGAAATCTTGAAAATGTAAATCTAGGTAACGGCATAAAGGGAATATCCGGATTTGCATTTAGTGAATGTAAGGGCTTGAGGAGAATAAGTATACCGGAAAGTGTGGAAAAGATAGATAGCTTTGCATTTAGTGGTTGTGAAAGTCTTGAGGAAGTAGAGATAAAAAATAGTGCGACGCAGATAGACAGTAATGCATTTGATGAATGTAAAAGGTTAGATCTTAGTAAATTATATAAACTCGATCTAAATGAACATAATAATTCAATTGACGGGGAGGAAATAGAAAATACAGCTGTAATAGGAAAGGGAAAGAAAGTTATTACGCAGGATGATACTAAAGACTTAAAAGATGTAAGTAATATAGTCATAGAAGATGGTGTAAAGGAAATACAATTTGGAACATTTTCAAATTGTAAAGCTTTGAAGAAAATAACAATCCCGGGAAGCGTAGAAAAAATTGTAACCTTTGCATTTAGTAGTTGTGACAATCTTGAAGAAGTAGATCTAAGGGATGGCATAAAAGAAATACCGGATTGGTCATTTGCATACATAAACAAACTAAAGAAAGTAAGCATACCTAAAAGTGTAGAATACATAGGAGATTCTGCTTTTACTTATTGTAAGAGTCTCGAAAAGGTAGAGATGCACGGTGGGGTAAAAAGAATATGTAACTATGCGTTTGCAGGCTGTGCAGAATTAAAGAGAATTATTATATACGGAGACCTACCGAAGGGTGGAGAAGGCGTTTTAAATAATTGCAATAAGTTGCTTAAAATAATCAACTATTAAGAAACTTTTGTATAAATAAAAAATATTGGGAAAAATATAGATGTAAATAAAGTTGCAAAAATTGTGAGATTTATACTATAATAATCATAATAAGACAGACATATCAGTATACCTTGAAAATGAACCATAATTGTTAAATTTAAATTAAAAGTAATAGTGAGTATTTATTTGGATTTTGATTTTTTAGGGGGAATTAACTATGTACGATTCTCAAGTAAACAGTACAGAAATTCAGGAAAATGTAACAGGATCTTTTAGTAATGTGAGTTCAGGATTAACTTCCGGACCTATGGTGAGGAGGAAGGGCTTACCCGAGTGGGCAATTAATTGGTCTAGGAGTAGGTTTGGGATGGATGCAAGTGGCGTTAATCTTTGCATAGTTGACAAACAGGAAAGTGATGAACCCTTTGCGGCCGCAAGTGGAAATAATATTTTTGTGACGTCAGAATATAAAAATAATAAGTCAGTAATAATGCATGAAATAACGCACATATATCAGCAAGCTGTTGGCAGTGTAACTGAAAGTAATGTAGGCGATCAGTCCTTGGAAGATGAGGCTGTTAAGGTTTCGAATGGTGAAGAGGTTTTGCTTTCTAAAAAGCAAAATCTTAGTGATAAATACATAGTACCTAAAGAAAATACAAACATAGTCCAATCTTTTGGGGGACTTGCCCTAGGCTTATTGCTAGGTGGAATTTTCTTAGCAGGAGCGGCGACTGTAGGAGCAGTCAATTTGCTTACAAAGCACATGAAGTGCAAGAAAATAGCTAAGGAGACGGGTGTGTCTATTGATTGCGTGAAAATGGTGTATAAGGCTTTTGGTTGGGCTGAGGCAAAGTTTGGCTCTGAAGACTTTAAAGAGCTATGCAAAGTAGTATATGATAAAAATATAGCATGGGAAAAACTAAAAAACGATGGTGAAGCTCTAAAAAGTAACCATGGAGAAGATGGTATTAAAAGATATATTGTAAATTTGAAAGGTGAAGGTTCCGAAGCTGTAAAAAAGGAGGAAAAGGTAAATGAGAACACAGGAGCAAATGTTGCTCCACAGAACAACGCTGAGGAACATCATGAAGATAAAATACCGGAACCGGTGCTAATTGAGGGTGACGGAACGACCATTACAAGTGAGGATACTAAAGATTTTAAAAATGCTACTAAGGTAACTATAGGAAATAAAGTTGAGGACATAGGAAGACTTGCATTTAGTGGCTTCAAAAAATTAAAAGAAATAGAGGTCCCTGAGAGTGTAACTACTATAGGTTATAACGCATTTTCAAATTGTGATGAGGTTGAAAAGGTTGTTTTACATAATCAATTGCATACTATAGGGCGAAGTGCTTTTTCAGGTTGTAAAGGTTTAAAGGAGATAGAAATTCCGGACAATATAACTGAAATATATGATAATACATTTGATTATTGTTTTGCATTAAATCAAGTGAAACTACCACATGAATTAAAAAAAATAGGTAGAGGGGCTTTTCATTTTTGTAAAAGTTTAAATAACATTGATTTACCCAATAGCATAGAGGAAATAGGGGAAAGAGCTTTTAATGGTTGTGGAAAAATAGAGAAAATTGTGTTACCAAAGGGGTTAACAAAGGTAAGTAAAAGCCTTGTTTCCCAGTGCGGTAGCTTAAAAGAAATAAATTTACCTGAAGGTATAACAGCAGTAGAGGATTACACATTTAGTGAATGCAAAAATTTAGAAAAAATTGTTCTACCTAAGGGCATAACAAAAATAGGGGAATCTGCTTTTTATGTGTGCGAAAGTTTAACCGAAATAGTTAATTTTCCAAAGGAATTGCGGGAAATAGGGTCCGCAGCTTTTAGAGATTGTAGTGATTTAAAAAATGTGGGTGTTCCAAGCGGCATACCTAAAATAGGTCGTGACACTTTTCGTAATTGTAAAGGTATAAGAGAAGCTAATATATCTGAGGGAGTTAAGTCGATTGGCGATCAGGCTTTTCAGAATTGCACCAATTTGGAAAAAGTATCAATTCCGAAGTCGGTTGAAAGCATAGGTAATTATGCATTTGCAGATTGTGATAATTTAGTTGATGTTAATAATTTGCCAAAATTATGTGGTGAATATGCCTTTTTGAATTGCGAAAAATTAGATTTATCGGCTGATATGGTCGGTGATATTAAACATGAGGATGTGTCGGACAAGAACTTTATTTATAAAGATGATACGGAAGAGAAAAAATATCTAAAAATAAAAAAAGCAAATAATATGCCTTTATTTTCAGCAGGCGGACCTAAAATGGAGGACATTCAACAAGGTTGTATAGGTGACTGTTGGTTGGTGGCATCACTTGCTTCTATAGTTAAGAATAATCCAAAGAGTATAGAAAATATCATGAAGGATAATAAAGATGGTACAGTAAATGTAACGTTACAAAGAGAAGTGGGATCGTGTGTATTTAAAAAAGAAGTGTATACAGTCAAAAAATCACTATTTGAGGAAAAGCAGGGATTATTTGGTCCGTCTAATAGTGTAATGTCTGAATCACAAGAAAATATTTGGGTACAAATGATAGAAAAGGCATTTTCAGCATATTTGGCAAAGGGCAAGGAATCGATTAATTATTATAATATTACCGGCAGCTATAAAGGTGATCGTTCTGAGATAAATAATGCATTTAAAATTATACTTGGTAAGGAGGCAAAAGGGTACTACAATTCGAAAGCATTAAGCGGAGATAGGAAAGAGCTATTTGAAAGGATAAAAAAAGCATTAGATAGAAAAGTACCTCTTTATTATTCAATTAGAACGGAAGGAGATGTTGTAAAAGATGTAGATGGTGATAAACTTATTACTACACATGCTTTCAGCTTAATTGGTGCTGAGGAAAAGTATGGGAAATATTATATTGAGTTACGAAATCCTTGGGGACATAACTTGGATAAAAATTATAAGGCTAAGAATGCAATAATAAAAGTAGACTTGGAGGATGCAACTAATGTTGAATTTAGAATAGCTAATCTTGGTATAAAATAAGGTAAATAAAAATACAATATTATGATAAAATAATAAGAAAGATTAGAAAAGAACAACTTTTGATAATGTAAAGAAAAAGACTTGGATTGATAATTTATTAATTAAGGAGGCCTGCTCTTGTACGATTCTCTAAAGAATATTAAGTTATTATCAAAGTCAAAGGATATAGAGAGTTTTGACAAGGTAGGTTTAAATAAAATTCAAAATTTTAAACTACAAAAGATGGAGTTGCCTAAATGGGCAATTGACTGGTCAAAAAACAGACTTAATATGAATGTTGAGAATGTTAAACTTTGTATAGCAGATGAAAAGAATGTTGGCATACCGTTTGCTGCTTCGAGTGGTAATAACATTTTTATAACCAATGAATATAAGGACAATAAACTAGTATTAAAGCATGAAATAACACACATATATCAACAAGCTATAGGTATAGCGACAGAAAAAAATTCAAATGATGGAACCTTGGAAGAAGAGGCAATAAAGGTTTCACATGACAAAGGAGATTTATCTTCCCTTAAACAAAATCTTGATGGTGAATACATAACTCCACGAGAAAATACAAATAAAATCCAGTATTTAAATGGGCTTGATATTGCAAAGCCAATTATAGAAGGGTTGATCTTAGGGCATACGGCTGCAAATGCAATCAATTGGCTTTCAAGGAGGATAAAGTGTAAACAGATTGCTGATGAAATGGACATACCAATAGAATGTATTAGTAGGGTATATGATATATTTGATTGGGTTGAGTATAGGTTTGACTATAGTGATTTTAAGAGATTATGTAGGGCAATATGCGACAAAGACATAGCAACTGATAAGTTAATTGAGGATAATAAAAAACTTAAAAATAACTGTAAGCGAGAGGATATCTATAATTATATTACAACTTTGGAAAATGATGCAGAACCAATATTAACAATTAAGGGTGAAGGAGGCATTATTACATCTGGAGATACCAAAAATTTAGATAAAGTTAAGAAGGTAATTATAGAAGACGGTGTTCGTGAAATAGGAGAGCGCTCCTTTGAAAACTGTAAATGTATAGAGGAAGTAGTTATACCTCAAACCGTAACTAGAATACATGAGCTTGCGTTTTCGGGGTGCGAAAATTTGGAGAGTATTGTATTACCTAAGGGCTTAGAAGAAATTAGATTAAGAGCATTTGGAGATTGTAAGCGATTAAAAGAAGTGGAAATTCCTAAAGGTATTACTGAAGTAGCTGATGGTTTATTTGGGGATTGCGAAGGTTTGCAAAGTGTAGTTTTACCGAGTGAACTGAAGAAGATAGAAAAAAGTGCTTTTCTTAGTTGTAAAAGTTTAGATCGTATAAATTTACCTGATAATATAACAGAAATAGGAATGTCAACTTTTGATAATTGTACAGGTTTAAAAGAGGTTATTTTACCAAAGAAATTACAAAGATTAAGTGGAGGAATTTTTTACAATTGTGTAAGTTTAAATGAGATAACTTTGCCTGAAAATATGAAAGTAATAGATGAGCAGGCATTTGGCGATTGTGCCGGATTAACTAAGGTTGTTTTTCCCTCAAAGTTAGAGGTAATTAATAAACTGGCCTTTTTGAGGTGCATTAATCTAAGTGAAATAGAATTGCCGGAGAGTCTAAATAAAATTAAAACACATATATTTCTTAATTGTACAAATTTAAAGAATATAAGTATTCCTAGAAATGTAAAGAAAATACCCAATTTTGCTTTTTGTGGTTGCAGCAAATTGGAAAGCATTGATTTACCTGAAAATTTGCATAGCATAGGTTGTAGTGCGTTTTTAGGCTGCACAGGACTAAAAACAATTAAATTACCAAAGAGTCTTCAAACAATTGGTCAAGAGGCCTTTTCCGGTTGTACCGGACTAAAAAATATACATATTCCTTCAGGGGTAAAGAAAATAGAGTGTGGATCCTTTTATTACTTAAAAAATCTAGAAAACATAAAATTAGGTAATAAGTTAGAAAAAATAGAAAATTGTACTTTTTATGGGTGTGAAAGTTTAAAAAGTATAACAATTCCAAATAAAGTTAAAAGCATAGGCAAATATGCATTTGCTAATTGCAAAAATCTAAATGAAGTAAATAATTTTCCCAAACATACTTTTTGTGATAAGAGTGCATTTATGGGTTGCGAGAGATTGAAACTTTCCAATAGTTTTGAATGTGGGGTTAAGCATAAAATAATTGATGATGGTAAATTCTTCTACAGTGATAAGGATGGAAAGAAGAAATCTATAAAGGTAGAGCAAGCAAAACAAATTCCGCTATTCTCTAAGGATGGGCCTAATATGGATGACGTACAGCAGGGGTATATGGGCGATTGTTGGTTGTTGGCGACACTTGCATCTATAGTCAATGTAAAGCCTGAAATTATAAAAAATATGATAGTAGAGAATCCTGAAAGTAACACTGTCGATGTGACACTGCAAAGAGAATTAGAGCCCGGAATGTTTATAAAAGAGGTGTATACAGTTAAAAAGTCTTTATTTCATGTAAAGAAAGGGCTATTTGGCAAAACAAGAAGTTTAATGTCAAAGTCTAAAGAAACAATTTGGGTACAAATGATAGAAAAGGCTTTTTCAGCTTACTTTGCAAATGATGAAGATGCAATCGATTATAGAAATATTGCGGGCAGTTATGAAAATTATGGTAGAGATTATACCGAAAAGGATGCGTTTAAGATTATATTGGGAAACGAAGCAAACTTTGCTTATAAATTGGATAAATCGAGTGCTAACGTAGAGATATTGTTTAAAATGATAAAAGAAGCTTTAGACAATAAGACTCCACTTTATTATAGTACAGATGAAAATGGATTAAAGGATATTGAAGGGGATAAGGTTTTTGCAAAGCATGCATATAGTTTAATTGGGTCAGAAGAGAAGAATGGCAAGTATTTTATAAAGTTAAGGAATCCTTGGGGGGAGAATTATGACGAGTTTTCTAGAGAAAAGGGTGATGTTATAACAGTAGACTTAGCAGAGGCGACCAAAGTGAATTTTGAAATATGCAACCTGAAGAAAAAAGAGGATATGGTATACTGATAGTAATAGGGTTAATAATTGTTTTAATTTGCAAAAATATATAAAACTATAAATTAAAATGGCAATATATTGCTTCTTGTGGATATTTATGTTACAATTGGTATACGAGGAGTGGCTGTTATGTTGTATAGTTCTTTAAAAACCGGCTCAGGATCAACTCAAAAGGACGAATCAATTACAAATAGTCAGGGTTGTGTTTCAGTACCTAAAGAGGTTAAGCTTAATTTGAGTGAATCAGTTAAAAGTGCTGAAGAGGAGCCTGTTTTTGTTAGGGGAGTTGACGGGACTCTTGGACAAATGGATACGCGTTTTGCACGTGATGCAAAAAAAATATTAGTAGATAGCGATATTTTTGAAATAGGTGAAAAAGCTTTTGCTGGTTTTAACAATTTAGAAGAGATCATTTTACCTGAGAAATTAGAGATAATAGATCTATGTGCCTTCTATGAATGTAGTAATTTAAAAAGGATAGATATACCATCTAGTGTATTTATGTTAGGGGCAAGTGCCTTTATGAATTGCAAAAATTTAAGTAGCGTAAATTTAAGAGAAGGGAGGCTACGTAGTATATATAGGTCTACATTTTATGGTTGTGAAAGTTTAGAGAGTATATCAATTCCGGAATCGGTGGAGTCTATTGGCGTAGCTGCATTTGCTAATTGTACTAACCTAAGCAGAGTAGATAATCTTATAAAACCGGGTCGTACCATGAATAATGCTTTTATAGGTTGTGAAAAATTACAACTTCCTGATAATCCTGATGATTGCAGACATATAGACGTTTCTGATGATAATTTTATATATGAAGGAGGGAAAAAACCTATAATAGTAGGGAGTGCAGAAGGATTGCCGCTTTTTTCTCAAGGAGGACCTAAAATGGATGACATCAAGCAGGGGAATATAGGTGACTGCTGGCTGGTGGCATCACTTGCATCTATAGCCAATATGAAACCTGATGTTATAAAAAATATCATAAAGGATAATCCTGATAAATCGGATTCTGTCGATGTAACTCTTCAGAGGGAAGTGGAGAAGGATGTATTTGTAAAAGAAGTGTATACGGTTAAAAAGTCTTTGTTTCAGAAAAAACGATTTGGTGGTTTATTAAAATCAAGTATAATGTCAAAATCAAAGGAAAATATTTGGGTGCAGATGATAGAAAAAGCATTTGCAGCATATTTAGAAAATGGGCGAGATAAGGTTGACTATAGTATGATTGAAGGCAGTAATTACAGGAAGGTTGATTTGAACTATGAAAGGGATACATACGAATATAAAAACGTGTTTAAAGCTCTATTAGGAAAAGAGGCAAATAAAAATTATTGCTCTAATAAGTTAAGTGGCAATGATATAGGTAAGCTATTTGAAAAGATAAAAAGGGCATTAGATAGTAAGACACCTCTTTATTATGGGATAAATAATGAAAAGGATATTGTAAGGGATGTAGATAATGATAAAATTGTTTCTCATCATGCCTTCAGTTTGATTGGTGCGGAAGAA
This sequence comes from uncultured Eubacteriales bacterium, assembly GCA_934457115.1. Classification (GTDB taxonomy): domain Bacteria; phylum Bacillota; class Clostridia; order Oscillospirales; family Acutalibacteraceae; genus CAKSJY01. The sequence continues at coordinate 25,214 of CAKSHI010000014.1, read as the reverse complement.
AATAATGGAAGATATTATATTAAATTACGAAATCCGTGGGGATTTAACTATGCTAGTTGCGGACTTAAGGGAGCTGTAATAACAGTAGACTTGGAGGAGGCTACGCACGTTCCTTTTCACATAAGTAATTTAAAAGATGATTAAAAAACATTGTTATAAAAAATTAAATCTCCTTGACCATATTATTACGGTTAAGGAGATTTTTTAATCTTTTATGAGATTTAAATATTTTTATTGATCTAAGCCTTTTGAAAGTTTTTCTAGATGTTTATATCTATCAGAAGCAAGTTTTTCTGCCTTTTCAAATAGCTTTTCTGCACGGTCTGGGAATGAACGAGTAAGTGAATTATATCTTACTTCACCCATTATGAAATCACGGTAGCTTGCAGACGGTGCCTTGCTGTCTAATATAAATGGATTTTTGCCTTCATCGGCTAGACGTGGGTCGAAACGGAACATATTCCAGTATCCGGCAGCGACAGCCTTTTTCTCTTCGAGTTGAGAAATTCCCATACCGCCTCTAATTCCATGGTTAATACATGGAGCATAAGCGATAATGATTGATGGACCGTTGTAACTTTCAGCTTCGTTGAAAGCTTTGATGCATTGGTTGTAATCTGCACCCATAGCAACTTGAGCTACATATACATATCCATAACTCATAGCAATAGCTGCTAGGTCTTTTTTCTTAGTTGCTTTTCCAGCAGCAGCAAATTGTGCAACAGAACCAACAGGAGTAGCTTTTGATGCTTGACCACCTGTATTTGAGTAAACTTCTGTATCAAATACAAGTATATTTATATTTTCACCTGAAGCGATGACATGATCAAGACCGCCAAAGCCTATATCATAGGCCCAACCGTCTCCACCAAATATCCACATGGATTTCTTAGCGAGATAATCTTTATCTTTAAGTGTCTTATTAGCTAAGGAAGCTATTTCACTGTTAGATTTAGATATTTCGTCTAGTTTTTCAATTAATGCGTCAGCTGCAGTACGGTTTGCTCTGCTGTTATCAAAAGTATCAAGATAATTTTTGCAAATTTCCTTTGTGTTTTCGTCATTTGAAGAAGAGGAAATTTCCTTTACATAATCGTAAAGTCTATCTCTAATAGCATTTTGAGCTAATGCCATACCGTATCCAAATTCAGCATTATCTTCAAATAGAGAGTTTTGCCATGCAGGTCCGTGACCCTTCTTATTTACGGTATATGGTGTAGCAGGAGCTGAACCACCCCAAATAGATGAACAGCCTGTCGCATTTGCAATATACATTCTGTCACCAAATAATTGAGTTGCAAGTTTTGCGTATGGTGTCTCACCGCAGCCTGCGCAAGCGCCTGAGAATTCTAATAAAGGTTGCTTAAATTGGCTGCCCTTTACAGTGGTTTCTTTGAATTTTTCAAGGACTTCAGGTTTTTCTTCTAACTCTCTGCCGTAATCGAAGACTGCTTGCATTGGTCTTTGAGAATCGATAGGCTTCATTTCGAGGGCCTTATTACCTTTCATACCCGGGCAGACTTGAGCACAGTTTCCGCATCCTGTACAGTCTAGGACAGATACAGTCATAGCGAAGTTTAGACCAGGGAAACCTGTCATCTTTTTGGATTTAACTACTGAAGGTGCATTTGCTAATTCTTCATCTGTCATTATAGCAGGACGAATAACAGCATGAGGGCAAACAAATGAGCAGAAGTTACATTGGATACAGTTTTCCGGTTTCCATTCAGGAACGTCTACTGCAATACCACGTTTTTCATAAGCGGCAGAACCTTGAGGTACAGCACCATTTACATGATCCATGAATGCGGAAACAGGGAGTTCGTCACCTTTATGAGCATTAACAGGATTTAAGATAGTGTTTACATACTTAACAAGTTCTTTTCTGTCGCCGTCTACGTGCTTTAGATTGTCGGAAGTATCAGTAATATTTTTCCATGATTCAGGTACATCGACTTTAACAAGATCACTTGCTCCACGTTCAATAGCTTGATGGTTCATAGATACAATTTTTTCACCTTTTTTGCTATATGACTTAGTTGCAGCGTCTTTCATGTATTGAATTGCTTGTTCGCTTGGAATTATATTTGCAATCTTGAAGAAAGCGGATTGCAATACTGTATTAATTCTTCCGCCAAGTCCGATTTCTTTACCAATCTTAATACCGTCTATTGTGTAGAAATTGATATTATTGTCCGCAATGAACTTTTTCATTTTATTAGGAAGTCTTTTATCAAGTTCTTCACCTTTCCAAGGACAGTTTAGAAGGAAGCTTCCGCCTTCTTTTAAGTCTTCTACCATAGCATACTTGTCGACATAAGATGGGTTGTGGCAAGCAACAAAGTCTGCTTTGCTTATATAGTAAGTTGATTTGATTGGAGTATTTCCAAAACGTAGGTGAGATATAGTAATACCACCGGATTTTTTGGAATCGTATGCAAAGTATCCTTGTGCATACATGTCAGTGTGGTCTCCAATAATTTTGATTGAGTTTTTGTTTGCGCCTACAGTACCGTCTGAACCCAAGCCCCAGAACTTACAAGAACGTGTGCCTTTTGGAGTTGTATCCGGATTTTCTTTGATTTCCAAAGAAAGGTTTGTAACGTCATCTTCTATACCTATTGTAAATCTCTTTTTAGGTGTGGAAGATTCCATATTACGATAAACTGCGATCAATTGTGCAGGAGTTGTATCCTTTGAACCAAGACCATAACGACCGGTGTATATAGGAACACATCCGAATTCTGTGCCGGATAGGGCTGCCAAAACATCAAGATATAGAGGTTCACCAATTGAACCTGGTTCTTTTGTACGATCTAATACAGATATATTCTTAACTGTTTTTGGTAGTACGTTTAATAGATAGTCAGCTACAAAAGGTCTATAAAGTCTTACTTTTACAAGTCCGACCTTTTCGCCGCCGGCATTCAAATAATCTACAACTTCTTCAATAGCTTCGCATACAGATCCCATTGCGATTATAACTTTTTCGGCATCAGGAGCTCCATAGTAATTGAAAGGCTTATAGTCTGTCCCGATTTTTTCATTTACTTTATTCATGTAGTCAACGACAACTTCAGGTATAGCATCATAGTATTTATTACAAGCTTCCCTTGCTTGGAAGAAGATATCGTCATTTTGAGCGGAACCTCTAAGCTCAGGATGTTCAGGATTTAAGCTGTTTCTTCTAAATGCATCAACTGCATCCCAGTCTAGCATATCAGCAAGGTCCTCATAATCCCAAACTTCAACTTTTTGGATTTCATGAGATGTTCTAAATCCATCAAAGAAATGCAAAAGCGGAACTCTACCCTTTATAGCGGATAAATGTGCAACTGCAGTAAGATCCATAACCTCTTGAGGGCTGTTGGAGCATAGCATAGCGTATCCTGTTTGACGACAAGCATATATATCAGAGTGATCTCCAAAAATTGATAAGGCATGGCTTGTTAGTGCACGAGCTGAAACGTGGATTACACTTGGAAGTAATTCACCGGCCATTTTATACATATTAGGTATCATTAAAAGCAAGCCTTGAGATGCAGTATAGGTAGTTGTAAGCGCACCGGCTGCCAAAGAACCGTGAACTGCACCTGCAGCACCGGCTTCAGATTGCATTTCAGTTACTTTAACTTCTTTACCAAATAGATTTTTTCTGCCATTTGCAGAGTATTTGTCTGTTTCATCCGCCATAACGGAAGAGGGAGTTATAGGATAAATAGCAGCGACATCAGTAAACGCATAAGAAACGTGAGCTGCAGCACTGTTACCATCCATAGTCTTCATTTTTCTTGACATTTAATTATTTCCTCCTTTAAAGGTTTAATAGCAAAAATTGTAAGATTAATTGACTATAACAAAAAATATTTTACCACTTTTAAGGCCTAATGTAAAGTTATGGGCAATATTATTATGATTGTTATATAGACATTTATAAATATAGTTATGGATGTATTATTACCATTATAAAGAGGAAAATTACTATTTTTTAGAAATCTTAGAAAAAAGTTTTTCAGTACTGATATTGTGCGGTCTTATAAATCGATTGAGATGGTAAAGGCACTCCGTGTCATGAGTTATTTTATTAGTTTTTTCTTCACAAGTAAGAGCTGCTTTAAAACCAATTCCCTTTAAAATATCGATAGAGTCATTGCTCACAGCACCAAAGGGAAAAGTAAATGCTTGAGATTTAATCCCGGTGTTGTCTAGGATTTCTTGCTGCATTTTTGTTAGATCCTTGGTTAAGGCTGCTTGATATTCCTCGTGACTTTCACCCTTTAATTTTTTAGCGCCGTTTCTTCTACCTTTTTTATTTGTTGTATGCATATCGTATGAATGATTTTGTATTTCAACCAATCCCGATGCGGCCATTTCGTTTATGTTATCCCAGGTACAGTGGGCATAATTTGCGTTTCTATCGTCACATTGACTGTATATATCAGTGTATTTGCCTATAGGCGAGAGGACCATTTTACAGTTGTATTTTTGTAAAAGAGGATAAGCGTATAAAAAATTGTTGTAGTAACCGTCATCGAAGGTAATCATTATAGGGTTTTCGGGCAGAGGTGTGTCATTGCAGACGTAATTTATTACATCGTCAACAAATATCGTATTGTATTGATTGTCTTTTATATATTTTAAGTCACTCTCAAACTCTTCAGGAGAAATAACATATCGTCCTTGATATCTTGGACTTTTTGAAATCCCGTGATACATGATGATTGGCAAATGAACACAATCGTCGTCATTTTCTGTTATGTTGCCGGCGAATGAAGATATGGCAAAGAATGAGATCCCAAAAATTAATATTAAAAAAGAAAAAATAAATTTTTTACTTATTTTTATGCTTAAAAACATACTCATTCTCCCTTTGTCTTAGAAATAATACCACTTTTTATATTTATAATAGTGAGTAAAACGATATATTACTGTTTTTTATTTTAATGGGGAAAACAGGATTAGAATACTATGTTTTTATGGCTATTTTAGTTATATATAGAAGGTAGATAAAATATTTTTTATGGTATCTTGATATTGCATTTTTACGTTTTGTAGATATATAATATTTAAGTATAATAAGTTTAGTAGGAGTGGTTGATTGAAGTTAAATTTTAGATACAGACTTGGAAAAAGAGCAATAAAAACCGCATTAGCGGTGTCAGTTTGTATATTTATATCTTTTGTATTTAAAAGAGATGATTCTTTGTTTTCGGCTATTGCAGCTATGATTTGTATGCAACAAACCTATGATGAGACATTCAAAAGTGGCCTTAATAGGACGATAGGCACAGTATTGGGTGGTGTTTTGGGATATGTGGTTTTGGAGATAATTTGTCTTATCCCAAACTATAATAACTTTTTTGACATTATAATTGCACCCGCGTGCATTTTGATAGTAATTTATATTTGCAATATGACAGATAGAAAAGAATCCATTATAATAGGATGTATTGTTTTGATAAGCATTGTAGTACAGCCGGAAAAAAATCTTGGTGATGCATTTTTTTATGTTGTAAACAGGGTTATAGACACTACTATAGGAATTGTTATAGCTATGGTTATCAATGCATTTATATTTCCTAATAAAAAAGTAGAACAATGAGTTTAGCGCAGTCTTGTTGACATAAGTAATACTTACTCATATAATGATATTATATTTAATAAAATGTTTGATATGTAATTATTTTTAAAATAATAGTATTGGCTTTTATTATTAAAAAGTGGTTAACTTAATAAGGGCCTTATATGTACATTGGTTTTCGAGTACCAATCTCGGTAATTTTGCAAAGGCAAAAGAGCTTTTGCCCCAGAGCTTGGGGTAAAGGCTCTTTTGTTTATTGCTTATACTTTTAATAAAAACTTATAAATTAAATGCTTTAAGGAGGAATTTAAAATGTCTAAGATACCGCATAGATTTTACTTATCAGAGGATCAAATACCTACTGCTTGGTATAATCTTAGAGCTGATATGAAAGAGCTTCCCGAACCATTACTCAATCCGGCGACCCTAAAGCCTATAAGTGAGGAGGAATTGTATCCTATATTTTGCAAGGAACTTGCCCACCAAGAAATGGATAATGAAACTCGATTTTTTGAAATCCCCGATGGAATACGTCAAATGTATAAGATATATAGGCCATCTCCACTGATTAGGGCATATAATTTAGAAAAATTCTTAGATACTCCTGCGAAAATATACTATAAATTTGAAGGAAATAATACGTCCGGCAGTCATAAACTTAATTCTGCAATGGCTCAAGCATATTATGCCAAAAAACAGGGGATAACCTCTCTTACAACCGAAACAGGTGCAGGCCAGTGGGGTACGGCACTATCAGAAGCGTGTGCTTATTTTGGTATTGATCTTACGGTATTTATGGTAAAGGTTTCGTATAATCAAAAGCCACATAGAAGAACGGTTATGCAAACGTTTGGAGCTAATGTTATACCAAGCCCAAGCAACACGACTGAAGCCGGGAGGAAAATTCTTTCGAATGACCCGAATACAGGAGGAAGTCTTGGATGTGCTATATCAGAAGCTGTAGAAAAATCGTTAAATACACCAAATTGTAAATATGTTTTGGGATCAGTATTAAATCAAGTCTTATTGCATCAGTCTATAATCGGCCTGGAAGCAAAGAAAGCAATGGAAATACTTGATGAATATCCTGATGTTATAATTGGATGTGCAGGAGGGGGATCCAACCTTGGCGGACTTATATCTCCTTTTATGGGAGATAAGATTTTGGGAAGGTCAAATCCTGAAATTATAGCTGTTGAACCTGCATCGTGTCCATCTTTTACAAGAGGTAAATACGCTTACGACTTTTGCGATACAGGGAAAGTTACTCCTATGGCTAAAATGTATACACTTGGCTGCGGTTTCATACCGTCTGCCAACCATGCGGGAGGTCTTAGATACCATGGAATGTCTCCAATATTATCTAAACTCTATCATGACGGCTATATGAGGGCGATTGCCGTTAAACAATCTGATGTTTTTAAGGCGGCTATAGATTTTGCAAAGCACGAAACCATATTGCCCGCACCGGAATCTGCTCATGCAATAAAAGCAGCTATGGATGAGGCGATAAAATGTAAAGAGTCCGGGGAATCCAAGACGATCCTATTTGGACTTACGGGGACAGGGTATTTTGATATGTCGGCATATTCATCATTTATAGAGCACAAGATGTCAGATTATATCCCCACAAACGAGGATTTAGAAAGAGGATTTAAGGATTTACCTAAGATATCAATTATAAAAAAATAAAAAGCTTGCAACTTTTTTGAAAATATGATAATATACTATATGTTATTCTAAAAGCGTCAAAGGAGGTCGACTATATGGCAAAATGTGAGATTTGCAGTAAAGATGTTTCTTTCGGAATTAAAGTGTCTCATTCACATAGACGTTCCAATAGAACTTGGAAGCCTAATGTTAAACGTGTAAAAACTATTGTGAACGGTACTCCAAAACGTATCCATGTTTGCACTCGCTGTTTACGTTCGGGCAAAGTAACACGTGCAGTATAAGGAAATATACATCTTTTAGGAACCTTAATCGGTTCCTTTTTATTATGATTTTAAAATTCGCAAGTGCTATTAGGAGGAAAATTATATGTCAGGGCATTCAAAATGGAGTACGATTAAACATAAAAAAGAAAAAGCTGATGGAAAAAGGGCTAAAATTTTTACAAAAATAGGTCGTGAATTAGCAGTTGCTGTTAGAGATGGAGGAAGTCCGGATCCGTTGATAAACTCCAAACTAAGAGATTGTATTGCAAAAGCAAAGGCTAATAATGTGCCAAATGATAATATTGAGAGGATTATCAAAAAGGCAGCAGGCGAGGGAGACACTAATAAATACGAGAATATTAGATATGAAGGATATGGCCCTTGTGGGGTTGCGGTTATTGTAGAAACATTGACTGATAATAGAAATCGCACCGCAGGAGATTTACGCCATTATTTTGATAAATTTGGCGGAAATATGGGCACTCCCGGCTGTGTATCATTCATGTTTTCTCAAAAGGGTGTTATCGTGATACTAAAGGAAGAAGCAGAAGAAAACAGCCTTATGGAAGCAGCGCTTGAAGCCGGTGCAGAGGATTTTATTGTAGATGAGGAAATATTTACTATATATACAGATCCGGCGGACTTTAGTAGCGTAAGAGAAGGTCTTGAAAGTAAGGGGTATAATATTGAATCTGCTGAAGTAGAAATGGTGCCAAGCACTTATACTAAAATAGAAGATGAAGAGTCTTTATCTAAGATGTATAAGCTTTTAGACATTTTGGAAGATAATGATGATGTCCAAAATGTATGGCACAATTTAGATGATTGATAAAAATAAAAAACGAAGCTTACCAAATTATTGGTAAGCTTTATTTTTTTATTGAAATAAGTGTAAATATTATGGTATGATATTTACAAAGACGGGCTTTGAGGAGATGAAATAGTAATGCATGATAATAATCCTAAAGGTAATGAAAAGAAGGGCAACAATGGGAATAATCCAACTAGGCAGATGCCAAATATATATATGCCTCAATTGATAGGGGGTCAGGTTCCTAATAGGCTGCAAGCCTTTAATCTTGGAAACCCTCCGCCTATACCGGCACTTGGAAATGCAATGAATCCACCGGAACGGCAAATACTTTTAGAGGACATTCAATGGCCCGAGTATGAGCAACTTTTCGGTCCTGAAAATCAACAGATGGAACCGGTTCAACAGGCTCAACCAGAGCAACAAGTGGTGCAACCGGCGAATGATGGCCTTAGGGATGTACATAATCTAAATGATCCTCGAGTTTTAGAGAGTTGGAATGATTATGTAGACTCAACTAAACTGGCTAAGGGTACTCGAAGCCATTACAAAAATTACGTAGGATGGTTCTTTCATTATATGGAAATGAAGAATATATCAAATCCTTCAGCGGATGATGTTTTAAACTATATTATGTATGAAAAAGTAGTTAATGACACAAAAATAGGGACTGCAAGAAACATTATCTCAAAAATAAGGCAGTTTTTTAATTGGGCTTACGAACGTAACATATATGGTGTAGTGCGTCTGCCAATAGGTGTGGTAGATGAAATATATGAAGAGGGTAATCAAGTACCTCAAGAATTAAGTGATCCAAACTCTGAAGATGATGAAGTCCGAGTACTTGAGAAGCTCTTAGGATCCGTAAGTCAACAGTTGCCGCCGATAGGAGAAAATCGGCAATTGCAGCAGCCACAAAACGTCTTTGGCGCTCTGCAGCAGGCGCAGGCCAATATCGAACTACAACAAAAAAAGGACCGTCTTAACGAGATGTTAAATGAACTTGCAGGACTAAATAGACTTGATGATCCTAGGATTAAAAAGGCTTGGAAGCTGTATCTAGATATATGTATGGTGGAAAGAAATATAAACTATATGTACAGCATCAAACCACATGTCAAGGGATTTATTAATTATTTAGAAAAAGAGAGTATATCAACTCCGTCGAGTGAGGACATTTTAAATTTCATTGAGGAGAGAAAGAGGGTTGATGATATCGCATTTAGCACTGCACATAGTTTGTTAGGCGGCATACAATTCTTCTTTAGATTCGTTTCGGAATCCGGCATATATGACGATGATGCTTCGTTCGGTTTGAAGCTAATGCACATAAAAAAAATTTATGGGCTGGAAGCCCCTTCTGTTAAGAAACCTTGTGTTATGGGACCTCGTGTTATGAGACCTTGTGTTATTGGACCTCGTGTTATGAGACCTCGTGTTATGAAAAATCTTGCTATGCAAAGAAGACAGAAATTTGAACAAATGATGCAAAATAATTATCCCGGCTATAAGTTAGATCCCGGTTACATAAAACGTTACATAAATGATACAAAAGCAAATCCCGATTACTATAAGCAATTGATAAGTTTAGAAAAATACCTCGAGGAGAATGATATATCAGAACTGGTTATCAATGATATAGTTACCTTTATTATGTTCAATAAAGATATGTTTAAGAGTTACCAATCGATACTTGATTTCTTGAGGAAACAACTTAAGCCGTTCTTTGCTTGGACGTCAAGAGAAAAGACATCAGATGGACAAATACTATATCCTGATATAGGGAAGTTTTTAGATGGAGTAGATTTGATAGATGCTTTATTAATGAAGCTTTATCCTAATGATCATGTCAAAAACAAGCAGCAGTACAAAGTAAGACCTGAGTATATACGTGACTTAATGGAGTGCTTGGGGCTTGAGACAGAAAGCAGCGAAGAAGAACAATAAAAATAAAATTTGAATATTACGAAGGGAATAATTAAAACACACATACACATGCGTATGTGTGTTATTATTATATGTTAATAAAAGTAACAACACTTAATGTGTACAAAATATCGATTACGTGGTAAAATCATTAGACAGTCGTTATTGTTGTTATATTTAATATTTGGAAGGAGAGTTTTTTGTGTTGCAAAAGTCAAAACAAAAAGTAAAACTGCTTACATTGATTGATATATTCAATAAAAAGACCGATGATGATCATCCATTAACAGCCGTGCAATTATGTGAAAAATTAAAAGAAGATGGGATAATTGCAGAAAGGAAGTCTATATATAGTGATATAGAGGTCCTCATTAACTATGGAATTGATATTAATAAGGCGCAAAACCATAAGCGAGGATTTTATTTGGCTACAAGAAATTTTGAACTTCCGGAAATAAGGCTACTAATCGATGCCGTTTTATCAGCACCGTTTATAACGGAGAAAAAAACAAATGAACTCATACAAAAACTTAAATCTTTGCTTAGTGACTATCAAGCTGAGCAGATAAGTAAGCAAATTAGCAATAAAAGTAGAGTTAAATGTCAAAATGAAGAGATTTATTATAACATTGATGCGATTTATAGGGCGATAAAATCGCAAAAAAAGGTTCAATTTACGTATTACCACAGAAGAATAATAAATGAAGAGGTATCATTCGACAGAGGACGGAAAATTACAGTTAGCCCTTATGACCTTTTATGGGCAAATGATAAGTACTATCTTATCGCTAATAATGAACAAAGCATGGGGATAAATAATTATCGTCTTGATAGGATGAAGGGAATTAAAGTATCAAAGGAGGATTTGGTTTTATATGATAAGGTAATAAATGATGAGAAGGAATTTGATATTTTAAATTATAAAAAAAGAAGTATAAATATAGGCTATGGTCAAATAAGTACAATTGAACTTTTATGTAAGAAAGACTTTGTTGATGTAATAATCGACAAATTTGGAACTAATATAAGTTTATATAACAAGGGCGGCAATGGCTTTCTAGCTATTATAAGCACATGTTTAAACGAAGAACTTATAAAGTGGTTAGTGCAAAATGGTGATATAATAATGGTTAAATCCCCCGAAGCGTTAAGGAGAAGGGTTTTAAAAAAGATTAAGGGGATAAACCAAGTTTATAGGGTACAAAAGCCTAATAATATAATACATAACAATTAAACAAATAGGTGCTCGATTAATGTTTTTATTCCCATTATTATAAGGATAATACCACCAAATATTTCAGCTTTAGAGGAAAATAAGGTCCCAAATTTTTTACCTATAAAAATTCCTGCAAGACATATTAAAAATGTTATTATTCCTATTAGTAGTGTTGAGATAATCATTAACTTAAAGCTATACGCACCTATGGTTAAAGGAAGAAGTATTCCTGCTGCTAAGGCATCAATACTTGTGGCAATCGACAATATTATTAATGTTTTAAAACTTGTGGCGGTGCTTATTTTAGCATCGCCATCATGTATAGCCCCATAGATCATTTTTATCCCTATATATGCCAACAAAAAGAATGCTATCCAATGGTCTATTTGTGATATGAGGCTTTCTCCTGCTCTACAAATTCCCCAGCCTATTATAGGCATGAGAAATTGGAAAAATCCGAATGAAAGTGCCACTTTTAATAATTTAAAAAAATTCATGTTTTTTTCAGTAGTGCCAATAGTTATGGAAACTGCAAAAGCATCCATGGAAAGACCAACGGCTATTGTAAGAAGTCCTATATAATCCATTTTTTACTCCTTTTAAATATTTATATTTTAGATTATGATTATGTACAGTTAATATGATTTTATGAATAATAATACAACATTTAAGCAAGAATAACAATGCCAAGATATAAAGATTATGCCTTATAAGCCTATGCTATTGACATTTTTTATTTGCTAGTGCATAATAATTATTGGAAATTATTATATGGATGCAATTGTAAGTGGTTCTATATAATCAAAAGCTTACGTAATTTATGTTAACGAATTTATTATTAGAAAGGCAGTGTAATTAATGAAAGAGTTTAGCTATGTTTTAACTGATGAAAACGGAATTCATGCAAGGCCGGCTGGAATGCTTGTAAAGGAAGCGGGAAAATTCCAATCGACTATAAAAGTTTCTAAGGGAGAAAAATCTGCTGATGTGAAAAGATTATTTGCATTAATGGGATTAGCTGCGAAAAAAGGAGATAAGTTGGACTTTAAGGTCGAAGGCGATGATGAGGATAGTGCCAGCCAAACATTAAAGGAATTTTTAGAACAGAATTTGTAGTATTTGAGAGGTAAGACTTATGGTACTTTTAAAAGGTAAAGGGGTCTTTGGCGGCATTGCTTTTGGAAAATTGAATATGTATAGGCGTACTCAGCATGATATCAAGAGATATAGGGTAGAGAATGTTGACGCTGAAATTTCTAGGTTTGAAGACGCTAAAAAGATTGCTATTGTTCAGCTGCAGACGCTTTATGAAAAAGCTTTGCAGGAAGTGGGCGAGTCAAATGCAATGATTTTTCAAATTCACCAAATGATGCTGGAAGATCTCGACTATTGCGAATCTATTATAAATATGATAAAGAACCAAAATGTAAATGCCGAATTTGCAGTTGCCAATACAGCCGACAATTTTTCTGAAATGTTCTCTTCTATGGATGACAGCTACATGAAAGAGCGTGGATCCGATGTATTGGATGTTTCTAAAAGACTTATAGAGATTTTATTGAATTCTCAATCGTCAGGCATAGAATCTAATGAGCCATCTATTGTTGCGGCAGATGACCTTGCACCCAGCGAGACAGTTCAGCTTGATAAAAATAAGGTTTTAGGTTTTGTAACTGCGAAAGGTTCATCAAGTTCCCATACGGCAATACTTGCAAGGACAATGAATATTCCTGCAGTTATTGGAGTTGGAGACTCGTTAAAAGAGGAATATAGCGGCAAAGATGCTATAATAGATGGATTTTCCGGAGAGGTATATATTGAGCCGGATTTAGATACTATTAAAAGGCTTAAAGAAAAAAAGGAAATTAAAGATAAACAGTTAAGTCTTTTACAAAAACTCAAGGGAAAAGAAAATATAACAAAAGACGGGCAAAAAATAGATATATATGCAAATATAGGAAATATTTCCGATGTAGGCTCTGTTTTACAAAATGACGCCGGCGGAGTAGGCCTTTTTAGAAGCGAATTTTTATATCTTGAGAGCAAAGATTACCCGACAGAAGATGAGCAATTTAACGCATATAAAGATGTTGCCGAAAAAATGTGTGGAAAAAGAGTCGTTATACGTACCTTGGATATAGGTGCAGACAAACAAATAGACTACTTTAACCTACCTAAAGAAGAAAATCCGGCAATGGGTTATAGAGCTATAAGAATTTGCTTGGATAGAAAAGACATATTTAAAGCCCAATTAAGGGCACTCTATAGGGCTTCTGCTTTTGGAAAAATTGCTATAATGTTTCCTATGATTACTTCAGTAAGTGAAATAAGGGAAATCAAGAAATTGGTTGCTGAAGTTAAGAATGAACTTTCTAAAGAGGGAATAGATTATGCCGATGATACTGAAATCGGTGTTATGATAGAAACTCCGGCAGCAGCAATCATAAGTGATGACCTTGCCAAGGAAGTGGATTTCTTTAGTGTTGGAACAAATGATCTTACCCAATATACTTTAGCTATAGACAGGCAAAATGAATGTTTAGGGGATTTTTACAACCCCCATCATAAAGCAATATTAAGGCTAATTAAATTAGCAGCTGATAATGCCCATAAAAATGGTATTTGGATAGGAATCTGCGGTGAACTTGGGGCAGATCTTGAACTTACGGATATGTTTTTATCTATGGGAATAGATGAGCTTTCAGTATCACCATCTTGTGTTTTGGCAATTAGAAATAAGGTTTTAAATACGGATGTATCTAAAGTGAAAACTAAGCTGTTAAATGCAATCTTATAATAATAAAACTCGACAATATTTTATTATTATATTATGCTATTATAAATTGATAAGAAATGTGAAAGGAAGACTTTGCTATGTTTAACTTCATGAAAAAGAAAACAAAAAATGAGCTTCTTGCAACTCAAAATGGGACAATAGTTGATTTAAAGGATGTGCCGGATGAGGCTTTCGCCCAAAAATTATTAGGTGACGGTGTAGCTATATTGCCTACTGACAATGAGGTGTACTCTCCTGTAGACGGAACTATTATTCAAGTATCAGATACACTCCATGCCTATGGCATATCTACTAAAGATGGATTGGACATATTAATTCATATAGGTATTGATACAGTTGAATTGCAGGGTGAAGGTTTTGAGCCTTTAGTTAAAGAAGGTGACCAGGTTAAGGCCGGTGATCTTATTGCAAGGGCAGACCTTTCATTATTAAAAGAAAAGGGTTATGAACTTTATACTCCTGTCCTCATTACCAATATAGAGGATGTAAAAGATTTTTCTGTAGGCACAGGAAAGACTGAAGCAGGAAAAACAGTTGTAATGACATACTCAAAATAAATTGAAATAAAAATGCGCATCAGCGCAGAAGTCTTTAAAGAAAAGGTGGTTTTACATTGAAAAAGGAAAGTTCATTTTTCAGCGTCCTACAAAGGATAGGACGTTCGTTCATGTTCCCAATCGCTTTGTTACCTGTAGCAGGTCTACTTTTGGGAATAGGTGCATCGTTTACAAATCAAACGACAGTTGAATCCTTTGGATTGCAGGCCTTTTTAGGTGAAGGTACTGTCATGTATTCGATTTTATCTGTTATGAAGGATACAGGGCAAATAGTATTCTCTAACTTACCTATTATTTTTGCTATGGGTGTAGCTTTAGGTATGGCAGAAAAGGAAAAGGCAACAGCAACTCTTTCTGCAGCAATTGCATTTTTTATAATGCATCAAACGATTTCAACTATGCTTACACTTACAGGTAAACTTGAGGACGGTCAAATGCTTGAGGGTACAGTTTCTGAAATCTGCGGTATCCAATCACTTGAAATGGGTGTATTTGGCGGTATTATAGTTGGCCTTGGTGTAGCGGCATTGCACAATAAGTTTTATAAGATAAAACTTCCTACGGTTATTTCGTTCTTTGGCGGAACAAGATTTATACCTATTATATCTACAATTGTGTATATATTAGTTGGTGTATTTATGTTCTTTGCTTGGCCTTTCATTCAAGCAGGTATATATGCACTGGGCGGATTAGTAACCGGATCCGGATATGCAGGTACATTTATATATGGAATTATAGAAAGAGCATTGATACCATTTGGTCTCCACCACGTATTCTATATGCCGTTCTGGCAGACAGGACTTGGTGGAAGCATGATGATAGATGGTGTAACTGTTCAAGGTGCTCAAAATATTTACTTTGCTCAATTGGCATCACCAAGTACAACACACTTTAGTGTCGATGCTACAAGATTTATGGCAGGTAAATTCCCGTTTATGATGTTTGGCTTACCGGGAGCTGCTCTTGCTATGTACTACACAGCAAAGAATTCAAAGAAGAAAGTTGCAGCAGGCCTTTTGCTATCAGCAGCATTGACAGCATTTGTAACAGGTATAACAGAGCCGCTTGAATTCACATTCTTGTTTGTGGCACCGCTTATGTATGCAATACATTGCGTTTTTGCAGGTCTTTCATTTATGCTTATGCATATATTTAACGTTGGTGTTGGAATGACCTTCTCCGGTGGATTTATTGACTTTATGCTCTTTGGTGTTTTACAAGGAAACGAAAAGACTAACTGGATATTCATTCCTATAGTTGGTATATTCTACTTTGTGGTATATTTCTTAGTATTCACGTTCATGATTAAAAAGTTTAATTATGTAACTCCTGGTAGAGAAGATGATGACGAGGAAACAAAGCTTTATACAAGAAAAGATGTAGAGGCTGCTAAAAATGCGGATAGTAGTAAGTCTTCTAATAATGCAGACAGTGATGCTGTATCTAAGTTAATATTAGAAGGCTTAGGTGGCCTTGATAATATTAATGATCTTGATTGTTGCGCAACTCGCTTAAGGGTTACAGTTAAAGACAGCAGTAAGGTTGTAGATGCTACTTTAAAGAAGAGCGGAGCTTCAGGTGTTATTAAAAAAGGTGCAGGAATACAAATTATTTATGGTCCAAGGGTAACTGTTATTAAGAGTGAACTTGAAGATTATGTAGATTCTATTAAAAAATAAATTTAGTTTAGATCAGAAAAGTGTGCCTTTATTTTTCTGTTAAGTACAGAGGGATAAAGGCAACATTTATGTTTGATATTAAAAATTTTGTAAAATTAAAGGGGATAAGATAATGAAGTTATTATCAGTAGTTGTACCATGTTACAACGAGCAAGAGGCTATGAGAATATTTTATGATGAAATAATTAAAGTTGCGGATCAAATGAAAAATGACGTAAACTTTGAAGTTATATTTGTTGATGATGGGTCCAAGGACGACACCTTAAAAGTAGCAAGGGAATTGAGCGAAAAAGATGATAGAATCAAATATGTATCTTTTTCAAGGAACTTTGGAAAAGAATCTGCGATATATGCAGGTTTGGAAAAGGCAAAGGGAGACTTTGTCGCGACTATGGACGTAGACCTACAGGACCCACCAAAACTTTTAGTTGATATGTACAACAGTATAATTAATGAAGGCTATGACTGTGCAGCGACAAGAAGAGTTACAAGAAAAGGAGAACCTCCAATAAGGTCTTTCTTTGCAAGATGTTTTTACGCTATCATAAACAAAATTTCGGATACTGAAATTGTAGACGGAGCCAGAGACTATAGATTAATGACAAGGCAAATGGTTGATTCTATAATCAATTTAAGAGAGTATAACAGATTTTCAAAGGGAATTTTCAGTTGGGTTGGATATAAAACAAAGTGGTTTGAATACGAAAATGTAGAAAGATCAGCAGGCGAGACTAAGTGGTCGTTTTGGAAATTATTTATCTACTCATTAGAGGGAATAGTAGCATTTTCAACTGCACCATTAGCAATTGCGTCTATTATAGGAATATTATTTTGCCTTTTAGCTTTTATTTTTATATGTATTATTGTTGTAAAAACAATTGCCTTTGGTGAACCTGTAGCCGGCTATCCATCACTTATTTGTGTTATAACATTTATAGGTGGGATACAACTTTTCTGCATTGGAATACTGGGACAATATTTGGCTAAGACCTATTTGGAAACTAAAAGAAGACCTATATATATCACCAAGGAGGAGAAATAAAGGTGTTTTCTAATGTGTGCAAAAAACTTAAAATAAAACAATCAAAATTGTTTATATTTTGTTTTTTGTTCTTGATAACTTTGGTATCGTTATACCCACTGTTTCAACCACTTGTAAGAGGAGATGATATACCTTATCATTTATTTAGAATAGAGGGAATTAAGAATGCGCTATTAGATGGTGATGTATTTGCGTTTATTCACCCAAATGTTTGTAATAATTATGGTTATGGAAGTGGCTTTTTCTACCCGCAGTTATTATTATACTTTCCTGCAGTACTTAAGATAATGGGGATAGGTACCGGAGGCTCTTATAAAATTTTTGTGTTTTTTATTACTGTACTGAATTGTACTTTTAAATACTTTATGGTCAAGATCCAACAATATAGATCCAAATTACTTTAATAAGAGTAGAGGTATTGCGCTTGGTGAGTGGATTCCTTTAGGGACAGATTTATCCTTATTAAAGGATGCACATCATGTTATTTTAGAGGATGACTCTAGGATACCGCTTGAAGATAAAAAAGGCACGACAGTATCTTTTGAAACTAATGATAGTAGTGAATATTATGATGTACCACTACTTTATTATAAGGGATATTCATCAAGGATAACCTTAGAGGATGGCTCTATTAAGGGATTGGAAACACTTAAATCACCAAATAACAATCTTGTTAGAGTAGCAAATCCAAGGAGTTTAAGAGGTAAAATAACAGTTTATTATGAAATAACATTTATACAAAGACTTTCTTATACTATAAGTATATTAACCATTATAACTATTTTAGCGCTTGCGTTATTAAAGGACTTTAATTTAAAAAAATCTTCATTGGAGTGATTGGTATGAAGCAGGTGCTGGGTAACCCTGAAAAAAACCAGAGAACTATTATTGACAAAAATTTTAACTCACTTCTTGTAGTATCAGCGTTTATGATAACCTCTTATATAACGGCGAATGTTATGGCTGTAAAGTTGGTTCAAGTTTATAATGTTACTATTTTTGACGCGGGTACAATTACATTTCCTATATCCTTTATGCTTGGAAATGTTTTAACGGAAATTTGGGGATTTAAAACGGCTAAAAAAGTTATAATTCTCACGTTTTTATGTAATTTATTTTTTGTTATATCTACATCTATAGGTATAGTTTTACCTTCTCCTGATTACATGGAAGTGATAAGCAGTTCATATAGAAATATATTTGTGACTGTGCCAAGAATACTATTTGCCTCATTTGTAGCATTTTTATGTGGTGAACTTATGAATTCATGGAGTATGGAAAAAATTAAAAAGATTACCAATGAAAAATATCTATGGGTAAGGACAATTTTAAGTTCAGCCATAGGTTATATATTTGATACGGTACCGTTTACGTTGATTGCATTTTGGGGAGTGGCACCGTTAAAGGACATGATTAGTATGCTTTCATTATTATATTTTGCAAAGATTGCTATAGAAATATTTTTTGGTACTCCATTTGCCTATCTTTTGATATGGTTTTTAAGGAAAAGAGAAGGGAAAAATTGTGATGAATAGATACTTTTTAATAAAGGAAAAGTTTCCTAGGGAGTTCATACTGCTTCAAGGTTTAGGATGCGTATGGAAAAGGTGTACATTTTGCGACTATTACAATGACGTGAGCGCAGACCCATTTTACATAAACAAACCTATAATTGATCAAATTACCGGGCAAACAGGGGTAATTGACGTAATTAATTCAGGTTCTGCGATGGAACTTGACAACAAAACTTTAGAATATCTCAAGCTAAAAGTTAGGGAAAATAATATAAAGACCTTGTGGTTTGAGGCTCATTGGCTGTATAGAGATAAATTATCAGACTTTGCAAAAAATTTTCCTAATTGTTCAGTTAAGTATAGGATTGGCGTTGAAACGTTTGACCCTAATTTAAGAAGTACATTAAAAAAAGGTATCCCATCATACGTTAAACCTCAAGATATATCTAAATATTTTAATGGTGGATGTTTGCTTGTGGGATTAGAGGGGCAAACAAGGTCTATTATTGAAAATGATATATCATTAGCTTTAAAATATTTTGAATATTTTAGTGTAAATGTTTTTAATGAAAATTCGACCAATATAAAGAGAGATGAAAATCTTATTAAGTGGTTTTTAAAAAAAGTTTATCCTAGTATTAAGGATAATCCAAAAGTTGAAATACTTATAAATAATACTGATTTGGGTGTTGGATAAGGGCATCTAATTTAATTATTGGGTATAATACGGGATTACATTTGTGTCTAACTTATCTTCCTCTTTTTGCATAGTATGTATTGATGAGAAGAGGAGGTGATAAGTTTGAGTTGTAAAAATGAATGTAATTCTTGTGGTGGTTGCATAGAACTTTTAGTTAGTATTGTTTTAGGCGCAGTAGTTGGTGTGCTATTTGCTTTTGAGTTTATTCCAAATATAACAATTGCTGTCTTTACTGTCTTAGGTTTAGGAGTATTATCACTTATATTTTTAATGGTAGCTCTATTCTTATTAAATAATAACCAGGCAGGTTGTGGAGGATTTAAATGTATATGTAGGAATCTAAAATTCTGGTTGGCAGGAACTATAGGAACTATTACCCTAGCGTTAATTGCAGTGTCTATTTCTCTAGTGCCTACATTTTGGCCTGCAATAGTAATTGTATCATTATTAGCATTTTTCTTTGCTCTTATGATAATTTCAATTGTTTCTTTTGTACTATGCGTTGATTGCGAAGTATGCAACAAGAGATGATTAAGTTTTTTAATTAAACAATAATAAAAAATTCCCGGTCTATAGATTTTAAACTATAGATCGGGATTTTTATTTATAGGTGAAATTTAAAGGAAAAGAATTTAAGTTATTTATTATTGATACTCAACAATATTTACCCATTTAAGCAAGAAATCAAGTTCACTTTCCTTACACTTAATGGATTGAGATGCTGCAACAATTGGGAACCATTTTTGGACATATTGTTTTTCAGTGTTGGTCTTTTTACAAAATAGATCAAGGTATTTATCTGCTATTTCTTCACTGTTATTTAAAAGAAATTTTAAATAGGTGATTGCAACGTCTGCAGAGGCATTGCCTTGAGTAGCGTGAGACCAATCTATAATATATGCCCTATTATCATTATCTGAAATGATAATATTACTTGGCATAAAGTCCCCGTGACAAACTTTATCGTGTTTTGGCATGCCCTTTAATTTTGCGCATAGCTCATATCGACTTGTTTCATTTATATTAGCTTGGTTTATTTTGCGATTTAGTTTATCTCTTAGTTTATTAAGAAGAGGGGCTTTGTGCTTGTGAACACTTATTTGAAGATCAACAAATTGGTTTAAATAATAGTCAATGTTATTTGGATTTTCTTTCATTAAATCTAAAAGAGTTTTACCACTTATAAATTCTGAGGAAATGGCCCATTTTCCATCTATCATAGAAACTTTTTTAAGTTTAGGTATAGTAATACCGGTTTCTTCAACTCTTGCTTGATTTAAAGCTTCGTTTAAGATATCAGATTTAGAAAAATTTTCATCGAAAATTTTTACGGCGGTATCACCGTCACGATAAACCTTTTTATTATCTCTAGATGCAACGACATTACTTAAATTCATTTTAGTTCCTCCTTTTATTTACCGTAGTAAGCATTTAAATACATTTGTTTAATTTCACTTATTAATGGGTAACGTGGGTTAGCGCCGGTACATTGATCGTCAAAAGCTTGAGTACACATATCATCGAGGCGATCTAAGAAATCCTTTTCATCTATACCATATTCTTTGATAGAGTCTTTAATTCCAACTTTTCTCTTAAGTTCATGGAAAGCTTTGATTAGATTTTCAAGTTTTTCTTCGTCTGTTTTACCGCCAAGGCCTAGGTAATCTGCGACCTCTGCGTATCTTTCCAAGGTATGTGGATGATCATATTGAGGGAAGGTACCCATTTTTCTTGGTGTTTCGTCTGCATTAAATCTTAGAACTTCTTCAAGCATTAGGGCATTAGCAATACCATGAGGTAGGTGATGGAAAGCACCCAATTTATGAGCCATAGAGTGGCATACACCTAAGAATGCGTTAGCAAATGCCATACCTGCCATAGTAGCTGCATTAGCCATTTTTTCTCTTGCTTTAATATCTGTTTGGCCATTATCATATGCACGAGGCAAGTATTCAAATATAACCTTTAGAGCTTTTAATGCAATTCCGTCTGTATAGTCTGTTGCAAGCATTGATGCATAAGCTTCAAGACAATGGCTTACTGCGTCTATACCGGAAGCGGCTGTTAGGCCCTTAGGAGCTGACATATGGAAGTCAGTATCAACAATAGCCATGTTTGGCATAAGTTCATAGTCTGCCAATGGATATTTTACGCCTGATTTTTCATCAGTAATAACTGCAAAAGGAGTAACTTCTGAACCTGTACCTGCGGAGGTTGGGATAGCAATAAAGTATGCTTTTTCACCCATTTTAGGGAATGTGTAGATACGTTTTCTGATATCGGAGAAACGCATAGCCATATCCATGAAATCTACTTCAGGATGTTCATACATAACCCACATTATTTTTGCAGCGTCCATAGCGGAACCGCCACCTAATGCAATTATGCAGTCAGGATTGAAAGCACGCATTCGTTTGGTTCCTTCTTTTGCACAAGCGAGTGTTGGATCCGGAGCAACATCAAAGAATACGGAGTGTTCAATACCCATTTCATCCAATTTATTTGTGATAGGTCTTGTGTAACCATTATTATATAAGAATTGGTCAGTGACTATAAATGCTTTCTTTTTGCCCATAACATTTTTTAGTTCATCGAGTGCTACAGGTAGGCAGCCTTTTTTAATATATACTTTTTCAGGGGATCTAAACCACAACATATTTTCCCTTCTTTCGGCAACGGTTTTAATATTTATAAGATGTTTAACCCCAACGTTTTCTGAAACAGAGTTTCCGCCCCAAGAACCGCATCCAAGGGTTAGTGATGGAGCAAGTTTGAAGTTATATAAATCTCCGATACCGCCTTGAGAAGCAGGTGTATTTACTATAATACGGCAAGTTTTCATACGTGATATAAACTTATTTAATTTTTCTTTTTCAGTTGTTTCATTTAAATAAATTGATGAGGTATGACCATAACCGCCGTCTGCTATAAGATGTTCAGCTTTTTCTATAGCTTCGTCAAAACTATTTATGCGGTACATTGCAAGTACAGGGGATAGTTTTTCATGAGCAAACTCTTCGGATATATCTACGCTTTCAACTTCACCTATTAAGATTTTAGTATATTCAGGTACATTAACGCCTGCAAGTTCAGCGATTTTATGAGCTGATTGACCAACAATTTTAGCATTAAGCGCATTGTTAATAATTATTGTTTTTCTAACTTTTTCAGTTTCTTCCGGAGATAAGAAATAGCAGCCTCTTGAAGCAAATTCTTTTTTTACTTGAGTATATATACTGTCAGGTACAATTACGGATTGTTCAGAAGCACATATCATTCCGTTATCAAAAGTTTTAGAATGGATAATAGAGTTGACAGCCAATAATATATCAGCACTTTCGTCTATTATAGCAGGGGTATTTCCTGCACCAACGCCAAGAGCCGGTTTACCGCTTGAATAAGCTGCTTTTACCATTCCGGGACCTCCGGTTGCGAGTATAGTATCGGCTTCTTGCATTAGTAAGTTTGTCATCTCTAGGCTTGGAACATCTATCCAGCTTATAATACCTTCAGGTGCACCTGCTTTTATAGCTGCTTCAAGAACTATTTTTGCAGCTGCAATGGTAGAACCCTTAGCCCTTGGGTGAGGGGAGATGATAATACCATTTCTTGTTTTAAGTGATATTAAACACTTAAAGATTGCAGTTGAAGTTGGGTTAGTAGTTGGTATAACTGCAGCAATTACGCCTATAGGTTCTGCTATTTTTTTCATTCCATAAGCGGTATCTTCCTCGATAACCCCGCAAGTTTTAACGTTTTTATAAGCGTTATAGA
Organism: uncultured Eubacteriales bacterium; assembly: GCA_934457115.1. Classification (GTDB taxonomy): domain Bacteria; phylum Bacillota; class Clostridia; order Oscillospirales; family Acutalibacteraceae; genus CAKSJY01. The sequence goes on along the minus strand of CAKSHI010000014.1, from coordinate 1,680 downwards.
TATACTCAGCAGCATAATGATTTTTAATGACCTTGTCTTCTACAACACCCATACCTGTCTCTTCTACAGCCAATTGTGCAAGAGGAATTCTTGCTTGGTTAGCAGCAGTAGCAGCAGCTAGAAATATTTTATCTACTTGCTCTTGAGAATAGGTTGCAAATTTTTGTTGAGCCTCTCTAACGCTATTTATTGCGGATTCTAAAGACTCGATACTATCAACAATATCGTGAATTTTCAATTCCATTAACATTCTCCTTTATTTATTGATATTTAAGGCTATTGCATTTAAAATGATTTAAATGCAGCCTTAGTTATAAGCAAAAGTTTTTATATATAATGTGTATAAATAAACCACTAATTAATAATACCATATTTGGGTCAATTATTCAATATTTGCTATATTAATGTGTTTTAAATTAATAGCAAAAGAGTGTAAGCCGGGCTATGAGCTTACACACTTTATAGTTTTACAAAATTTTTGATATATATTAAGACTGAGCTTCTTTTAATATTGACATAGGGTCAACCCAATCATCGCCGCTTTTTATTGCTAGATGAAGATGATAGCCATCACTTATTTCAGATGGAACATCATTTATACAACCAATATCATCGCCGGCTGAGACTCTTTGTCCTTTTTCCACTGACACTGTATCACCAAGACCTGAATAATATGCAGTGTATCCTGCATCATGAGTTATTGCTACGGTCATACCAAGTGAAGGATCATTATATACATCTGCTACCTCTCCGCTGTTCATGGCCTTTACGGTACTACCTTGTTCTGCTGCAAAGTCTGTAGCATTGTGTACTCTCCAATCGGATAGTGTCTTTGAGAAGACCGGATTGCTGTTGCTATATCCCTTAACTATGTTGTTTGATACGGGATATATAACAAGACTGTCATGCTGTTCAGTATTTGTAACAGCTGCCTCATTAGGTGTTTCCTCTTGTTCTTCTTTTTCCTCTTTGATACCGCTTAAGGTATTGCCGGCTTGTTTATCTTCTACGGATGGAGCGTCTTTTTTTGCCTGATTGGCTATTTCACTTGGACTGGGTTCCATAAAATTTACCACACTGTTATAAGTCATCCAGGCCGCTGCACCGATTGCTACCAAACAAATACCAAGCGCAATGTAGAATCCTTTATTGATAGGTTTTTTGTTTTGCACGCTTTCCTTAAATCTTTTATTGCTCATGCTTTCAGCACCTCCAACTATATTGTTGGCAGGGTATAATGAAAATATGCCATAAAATGAAAATTTTTTATGGGTAAACAAAATTGTGGTAAAGACTTGAAATTATATATAATTTGTAATATCATATATTTAACAAAAAAGATTAATAGCATAGGGAGGAATTATGGAGAAGCTTACGAAGAACCAAGAGAAAATTTTATCTTATCTTAGAAAATGTGCTCAAAAAGGATTACCTCCATCTGTTAGGGAAATTTGTAATGCCACGGGGCTAAAATCTACTTCGACCGTTCATGCACATCTAAAGACTCTTGAAAAAAAGGGTTATATTGCGAGAGATACGGGACTTAATAGAGCTATACATATTTTTGGATGTAGGAGTATCCAGGTCCCTGTAGTTAAGAATTTTAGAAAGGGAACTTCTATATTTACATCTTCTGATATAGAAAGGTACATATCATATGCAACATTGTCGGATATAGAG
>CAKSHI010000013.1 GCA_934457115.1 uncultured Eubacteriales bacterium | reverse complement strand
AAGTTGCGTTTGGGGCTTTTTCATTTATGTCTTTAGTAAGGTTTGTGCGGAACGTAAGCAAAAAAAACACCCATTTGAAGGGTGTTTTTTTGTTTGCTCTAAGAAGGAATTTAAGAGTTTATATAGACTGATGAGGTTTAACGTGAAAGATGTCACGTTAGAATTCATTAGGTCGATCAATTAATTTTTTGTAAAAGATAAGCTTAAGTGCGTATAATTGTTAAACTCGGTCCGGACATTTTATTAAATAAATTGAGCTTGAACTTTTAAACAACACACCACTATCTAATTTATCTTGAGAATGTTTTTTTAGAAGATCTTCTTTATTGAAAACTCTACTATCAATTAATGTATTATCAACATAAAGTTGTAAGTCGTAAGTTGATGCTTCATCATCGTTTTTATTTGCAATTATTTCAACTGTGTGGGATTCTTTTTGAGAATCCGGATTATTAAAATCAATATTTAATTCTTTACAAATTTTTTGAAGCGTTTTGATAGAAGAAGTATTTTCATCATCTATCTCAAATTCAAAGGATACATCGCTATTTACCTTCCATATCCTTGACATTGCTCTAGAAGTTGCTAAATACGCATATCTATTTCCTCTAAAGTCTTTTCCTATCCAGTAAGTTATATCTAATTTATTATCTTGGCCATGATATGAAATCAATATTTGGCCTACAATATTATTAGAATTTTCAATAGTCAGACTAAGTTCATTTTCTTTTGTATTTAACAGATCATAAATAGTATCTTCTTTTGTTTCAAATCCTCCTATATAACGAGTAAATTCTTCTCCCTCGTTAATAAGTATACTTTTTAATATTTCTTTATCTGCTTCAGTTGTTTTATGGATAATAATATCATCCTCACAATCTTTTTCCTCGAAGCAACATTCATATTGTTCAGACAAAGACAAAGCGTGACAATTTTTAAGTTGGAAGGGACTTAAAAGTATCACGCAACACATAAGAAATGTAATTATGCTTTTAATTTTCATCTTAAAACCTCTTTTCTATTTTTGCACTTTAATTATAACAAATATGATAATTAAAGTCAATGTTATTCAAAAAGTAAATGTAAATAAAAAAATAATTTTATCTCAGGGCATTTTTGATTAAAAGATAGGATTAAATTTAAGTTATTATTAAAAAAGACCCCTTAATGAGTAACATTGTTATTAAACCTTATATGCACTTTTGTCATTTTAATTATCTAAAATATTGTGAGTATATCAATTTAAAATTTTTTTATTTCAAATCAATAATAAAAATGTAAAATACACTTGACATAATGTTTTTGTTATGATACTATATATGTAAAGTTAACTTTACCAAATCAGAAGGGTATGATGATTTGAAGAATAATTTAGAAATTATGCGTAAGCAACTTAAGATAACGCAAGGTGAGCTTGCCCAACAGTTGGAGGTATCTCGCCAAACAATAAGTTCAATTGAGAACGAGCGTTATGAACCTTCTATAGTTTTAGCATTTAAGATTGCGAGGTTCTTTGGAAAGACAATTGAAGAGATATTTATTTATGAGGAGTAAGATTTTATGTTTAATAAGAGAAAAATGAGTTATGCTGGTATGTTAATGGGATTATTGACCACGCTAGTTGGAGTATATTTAATGATTAAGAATCCTTTGTTTATTTATGCAGGGTTTATATTAGGGATCGGCGCAGCATTATTTGGTATAAGTTTTGCAAATATCTTTGAAAATTGGTACGCTAAGAAGAATCCCGAGTTAGCAAAAGAGAAAAATATTGCCATGAATGATGAACGTAATAAGTTGATAAAATATAAAACAGAATCACAAATTTATACTATTGATACATATGCTTTAGTTATTATAATGATAGCTAGTGTGGGACTAGGAGCACCGTCTTGGTTTATATTGTTATTGGCAGGAATTATGGTTTCTAATATTATTTTATATGTTTTATTATTCAATAAAAATTATAAGTAAAATTAGTTTTATTATTAAATAGAAGTATTTTGTCGAGTTATTTGAAAAATTGAAGAGATATTTATGAGGAGTAAGATTTTATGTTTAAGAAAATTAGGTTAAATTATGTACTTGTGATAATGGGAGCATTAGTTATGCTGTTTGGAATGTATTTAGTATTTCAACAAGCTTTGTGTGACAGGACCTTTACACCCTATGCAGGGCTTATATTAGGGGGCGGCGCAGGGCTATCGGCAGTAGGAATTGCAAATATTTACTATATTAAAAACCCTAAGTTCGCAAAGATAAAATCCATTGAGGAAAATGATGAACGTAATAAGTTTATAAGATATAAAACAGGCTCACAAGTAAATAGGATAACCTCAGCTGCTGTAGTTATCCTTGCGGTAGTAGTAGGTCGTGCAGATGTACCAAATTGGGTAAACTTTGCATTGGGTGGAATTGTTATACTTGATGCTGTTTCATATATTTTGCTATTTTATAAAAATAAAAAATCCAATTAGTATACTTATTAATACATAAAGGGAAATATAACTATTTAAAAATAGAAAATGGACTAACCCAAAAAGCGTTGCACTCTTTTTAGAGGCAACGTTTTTTATATAATTCTATGATAAATTTTATGAGATTAATGATTAGGAAGTTAAAACCCGCTTTGATATTGATAAGTTTCCGTTCCCTATTGCGTGTAACAACAATCGACTCAAGGACGAGATCTTAAATTTTGATTCTGTCAAGTATATAAGGAGAATATAGAGAAGTTTATCGTGAAAATAAAAAAACAATAGAACAAAAGGTATGTACTTATATTAAGGGTACATGCCTTTTTTGTTTTAGGGTTGAGAAAATGTGTATTTCCCGATTTGTCAATTTCCACTTTAGGAAATTATATAGAGCTATATCCATGTATAATATATAATTTTAGTAAACTTGTTAATGTAGTTGATTTTATTTTACTAAAAAGGTTAAGACAGGGAGGTTTTATCAAAATGGAAAAAGTTAAAAAAATACTAAAGGCAAAACGAATACTAAGTTTATTATTAGCAATTTGTATGACCTTTTCGCTTTTGCCGATCACCGCATTTGCGGGGGACGAGAATACCACGGGTTCTATTGAATTAGATGGTGGTAAGCTTGATTATGAAATTGATGGGGATCATGTTATCATTACCGGCGGCGATGAGTCACTGCAAAAAATTGAAATTCCGGCAGAAATTGAAAATTTGCCCGTTACAACAATTAAGTCTTGGGCATTTTATAGCGATGATACTACTTCGCACAAGAATCTTACTTCGGTAAAATTTCCGTCATCACTTACTACAATCGAAGGTAGTGCATTTGGACTTTGCAAAAATTTGTCAAAGGTAGACTTTAGCGAATGTACTAAACTTAAGTTAATAGGACAAGAGGTATTTAGTGGTGACAGCTCCATAACATCAGTAACTTTACCAAAGTCGCTTGAAGATCTTGGTGACAACGCTTTTAACGGTTGCGGACTTGTTTCTTTAGATCTTTCAAATTGCGATAAGCTCATTCATATCAATAATGGAACGTTTTGTGAAAATAAGTCTCTTGAATCCGTAACGTTGTCTAATAAGATAAAAATTATGGACGAAAATGCATTTTATGGTTGTGAAAAACTTAAGAATGTAAACTTTTCTGAATGTACTTCTCTTCATACGATAGGAAATAGTGCATTTTGTAATACAGGACTTGAATCTATAAAATTACCGGCCTCAATATCAAACTTGGGTGAGGCGGCATTTATACAATGTAAGCAACTTAAAAATGCAGATCTTTCATCTTGCAATGAATTAACAGCAATTAATAATGAAGTATTTAATGAGGATGAAAGTTTATCATCAGTGAAATTACCATCTTCTATTACTAGCATTGGAAATTGCGCATTTAGAGCTTGCGCACTTCAAAATATTGATCTATCACAACTAAGTCTTACTGAAATTGGCAATAGTGCATTTGGAAGCAACAGTGCTCTTAAAGAGGTCAAACTTCCAAAAAGCCTTGAAACAATTGAAAATGAAGCATTTAGCGCTTGTGAGGTTCTTTCAAGTGTTGATCTTTCAATTTGCACATCACTTAAGAGAATTGGGGAACTTGCGTTCAATTCTACGGCAATTACATCAGTCACTTTCCCAGACAGCCTTGAAACAATTGATAAAAATGCATTTAATAAATGCGAATCTCTTAACGAAGTTAACTGGCCTACAAATAGCAAATTAACTACAATTACCGGATTTAGTGGCTGTACTGCACTTCCGGTTGATGTATACAATGCGTCAGTAAAGTTGCCGGGGGTTACTGCAATTGGTGAACAGGCGTTTGAGGGCTGTTCATTTGAAAGCGTTGAGATACCATCAAATATTAAGGAAGTTGGGGCTGAGGCTTTTCAAAACTCACCAAATCTAAAGTCTCTTACAATAAAACCGGGGTTGAAGACTATTGGAGACAGTGCTTTCAGTATTTGTGCATTAGAAGGGACACTCGATATTCCGGGAACTGTCAAAAGGATTGGAAAATACGCCTTTTCAGGTAAAATAAGCGGGCTTAATATAGCAGACGGTGTTGAAACAATAGAAGAATGTGCATTTAATAGTTGCGATGGGCTTGCAGGAAAGACTGTTGTACTTCCCGAAAGTGTTACAATGATAGGTTGCGGAGCCTTTGGAGATTGCAGTACTGAAGAGAATCCTATTACATTGGAGATAAAAAATAAGGATATTAATCTTCAAGAAGCAGGTTACAATAACGGCATAAAATTAAATGACAAGTGGTATTACTCTCCATTTACTACTTATTCTTCAGACTATGTAATTATCCGCGCATATGCAAAGAACTCTAAGGGCGAAGCATCAATGATGAAGCTTCTATATGATGCATTGAAGGATAATAGTGATGGCAGGGTTTATGAATTTTATGCACTTGACGCAACAACATACACCGTGTCGGGAAAAGTGCCTAACGATGCAAAGGTAGAACTTTATATTAACGACAGTAAACAAGCAATATTACCTGAAGTGAAAGACGGAACATTCACCGCCTCGGTTAATGAAGGTTCAAAGGTCACAGTTACTGTTTCAATGTCAGGTTACTATGACAAACATTTTATAAATACTGAGGTTGCCTCAAATTGGGATTTAGGCACAGTAACTTTTGAAGAAAAAGACAAAATTCCCGCAAACAACATTATGAAAGTAGAACTTAAAAAGGAAGTAAATGGTGAGACTCAAGATGTAGCCGTAAGCGGTTTCGAGAATCTGGAACTTACGCTTAATGATGGAAGTACAGTGTTAGAAGAAGGAACGGATTATACACTTCAGTATCCGTACATTATTTTAAAAGACACTGTCAAAGCGGATGAACTTACATTAACAGTTAAGGCAGATAATATTTGTTATACGGGCAGCAGCGCTACTTCTAACCGTAATGATGGTGTGTTTACTATTAAACTTACTCCTTGGGGTAAACTAAATATTACAACACAAAGTGAATATCCGGGAAGTAACAACATTCTAGTGTTTGACAATAATGGGAAGCTTGTTGGACAAAGTGAGATAAATAAGAATGGTTTGTATATTACAAATTCGTTAAAATCCGGGAAATATAGTGTAATTGCTTTTAATGCCAACGACAGTTTTTCCGCTGTCTCATCTATAGAAGCAATAAAGACTATGGGATTGAAAAAAGGTACAGATTATGCAGAAGAAACCTTTGATGTTTTAGATAACAATAGTAAGGATGTAAAAATTACAGTACCTCTACTTAAAACGAATGTAGAAGATATTCTAAACAAGCAAGACTGCAGTGTAATTTCAGAAAAAGATATTGTTGTTGCAGGTCAAAGCCAAAGGCTAAGAATATACTATAGCTTTAAGGATGAGAAAAAAGGTACACTTTTCGTAAATATGCCAAACGGGGCAAATTTAGATCAAATCTATTCACAAAATAAATTGTTCGTTAATGGAACAGATTATACCGTAAATGGCAATATTATAACGATTAATCCGGAGGATACTAAGGGATTCATCTATATGACGATGTCCTTCTCCGAAGCTGGAGAACAAAACATTTCTGCATCTGCAACCGTTGGTAAGGTTACTGCACCAATCGGCAGTGCAAGCATAAAAGTTCAAAATATATTCTTAGAGACTAATTCAAAAACTATAACTTCATTGACCGGCAATACCGCTGTAATTACTGCGGCACCAAATTCAGAAGTAGTGCTAACACTGGACGGCATGGAGGTCGCTCGTGGAACGACAAATGCAAACGGTACATTGAAGCTAACTTATGAGTTACCCCAGGATTCAGTAATGGGTCAAAGCTTCTCGTTGAAAGCAACATGTGGAGACTATAGTGTTGATACTTCGATTTCATGTGCAGTTAAAGTTGTAAACCTTGAGACGTGGAGCTTTTATCAAGGGGATAAAAAAACAGTTATATACAATGCTCTTGATCCCAATAGCGACAATTCAATATATAGTGTAGTTCCATACGCTCACTCAAAATGGACTGTTTCTGCTACATTTATCGGTAAGGAAGCTCCTCAAAATGTTATCTCATATTTTAAAATGTTAGGCAGAAGCATAAAGAGCGTCGATATGACTCTTGTAAAAACAGAAGAAGTTAATGGGTCAAGTAGCGAGGACAAACGCTTTATTTTTGCAGGTGAATTAGTTAGGGAAAGCGGAGAAATTCCGCAGGACTTTGCAATAGATTGGGAGGATGCAAGCGAATACTTCACTTACGATACATCAACTGCGGGAAATATTGAAAAGAAGGCTGAAGACAGGATTCAAAAACGATCAAACGATGTTGATAGCTTGAGAAAATCAATAGATAAGCTAGGAAACGATATAGATAATTCTTCAGATTATATATTTGGAGCAAAATATCGAGTATCCGAAACCAAGAGAGAATGGTTTAAAGGACTCTCAGAGAAAGGCCAAGCAGCTGTTTATAATTTTGAAAAAGCCATTGATAAGGCTGCAAAAGAGTATTCACAATGCCTTGGACTACAGAAAAATATTACAGAATATAGCTCATGGGATGAAGTATACTCAGAATTAGGAGTTACAAAAAGCAAAAACACAAAAACTATAGATGAACTTCGTGAAGACGGATTTACCGTTTGTGAAAACGAAGGTAAATTTACAGCGTATAAAGATACTACAGAAGAAAATAATACAGAACAACAATCAAGGAGATCTCCTCTTAGAAAGTTAAAGGGCATACTTTCACGTGCAAGCGGAGTAGGCGGTGTTACAGGCGGATTTACATTTATCGATAGTGACGGCAATCAAATAGATTATGTTGGAAATGCTAACGGAAACATATCACAATCACTTTTGAACGGCCAAATTTCCGATATGAGCGAAGCATATGATAATTTTGTAAAGGATATAGAATTTGATGACCCGAAAAATCCTAACATAGGTCTTTTAAACGGTCTAGGTGTGGGATTCCAAGTAACACAAGAGTTAATTTCTCTTAACAATATCAAACAAGATTCCGATGCAATGGTAGATTTTACCGACCAAGCAGCACAAATGCAAGGATATATTGACGAATTGAGATTATATGAAAACCGATATGCGGGTAATATTCCTTGTTCAAATGCAATTATGTTTGAACGTCAAACTGCGCAAAGTATTCAGCTTCTATTGGATAATGAGGCATATCGTTCAGGTGCAAATGCTATAGCAGGTGCAGTCCTTTATACGGCAGGCTATATTGACAAAACTCAAGCCAGCGATGTAGTAGGTGCTGTTTGGGATAAGGCTACAAATACAGTAGGTGCAAGGCGTGCTGCCGAAATTCAAAAGTTGTTAGATAAGTTGGATCACCAAACACGAACCCGTAGTCAAAAGTGTGATGACACCGACATGGAAGATCTTATGCGCAAATCCCGCAGGGTTGCACGTAAAAAGGCATTGATCGATCCATCAGGTATCGTCTATGAGGCAGTTAAATCAAACACACTTGCAGGCGTAAAAGCAACTGTTTGGTGTGCTGATGACAGCAATGGAACTAATGCAAGAGAGTGGGATGCTGAGGCATATGATCAAGTAAGAACACAAATAACTGATGAAAGTGGTGAGTATAAATGGGATGTTCCTGCAGGTTGGTGGCAGGTTCGCTTCGAAAAAGAAGGATATGAAAGTACACAAACCGAATGGATGGAGGTACCGCCGCCAAGACTTGGCCTTGAGACAGCAATGGTATCAACTAAGCTACCTCAAGTTATATCAGCAAACGCATATCCGGATTACATTGAAGTAATATTTGATCAATATATGGATATATCGAGCCCAATTACATTACCATCCGGTATGACAGGAAGCTGGCAATCAATAGAAGAAGGCAAATATTCCAAGACTTTGCACATTACAAGGGAAGAAGGATTTACCAAAGGTAGCACTGTTTCATTTACTCTTGAAGGAGCAAAGAATTATGCAAATAAAGAACTTGCTTCTTATAACAGCGGGGACTTAACAGTTACTGCTCGTCCGGCGCAGATTATTTTAAATTATGAAAATGTGATGTCTGTCGAGGTAGGTACCGAGCGCAAAGTTACTGTACGTGTTAAGGATTTAGATGGCAACTACATGGAAGGAATTAATCTTAAAGCGTTAATTGTAAATACAGAATTTGCGTCATTTAATTCCGATACCGCTGTCACTGACAGCGAAGGTAAGGCTGTCTTCGAGATGAATACGTATTTACCGGGATCTATAAACATTACATTCAATGTTCCGGGAACAAATCTTTCTAAGACAATAAATATGAATATTACAATGGAGGCAAATCGCCCGAAACGTCCGATTGCACAAATTGGGAATATTGTTTATGATGAGAATGCTAATAAAGAAAATTATATTACTGTTAAGAAGGGTACTCAGCTTACTATATCGGCAGAAGACGGTGTAGCTATATACTATACTACGGATGATACTTGCCCATGCCAAAATAGTGCAAGCAGAAATGTTTATACCGGGCCTATTACTATTACGGAAAATGTGAAATTCCGTATTGCAGCATATAAAGACGGTATGGATTATAGCGATAGACTTAATATCACAGTTGTTGTTGAAGAGGACCATCAACATGATTACGGAAGTGAGTGGAAATCAAATGGTGAAAATCATTGGCATGAATGTAGTTGTGGTGCAGTAATTGATAAGGCAAATCATGATTTTGAAATAAAGAATGCAAAACCTGCAACTGAGGATGAGGATGGTTATACAGGTGATAAAGTATGTAAAATATGTGGTTATAAGGTAAAAGGAAGTGTCATTAAGGCTGGTGGATCAAGTGATCCTACAGACCCAAGTGACCCGATCAATCCTCCATATGATCCTGTAAATCCGAGTGAGCCGATAAATCCACCGTATGATCCCACAAATCCTGATAGTCCAAGAAGTCCTTCAGATGACAATTCAAATGTTAATGATGCAAACAATCACAATGGTGCATTGGATTCAAAGGATAACAACAATAAAGACTACTCACCATCTGCAAATACAAGTAATCAAGTAGACGCTGATGATGTAAATAGTAGTTGTGGATCTAATTACCAAACAGGAGATACCACAAACTTATCAATTTGGGTTGCCTTGTTGTTTGTTAGTGGTGGAATTTTAGGTAGTAGGATTATAATTCAATTAAAGAAAAAGAAAAATAGTAATTGATATATATTAACAAGGCTGTCTTACATTTGTTTAGTAAGACAGCCCTTATTATTTAAGTATGGTAGTGGAACAAGGTGTTAGCACCTAGGCATGTAAAAATACTTTTGATACCGATTTTCCCAAAAGCACACCGATTAAACATAGCAAAACACTTGATGAAGAATAGATTATGGCCAGTGGTATCTTACCTGACTCAATCATATCAAATGTTTCAAGAGAAAAGGTGGAGAATGTTGTGAATCCGCCACATACTCCGACTCTAAAGAACAAATTGAATTTAAAACCGGGTGATATTGAACTTATTATCCCTATCAAAAAAGAACCTACAAAGTTTATAGTCAAAGTAGCAATAGGGAAGGATATACTTTTGAAAATCGATATTTGGCTGCATAAATATCTCATTCCTGCGCCTATAAAGCCTCCAAAGGCAACCAATAAAAAATTAATCATATGTTGTCACCTCAAAAATAAAGAGCCACTGTAAATGCAAAGTTAGTGCTGAGTACTAATACAGTGGCATATGTATAAAGTTATGTTTTATTAGTAGTTGGTACGGTTGAGGGAGACATTCGCCTGTCATAAAAAACAAAAAGAGTATGTAAACCATTAGATTTACATACTCTGCTATGGTACGGGTGACAGGACTTGAGGGCGACTTTCGCCCCTTTTATGCCTCCGGCATGTACTTAATCAGTTTATTCATAAACAAATGCAATTTATCTCTAAGTATGTAAGACAGGTTTTCGCCTATCATAAAAAATAAAAAGAGTATGTAAACCATTAGGTTTACATACTCTACTTATGGTACGGGTGACAGGACTTGAACCTGCACGGTTTTGCCACTAGAACCTAAATCTAGCGCGTCTGCCAATTTCGCCACACCCGCTTAACGTATATTTATTATATAACATTAATATTTAAAAGTCAATAGTTTTTTAAAAAATAAAATAGGATCAGCAAATAGTCCGATTTTTACTAGCTGACCCTATAAATATTATCAATCTTCACTCATTAAATTTCTATATAGTTTGATATACTCTTTAGCTGAACGACTCCAACTGTTGTCACATTTCATTGCACGTTCCATGAGTATCTTCCAGCCGGATCGGTCATAATATCCGCCGATTGCACGCTTTATGGCATTTAGCATATCGTATGCATCGAAGTTTTTAAATGTAAAACCATTACCAAATCCATCGGCACTGTCATGGATGGAGTCCCTAAGTCCGCCTGTTTCCCTTACTATTGGAATAGAACCGTATCTAAGTGCTATCATTTGAGATAGACCGCATGGTTCACTTTTAGACGGCATTAAAAAGATATCAGAGGCTGCATATATTTTATGTGACAATTCAGGTACATAGCCAAAGCAAGCACTAAATCTTCCTTTGTACTTATCCTGCATATATCTAAAGAAACTTTCGTATTCCCAATCTCCAGAACCTAGAATTACAAACTGTATATTTTCTTCACACATGAGTTTTTCTAAAACTTCTTTTACCAAGTCAAGTCCTTTGTGTGATACCATTCTTGTAACCATAGCAACAAGAGGAATATCAGGATTTTGGTCAAGACAAAGCCTTTCTTGTAAAGCCTTTTTATTGATAGCCTTGCCGCTTAAATCCTCGGCGCTAAAGTTTGCATATATATTATTATCCGTTGCGGGATTATAAAGGTCTGTATCTATACCATTTAAGATGCCGCAAAGTTTCCAAGAGCGTTCTCTTAGTATTGGGTCTAAACCGTGAGCAAACCAGGGATCCAATAGTTCCCAAGCATAACTTGGACTTACAGTTGTAACTCTATTTGCAGTTTCGATTGCACCTTTAACAAAATTAACGCATTTATCGAACTCGACTACTGATAATCTATCCATAGGAATACCAATAATATCGTCTATGAGTTCCATACCGTATTTACCTTGATACTGGATATTGTGAATTGTAAATACTGTTTTAATACCCTTGTACCAATCATCATGACAATAGAACAAGCTATAGTATACGGGTACTAATGCTGTTTGCCAGTCATTTGCGTGGATTATGTCGGGTTTAAAGCCTACATGAGGTAAGATCTCCAATGCGGCTCTTGATAAAAATGCAAAGCGTTCTGCGTCATCAAAGTGGCCATATATACCTTTGCGCTTAAAGTAGTATTCGTTATCTATGAAATAATATATAACTCCATCGATCCTGGCCTCAAATATGCCGCAATATTGCTTTCTCCAAGAAAGTGGAACATATATACTTTTTATAAATCTCATTGAATCCTTGAGATATTGTGGAATTTCATCATATAGTGGCATTACAACTCTGCAGCCTACAAGACGTTCTCTAAGTGCATGCGGCAAGGATCCGGCTACATCGCCTAATCCGCCGGATGCTATAAACGGCAGAGCTTCACTTGTGCAATATAAACATTTCATTTTTATGCTCCTAACTTTTAAATCTTAATAGGTTAGATAAAAACCTATTAGACTGTGCTTGCCTTGCTTATGTAGACAGGATAGGACTTAAATCCCATTAATGTTCGGCTGTCTTTTATCACTACGTCTTTATCGGATATAACGTAGTTTAGATTACAGTTTTCACCTATAATAGTATCTTGCATTAATACGCAGTTTGAGATTTTAGTACCTTTACCTATGTGTACTCCTCTAAATAGGACACTGTTTTCGACTTCACCTTCGATAACACAGCCGTTAGCTATTGTTGAATTTTTAACTATAGCCTCAGTTCCGTATTTGCCGGGCATATCGTCTCTTACCTTTGTGTAAATTGGGCGGTTACTGCAAAATAGTTGGTGTCTTGCGGATTTTGACATCAAAGACATGTTTGCTTCAAAGTAGCTGTTCATAGAAGTAATAACCTTTGAGAAGCCCTTAAATTCATAGCCGAAAATATTGTACCTATGTACGTTTTGTTGAATAAGATCTCTTTTGAAACTGACTTCATTTTTGCTTATGCATTCAGCCAATAGTTTAATTAGCAGTTTTCTTTTGAGCAAGAACATATTAAGACTGAAGTTGCATGATTTGTTAGTTTGCAAGTCTACGTATATTTCATCTACTTTGGAAGTTTCTTGATTTAGAGATAAAACGATGGAATCGTTAATTTTTTCGGGGATAACTCCTCTTTTATAGATTATGGTAATATCAGAGTCGTTTTTCACGTGCTCTCGAACAACATCTTGATAATCTATATTACACACTACGTCACAATCTGAGAGTAAAACGTATTCTTCCTTTGAATTTGAAAGGAAATTAGATATAGCAGCCAAGGTCTTAATGCGATTTGAGAATCTTTCTGAACTGTGGCCAAATGGAGGTAGTATGAAAAGTCCGTCTCTTCGTCTTGATAGATCCCAAGCTTTGCCAGAACCTAAATGGTCCATAAGGGATTGATAATTCATTTTTGTGATAACCCCAACTTTATTTATACCGGAATTGACCATGTTAGACAAGGTAAAGTCTATAAGTCTGTATCTTCCGCCAAATGGGACTGATCCCATTGTTCGATTATCAGTTAATTCTCTAATTAGTTCTTCGTGCATATTGGAAAATATAATTCCTAAAACATTGTTTCCACGCATAGACTATTTCACCTCCAAAATATTTTCATCTATCATAGACTTAGGCGGAATTACAACGTTTTCGCCTATAGTTAAGTTATCACCAATAACTGTGATTCCCCAACTATCAGTACTTTCAACATCTTCGGGTCTTGCACCTACTACAGCATTTTTAGAAATAACTGTGTTTTCAGATACAATGGAGTACTGAACGACAGCACCTTCTTCTATACGGCAGCCGGGCATTATAATAGAATCTCTTACGATAGATCCTTCGGCTATGTGCACTCCCGGGAATAAGACGGTCATATCAATATCCCCATAGATTTCACAACCGTCTGCAACCAATGATTCTTGTACATTTGCAGTTTCTGAGATATATTGAGGTGGCAAAACAGGGGTTTGAGAGTAAATTTTCCAGTTTTCATCCTCTAAATTAATTTTAACATTAGGGTCTAAAAGGTCTATATTAGCTTCCCATAGGCTGTCGATTGTTCCTACATCTTTCCAATATCCTTTAAATTCGTAGGCAAACATTCTTTCTCCGCCTTTAAGCATAGCAGGAAGAACATCTTTACCGAAATCGTTGCTTGATTTTGGGTTTTGTTCGTCTTTTATTAGATATTTTTTAAGCTTTTTCCAGTTAAAGATATATATACCCATAGAAGCCATTGTACTTTTAGGTTTTGCGGGTTTTTCATCAAACTCATATATAGATCCGTCTTGGTGGGTGTTTAATATACCGAACCTTGATGCTTCTTCAAGAGGAACATTGATAGATGCGACAGTGCAGTCGGCGTTTTTCTCTTTATGGAAAGCAAGCATTTTAGAATAATCCATTTTATATATGTGGTCACCTGATAAGATAATTACGTAATCCGGGTTATAGCGTTCTATATATGTAATGTTTTGGTAAATTGCATTAGCAGTTCCCTTGTACCAGTCTGCGCCCTTACTTCTTTGATAAGGCGGAAGAATTTGGACACCGCTGTTCATAGAGTCTAAGTCCCATGGTTGACCGTTGCCTATATACTCATTGAGGACCAATGGTTGATATTGTGTGAGAACTCCCACAGCCTCAATTCCGGAATTTACACAGTTAGAAAGAGGAAAATCGATTATCCTATACTTCCCACCATACGGTACCGCCGGTTTTGCTAATTTTTTTGTAAGTACTCCAAGTCTGCTGCCTTGACCTCCGGCTAACAACATAGCAACAATTTCTTGTTTAGGAAACATCTTTATCCTCCTTAAATTAAATCTTATTTTTTTTATTGTGTTTTTGTTTTTTCAAGTTTGGGTTTTGTTTAATAGATTTAACTTCCTTTTTCTTTACATCAAAGAACATAACTGACATAGGCGGTAAACTTAGTGAAATTGACTGCTCAAATCCATGCATGGATTCTTTTTCGGATTTGATTGACTTGCCGTTAGTAATTCCTGAACCGCCGAATCTTTCATCATCCGAGTTGAAAATTTCACTGTATGTCCCCTCGAAGGGCACACCTATACGGTAATTTTCTCTAAGCACAGGCTGAAAATTGCACACTGCAATAATTTCATTGCCCTTTTTATCTATTCTTCTAAAACTTATAACGCTTTGGTTATAGTCGTCGTTAGCTATCCATGAAAATCCTTCCCAAGAGAAATCTATTTCCCATAGTGGCGAGGATTTTAGATAAAAGTGGTTTATCTCTTTGAAGAAGTTTTGTATTTGCTTATGGGCTGGGTAATCAAGTAAGTTCCAATCGAGTTCAGACTCGAAATCCCACTCTTTGAACTGACCGAACTCTGTTCCCATGAATATAAGCTTCTTGCCCGGGTGAGCCATCATATATGTTATGAATGCTCTAACCGATGCGAACTTTTGCTCGTAATTTCCCGGCATTTTGTTGATAAGCGACCCCTTACCGTGTACTACTTCATCGTGAGAAATAGGCAGGATAAAGTTTTCAGAAAAAGCATAAAAGAATGAGAAAGTAAGATTGTCGTGGTGGAATGGCCTGTGGATTGGGTCGAGTGACATATATCTTAGCATATCGTTCATCCAGCCCATATTCCATTTATAGTTAAATCCAAGTCCACCCGAGTAGGTTGGCCTTGATACAAGCGGCCATGCAGTTGATTCTTCTGCTATCATCATAACATTTGGATTACATAGGAATGCTGCTTCGTTGAGTTTCTTTAAGAAATCGACTGCTTCAAGATTTTCTCGTCCGCCGTATTTATTTGGCATCCATTCGCCATCTTTTCGGCTGTAGTCCAAATAGAGCATAGATGCCACGGCATCAACTCTTATGCCGTCTATATGATATTCTTTTATCCAAAAGATTGCACTTGAAATCAAGAAGCTTATAACTTCATTTCTTCCATAGTCAAAAACTAACGTGCCCCAATCTTTGTGTTCGCCTTTTCTTGGGTCTTGATATTCATAGCAAGCACTGCCGTCAAATTTAGCAAGGCCATGAGCATCTCTTGGAAAGTGCGCGGGAACCCAGTCCATAATAACTCCAATTCCTGATTGGTGACATTTGTCTATAAACTTCATAAAGTCATGCGGCGAACCATACCTGGAAGTAGGGGCGAAATAACCGGTAACTTGATATCCCCAAGACGCATCAAAGGGATATTCGGTGAGTGGCATTATTTCGATATGGGTATATCCCATTTCTTTTACATAAGGGATAAGTTCGTCTGCGAGTTTTTCATAAGAAAAAGTGTGACCGTCCAAGTATTTTCTCCATGATCCGGCATGGAGCTCATAGATATTTACAGGGCAGTTGTAATGATCTTTTTTTTCTTTGGATTTTAGAAATTCTTGGTCATGCCATGTGAAATTTTCGGTATTGAAAATTTTAGAAGCATTAGCAGGCCTTGTTTCGCAATGAAAGGCATAGGGGTCTGTCTTCAACAAAAATTCTCCACTATAAGTTTCGATTCTAAACTTATAGATAGAGTAGTCTTGAAGATTAATATTAATAAAAGCTTCCCATACTCCTCCATCGCTTATTTTTTTCATTGGATGAGAAGTTTCGTTCCACTCGTTAAAATCCCCTAAGACCCAAACATTTTTAGCGTTTGGAGCCCAAACTCTAAAGACATAACCTATAGAACCATTTTCCTCTTTTTTATGGGCTCCCAAATACTTATAAACTTCATAATTGGTGCCTTGATGGAAAGAGGTTAATGCTAAATTTTCGTCAAGTGTACTGCCGCGGTTCATCTATTACAACTCCTTAGTTTTGTTAGTTATTTAAAGTTAAACATTACTAATATAATCATAGCAACTTACATAAAAAAGTTCAAGGATTATATGGTTATATTTTCTCTAAAATTATTTTAAATATATTGTATTTATAATGCTTTTAGATATATATTTCTTTGCCTTTTTTAAATGAATATACGATGCACTCCTTTACTTCAATATTTAGACTTTTTGACGCTGCATATTTATAAAGATTAAGCTGATTTGAATATTTTTTTATGTATTCATTTTCATCATCAAACGAATTGTTTTTATAATCAACTATAACGGCTTTTCCATCTTCTATAAATACGCAGTCAATAGCTCCTTGAAGCACTATGAGTTCATTTTTTATATTCTTTACTTCATTTGATTTAATTATGTTTTCATCATATTCTACATTAAATCTCAGTTCTCGTTTATAGGACTCGGCATTAATAATTCTTTTCATCAAATTGCTTTGAAAAAATCTTTTTAAGCTTTCAATATTTAAGGACGACGCTTGCTCCTTTGAGATGAATTTTTTAGATGTGAGTTTCTCTATTTGACCCATAAGATCTAAAGAGGCCTCTTTGTAATCTGCAAATTCCAAGAACAAATGAAGAGCTATACCCTTTTGCGAGGCGCTTTGATCTCTTCCCAACATAAATGATGGGATTTTAGCCTTGCCTAAGGAGTGCATTTGCTCTAGATTATCCTCTTTATATAATTCTGAAGCGGACACCTTTGTAGGAATATTATGCAAAAATTTTAATGGATATGCATAGTTTATCCTTTTTTCAATTTTGCCTATCAGCTCCTCATCATATTTTAGATTTTTTATATCTTGATTTAAGGAGTCTTCTTCATCATTTTCTTCATTGGGAGAGATAACTTTAATTTCCAATTGAGCTTCACTTTCCAAGATTATATCGTCAAAACAATTAGCAAGACTTCTAAGCTTAATGCCGTCTTTATGCCTTAGCGCGCATGATAAAATAAGGTCTGAAAAACTCATTGCACTTCTTACATTGTATGGGTTTATTAGGGGGTCACTTGTAAGATTTGTTGCGAGCTTAGTTAGGGTGTTTTGAGGATTTTTAAGTGATGTAACCATGATTAAGTTTTCTTTTGCACGCGTCATGGCTACATATAAAACCCTCAATTCTTCGGAAAGATACTCTCGCTCGAGCTGAATGCTTATAGCGTCTCTTGGAAGACTTGAATATTGAATCATATTCTTAGTGTCTCTTATCTTCAACCCCGGACCTAAATCATGGTGAAGTAAAACTGAGTTATGTTGTTTGTTAAATTTGTTGGAGCAGCCGGCTATTATGCAAATAGGAAATTCAAGACCTTTTGATCTGTGGATACTCATAATTCTTACGACATTAGATGCTTCTGAGATGGTTGAAGCCGGGGTTAGGTCTGACTTTTTAAGTTCTAATTTATCAATAAACTTGATAAATCCGCTTAATCCTTTGTATCCGTAAGATTCATAATTTTTTGCATAATCTGCAAGAAGCCTTAAATTTGCAAGGCGTCTTAATGGTTCACTCATTGCCAAGACCATGGATGGAAATCCCGTTTTTTCGTATATATACTCTATAAGCTCGTCTGAAGACATCGTTATAGATATTTTTCGATAGTCGTTGATTTCGGATATAAACTCTTTTGCTTGAATATCCCCTTTGTCTGCAAAACTTTTTAGCGCTAAATAAAGTGGAATATTTTTGTCCTCGAGTCGTATATCAGTAAGCTTTTCAGCCGAAAATCCAAATATAGGACTTATTAAGACAGAGAGAAGTGGGATATCTTGAATAGGATTATCTATTACTTTTAAAAGAGAAAGCATAGTAGAAATTTCCCTTGTTCCAAAGAAATCACCTGCGGTGTCAGACCATGCGGGTACGCCGCAAAGATTAAGTTCTTTTGCATATGATGATGCGTGTTTGTTTGCGCTTCTTATTAGTATACAGAAATCTCTATATGTAATTGGTCGTAATTTGCCGTTTTCAAAAACAGTTTCACCACTGAATATTTTTTCGTTTATAATTGATGCAATGTGCTGCGCTTCTAATAAATCGGTTTCTTCACTTGTATTTGAGGTATCTATAATATGAATTTCGGTAGATGGGGAAGGACTTTTGGGGTAATCAGCTCCCGGTTTTAGTTCTTCCTCTTCGCTATAGTACATATCGCCTATTTCAGGGGACATAAGTTGCTTAAAGGTAAAGTTGACAAAATCAGTTACACCTTTTCTGCTTCTAAAATTTTTGTCTAATATTATTTTAGCGGGAAATGCTTCTTGGGTATTATCATAAGGAGTATATTGCTCTTTCCTTTTTAAGAAGATTCCGGGCATTGCCTGCCTAAAACCGTAAATACTTTGCTTGACGTCGCCTACTATAAATAAATTATTTTCGTTTTTTGATATTGCCCTAAAAATAATATCTTGGACCTCGTTTGTGTCTTGATATTCATCAACCAAGACTTCTTCAAACTTGTTAGATATTGCTTTGGCTTCATCTGTTTTTTCAAAACCGTTTTCGGTTTGTTTAACTAAAAGCTTTAATGTTAGATGCTCCAAATCGCCAAAGTCTGCAAGATTTTTAGAGCTTTTTAGGACGTCGAGTTCTTCCCAAAATCTCCATACAACATCAAAGAACTTTTCAACCAAGGGTCTCAATTTTTTGATATCATCCAGCGCTTCTTTCTCGCTTATGTTAAAGTATTTGCAAAGTTTTTCTTTTATTGTCCTTGCAATTTTTCTATTTGCATTTACTCTCAACTTAATCTCGTTGTCGCTTTTGCCTCTAACCGCTTTTAATTTTTCAAAATTAAAGTTTTGAAGTTTAAAACTGATTTTTCCCCAATTTTTACTTTCGATTGATTCTTGGATTGATAAAAGCATATTTAAGTCCGACATAAATGCATCGTTATAACTGTTGAAAATGTCGTCGTCCTCTTTGATAAGCTTTAATGAAAGATGCGTAAGAGAAAGTGCATGATCAATTGAGCTTTTTGCATATTCAAATAATACTTTAGCCCATGGAGTCTTGGATATATCTTCGCTTTCGAGATACATACTTTTTTTGCTTTTAAGCCATGTGTCCGGGAATGGGTGGGAGCGCAAAAAGTCGTATAAGGTATATATTGCGTCTTCTAAAGTTAGGTCATTTTTATCGGAACTAAACGACTCCACCAAGTTATAAAAAAGTCTATCATCCTTGGCATAAAATTCATTTATTACATTTTCTAGGGCTTCGTTTCTTAAAAGAGTTATTTCATTGTCATCCGCAATTTTAAAGTCGGGGGAGATAGAGAGCTTGTAAAAGTTTTCTCTTATTAAGTTGTTGCAAAAACTATGTATAGTGCTTATGTTAGATTGTTCTATAAGAATTTTTTGACGTTTTAATCTTATATTACCCGGCTCTTTTAAGGTTAGATCGGCGAGTTTTTCGGCTATTCTTTCCTTCATCTCGGCAGCGGCGGCATTGGTGAAGGTCACTATTAAAAGTTTATCTATATCAATAGGGTTATTGCAGGATGTTATTTTTTCTATTACCCTTTGCACCAAAACAGCGGTTTTTCCGGAACCCGCAGCAGCAGATACCAATACTGTACCGCCCGCTGCGTTTATGGCATCTTGTTGACTAGCAGTCCAATTTTTCGTCAATATTTTCACCTTCCTTTTTGAGTATTTCTTTTATTGCTTGTTGATTATCGAATTTTTCTATTTTAAGGGTTTTGTCCTCTTTTTCGTGGCCGCATACGGATGAATATTCGCACCATTTGCAGGAATCATATTCGCCTGAAACAGGACTTGGTTCTATTTTACCTTTATGAAGTTCATTGGCCATGGATTCAATTAAACCTTCTATGTGTTTTGAAATTTTTCCAAGCTGAGAGAGGCTCAAGAGAGAATCTCGCTTTGATGGGGTGTCCCCTTTTAGCGAAACGGGTATAAATACTCCCTTGGCATCGGCCTCCATACCTCTTATTACTAGGGGATTATCTAAAATAAGCCCATTCATTTTGAAAATTTTCATGTGTTCTTTGTCTATCTTTTCTTTTTCACTGTTTCTTTCCATGTTTACGGCCGAGAAACTTGATGGCATATATAGTATGCCGGCAGGGACGATGTTATCGTATTTTGATGAACTGTTTTTAACTATAGCAGTAAGATATATGAGCATTTGCATATTTAGGCCGTAGAGTACATCACAAAGCTTAAATTCTTTTTTCCCGGTTTTATAGTCGATGACTCTAATATAATTTCGTCCTCCCTTATTCATGATATCGACTCTGTCTATTTTTCCTTGCACCTTTACAATACTTCCGTCTATAAGCTTTATGCTAAGAGGTTCTATATCCTTGCCCTCTTCGACACTAACCTCGCAACCTGCCGCATAAAATTCACTTTGCTTAAATTCCTGCTGCAAATGAGCTATTAAACGTGCTGCGGTGTTGATTAATCTAAAAAATAGGTACTTAAAGCGGGAATTTTTATTATCAAGTCCGCCTAATTTTTTATTTGAATATTCAAATAAGAGATCGTTTATGTTCTTTTTGACCTCGGCTTCACCTAAAGAGCAAAATTCATCCTTGCTATACTTTTTAAACATATTTTCAAGAATATAATGCATTACAAGCCCATATTCAAGGTTATCAAACGATGCTTTTTTCTTTGGTTTTGCATATAGGCCGTATTTGCAAAAATATTGAAATTTGCATAGATAGAACTTTTCTACTTGTGAGGCGGAAAGCTTTAGATTTTCGCCAAAAAGTTTCCTTGCTTTTTTCTCATCCTTGAAGGAAAATGCTTCACCTTTAGCGATAGCATCTAAGGTTGAAAGCTTGGATTGGTATTCGTTCTTATCCTCGAAATATTTTTTCAAGGAGTTTGAGAAGAGTGAGTCATCCTTATAATGTTTGGCGCACATTTCAAAGGCACTTTTTATCGACCATACTGAATCTATCTGGTCGATATTTAGCATAAGCTCATCCTTTATCTCTAATTTTGGAAATATTCTTTTAGCTTCTTTTACTATAGAAGAAGGCTTTTTTGAATTACCTTTTATATTAGACGATGGCCAACTTATATAAAGTTTGGTTGAGGCGGAAGATAGAGATTGATAGGTTAAAAATCTTTCTTCAAGAGCTGTTTTCTCTAAATTATTGTGTATATCAATTTTAAGCTCTATGAGTTTTTTCCTTTCTAGGTCAGTAAAGATACCGAATGGGGCAGGATTTTTAGGGAATTCCCCTTCTATAGCGCCTATTATAAATACAATTTTAGGCTCGTGGAGTCTTATTCTGTCAGCTTGTCCTATTGTTACTTGGTCTAGACCTTGAGGGATAAACGCTATGTCGTTAGACTGTATTATAAGCCTTAAAAGTTCTAAATATCTTTGAGAGCTTAGATATTTTCCTTTTGTTACTGCGGCCATTTGGTCTAAAATATCCATAAAGAGGTCCCAAAGCCTTAATTGCTTTTGAGCTTCTGCGAGACTTGAAGTTTTCATTAACTCTTTATAGAGATTAAATAGATTGTCATGGACGTTGTTATCAACTAAAAGTTTATATACAGCCTTTGAGATTTCAAGCCCTGTGTTTTTACCATTTACTCTTTTTTCAAATTCTTCAAGTGGGAGAATAGCTTTATTTTTAATATTATTTATCCTTTCTAGAAGTTCCTCATCGTCTTGGGTCAACTTTTCGCTAAATCCGTTTGGGTTGGATGTGAACTCTTCTTTAAATGCCTTGCCCTTTATATCCCACAAAAAAACGTAATTTTCTAATATTGATATTTCTTCTATGCTTAGGTCAGTAAGGCCTGTCTTAAGATAATCAAATATCAAATCCGTTGAAAAGGAGTTGTTGATGATATCAAAGGCCGTAGTTACAAATTTGATTATAGGTTTTGTGTCAATTGGTTCGGCCTTATCTAGAAAATATGGTATATCATTTTTATTAAATTCTACATCGATAATTCCTCTATAATTTTCTATGTTCCTTGAGATAACGGCGAAATCTTTATAATTATATCCTTCCTCTACAATAAGCTTTTTTATAGTGTTAGAAACAAATGAAGCTTCACTATGAAAATTTGATGCTGAATATATAGTGATGTTCTCGACATCCTCATTTATTGACTTATAATTTGATCTATATATTTTTTGTTCTAAGTATTTTAAGTCTTGGTTTTTAAATCTTTTTTGTTCTAATAACTTTATGTGAGGCTTAATCTTTACACTATTTTTCTTTGCTATGTTTAATATTTTCTTAAATGTATCGTATACAGTGGAAAATAGGTCCAAATCATTTTTGTGAAATGATGGATCATCCATACAAAGAGATATAAAGCACTCTTGGCATTGAATCAAAATTTGCTCTATAATGTTTATTTCCTGGGAAGTAAACCCGTTGAAAGAATCAATAAAGACGGTGTAATCCTTGAAAAAGTTATTTTCCTTTACAGCACTTAAAAGCCAAGTTAAGTCGTCAAGTGGATCTATGTAGTTTCTGCTGAGCAATGAGTCATAAATAGACAATACTGTAGCTGTTTCTTTTAGTTTTTGGCTTAATATTTCATCTTCTGTTTCATTTGAAGCATTGAAAAGGTCATCAATACTTGTAGAACTCCTTTTAAACTCTTTAAGGGAGGACACCATAAGCTGCACAAGGTCATTTGATGACGCTTTTTCCTTGTAAAGGGACAATTGTTCGCTTGCCTCTTCCAAAGCAAGACTCATTAGTACATTCCTTAATGAATCGTCTATTCTAACTCCTGAAAGTCTGCCTACTTTCTTAAAGACAAAGTTGGTAAGCCTTGTAAAGCTCATGACTTCGATTTTGTTGCATTCAAATGGTCCAAACTCTTTTAGCATTTCTTTTTCATTTTCAAAAGAGTATTGTTCCGGCACTATTAACATGAGTTTTTTAGTTGATGAAAGTTCTTCTTTGATTATATTTCTTATTTTATATGATTTTCCGCTCCCGGAAGTTCCTAATATTAGTTGAAGCATAGCATATTACTCCTAAATTTTTAGTTAGATAATTTAAGTATAATTATTTATAAAAATAAACGCAATAAGAGTGGCTAAAACTAATTAGTACATACATCAATTAACATATTTTTCTTGAAATACAATGTTATATGTAATAAAATAATAGAATAATACTATCCTATACAAATGTTAAGGAGATTAAAAAATATGAATATATTAAAGAGGATAATAGGGGGAATACTTGTGGCAGCAGTTGCTTTTTCAGTATTGGGATGTTCTAAGAAAGATGATAATAAAATATCAGATTTAAAGGTAGGCTATCAAACGGAGATGCCAAAAGAGGGCGAGGAAATCGCAGTTATGACAACGAATATGGGTCAAATAAAGATAAGATTTTTTCCGGAAGTCGCACCTAAGGCTGTGGAAAACTTTAAGACCCACTCAAAAGACGGATATTATAATGGAGTAATTTTTCATAGAGTTATAGAGGACTTTATGATTCAATCCGGCGACCCTAACGGCAACGGTACGGGCGGAGAAAGCATATGGGGAGGAAACTTCGAGGACGAATTTAGTGATAAGTTATTTAATATGACGGGTTCTTTATCCATGGCAAATGCGGGTCCTAACACTAATGGAAGCCAATTCTTTATTAATAATGTTGCAGTAGAAAGTTTTAGAGGCTGGGATTATTTCCAACAAGTCTATGATATTTATAAGTCCTCACCTTCGGCATTTGAAAGCAGATACGGCGGTACAGTTGACATGAGTAAGGTCAACGACGAAATAAAGGCTTTATACGAGAAGCATTCGGGAAATCCAAGCCTTGACGGTGGGCTAAATACTGCATCTAAAGGGCATACTGTATTTGGTCAAGTATTTGAGGGAATGGATGTTGTAGATAAAATAAGCAAAGTTGATACTAATAGTGCAGATAAGCCGTTGTCTGATATTACAATAGAGAAAATTGAGATTACCTCTTATTCTAAGTGATTAATTTTAAAAGGTGTTGATTCTTAATTGGAATATAAATGTGACCAAACTAATGTTAAACTTTTATCTATACTTTCATATATAGGTCCGCTTTTTATTATTGGTAGATTTTCAGTTGAATATGATGATGAGTCTTTAAAATTTCATGTTAAACAAGGGGGATCCCTTTTTATTTTAGTATCAGCATTATATATAGTTGCATCGATTTTGGTGTTTTGTTTAAGCTTTGCTCCTGCATTGACTGAAACAATTGAATTTTTAAGTTTTGTGGGTATAACCGTTTTTTGGATTATTTTATTAATAATGGGTATATCGGGTGCAGTTAAGGGAAGCCAAAAGGAATTGCCAATGGTCAATGTTGTTCAAAAGGCAGTAAAATGGATTTTTTAGATTAAAGAGGGTATCATTTTATGAGTGAGGAAAAAAATAATCAACCCGGCAGCAATATGGTAGATGATAAGGCTTTGAAAGACAAAAAGTTTATATGCGCATTATCTTATTTAGGAATATTATGGGTTGTTGGACTATTTTTGGATAAAGATAATCCTTTGGTTCGATTTCATGTAAATCAAGGGATTATATTAAGCATATTTTCATTTGCTGCTTATATGGTTATAGATATTATAGATGTAATTCTATTTTCAATTGCACATATGTTTTCTATAATAACATCATTGTTTTCAATGGTTTATTTTTGTTTAGTTGCAGCATTTATAATAATAGGTATTATGAATGTGTATAACGATAGGCAAAAGCCACTTCCGTTTATAGGTTCTTTATTTACCATATTAAAATAGATTTTAGCTTTTTATTTTATTTTGGGATGGATATAATAATTGTATGTAAAATATAATTATGGAGGTAGTAAATATGTCGACAAATGTTTTAGCTTCTACAAAGGAAGAACTTGAGCAATTAATATCGCAGGAAAAAGTAGTTATAGCAGATTTTTTTGCTACTTGGTGCGGACCATGCAGGATGCTTGCACCTATTATAGAACAGTTAAACCAAGAGATTGGGGATAAAGTTAAAATTGTGAAGATTGACGTTGACCAAGAGAAGGATCTTGCAATGAAATACGAGATTCAAAGTGTACCAACTGTTATTATATTTAAAGACGGTGAGGTTCACGCAAGAGAAACAGGCCTTCAATCTATAAAAACATACAAAGAAATTATAAATAAGATATTATAAATATTTAAACGCCGCAGTTTGTTTACTGCGGCGTTTCTAATGTTAGTTTCCAAATTGGTTGACTAGGTTATCAACATAGGTGTGCATTTCTTCTTTGGATTTTATGCTATGAGTCCCGTTAATGATTTCTCTTTGCTTATTTGGCGAAAGCGAGCTAAAGTAATTCATTGCGGGAATGTTTTGAGCTAATGCCATACCTAATCCCATAGGGATATCCAAATCATTAATATAATTTTTCATAATAAAACCTTCTTTAAATATAATTGGGTTTTATTATTTTTTACCTAATTAAAAATAAATATTCGAGAGTTTATTATTTTTTAAGTTCTTTCCATTTAGATATCGCAAAATCGGCAATGGCTTCGTAATCTTCTTTGCTCCATAAATTTTTTGTAAAGTAGTTTTCTTTAATTTCATTGCCCAATGTTTCATTCCATGAATAGGGGGTACCTAAGTAGGCGGCAGGTAAATAGTGTCCTGATTTTTTATATGACAATATGTCATTATTTAAATTATTATTTAGCTGGTAATAAGTGCTTATATTGCTTGGTATCATATTATAGTCTTCAATCATTTTGCTTTTTGGATATTCTGCGGTATTAAGCCAAATTAGGAATTCTTCTGCAAGTTTTAGCTCAAGTTCAGTACTGTTAGAATTTATAGAGTAATACATTGGTACATATATAGGAATAGAACTATTGAAGTCCTCTAAGGATGAATCTTCTAGCCTTATATCACTTTCTTCAAGCGGGAGCTTTATTGGAATTATAGTAGTGCGTTTTGCTAGATCCCCGTTATTTGCCTTTATATCGTTGTATGCCCAATTGCCTTGATTTATAAATAGGGCCTTACTGTTTGTAAAGTCGGCGATAACATTACTATAATCTTTTGCGCTTTGAGGGTAATTTTTGCCTCGACTAGGTGTTGAATAGGAGGTTTCAAAGTCTAGAGCTTTTGCATACTTTGTGATAATATTTTTAAGGCTATCGATTTGCGAGGTATTTAATAAATCCTTTTGAGATTCGAATTGAGAGCACAATGCTATATTTAGCATATGGCTTGTATATGTCCAGGGCTCAAGCCCTGCAGTGGAAAAAACTTCATCAAGGTTATTTGAGAGCCCTGCTTTAGAGTGAGCTAGGGAGTATTTATTTCCATTTAGGACAATTGATGATGCTACATTATTTTTTATATAATCATTTATAGCTAAGCAAAAACTGCAAAATTCGTCATAAGAGCTTTCCTTTAAATCTTGCAAGATAGAAGAAACGTCATCCAGTTCAAAAAGGTCTGCAAGCATTTTTTTATCTACTAAATAGCCATAACCTTCGATATCATAGGGGATACCGTAATTGCTGTAATTATCATAGGAGAGTCTAAGTTCATCCGGAATTTCGTTTATGAATTCCTTAAAGTTTTCTTTATTTGCTTTGTTAAAGTTTAGAACAATATTATCGTTTTCAAGCTCTTTAAGTTCCGATAAACCCTGTATAGTAAATATATTTGGAGCTTCATTTGACTTTACAAGAGCTCGAATATTTTCAATATTAGTTTTATCTTTTGAGGCTTGTATAAATTTTACCTTTACCCCTGTTTGGCCTTCATAATAGCTGCAGATATCTTTAAAGAACTCTTCAGCTTCTGGTTTATAATTATAAAAAGAGATATCATATTCCTTTGAAGATGTACTTGAGGAATTACTACTGTTTTCCAAGTTGTCATCAGTTTTTTTGCAAGAACATAAAAGCGAAAAACTCATAGTAACGGTTAAAATTAAGGATAAAAATCTTATTGTGCTTTTCATGTGATTTACTCCTTATTAAGATTTAATATTAAATTATTAATAAATAAATTTCATAGCAAGAATTTAATCTTGCTATGAAATGTTTATGTTTGATATCTATTTGGATAATACCTTTTTAATTCTGTCTATAGCTTCTTTGGTAGCGTCTTTGTTTCCAAAGGCAGTAAGTCTAAAGAATCCTTCACCATTTTTGCCAAAGCCGGCACCGGGAGTACCTACGACATTCGCTTCTTTTATTAAGAAGTCGAAGAATTCCCAAGATGACATACCCATAGGACATTTTAACCATACATATGGTGAATTTGTGCCACCTGTAAACCATATACCAAGTTCATTTAATGCACCCGACATGATTTTTGCATTTTCTTTATAGTATTTTATGGTTTCCTTAATTTGTTCTTGACCCTCTTTTGAAAAGACTGCAGCCGCACCTCTTTGTACTATATAAGAAACTCCGTTAAATTTAGTGGTTTGTCTTCTAAGCCAAAGCTTGTTGAATTTGGTTGACTCTTTTGTGATATCCATTGGGACTATAGTATATCCGCATCTGGTTCCTGTAAATCCTGCAGTTTTAGATAAGGAGCAAAATTCTATAGCACAATTTTTAGCGCCTTCTATTTCGTATATGCTATGAGGTAGATCCTCATCTATAAATGCCTCATATGCGGCATCGAAAAGTATTATAGCGTCTTGTTCCAAAGCATAATCGACCCATTTTTTTAGCTGCTCATAATTATAAACAGCTCCCGTAGGATTGTTAGGAGAGCATAAATAAATTATATCAGCCTTTACATTGTTATTTGGTAACGGTAGGAAGCCATTTTCTTTATTTGCATCCATATAAATAATTTTTCGTCCGGCCATTGTGTTGGTGTCCACATAAACAGGATATACAGGGTCGGGGACTAAAACTATATTGTCATTTGAAAATATATCTAAGATGTTTCCAACGTCACTTTTTGCGCCATCGCCTATAAAGATTTCGTTAATATCGAGGTCTACATTATGGCCTTTATAATAATCTTTTACGGCGTTTCTTAGAAAGTCATAGCCTTGTTCCGGGCCATAGCCTCTAAATGTTTCGCTTTTTCCCATTTCATCGACAGCCTCATGAAGTGCATTTATAACAGCGGGACAAAGTGGTCTTGTTACATCGCCTATACCAAGGCGAATGATGTTTGCGTTAGGATTGTTTTGGGTAAATTCATTTACCTTTTTAGCTATAGTAGAAAACAAATAGCTATCGTTTATGTTAGAGTAGTTTGGATTAATTTTCATAATTATTCTCCTAAAGAAGCTTTGATAAACTCACGGAATAGTGGGTGAGCATGGTTTGGTCTGCTCTTGAATTCAGGATGATATTGAACCGCAACAAAGAATTTGTTTTTAGGAATTTCTACGGCTTCTACAAGCATACCGTTAGGGGATGTACCCGAGACTACCAAACCTGCCTTTTCTAATTCTTCCCTAAATTGGTTATTAAATTCATATCTATGGCGATGACGTTCACTTATTTCTGAAGCATTATATGCTTTTTCAAGAAGTGTACCTTGTTTTATTTTACATGGGTAAGCACCTAGCCTCATAGTTCCGCCCTTTGATACGACATTTTGTTGTTCGTCCATTAAGTCTATGACACAGTGTTCGCTGTTAGGATTAAATTCTCTAGAGCTTGCGTCTTTAAGTTTTAGAACATTTCTTGCAAATTCTATAACTGAAATTTGCATACCTAAACAAATACCTAGGAATGGGATATTGTTTTCTCTTGCATATCTGGCTGCTTCTATCTTACCTTCGATACCCCTGTCACCGAATCCGCCCGGGATTAATATGCCGCTGCAGTCTGATAGGAGTTCGTCGACTGTGTATGTTGTTACAAGTTCGGAGTCTACCCATTTAATATCTATAGCCGCACTGTTTTCAAAACCACCGTGATATAATGCTTCTGCAACAGAGAGATAAGCGTCATGAAGCTGTACGTATTTTCCTACTATAGCTATTTTTATTTTTTGATTTCGATCATCTATTCTCTTAAGCATGTCCTCCCACTCGGTTAGGTCACAAGGAGGAAGATTTAATGAAAGTTCTCTGCACACTATGTCGGAAAAATGATTTTTTTCAAGCATTAAAGGGGCTTGATATAAAACAGGGACATCTAAGTTTTCTATAACGCAATCAGGTTTTACATTGCAAAATAGAGAGATTTTTTGTCTAATTGAATCAGTTATAGGCTCGTCACATCTTGCGATAATTATGTTAGGGTTGATTCCTAATGCTCTTAGTTCTTTAACTGAATGTTGGGTTGGTTTTGACTTGTGTTCGCCCGAGCTCTTTATGTATGGTATAAGGGTAACGTGCATAAAGAGGCAATTTTCTTGACCTACTTCTAAGGAAACCTGCCTTATTGCTTCTAAGAAAGGTTGGCTTTCGATATCTCCTGTTGTACCGCCGATTTCAGTGATAACGACATCAGCTTGAGACTTCTTACCAACGGAATAGATAAAGTTTTTGATTTCGTTGGTAATGTGGGGGATAACTTGAACAGTTTCTCCAAGATATTCGCCGTTTCTTTCTTTAGTGAGTACATTCCAATATACTTTTCCTGTCGTGAGGTTGGAGTATTTATTTAGATTTTCATCTATAAATCTTTCATAGTGGCCTAAATCGAGGTCAGTTTCTGCGCCGTCTTCAGTTACGAATACTTCACCGTGTTGATAAGGGCTCATTGTTCCCGGGTCTACGTTTATATAAGGGTCAAGCTTTTGGGCTGCTATTTTAAGACCTCTTGACTTTAAAAGTCTTCCTAATGAAGCCGCAGTAATTCCTTTTCCAAGGCCGGATACGACTCCGCCGGTTACGAATATATACTTTGTCATATTTCAATTTCTCCTTCAAATGATTTTTGGGCAGGTCCTGTCATTAATACAGTTTCATCAGTGTATTTTATTGTTAGGTCTCCGCCTTTTAGCTTTACTTTAATTTCTTGATTTTTTTTGCAGTATCCATTTTCGACTGCCGCCACTGCAGCTGCACAGGCACCTGTCCCGCAGGCCATGGTTTCGCCGCTTCCTCTTTCCCATACACGCATTTTTAGAGTGCTGTCATCAATGATTTCTATAAATTCAGTGTTGACTCCATTTGGGAAAATAGGATTTTTTTCAAACATGGGTCCTATTTTTTCTATATCAATATCATCTACATTTTTGCAAAATACAATACAATGCGGGTTTCCCATAGAAACACAAGTTATGTTGTATTTTTTTTCGCATATTTGTATAGGATAATTAATAATTGTATTTTGGTCGAGATTTACGGGGACATCTTTAGCATTAAGGTTTGCTTTTCCCATGTCTACACATAGGTTGGTTACTTCTTCATCCCCACTGATTCTTATTGCTTTAAGCTTTTTTATACCTCTTAAAGTTTCGATTAAAATATCATCTTTTTTAACCATGTTATGATCGAATAGATATTTGCCAACGCAGCGAATGCCGTTGCCGCACATTTTTCCCTCGCTGCCATCTGCATTAAACATACGCATTTTAGCGTCTGCTTTATTTGATTTGCATATTAATATAACCCCGTCCGACCCAATAGAGTAATGGCGGTTAGAAAGCTTTATACTTAAAGCTTGGGGGTCGTTAATTTCCTGCTCAAAGCAATTTATATAGACATAATCATTGCCGCAGCCATGCATTTTTGTGAATTTTAAAATCATTATTTCACCTCGTATAAACTGTTAGTCGATATGGTAAACACATACAAAACATACATAATATATTATACCTTATATTTTGACTGTCTGCAACAGGTCTATATAAATAATTCATATTTTGGAATGTTTAGTATTTAATTTATTAGGATTAACAAATTGTTTTGCAGTAGAAGATGACATAAATATAAGGGTGTGATAAAATATAGAATATAATTAAATTAGTAGGTGATTAATTTTGTCCGTTTCAAAAGAACAAATAAGAAATTTTAGCATAATAGCTCATATAGATCACGGTAAGTCAACGCTTGCAGACAGGATATTAGAGCAGACAAGCTCCGTTGCAAAGAGGGATCTTCAATCGCAGCTTTTGGATAATATGGATATAGAAAGAGAACGAGGAATAACGATAAAGGCTAGGGCTGTCACACTGCAATATAAGGCAGATGACGGGAAAGAATACGTATTTAACCTTATCGATACCCCGGGTCATGTCGATTTTAACTATGAGGTTTCAAGGTCCTTGGCGGCTTGTGAGGGAGCATTGCTTGTGGTTGATGCTTCTCAAGGTATAGAGGCGCAAACTTTAGCTAATACATATTTAGCGGTTGATGCGGGATTGGAGATAGTTCCTATAATTAATAAAATAGACCTTCCAAGCGCGCAGCCGGACAAGGTATGCAAAGAAATAGAAGATGTAATAGGAATACCTGCTAAGGATGCACCAAGGGTTTCTGCAAAATCGGGACTTAACATAAAAGCTGTACTTGAGGCAATTGTAGAACAAATTCCCGCCCCAAATGCAGATGATGAGAAACCTTTAAAGGCTCTTATATTTGATTCTTGTTATGATTCATATAAGGGGGTAATTATTTATGTAAGGGTTATAGACGGTAAGGTAAAAGTAGGCGATGAAATTCAACTTATGTCAGTGGGTTCTAAATTTACCGTGGTTGAGTGCGGTATAATGAGGGCTACAAGTCTTGAACCTAAAAATGAGCTTTTGTCGGGTGAAGTAGGATATATCACAGCATCGATAAAAGCGGTTGCAGACGCCAGGGTGGGCGATACGGTTACTCTATCCCAAAATCCTGCAAAGGAGGCACTTCCGGGCTATAGATCGGTAAATCCTATGGTGTATTGCGGTGTATATCCGCTTGATGGAGCAAAGTATTCCGATTTAAGAGAAGCACTTGAAAAGCTTCAACTTAATGATGCTGCACTTTCATTTGAGCCTGAAACATCTATTGCTTTGGGTTTTGGATTTAGGTGTGGATTTTTAGGGCTTCTTCATATGGAGATTATCCAAGAACGCCTTGAGAGAGAATATAACCTTGACTTGATAACGACAGCACCAAGTGTTATTTACAAGATTACCAAGACTGACGGCGAAGTGGTTATGATTGATAACCCAACAAATTATCCAAACCCTTCTTTAATTTTAAAAGCCGAAGAACCCATGGCAAATGCTCATATATATGCACCATCTAATTATGTTGGGAATATAATGGAATTGTGCCAGGATAGACGTGGAATATTTAAAGATATGCAGTATATAGACGAAGATAGAGTTGACATTCATTATGAGTTGCCGCTTAACGAGATTGTGTATGACTTTTTTGATACACTAAAGTCCAAAACTCGAGGATATGCTTCGTTTGACTATGAATTAGCAGAGTATAAAGAATCAGACCTTGTAAAACTCGATATAATGCTAAATGGTGAAACAGTCGACGCTCTTTCGTTTATTATTCATAAAAGCAAGGCATATTCAAGGGGAAGAAAGATGGCCGAAAAATTAAAAGAAAAAATACCGCGTCAGCTTTTTGAAGTGCCAATACAAGCTTGTATTGGGGGAAAGGTCATAGCAAGAGAAACAGTAAAAGCTATGAGAAAAGACGTTTTGGCAAAATGCTACGGCGGAGATATTACAAGAAAGAGAAAATTACTTGAAAAACAAAAAGAAGGCAAGAAACGTATGCGCCAATTGGGAACAGTTGAAGTGCCGCAGGATGCGTTTATGTCAGTTTTAAAGTTGGATGATTAATTAGTGCCGATGATAATGAAACTCAAAACAGTCTAGATGTAAAAAATTCAGCAGTTTATATTTGAAACAAAATATTAGAAACCTTAATTGAACATATTAAACTGATTATTGAATATATAGGATTAATAAAGAACTCGCAGATATCTTTTGATATCTGCGAGTAATATATTACTTATATTTATTTCATGTTTGCTTCATACTGTTCGATCATTTTTTTAACCATTTGACCGCCGACAGATCCTGCTTGTTTTGAAGTTAAGTCGCCGTTATATCCTTGCTTTAGGTTAACACCTACTTCGCTTGCAGCTTCCATCTTAAATTTATCAAGTGCTTCTCTGGCTTCTGGTACTACTACTGAATTCTTAGACATATTCAAACACTCCTTTTATTAAATTGATTTTTAATAACTTATTGCGTTTGCATTAGTATTATGTGTATTGTGATGTGACTTTATTAATAGTAAATTTTTCAAAAATTATCTTAAAGCAAAAACGAAGATGGAGTGTTTTTGCTTTAAGTTGATATTGAAATTTAATCTACTCTAAGCTTGATTTTAATAGCAAATTTTCTTAGTCCTCTAGAGATGCTAACATGGCCATGATATTTTTTAGCCATTATTCGAATATTATTAAGACCAAATCCGTGTATGTGTTTTTCATTTTTAGTCGTTAATATGTTGTTGTTTTCTATTTTTACCTTTTCGGATATAGGATTAGTGATAACAATATTCAAATATTTATTTTTAATAAACATGGACATAGAAATATATCTTTTTGATTTATCCGGTACTTTATCACAAGATTCAACAGCATTATCCAGTGCATTTCCAATAACAGAGAATAAATCACACTCTTCTATGTATGTTTCGGGGACATCTAAGTTGAGTGCTTTAAAGTTTATGTTATTGGATGGGCATGAGTGTATTTTATTATATATGAAAGAGCGCAAAATTGGGTTAGTTGTGTTACGAATATTTAACTTTTTACAAATATAATTTAGTTTGCACTTTGCTTTTTCATATTCACCTAACTCCATATAACCCATGACGACAAATAAGCAATTTTTTAAGTCATGATAGGATTGGTATGGAATACTCATACTATTAAATTCTTTAGGCTGATGAATACAGTCTTGATCTACGGGATTTTCAGATATCAATTAAACAACCTCCTGGGATTTGTAAAGTTTTAGAGAAGAACTTTCACATCAAAGAATATTGTAAGGCATAATTGTGGATGTATAAGTCTTTTAAAGAATTAAAAAAACTTTTTGACGTAGAAGATAAGTGCAATTTTCGATTACATTTTATTTAAATATTACAATTATGCTAAAAGTCGTGGATTTAGGTATTCCCATTTATCCCTATAATATGTTATAATTATATTTTATTCTAATTTATTAAAACTAAATTTAATATTATTATGAATATGAAATTTAATATACATACTTAGGAAGAGGCAATAGTGGAAATGTTATCATTTAAGGAAATGCAAATATCAGAAGATATAAAAAGGGCAGTAGAGGAAATGGGCTTTGAGAATCCCACTGAAATTCAAGCTAAAGCTATACCTGTCATAGAAGAGGGACTGGATGTAATAGGAAAATCCCAAACCGGTACCGGCAAGACAGTAGCGTTTGGAATACCGGCTCTTGAAATTATAGAACCGGATCTAAAGGAAGTTCAGGTTTTGGTATTGTGCCCTACAAGAGAACTTGCAATGCAGGCTTGCGAAGAAATGATGAAGCTTGCAAAATTTAAAGAGGGGGTAAAAGTAGTAGATGTATATGGCGGTGCACCTATGGGAAGGCAGATTGAAAGGCTGAAGTCGGCCAATATAGTAATAGGAACACCAGGGCGAGTTATGGACCATATGAAGAGAAGGACATTGAAGCTTTCTAACCTAAAGATGGCTGTTTTGGATGAAGCAGATGAAATGCTTAGTATGGGATTTAGAGATGATATCGAGTCTATACTTGAAGAAGCTCCCGACGAGAGGCAAACGGTGCTTTTTTCTGCAACAATGCCTAAGGAAATAATGGAGATAACCCAAAAATTTCAAAATAATCCCAAGCTTATATCAATCGAGAAAAAGCAGATGACTGTCGAAAATATAGACCAAATTTATTATAATGTCCCCATGGGCAGAAAAATGGATGCTTTAAATTTAATTTTAAGTTATATAAGACCAAATAGGGCTATACTCTTTTGCAATACAAAGAGAATGGTGGACAGTGTATCGAATTATTTGAAGAATTATGATTTCAGCGCAGAAGGCATCCATGGCGACATGAAGCAAGCGCAAAGAACAAAGGTTATGAATTCGTTTAAAAAAGGTCAAACGAATATTTTAATAGCGACAGATGTTGCCGCAAGGGGTATAGATGTAAATGATATAGACTATGTTATAAACTATGATATACCTCAAAATATAGAGTATTATGTCCATAGGATAGGAAGAACGGGCAGAGCAGGTAAGTCGGGTACAGCTATTACAATTTGCAGTGGTTCAAAACAAGTTGAAGTTCTTCAAAGAATTGCAAGGTTTACTAAATCTAAGATAACATTTGAGGAAGTGCCCAGTCTTGAAAGTGTTAATGAGAAGAACAATGATTTGGTTATAAGAAAGATTGAAGATATGGTTAAGGAAAATACAAACCTTGATTATATGGGTACAATCAACGAGCTTATAAAAAGAGGTTACGATCCGGCTTGCGTTGCTGCAGCTGTTTTAGAGGTCCATTTTGGAAAAATTAGGTGCAGCATAAGTGATGTAAAGTCAGTTAAACCCACAAGAATAGATAGAGAGAACACATCATTTAAAAAGGTAATATTAACAATAGGACGAAATAAAAAAGTGGCACCGGCTCATATAGTTGCGGCAATTTCGGAGAAAACTTCCGTAAAAGGCAGTGAAATTGGAAAGATAGAAATATATGACAAAGAAACAATTGTTTATGTACCGGCCAAAAAGTTCGATGAAGTTTTAAAGAAAATGAAAAACAGTAAAATTTGCGGTAAAACTGTAAATGCGAAAGAAAACAGGAGCGCTTTTGAGGATGTCTATGATGTTTATAAGGATTATCGTAACTTAAAAAAGAGACAACGAAATAGAAAGCGCAGAAGATAGGATAAAAGCATTTTGCGTGTAGTTGAGTGCTTTTTAGGATTATAATTGCAGTAATTGCCAAGGAAAATCTAGACTTTTTGGAATAAATATGGTATAATACAAAATTATACTAAATTTGTGAGTGGGCAGGTGCGATATTTGGCATTTCAATTAATAAAAGAATTAATAACAACAATAGGCGGTTTCCTATATTCCGGTATATTAATAGCGGTGGGATTATTCTTTACAATAAAAACTAAGTTTGTGCAAATTAGGATGTTCCCCGAGGCGATTAAGTCAGTGACGGAAAAATCACATGATAAAAAGGTTTCTTCGTTTCAAGCCTTGATGATATCCACAGCATCCAGAGTCGGTACGGGAAATATAGCAGGTATAGCCTTAGCAATAGTAACCGGTGGACCCGGTTCGATATTTTGGATGTGGGTCATGGCTATTATAGGCTCGGCATCGGCCTTTGCGGAAAGTACATTGGCTCAAGTATATAAAATTAAAGATGGTAAAAACTATCTTGGAGGTCCGGCTTATTATATTGAAAGGGCTTTAAAAAAACGTTGGCTTGGAATTATATTTGCTGTATTTTTGATTGCATGTATGGTTTATGGACTAAATGTGGTGCAGGCCTATAACATATCTTCATCTGTGGGCTTGTATATCCCAAATTATAAACAAACCATATATCCTTATTTGATTGGCATTATTTTAGTTATAATAACAGCAGCTGTAATTTTCGGCGGAGTCCATAGGATTGGTTTTGTAAGCTCGTATATTGTGCCTGCCATGGCATTGTTTTATATTATATTGGGCCTTTATATTACAATAGTAAATATAGACAAAGTACCTCAAATGTTCAAGTGCATATTTGAGAGCGCTTTTGATTTTAAATCGATTTTTGGTGGATTTGCAGGAAGTTCAATGCTAATTGGTATAAGAAGAGGACTATTTTCCAATGAAGCAGGAATGGGAAGTGCACCAAATGCCGCTGCAACTGCGGATGTATCTCACCCGGTTAAGCAGGGATTAGTGCAGGTTGTTTCCGTTTGCATAGACACTCTTATAATTTGCACAACATCGGCATTTATTATCTTACTTTCAGGTGTCAAAATAGAAAAAGGTGGACTAAATGGTATTCCATTAGTTCAAGCGGCCATAGAAAGTCAAGTAGGATCAATTGGAATGCACTTTATGACTATATCGATACTTATGTTTGCATTCACTTCAATAATAGGCAACTATTGTTATGCAGAGTCTAATGTATTATTTATAAAAAATAATAAAACAGTTTTGAACATATTTAGATGCACTTGTTTAATAGCGGTGTTTGTGGGAACTCAAGCATCATTAAAAGTATGGAATTTGGCAGACCTTCTAATGGCATTTATGGCTATTGTAAATATATTTGCTATGTTTGCGCTTTCAAAGGTTGTGCTAATAACATTAAAGGATTATATAGCGCAGAAAAAGGGTGGAAAGGATCCAAAGTTTTGTCCTAAGGAACTTGGCATAAAAGATACTGAGGCTTGGGACTGATTACTAAATATGTTTTTATAATTAGAAAGGGGGATAATATATTTGATTAGTGGGATAAACGGTGTACTTAATTATATAAATGACTTTTTATACTCCAATATATTAATAGTTCTTTTGATTGCAGCGGGAATTTATTTTACAATAAGAACTAAGTTTGTGCAACTGAGGCTTTTTCCTGAAGCTTTAAGGGCAATTACCGAAAGGCCGGATGGTCAAAAAGTATCTTCATTTCAGGCTTTGATGATATCGACGGCTTCACGAGTTGGGACCGGAAATATAGCAGGAATTACCGCTGCAATTGTTACGGGAGGTCCCGGGGCTGTCTTTTGGATGTGGGTTATGGCACTTATTGGTGCAGCGTCTGCATTTGTAGAAAGTACCTTGGCTCAAGTTTATAAGTCTAAGGACGGAGATTCTTTTAGAGGTGGTCCTTCATATTATATTCAAAAAGCTTTGGGAAATAGGTTCTTTGGCGTACTTTTTTCTATATTACTGGTTTTTTGTTTCGCTTATGGATTTAATGCACTTCACTCGTATACAATTTCATCTTCGTTTGAATATTATATTGATGATTATGCACATACTATTTATCCGTTTTTAATAGGAGTAGCCTTAACAATACTTACTGCAGTGACAATTTTGGGTGGAGTTAAGCGTATAGGGTTTATTACATCTTACTTGGTACCTGCTATGGCTTTGGTATATATGGCCTTGGGTATATTTATTACTATTATGAATATTCAAAAGGTTCCTCAAATGTTTGGAATGATTTTTAGTAATGCTTTTGACTTTAGATCAATTTTTGGCGGTTTTGCAGGAAGCGTTGTGCTAATTGGAATCAAAAGAGGCCTATTCTCTAATGAGGCCGGAATGGGAAGTGCACCAAATGCCGCTGCAACTGCGGATGTATCTCATCCGGTTAAGCAGGGTTTAGTGCAAATAATTTCAGTTTTTATTGATACAATATTGATTTGTTCTACTTCAGCCTTTATTGTACTTCTTTCCGGGGTAGACCTTAAATGTGGATTAAATGGTATCCCATTTGTGCAAGCGGCAGTTGAAAATCAAATAGGATCGTTTGGAATTCACTTTATAACTTTTTCAGTCTTTACATTTGCCTTTACATCGATAATAGGAAATTATTGTTATATTGAATCAAATGTATTGTTTATTAAGAATAGTAAGAAATTACTAAATTTCGTAAGAGCCACATGTCTTTTGGCAGTATTTTTAGGAAGTCAGGCAAGTTTTGGAACGGTATGGGATTTAGCAGACGTACTAATGGGACTTTTAGCAATTCTTAATATAATAGCTATCTTATTACTTGGAAATACATGCTTTAAGGTTTTAAATGATTATATTAATCAAAGGAAGTCAGGTAAAGACCCTGTCTTTAAACCTAAAGAGCTTGGAATAGAAAATACAGAGGCTTGGGATTAAATTAATAATATTTTCCAGGATATTTCAGTAATAAATTTAGGAATTACTGAGATAATATTTATAGGCAATAGAAATTTAATATTTTTCTTGCTTATATGAATCTGAAATATTTTATTAATTGCGTTTGCTGTTTCAGATTAACAGAGCCGTTATTCCTGCTAACCATGGAATAACGGCTTTATATATATAAAAAGTAAAATTACATATTAAGGGGAGATAAATAAATGAATCCGATTGAGGTTGGATTTCTTTCAGTGTTGCCGCCTATAATAGCAATCATATTGGCGCTTATAACCAAAGAGGTTATATCTTCATTGCTAATAGGCATATTTTCCGGGGCGGTAATATATTCTTTTAGTACAGGCGATGGCGTATTAAGGGTAATAGAGCTGGTTTTTTCTTTGATGTGCGAAAAAATAGGGGATAATGCGTATATTATCATATTTTTAGCCATCTTGGGCGCACTTGTTGTGGTTATAACCAAGGCGGGAGGCTCTCAAGCTTATGGAAATTGGGCAGCTAAGAAAATCAATTCAAGGTCTTGGGCGCAAATTGCTACGTTTATTTTAGGCGTATGTATATTTATTGATGACTATTTTAACTGCTTAACAGTTGGAACTGTTATGAAGCCTATTACTGATAAAAATCGAATATCAAGAGCAAAGCTTGCCTATTTGATTGATGCGACTGCGGCGCCAATATGTATAATAGCTCCCGTGTCGAGCTGGGCGGCATCAGTTATTTCTTATATGGACGGTACAGGCATTAATGGGATGACAACTTTTATAAAAACAATTCCGTATAATTTATACGCTATTTTGACAATACTAATGCTCCTTATAATATCATTTAAAGGATGGGACTTTGGCCTTATGGCAAAGTTTGAGACAAAGGCGATAGAAACGGGAGATGTATTTGTGACAGAGAAGGAAACTATGGATGAAGATATAGAACATATAAATCCTTCTAATAAAGGTAAGGTTGTCGACTTATTAATACCTATTTTATCACTTATAATATCTTCGCTTGTATTTATGCTTTACTTGGGTGACTTTTTTAAGGGTAATGTTTCTATAATGCAGGCTTTTGGAGAGACTGACGCATCAAAAGCCATAACATATGGAGCCTTTGTTTCGCTTGTCGTTGCATTTGTTATGTTTGTACCAAGGGGACTTTTAACCTTTAAACAATTTATGGATGGCTTAAATCAAGGAATTAAATCTATGGTTCCTGCGTTTGTAATTCTAACTTTGGCTTGGACAATTAGTGGAATTTGCCGTGACCTTTTAAGTACGGGCGAATATGTGGGGGATTTAGTCGCTAACTCAAACATGCCTATTATGTTTATTCCATGTATAATTTTCACAGTTGCAGCGTTTTTGGCTTTTGCGATGGGAACATCATGGGGTACATTTGGAATATTAATTCCAATTATAATTATGGTTTGCCAAAGAATTGCTCCTGAACTTACTATAGTAGCTGTTTCTGCCACATTATCCGGGGCTGTATTTGGGGATCACTGTTCACCCATTTCAGATACAACAATACTTTCTTCTACGGGTGCAGGATGCAATCACATGGATCACGTATCAACCCAGCTTCCATATGCAGGATTTGTCGCTGGAGTATCATTCTTTGGGTACATAGTTGCAGGAATAACCAATAACTTATTTATAACGCTTACTTTTTCAATTGTATCTTTTGTTGTACTCTTGTATTTAATGCATAGGTATTTTGCAAATGATAAAGCAGTAAGGTCTGAAAAGATAGAATAGAATCATTAATTAGCTCGTGAATCTTTTGTTTGCGGGCTATTAAATTTAAGCAATATTTAGGTTTATCAATAATGTAAAGGATAGAATATATAAATAAATGGAGTAACTACTATTAAATTAGTTACTCCATGGTTTTAATTTATGATTTATCTCTTGGCTTTGAAATAAGTGCTGCAATATATCCAAACACAACTGCTGCGGCAATACCTGCCGAACCGGCTGTTACTCCTCCTGTCAATATTCCAAGAAGCCCTTGTTTCTCTATTGCCTCTTTTATACCTACTGAAAGTGTATATCCGAAGCCCGTAAGGGGAACAGTTGCTCCTGCTCCTGCAAAGTTAACAAGAGGTTCGTAAACGCCTATTGCACCAAGGAACACTCCTAAAGTTACGAACAAAACAAGTATTCTTGCGGGAGTAAGTTTAGTTCGATCTATTAAAATTTGGCCGACAACGCAGATTAGTCCGCCTATTATAAATGCTTTTAGATAATCCAAATAAATCACCACACTTTATGGGAAATAGTATTTGTATTAATTTTAATATTATGTACACTTGAATTTTATATTTTCATGAAATTAAAAATTAATGAAATTTTGACACTGCTGCATTATAATATAAATAAAACAATAATCTATAATAAGGGGGCATAGTATGAATGATAAAATTTTAGTAGTGG
The DNA here is from genome assembly GCA_934457115.1 of uncultured Eubacteriales bacterium. Classification (GTDB taxonomy): domain Bacteria; phylum Bacillota; class Clostridia; order Oscillospirales; family Acutalibacteraceae; genus CAKSJY01. Next base: position 3,869 of record CAKSHI010000013.1, on the reverse strand, counting down.
ATGATGATAAAAACATTTGTGAAATATTAGCCATGTATTTTAGAGCTCAACAATATGAAGTGTCTTGTGCAAATGATGGGGTTGAAGCTCTTTATAAATTCGAGATATTTAATCCTGATATTGTCCTTTTGGATATAATGATGCCAAATATCGATGGGTGGACTGTGTGTAAGAAAATTAGAGCTGTGTCAAATTGTCCTATTATAATGATAACGGCAAAAGAAGAGGTTTTTGATAAAGTTTTAGGATTAGAAATCGGTGCCGATGATTATATAGTAAAACCTTTTGATATGAAAGAAGTTGTCGCAAGAGTAAAGGCTGTATTAAGAAGAGGGAATCGAAAAGATGAGGGCGAGCTTAAAGGAAAAATCGAATACGACAATTTAATAATTGACTTTGATAGATATACAATAACCGTAAACGGTGAGGAAATTGAAGCACCTCTTAAAGAGGTTGAACTTTTGGGTTACCTTGCGAAAAATCCAAACAAAACGTTAACAAGGCAAGAGCTTTTGGATCATGTTTGGGGATATAATTATCAAGGAGATACACGTACTTTAGATGTGCATATAACGAGGATTAGAAATAAAATAAGTAATGCGTCTAACCATTGGGAGATAAAGACAATTTTTAAGGTCGGTTATAGATTTGAGGTGTACGATTAATGCACCTTAAAAATACATTTTTTAAGAAGTATTTTTTAGTAAACATAATCGTTATATTGGTTTCGTTTATTACCACTGGTATAATAGTTACGGGTTTTATGTCCGGCTTTTGGGAGGAGCATAAACGCGCATTACTGGATGAAAATGTAGAGAGTATAGCTTTGTTTATAAAAAGAACCCTAAAGGATAATCAAACTGAGCTTGGTACTATAGATAATGATTTGACTAAGAATGTACTTGACACATTTTCTAACAACATAGATGCGGATGTCTTTATAACTGATGAAAATGGCGTAATTATGCTTTTGTCACAAAGGGCTAAGGATCACTTATACTTAAACCAATCAATCCCTTCATATATTGTAGACGATGCGCTAGATGATGGATACAATGGCAAAGGTAACTTAGGCGGTATATATGATGATAATTGCTACTTTGTTGGCTCTCCAATATCAGTAGACATTGATAGCCAAAGTACTCAAATTGGCATAGTTTTTACTGCAACTGATACGTCTTATATAAAAGTATTTAGGATACATGTATTAAAAATATTTTTATTGGCGGGAATAAGCTCATTTGCAGTTGCTTTTTTGTTATTTGGTATGTTATCATATTCCATGACAAGGCCACTAAAGCAATTGTCTAAGGCGGCTCATGATTTTGGCAAGGGAAATCTTAAATCGAGAGTTGACATTAAGGATCAGGATGAGATTGGTAATCTTTCAAGGGAATTTAATGATATGGCAGATTCCATCGAGGAATCCGAAATAGTGAGGAGAAATTTTATTTCTAATGTATCTCATGAGCTCAAGACGCCTATGACATCTATTTGTGGTTTTGTAGACGCTATTTTGGATGGTACAATACCGCAGGAGGAACAAAAGCATTACTTAATGATTGTAAGTGATGAGGCAAAAAGACTTTCAAGGCTTGTTAGTTCTATGTTAAACTTATCTAGGATAGACAGTGACAAAATAAAATTAAATAAACAAGAATTCGATATTACACAAAGTACTATAGCAATCCTTTTCTTATTTAAAAGTAAAATTGAAGATAAAAATGTAAAAGTTATAGGTATTGATAATCTAAAAAAGGTAATGGTATGTGCAGATAAGGACATGATAACTCAAGTCATTTACAACTTAATTGAAAATGCGTGTAAATTTGTTGAGGAGAATGGTTTTATTAGTATTAACATTAAAGAAGAGGGAAATATCGTAATTTTTACTTTAAAAAATAGCGGGAAAGGTATTAATAGAGATGAGATGAGGCTTGTCTTTGATAAGTTCTATAAGGCGGATAAATCCAGGAGTAACAATAAAAGTGGATTGGGTCTTGGCCTTTATATTGCTAAAACAATAATTAACCGCCATAAGGGAGAAATATCGTTAAATAGTGATGAAAGCCAATATTGCGAATTTGAATTTTGGATACCTAAGAAGTAAAACATATTTATAGAAGGAGTCGTGTATATGGACGAATATAATACAAATGAAAAAAAGGAAAATAAGGAAGTTGAAAGTGAAGTCTTAAAAGAAGATTTAGAGAATGTACGCAATCAAGACTCTTTAGAAGAATCCGGTGATCAAAATGATATAGAGAGTAATACTGAGGTCTTGGAAGAAGATATTGAGGTTATCACGCCCAAAAGTTCGGAACAAGTAGAAGCTGAAATTGAGGGCAAGGATATAAAACCGGAGAAAAAAAGAATAAATAAAGGTCTTATTTTATATTTCGTGATTTTGGCTTTTGTATTTTCCTTGTTTGTCACGGGAATTGTAATGAGTATGCGCTTTTCAGGGTCCAATATTAGCAGTTATATTACATCAAGTAATAAGGATGCATCGGAAAAAGACAGTAATGTAAGCGAATATATTCCACAAGAGAATACATTTGACCCCAATGGGCCTAAAATAGAGATAGAAAATAATACAAACTCAAAGGATTTAAGTGCAGAACAAGTATATGCAGATGTTTCTCCTTCGATAGTAGGCATTGTGATTTATGAAAATACAGGTGAAATAAGTCAAGATTCCAAGGGTGAAGGGTCTGGTATAATTATGAGCCAGGATGGCTATATATTGACAAATTCACATGTTATAGGGGACTCTAAAAAATATAATGTTAAAGTAGTAGTAAACGGTAATGATGAATATGCAGGCACTGTGATTGGGTATGATACGAGGACTGATTTAGCGGTTGTAAAAATAAACGCTTCCAATCTTCCTGCAGCCAACTTTGGAAATTCCGACAACATAAAGGTTGGCTCATGGGTTTTAGCGATAGGAAATCCCGGTGGTATGGATTTTGCCAATTCTTTGACAAGGGGTATAGTTTCAGCACTTAATAGGTCAGTGTCAAGCTCAAATCCTGTTAAGTATATCCAAACTGACGCAGCTATTAATCCCGGAAATTCAGGTGGAGCACTTGTCAATATGAGTGGTCAAGTTATTGGGATTAATACTTCCAAAATCGTTTCCACAGGGTTTGAGGGAATGGGATTTGCTATCCCAATGAATACGGCAAAGAGTGTCGTTGATGATTTGATTTCTCAAGGTTATGTTTCGGGTCGAGTAAGACTTGGAATAACGGGAAAGGTTGTAAGTTCATATCAATCAAAGCTTTATTCTGTACCGGAAGGTATTATTATTGCTGATATATCAAGCGATAGTGATCTTTCATCTAAAGATGTTAGTAAGGGGGATATAATCACTAAAGTGGATTCAGTTCAGATTACAGGATTTGATGTTCTATTTTCAGAGCTTTCAAAGCATTCTGCGGGAGATGAGGTTACCCTTTCTATATATAGACCGAAAAGTGATAAATCTAATGAGTCAAACTTTGACGTTAAAGTTAAGGTATTGGCAGACAAGGGCGAAACACAAAATCAATAAGGACAATCGAGGTATCATTAAAGGTGATACCTCAATTTTATTTTATTTCGCTTTCTTATAGGAAAATACTTGTATTTTATTTAAATAATGTATTGACAAGAGGAAAGACGAGTGATATAATATAAAACATAGTGCAAATTCAAATCGAACAAATACTGAATTGAGAAAATAAGAGATAAAAAAAGCTTGACAATTAGGTATGAGTTATGATATAGTATTAAAGTACTAGTTTTGATACGCTGGTGTAGCTCAGTTGGTAGAGCAGCTGATTTGTAATCAGCAGGTCGGGGGTTCAAGTCCGTCCACCAGC
>CAKSHI010000012.1 GCA_934457115.1 uncultured Eubacteriales bacterium | reverse complement strand
AAGTAGGATTAAGTGCAAAAGGCCCTAATATAACTACTTGTTCAAATCAAGCCGCACTGCTAAGACTTAGATTCAATAGCAATGTGGCTTGTGACATATATTAAAATTTTTGAACCTGAAGGAGGGTTTAATTATGAAAGGACGTATAAGCAAAAAGTTATTAAGTATCGGTTTAAGTTTAGCACTTTGCGCTACGGCTGTACCTATGGTTTCGCTCACCTCCTCGGCGGCGGGCACCGCCACCCCTAAGGTTGCTGCGGGGTATCAACATACTGTAGTGCTAAAGGCGGACGGCTCTGTTTGGGCTACGGGAAAAAATTACTACGGTCAGCTTGGTGTCGGAAAAACAAGCGATGCATTGGAAAAAACCGCGACATTTATGCCCTGCATAGACGATACGGGCGCCGAAATCAAAGACGCTATCGATATAGCCTGCGGTAGTCAACACACAGCAGTGATAAGGGCAGGAGGAGCCCTCTGGCAGTGTGGGTCTAATGTTTACGACCAGCTAGGCACAGGGGAAAGCGGATTTGATACACATAAGACTAAATTTGTGCAGAGCAAAGATGCAAGTGGAGCAATAACGGATGCGGAAGCGGTAGCCTGCGGTTTTGGACACACAGCAGTGATAAGGTCAAACAAAACCCTCTGGCAGTGTGGGAATAATGAAAAAGGCCAGCTAGGCACAGGGGAAAGCGGAACTGATGTCAAAAGTACCAAATTTGTGCAGAGCAAAGATGCGAGTGGAGCAATAACTGATGCGGAAGCGGTAGCCTGCGGTTATTATCACACAGCAGTGATAAGGTCAAACAAAACCCTCTGGCAGTGTGGGTCTAATGTTTACGGCCAGCTAGGCACAGGGAATACTACAGATGTTAAAAAATTTGTGCAGAGCAAAGATGCAAGCGGAGCAATAACTGATGCGGAAGCGGTATCTTGCGGTTATCAACACACAGCAGTGATAAGGGCAGGCGGAACCCTCTGGCAGTGTGGGGATAATAGCGTCGGCCAGCTAGGCACAGGGGAAAGCGGAGATAGTGCAAATAAGACTAAATTTGTGCAGAGCCAAGATGCCAGTGGAGTAATAACTGATGCGGAAGCGGTAGCCTGCGGTTATTATCACACAGCAGTGATAAGGTCAAACAAAGCCCTCTGGCAGTGTGGTTGGAATGAATACGGCCAGCTAGGAACAGGGGAAAGTGGAAGCAGAACAAATAAGACGAAATTTGTGCAGAGCGAAGATGCCAATGGCACAATAACCAATGTGGCAGCAGTATCAAATGGTTATAGTGCTTTTGTTACATTAATTCTAAGGCTTGATGATAACGGCGACCTAGAGCTTTTGGGTGCAGGTGAAAACGGCAACGGCCAGCTAGGCTTGGGCAGCGATAACTACACAAGCCCACAAACAAAGTTTATTAAGAGCGCACTGGTTGATATAGGCAGAATGCCCGAACCCGAACCGGAACCAACCCCGACAGGAGACACCCTAACAGCAATAGGCCAAACCTCGAGCCGCAGCGTAACAGGTAAAGGGCAATTTTTGGCTCCCACAGGTGCAGGCTCAACCAATGTAACCATCACATGGGGCGAGCTAACCTATAACTACACCGCAAAGTGGGACGATACTACCCAAACTTGGGTTCAAAACGGAGATGCACCATTTTGGAGTGTTGCCGAAGAAGACGGCGATAAGATAACAGCTAAGAGCAGCTCTTATAGTGACATTGATGTGGTATTTTCGTTTGAAGCATCCGATGAATACAAAGCAAAGGATGAAAACGACACCGATGATATTAAGGGAACTTTCATGACCGAGTCAAACGGTGATACAGAAATTACAAACAGCAAGTTAACCCTTACAAGGCTTGACAAAGAGAAAACTACATACTTGAAGCTTTCAGGCGCACCAGAGGGTAACGCAATACAATCAAGATTAGAGAATCAAACCTTTGGCGTAGTAACCGCAACATTGCAAGATCCAAACGCCGAGCAACAAAATCCCTAAACGTTAAACTTAAACCTTAACTTATTAACTAAAAAGAGAGTTCCAAAAGGAGCTCTCTTTTTTTGTCATGACGAAAGTATTTGTAAAATATGATTTTTGTAGTGTAAAAATGACTCGTTAAGGCCGTTAAGCGACGAGGTTTCTATCTTGATTTCTTCGACAATCCCCGCAGGACGTCCCTTGATTATGTAGATACGGTTTGATAAATATATAGCCTCGTCTATGTCGTGAGTCACCAGGACAGTCGAGATACTCATTTTGTCGATTAATTCCAAGTACCATCTATGCATTTTAGATTTTGTAATGGCATCCAATGCACTAAAGGGTTCGTCAAGAAGGAAGATGTTGTTTGAACAAAGGTAGGTTCTAAGGAATGCCGCACGCTGTCTCATTCCGCCGGATAATTCGTTGGGATATTTATACTCGCAGCCTTCTAATGAGAATGCCTTAAAAAGTGGCAGGGCTTTTTTTCGCGCAGAACCTTTTTTCTCACCTTTCAAGACAAGTGGCAGTGAGACATTGTCGATTATGTTTTTGTACGGGAGCAAGAGGTCTCTTTGAGGCATATAGCTTACTTTTCCAACTTTTAAGGTAGTGTCCTCGCCTTCTATTAGGACTCTTCCACTATCAGGCCCTTCAAGACCCGCAAGTATATTTAAGACGGTACTTTTGCCGCAACCACTTTCTCCAAGTAGTGATACGACTTCTCCTTTTGCCAGGCTAATATTTATTCCGTTGACAATTTTTACGTTATCGTATGATTTCGAGATGTTTAAAGCTTTTAAGATAATGTTAATCACTTCCTAAATTCAGGTAATCGTTGGTAAAGCCCTCACTTTTCAGGTCTTTTGAGATGAGGTTTTCTTTGTATAGCCATTCAAAATATTTCGACCATCTATTTTTATCTATGGTACCCCAATATTGATCCTCGGCTTTGTATTGGGTCGACAACCACATTTGACTGTCAATCACCAAGTCTCTATTTAACTCAGGATTGTATTTTAGAAGTATTTCTGCAGACTCTATAGGATTGTCTATGCAATAATTGTATCCTTGATCCAGGCACTTTAAAAATTTCCTTGTAATTTCAGGTTTTTCTTTAAGATAGTTGTTGTTTGCGATGATTATGGGGGCATAGAAATCAAGAGTTGGGTTGATGTCGGCGAATCTAAAGAAGTTAGTGTTGATGTTGTTGACCTTTGAGGCTATCACGTCCCAGCCATAGTATGCACTTGCAGCGTCTATGCCACTAAGTAGGGCAGAGGCAGCGTCCGATGTGGAGTTTGGGACTATGTCTATGTACTCGAAATTTCCTAAGTCTCTTTTTACTATGTTCTTTAACATAGCTAATTCTATGGGAGAGTTCCAACTTGAGTATACTTTTCCTTCTAGGTCCTTTGGAGAGAATATGTTGCTTTCTTTTTTGGAGAGTATTCCGGAGGTGTTGTGTTTTAATATCGTGGCTACGGCTGTGGCAGGCACGGGTGTATTAGATGTCAATGCCATTGCAAAAGAGTCTTGAAAACTTATGCAAAATTGAGCATTCCCGGATCCAACCAGGACGATAGAAGCATCTTCAGGCGGTTGAACTATGTTTACGTTTAAGTTGTTTTCTTGAAAAAGTCCCAGCTCTTTAGCGACATATATTCCAGTGTGGTTTGTATTTGGTGTCCAATCAAGTACTAAATTAACGGTTTCCATGTTGTGTTGATTCTTAGAGCAGGATGACAAGGAAAATGGTACTATTATTAATAGAATAAATGTAATTAATTTTTTATGCATATTAGCATTGCCTTTCTTTAGTGTTATTAGATTTGAGCCACGGCATTAAGGCTTTTTGAGCGATATCAACCAAGACAACGAGTAAAAGGCTTATTAATGAAATAAGTATAATGACTGCAAACATTTTATCGAATTCATAGGATTTTTTAGCTCTTATCATATACACACCAAGTCCCTTATATCCGCCCAACCACTCGGCTATGACAGCGCCTACAACGGAATAGGATACGGCTATTTTAAATCCACTAAAAAAGCTTATCATAGAAAATGGTAACTTTAATCTAAAGAAAATGTCGAATTTAGAGGCACCCATACTTCTAAAAAGATTGATTTGTTCTTTGTCTACACTCTTAAAACCATTTAAAAGTGAAACAGTAATAGGGAAGAAACAAGAGACTACTATTAATATGATTTTAGGAGTCATGTCATATCCAAACCATAAAACAAGTATTGGTGCTATTGCGACGGTTGGAACCGTTTGAGTGATTATTAGTATAGGATAGATTGACCTATACAAGAAATTGAATCTATCCATTATAAAAGATGTGAGGAAAGAGAATATCACTGCAATGAAAAGACCTACAAAGGCTTCAAAAAGTGTAGTAGATAGATTGGAAGTGATCACTCCAAAATCATTGAAAAAAGCATATAAGACATTTGTAGGTGATGGCAGCATAAAGTTTGGAAGTATATTTGAATAAGAAATGAAAGACCATAAAATTAGTATTAGTACTATAAAAATCAAGGGGGCAATTTTATAAATAATGCGTTTCAAAACTTCGCCTTCTTTCTAACTTTTAATTTTTTGCAACAAAAAAGCCGCCCAAACGGCGGCAAAAAAACAAAACGTTGATTCCTTATAAATCAAAATTAATATTTTTCCTACGCCGGAATTACCCGGATCAGGTATAAGGGTTTAAGGAAATACCTATTCTCAGCCGAAAAATCAGCTCCCCAGTTTTTGGATAATTTATATTATAATTATACTTTTAGATTATGTCAAGTGAGTTTATAATAGTTTTCGCTTTTTTAGAATTCTAACAATTTTATCTCCTTTAGGTAAAGATAGAATATCTTTTGTAGTTATTGCTTTAAATAAAAATAGTGCAATAATGTAAACTATAATCGCAATAAATATAGCTAAGATTGTAGCTATGTTTTGGGAGATAAAGTGAGACAAAATATCGCAAGACAAATAAGCGGCCACTGCACAAGCAATTCCTGCTAAGAGAGGTTTTATAAAGACAGATACAAAATTAGGTATCATTTGAGTCTCTTTACATAAGTGATAAAGTGCTACAACCGTGACAAATAAATAACAAGCCAAGGTTCCAACGCCGGCACCTTGAATGTTTATTTGAGGGATGCCTACAAGTATATAGTTTATGATTATCTTTATAGTCATGCCAATTGCTAATAATTTGACCGGGAGGTCGACTCTGCCTACGGCTTGGAGCATACTACAAATAGGGGTACTGGTTGAGGCAAAAATAGTGCCGACAGCAAGCATTATTAAAACACTGGAAGCTATGTTTACCTCACTTGGAGTACACTGTTGACCATATAAAAGGTTCATTATAGGGTGAGCCAAGGCTACAAGACCTAAACCTGATGGTATAGTAACCAAAGTAGTAACTCGCAATACAACCTCCATGTTATCCTTTAACTTTTTAAAGTTGCCCTCTGCCCATGCGGACGTGACGGATGGTAGGGCACTTATAGAAAATACTTGGGTAATGCCGGAGATAAGCATTATAATAGTTAGAGAGTAAGAGTAACATCCAAATAAAAAGACGTGAACTTTGCCCCTTGAAACAATATCCTCACTTATAAGGCCGGAATAGCTGTTTAAAAGAGCTAAAGGATTGTTTGACATTATGTCGTTAAGCCTTCTTAAGACTAAAGTAGAGTCAATAAAACCTGCCAAGTTCATTATTACGGCGCCAAGGCCAACGGGAACGGCTATACGAATTAAGGACTTAACTATTCTTGAATATGGTCGTGCTTTGGGTGCATGAACTAATTCCTGCCTTGTGATGCCGTCTCCTTTAGTTTTAAATCTAATTAATAAGTATAGGAAGCCTGTCAACGCACCAATGGATATACCCAATATTCCACCTGCTGCGGCAAATGGCAAGGTAGCATTTCTTGCGAGTTCTTCGGTTTGATAGACCTTTCCAAAGACCGTGCCGTGAGTTTTATATTCATGCATACCATATGCGATGACGCCGTAGGCTAATCCAAGGCCAAGGAATAATTTGCAAACGGCCTCTATAATTTCTGAAATTGCAGTAGGTGTCATGTTTCTTAGGCCTTCGTAATAGCCTCGATATATCGACATCAAGCAAACAAATAAGATAGTAGGAGCCAAGGCAAAGGTTGCATAGTTTACTTCAGTGGCATTTACGGCTTTTCCATATATAAATGTACTTAATATCATTGCTATAACGCCCAACGAGCCTGTTACAAAGAATATGGGAATTGATACCCTATGTATTCTCCTTACGTCACGAAAACGTCCTCTGGCAGTGTTTTCTGACACCATTCTTGATATGGCTATTGGAAAACCTGCTGTTGCAAGTGCGGCCAAGGGATTATAAAGCTCATATGCACTTGAAAAATATCCGTTTCCCTCTGCGGTTAGGATTCCTGCAAGATTAATTTTGAAAAGGGCTCCCATTATTTTAACGACAGCCATACTTATAGATAATATTAAAGCTCCATGCAAGAACGATTGCTTTGTCCTTGTAGCTGCTTTTTCATTCATTAGAACACATCCACTTCACTAAGTATCTAGGTAAATATATATACATTATATTCTACGATTTCAATGCATATGTAAACCATTATACAACATTTTATGTTAAAAATAAAGTGAAAAATTACGATCCTTTGTTTGTGCAAAATAACAAATTTAAGTTTTAATCCAAATTTTTTTACAAAACATATTGACAAAAATAAAAACTAGGTGTAAGATAATAGTAGAAAATAAAGGGAAAGTGTAATATTTTCTTTGTTTTCTGCAAAAATTGGGGAAGGAGGTTAATATTAACATCGGTATTATAGAAAAAAGTCTTAGCAGGAGAACTCAAGTAGGATTAAGTGCAAAAGGCCCTAATATAACTACTTGTTCAAATCAAGCCGCACTGCTAAGACTTAGATTCAATAGCAATGTGGCTTGTGACATATATTAAAATTTTTGAACCTGAAGGAGGGTTTAATTATGAAAGGACGTATAAGCAAAAAGTTATTAAGTATCGGTTTAAGTTTAGCACTTTGCGCTACGGCTGTACCTATGGTTTCGCTCACCTCCTCGGCGGCGGGCACCGCCACCCCTAAGGTTGCTACTGGGCAGTACCATACTGTAGTGTTAAAGTCGGACGGCTCTGTTTGGGCTACGGGAAAAAATGATTACGGCCAGCTTGGTGTCGGGAAAACCGAGGATGAATTAGCCAAAACCGCGACATTTATGCCCTGCGTAGACGATACGGGCGCCGAAATCAAAGACGCTATAGATATAGCCTGCGGTTGGAAACACACAGCAGTGATAAGGACAGGCGGAGCCCTCTGGCAGTGTGGTAAAAATGACTGCGGCCAGCTAGGCACAGGGGAAAGCGGAACTGATGTCAAAAGTACCAAATTTGTGCAGAGTCAAGATGCAAGCGGAGCAATAACGGATGCGGAGGCGGTAGCCTGCGGTCAGAGTCACACAGCAGTGATAAGAGCAGGCGGACAGCTCTGGCAGTGTGGTAAAAATGAAACCGGCCAACTAGGCACAGGGGAAAGCGGAAGTGGTGTAAAAAGTACCAAATTTGTGCAGAGCGAAGATGCAAGCGGAGCAATAACGGATGCGGAAGCGGTAGCCTGCGGTGCTGCTCACACAGCAGTGATAAGGGCAGGAGGAGCCCTCTGGCAGTGTGGGGATAATAAAACCGGCCAGCTAGGCACAGGGGAAAGCGGAAGCAGCAAAAATAAGACGAAATTTGTGCAGAGCGAAGATGCAAGCGGAGCAATAACGGATGCGGAGGCGGTAGCCTGCGGTCAGAGTCACACAGCAGTGATAAGAGCAGGCGGACAGCTCTGGCAGTGTGGGTATAATAACAACGGCCAGCTAGGTACAGGAGATAATGTAGATGTTAATAAATTTGTGCAGAGCGAAGATGCAAGCGGAGCAATAACTGATGTGGAAGCGGTATCATGCGGTAGTCAACACACAGCAGTGATAAGGGCAGGAGGAGCCCTCTGGCAGTGTGGTAAAAATGACTGCGGCCAGCTAGGCACAGGGGAAAGCGGAACTGACACAAATAAGACTAAATTTGTGCAGAGCCAAGATACCAACGGCACAATAACCAATGTGGCAGCAGTATCAAATGGTTGTTATGCTTATGCTACACTAATTCTAAGACCCGACGCTAACGGCGACCTAGAGCTTTTGGGTACAGGTAGCAACACCAGCGGCGAGCTTGGCTTGGGTGAAGATGATGCAAATGCTTATACAAACCAAACAAAGTTTGTTAAGGCAATGGTTATCGAAATGCCAACTATCCTAACTACAGTAGGCCAATCTAAGAGCCGCAATGTAACAGGTGTGGGCGAGTTCCAAGGCGCAACCAGCATAACGATAACATGGGGCGACCTAACCTACGACTACAACGCTAAGTGGGATCCGGCAACCCAAACATGGGTGCAAAAAGGCGATACACCGTTCTGGAAAGCAAGTACAGATGGTGCCGACAAGATAAGCGTAACCAATGACTCCAGTAAAGCTTATAGCGTAACATTGTCATTCGCAGTTGACAACGCCTATGCCGCAAGTGACGAAAACGGCACAGCAGTAGAAGGAAGCTTCGTTACAACTTCCTTTGGCGATACCGCCGTCGAGAATAACACACTAAAACTTCCCGTCGCAGCAAAGGACGTTACAGCTTACTTGAAGCTAAGTGGAATGTCAGACAAAGTTACAGGCGTTGAAAGCCTACAAAATCAAACCTTTGGCGTAGTAACCGCAACTCTCGCCGAGGCGCAATAACTTAAACAAAACAGAGAGCTCCTTGTGGGCTCTCTTTTTTCTATTACTTAATTACTCTAATTCGTATTACACCGTTTATAGATGAAATGCGCTTTAATGCAGCTTCAGGGATAGGGAAGTTTAAATCAAACATAGCATATGCATATTCACCTTTTGATTTACTTTGAAGATGTTCAATATTAATTTTTTCTTCAGACAATGTTGTAGAAATTGAACCAATTATGTTGGGAATATTATTGTGAATTACGCAAAGCCTTGTTTTGCTTGGGTCTCTTGGCATATACAAATTTGGTAGGTTGACAGAATTTATTATATTTCCGTTTTCAAGGTATTCCATAAGTTCATTTGAAGCCATGACGGCACAGTTGTCTTCAGCCTCGGGAGTTGATGCCCCAAGATGGGGAATAGAAATAGTACCGTTAGTTTTTAAGATATCATTGTCCGGGAAATCAGTCACATAGCATGCTACCTTTTTAGAATTTATAGCATTGCAAATATCCCTTGTATTGACGATTTTACCCCTTGAGAAATTTAAAATACGTACAGAGTTCTTCATTTTATCAATGGCCTCTTGATTTATCATACCTTGGGTTTTATCATTTAACGGGACGTGTATAGTAATATAATCACATTCTTTAAATATGGTGTCTAAGTCTTTTGTATTTTTGACAGAACAGGAGAGTCCCCAAGCTGCATCTATAGATATGTATGGGTCAAAACCGTAGACATCCATACCTAAATTAATCGCACAATTTGCTACCTCTATTCCAATAGCACCTAATCCTATTACTCCAAGCTTTTTACCCTTTATTTCAGGTCCTGCAAATTGGCTTTTGCCTTTTTCGACAGCCCTTGTAACGTCATCTGCGTCTTGTAGTGACTTAGCCCAGTTTATTCCGTCAACGATCCTTCTTGACGAGAGCAAAAGTCCGGTCAAAACCAACTCCTTTACGGCATTTGCGTTTGCGCCCGGAGTGTTAAATACTACAATGCCTTGTTTGCTGCATTTTTCTACGGGGATATTGTTTACTCCTGCTCCGCATCTGCCTATAGCAAGTAAGCTTGATGAAAATTCCATTTCATGCAAGGAAAAGGATCTTAGCATTATGGCATCAGGATTTTCAATATCATTGGAGCAATTGTATCCTTCTTTAAATTTATCAAGCCCCTTTTGAGAGATTTTATTTAATGTTAAAATATTAAACATAGTTTTTCTCCTTACTTATATGTTCGATTTTTCAAATTGTTCCATAAAGTTTATTAGCGCTTTTACTCCATCTAACGGCATAGCATTATATATAGATGCTCTCATACCTCCAACTGTCCTATGGCCCTTTATGTTTACAATGTCATGTTCCATGGCTTCTTGCACAAATTTTTTATCTAAGTCTTCATTGCCTGTTATAAATGGTATATTCATTAGGGATCTATCCTCTTTTACCACAGTTCCCTTGAAAAGTTTAGATGAGTCAAGATAATCATAAAGTAGAGAGGATTTTCTAATATTAATTTTTTGCATTTCCTCAAGGCCACCTATTTCATTTTGTATCCATTCTAATACTAGTTTACATATATATATTGAATAGCATGGCGGTGTATTAAACATTGATTTATTGTCGACATGGGTTTGATAGTTGAACATAGTTGGGGTAAGTTCCATAGCGTTGCCAACTAAATCATCCCTTACTATTACAACAGTAAGTCCTGCAGGTCCCATGTTTTTTTGAGCGCCGGCATACAATATGCCGAATTTTGAGACATCAATAGGTTCAGACAAGATGCAGGATGAAATATCGGCTACAAGTGGTACTTCTTTTGTGTTTGGTATAGTATTAAACTTAGTACCATATATAGTGTTGTTTAGGCAGATATGAAAATAATCCGCATCTTTTGAAAAGCTGTTTTCATCAAGTTTGGGAATATAAGAAAAAGTTTTATCCTTAGATGAGGCTACGATATTAGCCTTACCATAACGAGAAGCCTCTTTATATGCTTTATTTGCCCATTGACCCGTAATTACAAAATCAGCTTTATTATTTTTATTCATAAGATTTAGCGGTACCATTGCAAATTGGGACGATGCACCGCCTTGCAAGAATAAAACGTGATAGTTCTCTGGAATGGACATTATCGTTCTAAGTAAGCTTTCAGTTTCCTCGATGATACTGACATATATTTTAGATCTATGTGACATTTCCATAACGGATTGGCCACTGCCATGATAAGAAAGCATTTCATCGGCAGCTGTTTTAAGCACGGATTCGGGCAAAACAGAGGGGCCGGCAGAAAAATTATAAACTCGTTTCATAAGACGTAACCTCCAAATTAATATTAGGGATATAGATTTAGTATAGAAACTTTTATATTAATAGTCAACATTGTTTTAATGTTGATAGTTAGGAACAATATTATATAATAAAAGCATATATATTTTAAAAGAATAATATGACAATAAATTATATTTTAAGATTGGTTTAGGTGTTGTAAATAGAAAGAAAGCTCTATATACGATAAAGGTAAGTGAGCCAAGCGATAAACCTTCTTTAAAGGGACAGAAAGATAAGCGTATGGTTACTATATAGTAGATTTACTAGGTCGGGTTATGGTAAGATGCTACGCCGGATAGGGAAGCAAAGTTTAAGGACGACGGGCTTAAAATTCCGGCTTTAGACTCTTATGATACAAGTTTTAATTTAGCCCGTAAAGTATAAAAATATTGATATATTAGGTTTAAATGATAAAAAATTGAAATTTAGGGATTGAAGTTTTTCAAATTATTGTGTACAATAGTTTTTAATTGCTTATATAATATCTTATTGATGGGAGTGATAAAGTGAATAATTATATAGGGGAAGAATGTCCCGTATGCAAGGAAAAGTTTAGGGAAAATGATGATATAGTGGTTTGCCCTAAATGTGGTGCACCTCATCATAAAGAGTGCTATAATAAAGCGGGAAAATGTGTATTTGATTATAAACATGAGGAAGATTATACATGGGAGCCTTCTCATATATCGCAAAACTCAGGTGAAGGCTCAGGAACCGGTAATTTGCCTAATAAGGTTTGCCATAGATGTGGTGCAAAAAACCCGGGTGATGCAATATTCTGCAATAAATGCGGAATGCCGTTTAATATTGACATTGAAAATGAAGAAAATCCATATGCTTCACTAGGCGGTCAAATTCCTATTTTGTTCGATCCACTGGGTGGAGTGAATGAAAATGAGACTATAAAGGGAATAAAGGCAAAGGATATTGCAAAATTTGTAAAAGGTAATACTCCATACTATCTTAATGTTTTTAAAAGACTTAAAGACTTAAATGTTGGAAGGTTTAACTTTTGCGGATTTTTATTTTCGGGAGCATGGATGCTCTATCGAAAACAATATAAGTTGGGTGCTGTTTTTACTTCTATTGTTGCTATGTGTATGATACTTAACAGCTTTATAACTTATAATTATACTCAACCACTATTAATGTCTATGATTAATGAGGCTAATATAGATATGTCATCGGCAAGTATTCGTCAAATATCTGAAGTTCTTTCTCAAAATTTGAGTTTGATGCAGCCATCTGAATTGACTTTAATTTTTATACCACTAATTTTAGAGGCAATAAAGTGGTTTATAATGTTTTTTGTTGGTTTTAGAGGAAATAGAATGTATTTTAATCATACAATTAAAAAGATAACTGAAATTAAAACTACATCAAGTTCTCAAGCTGTTTATAGTGAAAAGCTAGAACAAAAAGGTGGAGTAAATACCCAACTTGCAATTTGCTTGTTTATTTGCTATTTGATTATAAATTGGTTACCACAATTTTTAATATAATGTAATATTTTAGGAGGAAGTTATGAAAGTAACAAAAGCAGTTATACCTGCAGCAGGTTTAGGAACAAGGGTTTTGCCTGCGACAAAGGCAATGCCAAAAGAGATGCTACCTATTGTAGACAAGCCTGCAATTCAATATATAGTAGAAGAGGCTGTAAGGTCAGGAATAACGGATATTTTAATTATAACCAATAGAGGAAAAGGAATTATTGAAGATCATTTTGATAGAGTTCCTGAGCTCGAGGAAAGACTTTTAGCATCATCCAAGGATGAAATGTACAAGGAAGTTGTTGACATATCAAAACTTGCTAACATATACTTTGTACGCCAAAAAGAGACAAAGGGATTAGGTCACGCAGTTAGATGTGCTAAGTCTTTTGTGGGAAATGAGCCATTTGCAGTTATGTATGGTGATGATGTTATAATAGGTGAGGATCCTGCTTGTGCACAGTTGATAAGAGCCTATGAAGAATTTGGATTAGGTGTATTAGGTGCCAACAAGGTAACTGAAGAGGCTATTGTTAAGTATAGTTCTTTGAAGGTTGAAAATTTAAGAGACAATATTTTCAAATGTACTGATATGATAGAAAAACCTTCAAAGGATAAAATCATGTCTTTGTATTCTATACTTGGAAGATGTGTTTTAACGCCGGATATATTTGATGTTTTAGATAATACTCCTGCAGGTGCAGGCGGAGAAATCCAGTTGACAGATGCTATGTGTACTCTTGCAAGAAGCAAAGGTATGGTTGCTGTAGACTTTACCGGTAAGAGATACGACATGGGTAATAAGCTTGGTATAATGCAAGCTGCCGTTGAGGTTGCTCTTAAGCACAAAGAAATCGGTACTCAGTTTAAAGAATATTTAAAAGACATATGCAAAAGTCTTGACGATTAATAAAAGCAATAAATAAAAACAGAAGCCTGCTTTAATGCGGGCTTCTGTTTTTATTTAATAATTAAACTCAAAAAAATACTTAAAATTAATGATTTAAATAATATTTTAAAATAGTTTGCAAAAGTTCATCACGATCAATTTTGCTTATTAAGTTTCGGGCATTGTTGTGGGTGGTAATATATGTCGGGTCTTCTGACAATATATAGCCAACAAGCTGATTAATTGGATTATACCCCTTTTCTTGCAAGGCATAATAAACAATGGAAAGGGTTCGTTTAATATCTCCTTCACGGTCATTTCCTATAGAAAATGTCATGGTTTTATCATACATAACAAGTACCTCCTATATAAAATAATACACCAATATGTGAGCTATTGCAAGTATAATTTATCTTTATATAATGTTATTTGTATACTAAATAGTGGGTGATTTTAATCGCTGATAAAAATTCTTGACAATTAAGGTAGACTATTGTATAATAAATATCGCTGTAAAGTTATTAGCTTTACAGTGGCTTTGGGGGGATTTCATGGAAAAGAATTTGGAGTTTTCACGGCTTCTTGATTTTTATGGAGATATGCTTACCCAAAAACAAAGGGATTCGATCGAGTATTATTATAACGAGGATCTTTCTCTTTCTGAAATATCCCAAAATTTAGGTATTACAAGGCAGGGAGTTAGAGATGCTGTTAAGAGGGCAGAAGCGCTTTTATACGACATGGAATCTCGTTTAGGTCTTGCCAAGAAGTTTAAGGATATGAGTGAAGGCTTGATTACTATACAAAAAGAGGCCGAGAAAATTCAAAGTTATAATAGTGGTGTGATGATTTCCGAGGACATAAATCAAAGCGCCGAACTAATAAAAGATATAGCAAAAAACTATCTCAATAATCTTTAAAAGGGTGATTTAATGGCATTTGAAAATCTTTCTGATAAACTTGCTTCGGCATTTAAAAAGCTTCGTTCTAAGGGTAAACTTAGTGAAAGCGATGTAAAAAGCGCAATGAGAGAAGTAAGGCTTGCCTTGCTTGAAGCCGATGTTAACTATAAGGTTGCAAAAGATTTTACCAATAAAATAACTGAACGTGCTGTTGGCTCCGATGTAATGGAAAGTCTTACACCGGCTCAAATGGTAATTAAAATAGTAAATGAAGAGCTTACAGAGCTTATGGGTGGTTCAAGTTCAAAAATCAATATGCCGTCTAAAATGCCCGCTGTTATAATGCTTTGCGGTCTTCAAGGTTCAGGTAAAACTACTCACTCTGCAAAACTTGCATTAATGCTTAAGAATAAAGGCCATAGGCCGCTTCTTGTAGCTTGTGACGTTTATCGTCCTGCAGCTATTAATCAGCTTCAAGTTGTTGGCGAGAAAGTAGGAGTGCCCGTTTTTGAAATGGGTAATGAAAATCCTGTAAAGATTGCTAAAAAGGCAGTTTCTCATGCTAAAGATTACGGCAACGATATAGTGATTTTAGATACAGCCGGCAGACTTCACATTGATACTGAGCTTATGGATGAGCTTAAAGACATTAAAAAAGCTGTAAATCCCAGCGAAATTTTGCTTGTTGTCGATTCAATGACAGGTCAGGACGCAGTAAATGTTGCTAAATCGTTTAATGACCTTCTTGATATTACAGGCGTAATTTTAACAAAGCTTGACGGGGATACAAGAGGAGGAGCAGCACTTTCAGTTAAGGCTGTTACTCAAAAACCAATAAAATTTGCAGGCACGGGCGAAAAACTTGGAGATTTAGAAGTTTTTCACCCTGATAGAATGGCATCAAGAATACTTGGTATGGGCGATGTACTTACTTTAATTGAGGATGCCCAAAACAAATTAGATGAAGATAAAGCTGAAAAAATGGCTCAAAAAATGATGCAAAATAAGCTTGATCTTAATGATATGCTTGAACAAATGCAGCAAATTAAAAATATGGGTCCTCTTAAATCTATATTGGGCAAAATTCCGGGATTAGATAAAAAAATTCAGGATATAGATATAGATGATCGCCAAGTAGACAGAGTATGCGCGATTATTTTATCTATGACTAAAAAAGAAAGAGAAAAGCCGGAAATAATAAATGTTTCAAGAAAGAGAAGAATTGCAGCAGGCTCAGGTATGAAAGTAGAAGATGTAAATAAACTTCTAAAAAGCTATGAACAAATGCAAAAAATGATGAAACAAATGAAGGGAAAAGGCAAAAAACGCAAACGTATGATGTTTCCCGGAATGGGGCAAATGCCCGGCGGATTTCCGTTTTAATCAATGAATTCATCCGATTATACAGTCGGTGAAGATATATATTATATAAGAGTTAATTTATGGAGGTAAATTTATTTATGGCAGTAAAAATCAGACTTCGTAGAATGGGCGCAAAGAAGGCTCCTTTCTATAGAATAGTAGTAGCAGATTCAAGGTATCCTCGTGATGGACGTTTCATAGAAGAAATAGGATATTATAATCCAATGGAAGAACCATCACTTGTAAAAGTAGATGCGGAAAAAGCAAAAAAATGGATTGCAAACGGTGCTCAACCTACTGATACAGTAAAATCATTACTAAAGAAAGAAAATATCTTATAATTTTCGGAGGTACTTACTTTGAAAGAGTTACTTGAAGTTATCGCAAAAGGATTAGTACAAAATCCGGATGAAGTAGTAGTAAGTGTTGATGAGGCAAACGAAGATGGTGTCATTGTTTATCACTTGAGTGTTGCCGAAAGCGATATGGGAAGAGTAATTGGTAAACAAGGAAGAATTTCTAAGGCTATACGCTCTATAATGCGTTCTGCCGCTATTAAAGATGGCATAAGAATTGCCATAGAAATTGGATAAGTGTAGAATTTTAATTTAAAGTCAAAAGGATACAAATGAAAAGATATTTAGAAGTAGCAAAGGTCGTGGGTACCCATGGTGTAAAGGGCCAATTAAAGCTTAAACCATGGTGCGATACACAAGAGTTTTTATGTAGTTTTAAAAAGCTTTATTCAAAAGACGGAGAAAAAACTTATAATATTATATCTTCGTTTCCTCATAAGAATATAGTAGTCATGAGTATAAGTGGTATAGATACTGTTGACAAAGCAGAGGAAATGAGAAATAAAATATTATATATTGACCGTGACGAAGTTGAGATGGAGGATGGTGTATACTTTCTTCAAGACTTAATAGGACTTGATGTAGTAGATGCCGACACCCAAAAAAATTACGGTAAACTTTCCGAGATTTTTGAAACAGGGGCTAATGATGTATATCAAATTACATCAAATGATAATAAAAACTATCTTATACCGGCTATAGATGATGTTATCATAAAAATTGATATTGAAAATCAAAAAATGCTAATTCGTCCTATCAAGGGGATATTTGATGATGAGAATTGATATTCTTACTTTGTTTCCTGAAATATGTGATCATGTTATGAGTGAAAGCATTATAGGGAGAGCAAGAGAAAAGGGCATAATAGAGGTACATTGTCACCAGATAAGAAATTATGCATATGATAAGCATAAAAGAGTAGACGATGAACCCTATGGCGGATTAAAGGGTATGTTGATGCTTTGTGAACCAATAGCTCTATGTTTTGAGGATATTTGTAATAAGACAAACTCAAGACCAAAGCTAATATATATGTCCGCAGCGGGCAAAGTTCTTACTCAACAAAAAGTTAAAGAGCTGGCTGATTGTGAGCATATCGCAATATTATGCGGACATTATGAGGGCGTTGACCAAAGAGTCATCGATGAATATGTAGATGAACAAATATCTATAGGAGACTATGTCCTTACGGGAGGAGAACTCCCGGCGCTTGTTTTAGCAGATGCAGTTAGCAGGATGCTCCCAGGTGTATTGTCCAGCAATGAATGTTTTGAAGAGGAAAGCCATTATAATGGCCTTCTTGAATATCCTCAATATACAAGGCCTGCTGACTGGAGAGGTAAAAAAGTCCCCGATGTACTTGTCTCGGGCCATCATGCGAATATCAAAAAATGGAATCACAATGAATCACTTTTAAAAACGGCCAAGTTAAGGCCTGATCTATTAAAAAAGGCCGAATTATCAGATGATGATATAGATTTTTTAAGTAAAAACGGCTGTTTTTAAACAAGAAATAATTTTTGAATTATTAATGATTAAATCGATAAATATTAGTCAAAAATATGTTTAGTATAATAATTGAGTATTTTATTAATATACTCAATAAGTAGTTAATCATAATTTATCGAGGTTGTCAAAAATAAAAAATATTATATATTGACGATTATAAATATTATGATATAATTAATCTATCTTTATGATTACTATATTATTTTACTTATTAATAATGGTCTATATTGATTTTAAGGTAGGAGAGGGTTTACAATGTACGTTAAAGATGTAACAGTCCAAAATCAGGTTGGCTTACATGCTCGTCCAGCGACATTTTTTATTCAAAAGGCAAATGAGTTTAAATCATCAATTTGGGTAGAAAAAGAAGAGAGAAGAGTAAATGCAAAAAGTTTACTTGGTGTACTTTCTTTAGGTATTGTTGGAGGAACTAATATAAAAATTATAGCTGATGGTGTAGATGAGCAAGACTCAGTAGAAAATCTTGTTCAATTGGTTGAATCAGGTTTTACAGAATAATATATAGAAATTGCCACCGCCTTTAGGCGGTGCTTTTCTTTATTTAGGAGGGAATTTATGGAAGACAAAAAAAGCATATTAAGAAAAAAGGCTATGAGACTTCCGGAAAGCCCTGGGGTTTATATAATGAAAAACCAAAATAATGATGTTATTTATGTTGGAAAATCTAAGACTTTAAAAAATAGAGTAAGCCAATATTTTGGTTCGTCTTCAAATCATAATGATAAAGTTAAAAAGATGGTTTCTAACGTAGATAACTTTGAATATATACTGACTGACAGCGAATTTGAAGCATTGGTTTTAGAATGTAGTTTGATAAAGCAATATATGCCCAAGTACAATATCTTATTAAAGGATGATAAGGGATACTGCTATATTAAAATAACAAACGAGGCATTTCCAAGAATTAAAGAAGTCAAACAAATTGAGGATGATGGCTCTACATATCTTGGCCCATATACCAGTTCATGGGTTGTTAGTCAAACTATTGATCAAGCAATAAATATTTTTAAATTACCAACGTGTAATAGAAAATTTCCAAGAGATGTAGGTAAAAAAAGGCCTTGCCTTAATTATTATATAAAAAAATGTATGGCTCCTTGTATGGGTAAGGTTAAGCAAAAGGAATATAATGAATATGTAAAAGAAGCAGTGGCATTTTTAAAGGGTGAAAATGTTTTTTCTATTAAAGAACTTACTGAAGAAATGAACGAACTTTCTGAAAATTTAGAGTTTGAAAAAGCTGCCAAAATAAGAGATAGAATAAAAGCTATAAAATTAATTAAAGATAAACAAAAGGTAGTTGAAACCAAAGAAAAAGAACATGATGTCATAGCCTTGGCAAAGGGAGAGAACATATATTGTTTTGAGGTGTTTAGATTTTTATCGGGCAGGCTTTGTGATAGAGAAGAATTTTTGGTTTCAAATATAATAGACGAAAAAAATGCGAGGATTGAATTTTTGCAGCAGTATTATTCTATTAGAGACAGAATTCCAAAACTAATCTCTATAGATGAAGACATAAATGATAAGGAACTTTTAGAAGATTGGCTTTCTAAAAAGTCAGGTAAAAGTGTAAAAATTATAAACCCCAAAAGAGGAGAAAAAGCAGCGTTAATTAATATGTGTAAATCAAACGCATTTGAAAGAGTAGCTCAAAATGTTGGAAGAATAGGAAAGGAAACTATGGCGCTGGAGGAGCTTAAAAAGCTTTTATCTCTAAAGAAATTCCCATCATATGTGGAAGCTTATGATATATCAAATACCGCCGGGAGTGAAAACGTTGGGGCAATGGTTGTGTTTAAGGATGGACGACCTCTTAAGTCTTCCTATAGAAAATTTATTATTAAGACAGTAGAGTATCAAGATGATTATTCTTCAATGAAAGAAATGATCACAAGGAGATTTGAAGAATATAACCTACACAAAGGCGAAAATGAGGGATTTGGCAGGCTTCCGGATTTAATACTTTTAGACGGAGGAAAAGGTCATGTTTCATCAATAAAACCCATTATTGATGAAATGAATTACGATATTCCCGTGTTTGGTATGGTAAAAGATAATAAACATAGGACAAGGGCTATAGCCGCAAAAGGGGAAGAAATCTCGATATCGTCTAATAAATTGGCCTTTGACTTAGTTACTAATATACAAGACGAGGTTCACCGTTTTGTTATTAGCTTTCATAGAAAAAAGAGGTCTAAAGCATTACTGTCAGTTACGCTTAGCAATATAAAGGGTGTAGGTGAAAAAAGGTCAAAAATACTCTTAAAACACTTTAAATCTATAAAAAGAATAAGCACGGCATCTTTGGAGGAATTATCGAGCGTTTCCGAGATAAATCAAGCTGTTGCAAAGAATATATATTCATATTTTCATGATAATGAAAAAGATTGACAATATAACGTGAGAAATGAGATAATATACATTAAGAAAGGTGTAGGGTAATATGAGAGTTATTTCGGGTCTTGCGAAAGGAAAAAAACTTAAAACTTTAGATGGAATGGATGTCAGGCCGACTACTGACAGAATAAAAGAGGCTATTTTTAGTTCAATTCATTTTTATTTGCCGGGAAAGGTGTTTTTAGATCTATTTGCAGGTTCCGGTCAAATGGGAATAGAAGCATTAAGTCGTGGGGCGAGTAAAGCTATATTTGTAGATGAAAGTCGAAAATCCATTAATATAGTAAATGAAAATTTAAAAAGTACCGGTATTTTGGAAAAGGCTGAAATTTTTAATGTCAGTGCAAAAACCTTTATAAATTCTTATAATGGAAAAGTTGATATTGCTTTTCTTGATCCGCCGTATAATACAGGTCTGCTTGAAGATGCTATGGAAAATATTTTACCAATAATGAGCAACAACGGTATTATTATTTGTGAAAGCCCCTTTGATGCAGTTTTACCTGAAAATATTGGGGACTTTATTGGGAAAAAATCATCAAAATATGGAAAAATTAAGGTTACATTTTATATTAACAAGGATGTGGATTAATATATGAAAATTGCTGTGTGCCCGGGTAGTTTTGACCCTGTGACTGTAGGTCACATTGATATAATAACAAGAGCCGCAGGTTTATTTGATCATGTAGTTGTTTCGGTCATGGTTAATGCCAATAAAAAGTCCATTTTTAACATAGATGAAAGAATAAAGTTTTTAAAAAAATCATTATATAACTTAAAAAATGTGGAGGTAGCATCTTTTGATGGATTGCTCGCTGAGTACGCAAATGATATAGGAGCAACGGCTATTGTAAGAGGCCTTAGGGCTATGTCTGATTTTGAGTATGAGTTTCAAATGGCTCTTACTAATAAAAAGTTGAACCGTGATATAGAAACTGTTT
This sequence comes from uncultured Eubacteriales bacterium, assembly GCA_934457115.1. Lineage (GTDB taxonomy): Bacteria > Bacillota > Clostridia > Oscillospirales > Acutalibacteraceae > CAKSJY01. Next base: position 28,815 of record CAKSHI010000012.1, on the reverse strand, counting down.
TCCTTGCGGCAAGTTCTAAAAATACTTACCTTAGCTCCAGCATGGTTAAGGAAGTGGCTTACTTTGGTGGGGATATTTCATGTTTTGTACCAAAAGAAGTACATGATGATATAAAAAAAAGATTATATAAGGGGGAATAAAATTGAATATTGAGGATTACCTATATGAGTTAGACGAATTAATAGAAAAATCATGGACGCTTCCTTTGAGTGGTGGGAAGACTGTAATGGATGCAGATAAGGCTAAAGAAATTATTGACGCTATGCGTTCACAGTTTCCGGAGGAAATTCAGCAGGCAAGAGCAGTTGTTTCAGATAGAACTAAAATTATTTCAGACGCAAAAAGTGAAGCTGAGTCTATTATAAGGATTGCAGAAGAGAGAGCTAAGGCTATGGTTGACCAAGACAAGATTATTAAGGAGGCTAAGGCGAAAGCTAATGAAATTCTTAATAAGGCTCAGTCAAATTCCAAGCAGATAACAAAAGCTGCAAGTGAATATGTCGATGATTTAATGAATAGGGCAGACCAAGCAATGATGGAAAATTTAACGGAAATACGAAAAGTAAGGCAGGCTTTAAAGGAATCCAAAGGATTCTAGAATTTTAGTTGAGAATATAAGAACCACTCGTTTAACGAGTGGTTCTACTTTTATACTTTAAATTAGAGATTATTATATTAAACGTGGTTGTACGTTAAATTTATTGTTTTATAATTTTTATGTTAAGTTATAGATGTTGTTATTTTAGTGTTGCATTTTTTAGTGTAATTTGTGTAGCTGTTGTTTACTAATTAAAGTGATTTTGATAAAACTATAAATTTGTGTTCATTTTGATTCTTATTCACTTAAAATTTATGAATTTATGGAAAAAAGGGCTTTTTTTTATTTTTAAAATATGGTATAATAAATCGTATTTCTGAAGTTATATGGAATTTGATTCCATAGTTTTAACTTCTATATTATTATTTTCTTTATTAAAGGGAGGATTTTCATGGAACTTATGTTATGGGCTCCAATCGGTGCTATTGCAGCACTGCTATTTGCCTGCATCCTTGCTTACAGAGTTTTAAAAGAGGATGAAGGAATAGATGAAGTTAAGCGTATCGCTGCATCTATCAGGGCTGGCGCTAATGCTTATCTTAAACGTCAATATAAAGGTGTTGGAATATTTTTTGCCTTTATGTTTGTTTTATTAGGTGCATTAGCTTTCTTTAATCTTATTAATCCATTTGTACCTGTTGCTTTTGTTACAGGTGGTTTTTTCTCAGCATTATCAGGTTTTATCGGTATGAGAGTTGCTACTCAAGCAAACTCAAGAACTGCAACTGCTGCTAAGAAAAGCTTAAACAGTGGTTTGAAAGTCGCTTTTTCTGCCGGCGCTGTAATGGGATTTACAGTTGTTGGTCTTGGAATGTTGGACATGTCAATTTGGTACTACATTCTTAAATTCTTCTATAAAGGTCTTACTGAGGCTCAACAAGCTCAAAGTATTGCTTCTGCTATGTTAACATTTGGTATGGGTGCTTCTGCTATGGCATTATTTGCACGTGTTGGCGGCGGTATCTTTACAAAAGCTGCAGACGTTGGTGCTGACCTTGTTGGTAAAGTAGAAAACTCAATTCCAGAGGATGACCCTCGTAACCCTGCTGTTATCGCAGATAACGTTGGTGATAACGTTGGTGACGTAGCAGGTATGGGTGCTGACCTTTATGAATCATATGTAGGCGCTCGTATTTCAGCTTTAGCTTTGGCAGTTTCTGCAGGATTCGGCTTTAAGGGTATGGCTGTACCTATGATTCTTGCTACAATTGGTATATTTGCTTCTATTGTTGGTACTTTCTTTGTTAAAACAAAAGAGGGTGCATCTCAAAGGAATCTATTATCTGCATTAAGAAGAGGAACTTACATTAGCAGCGTTTTAGTTGCAATTGGTGCGTTCTTACTAATTTACTTCGTATTTGGTATGCAACAAATCGGCCTATTCTTCTCTATTATTTCAGGATTACTAGCAGGTATATTAATCGGCTACTTTACTGAATACTATACTTCAGATACATATAAACCAACTAAGGATTTAGCTAAGACATCTGAAACAGGTGCTGCAACTATTATCATTGGCGGTTTATCATTAGGAATGCTTTCAACAGCTGTCCCTGTTATTATAATTGCAATTGCTATTTTAGTAAGCTTCTATGTAGCAGGCGGAGCTATGAATTTCAATGCAGGTCTTTATGGAATTAGTTTGGCTGCAGTTGGAATGTTATCTACTTTAGGTATTACTCTAGCAACAGACGCATATGGCCCTGTAGCTGATAATGCCGGCGGTATTGCTGAAATGGCAAACCTAGGTGAAGAAGTTAGAAATCGTACAGATGCTCTTGATTCTTTAGGAAATACAACAGCAGCTACCGGAAAAGGTTTTGCTATCGGTTCTGCAGCTCTTACAGCATTAGCTTTGGTTGCTTCTTATATTGACCAAGTTAAGGTTATTAAACCTTCATTTGTATTTAATCTAAGCGTAATTAATCCTCCTGTACTTATAGGTCTATTTATAGGTGGTATGATACCATTTATATTCGCAGCATTTACTATGGATGCAGTTGGAAGATCAGCTACAAGTATAGTTGTAGAAGTTAGACGTCAATTTAAAGAAATTAAAGGCTTATTGACAGGTGAAGGTAAGCCTGACTATGAAAAATGCGTTGACCTATGTGCAAAATCAGCTCAAAGAGAAATGCTTGTTCCTGCTTTAATAGGAATCATTGCTCCAATTATTGTTGGTCTTGTTTTAGGAGTTAACGGTGTTACAGGTATGCTTGCAGGAACCACAGTAACAGGATTTGTTTTGGCTGTTATGATGGCAAATGCCGGCGGTGCTTGGGACAATGCTAAGAAATACATTGAATCCGGAAAACACGGCGGAAAAGGTTCAGATTGCCATAAGGCTGCCGTTGTTGGAGATACAGTAGGAGATCCATTTAAGGATACAAGTGGACCATCTATCAATATTTTGATTAAATTAGTATCTATGGTATCTATAGTATTTGCAGCTATTATTATTAACAATTCTTTATTTTAATAGATAGATACGTAAAAGGAAAAGCGTGCTTTGATAATTCAAAGTGCGCTTTTTGCTTTGAATTCGGGATTAGATGAGGTTGACTTCAATTATAAATTTAAAGTATTAATTACCTCATATTTATTTGATTCTGCCATGAAAATCAAGAAAAAAATAAAATAATTTAAATTTACTATTGACATTTGCAGATATTAATGGTAAATTATAATTATGTTAGCACTCTAAAGATGAGAGTGCTAATGATGAGAATCAGAGGTAAGTGCTATGAAACCTGAAGAAAGAAAACTAAAAATACTTGAAGCGATTATTGAAATTCATGTAAAGACAGGCGAACCGGTTGGCTCAAAGATACTTTGCGATTATTTGGATTTTTCAGTTTCATCTGCAACCATAAGAAACGATATGGCGGATCTTTGTGAACTGGGTTTATTGGAACAGCTACATACTTCGTCAGGAAGGGTACCTTCCAATAAAGGGTATAGGCTCTACATTAATAAGCTTATGAACAAAGAAGATTTGAGTGACAATGAAAAGGGCTTTATCTTATCTAATTTATCTACTTGCAGAGATGATCCTGAAAAGTTGCTCTCAAGAGCATCGGAGCTTTTGTCGGAGATAACCAACTTCGCCGCTATTTCTACAACACCACCTGCGTTTAGTGATACAGTTAGAAAAATCGAATTTGTAAAAGTAGGTAAACGCTCTGCGATGCTTATATTTATGACTTCATCAGGAATTGTAAAAAATAAGCTTTTTAGGTGTGATTATGACCTTACTCCCGAACTTTTAAAGGTATTTACTTCCATCATAAATGAAAAGTTTACGGGTATTAATATCTCTTCTATAACGCCGGCATTTATTCAAAGTATAGCCGTTACTTTTGGAGAAATGACTCTTTTGATGCCTGCAGTGTTGAATGCAATATTGGAAGCTGCAGAAGAATCAATGAATATAAATGTTAGAATGGAAGGACAAATGAACCTTTTATTTCTTCCGGAGTTTGATACAGCTGATGCCAAGGGCATTATGGGCTTTTTGAATAGGCAAAAGGAGCTTGTTGATTTATTGTTTGACAATAAAAACAACTCAACCAATGTCTTAATAGGTCCTGAAATTAATAAACCCGAGCTTTTGGGTACAAGTATAATTATATCGCCCTACAATTTATTTAATAAAGCGTCAGGTGCAATCGCAATAATAGGTCCTACAAGGATGAACTATTCTAAAGTAATAACGAGTCTTGAATATCTAAGTTCATCAGTTGGAAATATTTTAAGTGAAATTTTGGATAATTAAAATTAAATATAACAATATAAATATATGTGCATAAAACGAAAGGGGAAAATTTTTTGAGTACTAAATCAAAGAAACCAAAAGAGGCTTCTATAGATGAAAATCAAGTATTAGAAGAATCAAAAAATACTAAGGAAAATATTGAATCTCAAGAAAAAGTTGATCCAAATAAAGAAGCTTTGGAAAAAATGGAAAAAGAACTTGCATCTCAAAAAGATAGGTTACTGCGTATTGCGGCAGAATATGAAAACTTTAGAAAGAGGACAGAAAAAGAAAAAGCCTCTATATATTCAGATGCGATAAGTATGGCAGTAGGAGCAATACTTCCAATTGCAGATAGTTTAGAAAATGCAACTAAGTCCTTAGAAAACTTAGATGAAAACTATAAAAAAGGATTAAACCTTATAGTTAATCAATTTAATGAATCAATGAAAAAATTAAATGTAGAATCCTTTGGCGACAAAGGGGACACATTTAACCCTGATCTTCATAATGCTGTTGCACATATTGAAGACGATAACTTGGAAGAAAACGTTATAGCAGAAGTATTCCAAAAGGGATATAAAATTGGAGACCGTATAGTTAGATATGCAATGGTTCAAGTTGCTAACTGATTATATTTTTATAAAATATTTTATTATGTATAATTTTTAGGAGGAAAATATATTATGGCAAAGACAATAGGCATAGACTTAGGTACAACAAATTCATGTGTGGCTGTTATAGAAGGTGGCGAACCGGTAGTTATAGCAAATGCAGAAGGTGCAAGAACAACTCCATCTGTAGTAGCTTTTTCAAAAAATAATGAAAGAATGGTAGGTCAAGTTGCAAAACGTCAGGCTATTACTAACCCTGATCGTACAATATCTTCTATAAAAAGAGAAATGGGTACATCTCATAAAGTAACTATAGACGGAAAGGATTACACTCCTCAAGAAATTTCTGCAATGATACTTCAAAAATTAAAGGCAGATGCAGAAGCTTACCTAGGAGATAAGGTAACACAAGCCGTTATCACAGTACCTGCTTATTTCACAGATGCTCAACGTCAAGCAACAAAGGATGCAGGTAAAATTGCAGGTTTAGAGGTTAAACGTATAATCAATGAACCTACAGCTGCAGCACTTTCTTATGGTATTGATAAAGAAAATGACCAAAAGATTATGGTTTATGACTTAGGCGGAGGTACTTTCGATGTATCTATTATCGAGATGGGCGATGGAGTTCAAGAAGTTTTAGCTACTGCAGGTAATAACCGTCTTGGTGGAGACGATTTTGACCAAAGAATAATTGATTGGATGGTTTCTTCCTTCAAAGCAGAAACAGGTGTAGACCTTAAAAATGATAAAATGGCTATGCAAAGATTAAAGGAAGCAGCAGAAAAGGCTAAGATCGAACTTTCAGGTGTTACTTCTGCAGCTATTAATCTACCGTTTATAACAGCAGATGCAACAGGCCCTAAGCACCTTGACCTTACTCTTTCAAGAGCAAAGTTTAATGAATTAACAGCAGATCTAGTAGAAAAGACAATGGTTCCTGTTAAGAATGCTTTAGCTGACTCAGGCTTATCTATAAATGAAATTGACAAGGTATTAATGGTTGGTGGTTCTTCAAGAATACCTGCTGTACAAGAAGCTGTTAAAAAATTAACCGGTAAAGAGCCATTTAAGGGCATTAACCCTGATGAATGTGTTGCTATGGGTGCAGCTCTTCAAGCCGGCGTTTTAGGCGGAGAAGTTGAAGGCCTATTACTTTTAGATGTTACTCCTCTATCTTTAGGTATTGAAACTATGGGCGGAGTTATGACTAAGGTTATTGATAGAAATACTACTATACCAACAAAGAAGAGCCAAATTTTCTCTACTGCTGCAGATAACCAAACTCAAGTTGAAGTTAATGTACTTCAAGGTGAACGTGAATTTGCAAGAGATAATAAACAACTTGGTTTATTTAAACTAGACGGTATTGCTCCTGCTCCAAGAGGAATTCCTCAAATTGAAGTAACTTTTGATATAGATGCTAACGGTATTGTTAACGTACATGCTAAGGACTTAGGTACAGGAAAAGAACAAAACATTACTATTACTTCAAGCACAAATATGTCTAAAGAAGATATAGACAAAGCAATTAAAAATGCAGAGCAATTTGCAGAAGAAGATAAAAAACGTCGTGAAGAAGTAGAAACCAAAAACGAAGCTGAAAACCTTTGCTATGCTGTTGAAAAATTACTTTCAGACAGTGGAGACAAAATTTCAGAAGAAGATAAAACAAACCTAAACGGAAAAGTATCAACTTTAAAGGAAGCTATAAGCGCTAACAATTTTGAAGATATTAAGTCTAAGACAGAAGAATTACAAAAAGCTATGTATGAAGTATCAACAAAATTATATCAACAAGCAGCACCTCAAGGCGGCGAACCTCAAGCTGAAAAAACTGCTGACGGTAATAATGTATATGAAGCTGATTACAAAGATGTCGATGAAGACAACAAATAAGATATAACATAATTTCCAATATCCCTCTTCTTTTGCAGTGGAGGGATTTTGGTGGTTTAGCAATAAATGTAGGAGTGGTATTTTTGGCAGATAAGAGGGATTTTTATGAAGTTATCGGTGTACCAAAGAATGCATCGGATGACGAAATAAAAAAGGCCTATAGAAAGCTTGCAAAAAAATATCATCCGGACTTAAACCCGGGTGATAAAGAAGCCGAAATGAAGTTTAAAGAAGTAAATGAGGCTTATGAAGTACTTTCTGATAAACAGAAGAGAGCAAGATATGATCAGTTTGGTCATGCGGGAGTCGATCCAAGTTATGGCGCAGGTCCAACAGGACAAGGACCGTTTGGTGAAGATATAGATTTAGGCGACATATTTAACAGTTTCTTTGGCGGCTTTGGCGGCGGAGGAAGAAGGTCTAACCCAAATGCTCCAAGGAAAGGTGCAGACACTGAGGTTTCTCTAACTATTTCTTTTGAAGAGGCAGCTAAGGGATGCAAAAAAGAAATTACGTATAATAACGTAGAAAAATGTGATGCTTGTGGTGGATCAGGTGCGGCTGCAGGATCTTCACCTAAGACTTGTCCGTCTTGCCATGGATCAGGACAGGTTACAATCAACCAGCGTACCCCATTTGGTGTTATACAAACTTCAAGGACTTGCGATAGGTGTAGAGGAACGGGTAAGACAATAGATAATCCTTGTAAGAAGTGCTCAGGAACCGGACGTAAAAATGAGCGTAGAACTATTGAAATTTCCGTACCTGCGGGAATAGATGACGGTCAAATTTTAAATATAAGAAACAAGGGTAATGCGGGAGTAAATGGTGGACCAAATGGCGATTTACACGTATATATAAGCGTAAAACCTCATTCTATATTTGAAAGAAAAGCGGATGATGTTTGGTGTGAAATACCTATAACATTTACTCAAGCTTCTTTAGGAGACGAAGTGGTTGTACCGACCTTAGACGGTAAAGTCACATATTCAATACATGAGGGAACTCAACCCGGCGATATCTTTAAATTAAAGGGAAGAGGTATACCGCATTTGAATTCAAAGGGTCGAGGAGATCAATATGTTAAGGTTACAATAGAAACTCCAAGGCATTTGTCTAGCAAGCAAAGAGAACTTTTGAAGGAATTTGACGCAACTATAAGCGATAAAAATTATCAAAAGCGGAAGGGCTTTTTTGATAAGATAAGAAATTTATTTGGTGATTGATTATAGACGTATACCTATGATAAAGACCTCGGCTAAGCCGAGGTCTTTTTATGTGTAAAAAAACAAAATAAGGAGGAAGTGCACATAGTGTTTCCTCCTTACTCTTTAAAATATAGTGCTACAATAATCTTGCGTTTAAATTATAGAAAAAATTATGTAGCATTATTTATATTATTACCTAATTCAAGACCGAAACTTACGGATAATGCTTGGTCGACCTTATCCATAGATGCATAGTTAAGGCAGCCTGTTTTTTCTTTTAACCTTTTTTTGTCGATCGTTCTTATTTGTTCAAGTAGGACTACTGAGTCTTTTGAAAGACCGCTATCCTCAGATTCTAAGTTTATATGTGTTGGTAAATTAGCTTTTGAATGTTGGCTTGTAATTGCAGCGGCTATTACGGTTGGACTAAAGCGATTTCCAACATCATTCTGCACAATTAATACCGGTCGAACTCCACCTTGTTCGGAACCTACAACAGGACTAAGATCTGCATAGAAAATATCTCCTCGTTTTATATTCACAGTTTTCACACTCCGGAAATCTAATATTTTTGGTCATATATGTTGACAAGAATATTTTTGCCTAAACTTGGCCTGTTTAATCACAAAAAATAAATTTGTCTATTACATAATATTATGTGATTGCCTTTTGTGACATTAAAATTATAGATTCACCAAATTTTATTTAATGGCATAAATTGATATTAAAACGATTATGAGGGGAATATTTATATGCGTAATTTTAATAATAGAAATAATCCTAGGAAAAGGGTAGATTATGGCCCTGATCCGTTTATTTTTAACATTGACAAGGAAACAAAGGAGAATAAATTTTTTCGTCGTGCATTATGGACAGATAAATATATGCAATTAACATTGATGAGCATACCGGCAGGTCTAGACATAGGACTTGAAATACACCCTGATTTAGACCAATTTATAAGAATAGAAGACGGGACAGCTTTAGTAAAAATGGGTGAAAATAAGGATAGGCTTGACATACAAAAACGTATTGATTCTCAATACGCATTTATTATTCCTGCAGGTACTTGGCATAATGTTTTAAATATTGGTAATTGTCCTTTAAAGTTATATTCAATATATGCTCCCTCTCAACATCCAAAAGGAACTATCCATAGAACTAAGGCCGATGCTTTAGAAGAATAAAAATAAACATCCCTCTTTAGCGTTAGAGGGATGTTCGTTTTTGTTTATATGTTATCTATAATTCCTTAAGCCAATATTTTCTATCAAGGCTTCGATATTGCACAGCTTCTGCTATATGTATAGCTTTTATCACTTCACTGGAGTCTAGATCTGCAATGGTTCTTGAAACTTTTAGCACTCTATCATATGCTCTTGCCGAAAGGCTCATTTTATCAAATGCCATTTTTAATAGGCTTAGGGCGGAGTCATCCATTTTACATATTTCGTGCAGAATAGATGAGGGTATTCTTGCATTACATGATATATTTGTGTCCTTATATCTCATGTTTTGAATTTCTCTTGCCTTATTAACCCGTTTTTTTATGGAGGCGGAGGTTTCTGCTTGGTCATTTGATGAAAGTTCTTCAAATTCAACGGGAGGAACCTCAATATGAATATCAAGCCTATCCAAAAGAGGGCCGGAAACTCTTGATAAATATTTAGATACAGTTGATTGAGAACAGGTACATGGCCTTTTTGGATGACCAAAATAGCCGCAAGGGCAGGGGTTCATTGCGGCAACAAGCATAACTGAGCATGGGTAAGATAAAGTGCCGCTAACTCTTGAAATGGTTACAATACCGTCCTCAATTGGTTGCCTTAATACTTCGGTTGCGCTGCGGCTGAATTCAGGAAGCTCATCCAAAAATAAGACACCATTATGAGCTAAAGAAAGTTCACCTGGGTGAGGAATTCTTCCGCCTCCTGAAAGACCTGCAGGTGAGACAGTGTGGTGAGGAGCCCTAAATGGACGGGTGGTTATCATAGGGGATCCGGCCGGTAATACTCCTGCAATAGAGTGAATTTTGGTGGTTTCGATTATTTCTTCAAATGTCATATCCGGCAATATAGAGGGAATTCTCTTTGCAAGCATGCTTTTACCTGAACCAGGAGGTCCTATAAGCATAACATTATGGCCTCCCGCTGCAGCAATTTCTAATGCTCTTTTTGCCTCTAGTTGCCCCTTAACCTGGGCAAAGTCCAATAATTTATCGTCTGATGGCTTTTCCATAGGTTTAGCTACAGCCTTTGCAAGAGGAACCTTTGAGGAAAGATGATCTAAGAGAGCCTTTACATTACTTACACCATATACATTTATGCCTTCAACTACAGCTCCTTCAAAAGCGTTGTCATATGGCACGTATACATTTTTATATCCAAGTTCTTTTGCTTTTATTACCATAGAGAGTACACCGTTAATAGGTCTTATATCTCCGGATAAGGATAATTCGCCTATAAAGATAGAATCATCTAAATTATAATCAATTTGATACGTACATTTAAGTAAAGCCAAAAATATAGGGAGGTCATATATAGGACCTTCTTTTCTTATATCTGCAGGAGCTAGATTTACCGTAATTCGACCGACAGGAAAATCATAACCACAATTTTTAAGAGATGACCTAACTCGGTCTCTTGATTCTTTGACGGATGCGTCAGGAAGACCCACTACATCAAAAGCAGGGATACCGTTTGATAAATCGGCTTCTACTTCAACTAAAAAGGCATCTATTCCTAAAAGACCTAGGCTATATAATCTAGAAACCATATTTTTCCCCCTTACTTATAAATAAGATATAATATGATTATAGTCGAAAAAAATGGTAATATCAAGTCGACCGACCTATAATTTATAAGTCGGTCGAGGTAATTAACCATTATTTTTGATTTTATATAATGCAGCCTTTTCCAGTCTTGATACTTGGGCCTGACTTATGCCTATTTGGTTGGCAACTTCCATTTGTGTTTTTCCTTGGAAAAATCGAAGTGAAAGTATCTTTTTTTCACGCTCTCCAAGATTATTTATAGATTCTTTAAATGCAATTTCATCAAGCCAGTTGCTATCATCGTTTTTATCGCCAACTTGATCCATTACGTATATAGTATCACTCCCGTCTGAAAATACGGGTTCAAAGAGTGAGACGGGTTCTACTATGGCCTCCAAAGCCAACACAACAGTCTCTTTGTTTACGTCCAATTCTTTTGCTATTTCTTCTATTGTAGGTTCTTTATTGTTTCGTGCGGTCATTTGTTCTTTAGCCTGCATCGCTTTATATGCAATGTCTCTCATAGACCTACTTACTCTTATTGAGTTATTGTCCCTTAAATACCTTCTAATTTCACCTATTATCATTGGTACAGCATAAGTTGAAAACCTCACATTTTGGCTTATATCAAAGTTATCTATTGCCTTTATGAGGCCTATGCAGCCAACCTGGAATAAGTCGTCTAAATTTTCTCCTCTATTGGTAAATCGTTGTATAACGCTTAGTACCAATCGAAGATTTCCGTTTATAAGCTCATCTCTTGCCAGTGAATTTCCTTCTTTGACTTTCTTTAAAAGAGCTATTTTTTCTTTTTCTTTTAGGACTTTTAGATTTGATGTGTTAACTCCGCAAATTTCTACTTTATTATACTGCAAAAAAATCCCTACTTTTTTATATAAATTTATAATAAAGTATGGTCATGCTTTTTAAAGAAAATTCACGTAGTAAATAATATCCTAAACAGTAAATTATTTCTTATAAATATATACAACAAAAAAGCCCTCGATTTAATATCGAGAGCTTTTAAGAAATAATTTATCTTTGGTTAATTCTAGAGAAGCAGTCACTACAATATATAGGGCGATCTTCACTTGGTTTGAATGGGACTCTTGCTGTTTGGCCACATGAAGCACATGTAGTTTCATGCATTTCACGTGAAGCTCTTAAAGAACTTTTGCGAATATCGCGGCACTCTTTACATCTTTGTGGTTCATTTGTGAATCCTTTGGATGCATAAAATTCTTGTTCACCTGCAGTAAAGATAAATTCTTTGCCGCAATCTTTGCAAATAAGGGTTTTGTCTTCGTACATTTAATATAACCTCGCTTTGAATTGAAAAATTCGCCCTAGACCGGAATTGCACCGATGCCTTTGAAATAACTATATAACAACGCTCTACTAATAAGCTACTCGGGCAATTGGAAAAACTAAACATTTGTTTAACCAACAATACTATTATACAATGTGTGAAATCAAAAGTCAACAACTATTTTGAATTTTATTAAAAATAGAAAAAGGTCCCTTTAGTGGGACCTTTTATTATACTATCTAGTTTCTCTAACTTTTGAGAAACAATCGCTGCAATATATAGGGCGATCTTCACTTGGTTTGAATGGAACTCTTGCTGTTTGGCCACATGAAGCACATGTAGTTTCATGCATTTCACGTGCAGTTCTCAAAGAACTTTTGCGAATATCGCGGCACTCTTTACATCTTTGTGGTTCATTTGTGAATCCTTTGGATGCATAAAATTCTTGTTCACCTGCAGTAAAGATAAATTCTTTGCCGCAATCTTTGCAAATAAGGGTTTTGTCTTCGTACATTTAATATAACCTCGCTTTGAATTGAAAAATTCGCCCTAGATCGGACTTGCACCGATGCCTTTGAAATAACTATATAACAACGCTCTACTAATAAGCTACTCGGGCCGATTGGCTTATTATATAGTACAACATATGTTTGACAATGTCAATGCTTTTATAAGGAAAAACAGATAAAATAGTATATAAAACTATATGAGGTCTTATTTTTTATTATTTTACAATTTGTTATAAAAATCCTCGACGAACCATACATTTGGAACTTCAAATTGTTGTGAGTTAAGATACTCGAGTATTCCTGCTGAACTGGAAAAACTAAACATTAGCTTATATGAGCATAAGCACTGCCTTTTATATCCTAAATTTTTGTTTAGATCATTGGTGCCGTATTTTCCATCACCTAAAAGAGGGTGGCCTATATATGCCATGTGAGCTCTTATTTGGTGGGTTCTACCCGTTAGAAGTTCGACCTCTAAAAGACTGAATTTTTTTGATTTTTCATCAATTACTCTATATTTCGTTTTAATTGTTTTATATCCCGGTTTTTCTTTGTTTGATATATAGACTCGATTTTGTTTTTCATTTTTTTCTAGAAATGCTACAAGTGTACTTGATTTGACTTTAAATATCCCATGTGCAATACATAAGTACTTCTTTTTAATTTCTCTATTTCTCATTTTATTATTAAGTATTCGAAGTGATTCGGCGTTTTTAGCGGCTATTACTATTCCGCCTGTGTTTCTATCTATTCGATTTACCAATGCGGGGGTAAAGCTGTGTTCATCTTTTGGGTTGAATTCAAGCTTATCATACAAATAGTGTTGAATCCTTGATATAAGAGAATCAAAGTGGTAATTTTCGTCTTGATGTACGATTAACCCTGCCGGCTTATCTATAAGCATAATATTTTCATCTTCATAGATAATATTAATGTCAGTAGGCGCTTTTAAAAAATCATATTGATCTTCGTGTGTTTCAAAAAATTCATCGTTAATATAAAGCGATAGTATATCACCTTCTTTAAGTCGTGTAGATATTTCACACCTTTTACCGTTTAGTTTGATACGTTTTTTTCTTATGTATTTGTACATAAGTGAAGAAGGTAAAGTCTTTAAGGTCTTAGAAAGGAACTTATCAAGCCTTTGGTTTGCGTCATTCTTTTTTATTTCAATATTTCTCATTTTTCATTCCTCTTTATTTTGATTCGATTTATTATATCATAAAACAAACAAAATTACACTTTTCAAATTGCCTAAAAGATTATATAATAAATATAAAAGTGATAATATAAGCTTCTTTAGACGAAAGGAAGTATAAAATGCACGAAGGACATAGAGATAGAATGAGAGATAAATTTTTAGAGCAAGGATTAGAAAGTCTTAAAGATCATGAAAAAATCGAAATGATTTTATTTAATTCAATTTCAAGGAAGAATACTAATGAAGTGGGTCACGCGCTTATAGACTCATTTGGATCTTTTTCGGCTGTATTTGATGCGCCGATTGAAGAACTTATGAAAATAGAAGGTATTGGTAAAAGCTCAGCGGTCTTTTTGAAGATGATACCACAAATTTGCAGATGTTACTTGGAGGACAAGCACCATTTACAAGATTCAGTTTTGACTGATGAGACTATAGGAAGTTTAATTCTAAGTAAGTTTGTAGGAGTTATAAATGAAGCGGTGATACTTTTGTTAATGGACAAAAAGTCAAAGTTTTTGTATTGCGGCAAGGTAAGTGAAGGCAGTGTCAATGCCTCTGAAATATACATTAGAAAAATAGTTGAACTGGCTATGAGATATAATGCAAGCAAGGCTATTATTGCTCATAATCATCCAAGCGGTATTGCATTACCGTCAAGGGAAGATTTATTGGCAACAAGTGCGACCTTTGAATCATTAAGGCTTGTTGGAGTGAGATTAGTTGATCATTTGATTGTGGCTGACGGGGATTATGTTTCTTTGGCCCAAAGTAATTTGGGAAAGGACTTATTTAGTCCACAACGATAATGATGTTTAAAGAGGCTTTAATATGACCATAAAAGAAAAAGTATATATGTATCTTACTACTATACCGCATGGAAAAGTCGTGACATATGGGCAAATTGCAATGTACCTTGGAAACAAAAACTTGGCGAGGGCTGTTGGGAATATATTACACAATAATCCTAATAAAGATTTATATCCTTGCTATAAGGTTGTAGATAGAAAAGGCAAACTTTCCAAACATTTTGCCTTTGGAGGAATAGAAAAACAAAAGGAAAAGCTGGAAAAAAACGGGATAGAGGTTATAGATTATACTGCTGATTTGGATAAGTACCAATTTAAAGACGATTGTTTACTAAGTGTGAAATCATATTAACCGATTTAAGGGGGAATTTGATGGGATCGTTTAAATTAAAATCTAATTATAAACCTACGGGTGATCAACCGCAGGCTATAGAAAAACTTGTAAATGGAATAAAAAACGGTTACAAAGAGCAGACTTTGCTTGGTGTTACGGGTTCGGGAAAAACTTTCACAATGGCTAATGTTATAGAAAAGGTCAATAAACCTACGTTGGTTTTAGCGCATAATAAAACTTTGGCAGCTCAACTTTGTTCGGAATTTAAAGAATTTTTTCCTGAAAATGCTGTGGAATATTTTGTATCTTATTATGACTATTATCAGCCTGAGGCTTATATTGCAAATACGGACACATATATAGAAAAAGATTCCGCAATAAATGATGAAATAGATAAGTTAAGGCACTCGGCAACCTCTGCACTGGCAGAAAGAGACGATGTAATTATAGTTTCAAGTGTTTCATGCATTTATAGCTTGGGAAACCCAATAGATTATAAGACAATGGTTATATCATTAAGACCGGGAATGACGAAAACCAGAGAAGAGTTAATTGCTAAGCTTGTTGAATTGCAATACGAAAGAAATGATATAAACTTTGTTAGAAATAAATTTCGAGTAAGGGGCGATGTGGTTGAAATATTCCCGGCTCAAGCCTCAGATTACGTTATAAGAGTAGAATTTTTTGGCGATGAAATAGAAAGAATAAGTGAAATAAACCCTGTATCAGGTCAAGTCAATGCTCTTTTGAAACATGTTGCGATTTATCCTGCTTCTCATTATATTGTACCAAAGGACAAGCTTGAATTAGCTATTGCAAATATCAATAAGGAGCTTGAGTCAAGGCTTGACTTTTTTAGAAATAACGGTAAACTATTAGAAGCTCAAAGGATTGAGCAAAGAACAAGATATGATATAGAAATGCTTAGGGAAATTGGTTTTTGTAAGGGAATTGAAAATTATTCGAGGATAATGTCCGGGAGAGAGCCGGGGAGTGCTCCGTTTACGTTGATAGACTATTTCCCTAAAGATTATCTTTTATTTGTCGATGAGTCTCACGTTACATTGCCGCAGGTTAGGGGAATGTATGCAGGTGATAGAGCAAGAAAGGAAAACTTGATAAATTATGGGTTTAGGCTTCCATCGGCATTTGACAACAGGCCTCTTAATTTCGATGAATTTTATAGCAGAATTAATCAGGTGATCTTTGTGAGTGCTACCCCCGGAGATTTAGAAAAAGAGAAAAGCACTCAAATAGTAGAGCAGGTAATAAGACCCACAGGGCTTTTAGACCCCGAAATTATAGTAAAACCTACAGAGGGTCAAATTGAGGATTTAATATCTGAAATAAATACGAGGACTGAAAAGGGAAATAGAGTTTTAGTTACTACTCTTACTAAAAAGATGGCGGAGGATTTGACCGCTTATCTTGAAAATGTCGGCATAAAAGTTAAATATATGCATTATGATATAGATACTGTAGAAAGAATGGAAATAATAAGGGATTTAAGGCTTGGAAAGTTTGATGTACTTGTTGGAATTAACCTATTAAGAGAGGGTTTGGACATACCCGAAGTTTCGCTTGTCGCCATATTAGATGCGGATAAGGAAGGCTTCCTACGCTCAGAAAGGTCTCTTATACAAACAATAGGAAGGGCAGCAAGAAATTCACAAGGTCAAGTTATAATGTATGCCGACCAAGTCACGAGGTCTATGGAGATAGCCATAACCGAAACTCAGCGTCGCCGTGAAATACAAATGCAATATAATAAAGACCACGGTATTGTACCAAAAACAATAAGCAAGAAAGTAGCCGATGTTTTGGAAATATCAGGTGCGGATAAAAAGTTAGGCAAAAAGAAAAGGCTTACAAAGACAGAAAAAGAAAAGCTGATTGCCGAGCTTACAAAAGAAATGAAGGCTGCAGCAAAATTACTTGAATTTGAGCACGCTGCGTATTTAAGGGACAAGATTAATAAACTAAAAGAGGAAATTTAAAGCGAATTTGGGGTGGATTTATGTCTACTAAAAATATATTTATAAAAGGTGCGAGAGAACATAACTTAAAAAATATAGATTTATCTATACCAAGGGATAAGCTTGTAGTTTTAACGGGACTTTCCGGTTCGGGAAAGTCGTCTCTTGCTTTTGATACTATTTATGCAGAGGGGCAAAGAAGATATGTTGAGTCTTTATCATCCTATGCAAGGCAGTTTTTAGGTCAAATGGAGAAGCCGGATGTTGATTATATAGAGGGTCTTTCGCCGGCAATATCTATAGACCAAAAAACTACTTCTAAAAATCCAAGGTCAACAGTGGGTACTGTAACTGAAATTTATGATTACCTAAGGCTTTTGTATGCAAGGATAGGAATACCTCATTGCTCGGTTTGCGGCAAAGAAATAAAGCAGCAAACTGTTGACCAAATTGTAGATCAAGTTATGAATCTTCCTAAAAGAACTAAAATAATGGTTTTAGCTCCCGTTGTAAAGGCGAGAAAGGGTCAGCATGTAAAAGTCCTTGACGACGCAAGAAAGGGCGGCTATGTAAGAGTTAGAGTCGATGGAATTATATATGATTTAGCAGAAGAAATAAAGCTTGAGAAAAATAAAAAGCATACTATAGAAATAGTTATAGATAGGTTAATTATAGATGATAATGTAAAATCGAGACTTGCCGATTCTATAGAAACAGCAACTGCTGTATCGGGTTCTATCGTTGTTATAAATGTTATTGACGGGGAGGATTTGGTATTTTCTCAAAACTATGCATGTCCTGATCATGGAGTGAGCATTGATGAGCTATCACCAAGAATGTTTTCGTTTAACAATCCTTTTGGAGCCTGTAAGAAATGTACCGGCTTGGGCGTTTTTATGAAAATAGATCCCGATTTGATTTTACCCAATAAGGAATTATCAATAAACCAGGGTGCAATAAAGGCAAGCGGTTGGGCTATGGAAGGAAGCACAATAGCCACGATGTATTTTAAGGCTCTTTCAAAAAAATATGATTTTTCTTTAGATACACCAATAAAAAATTTAAGTGATGATATAGTAAATATCCTGCTTTATGGTACGGGTGATGAGGAGATTACTGTCACAAGAAAAAATGCATATGGAAGTGGGACATATAAAACCAAGTTTGAGGGAATCATCAACAACCTTGAAAGACGTTTTAGAGAGACAAGCAGCAGTTGGATAAAAAGTGAGATAGAAGCATATATGAGTGCTATACCTTGCGATGAGTGCGAGGGAAAAAGACTTTCTAAGGAAAGTTTATCCGTTACTGTTGGCGGGATAAATATAAATGACTTTTGCGAGAAATCAATTGCGGATGCTTTGGACTTTGTTGAAAATATAGAGCTTACTCAAAGAGAGCAATTGATAGCCAAAGAAGTTTTAAAAGAAATAAGAGAAAGGCTAAATTTCTTAAATAGTGTAGGACTTGAATATCTTACATTATCAAGATCATCCGGCACGCTTTCGGGAGGAGAAAGTCAAAGGATTCGTCTTGCAACTCAAATAGGGTCATCTTTAATGGGTGTACTTTATATATTAGATGAACCAAGTATAGGTCTCCACCAAGGAGATAACGATAAATTGATAGGTACATTGAAACATCTAAGAGATGTTGGAAATACAGTTATCGTTGTTGAACATGACGAGGATACAATGTATGCGGCGGATTATATAGTTGATATAGGTCCAAAAGCGGGAGTGCATGGAGGAAATGTTGTATGCGCGGGTACAATAGATGATATTAAGTCATGTGAGGAGTCTATAACGGGTCAATATATGACGGGGAAAAAGAAAGTACCTGTTCCCGAAAAAAGACGAAGCGGAAATGGAAAAAAACTTAAAATAATAGGTGCCTGCGAGAATAATCTTAAAAATATAGATGTAGAAATTCCACTTGGTGAGTTTGTTTGTGTTACTGGTGTGTCGGGTTCGGGGAAATCATCATTAATTAATGAAATACTATATAAAAGCCTTTCTCATACTATAAATCAATCAAAAGCTAAGTCCGGAAAACATGAAAAGATTCTTGGAGTAGAAAATATCGATAAGGTTATAGATATTAATCAGTCGCCTATAGGAAGGACACCAAGATCAAATCCTGCAACATATACGGGAGTGTTTACTGATATACGAGAACTATTTTCAACTACACAACAAGCAAAGATGAAGGGGTTTGGCAGCAGTAGATTTTCATTTAACGTAAAGGGCGGAAGATGTGAGGCTTGTACCGGCGACGGTATAATAAAAATTGAAATGCATTTTTTGCCTGACGTCTACGTACCATGTGAAGTATGTAAGGGCAAAAGGTATAATAGGGAAACGCTTGAAGTTAAATATAAAGACAAGAGTATCTATGATGTCCTTGAAATGACGGTTGAAGAAGCATTGGAGTTCTTTAGCAATATACCCAAGATTGAGAAAAAACTTAGAACTTTATGCGATGTTGGATTGGGTTATATAAAAGTAGGACAATCGGCAACAACACTTTCAGGTGGAGAAGCTCAAAGAGTAAAACTTGCCTCGGAACTTTCCAAAAGGCCGACAGGAAAAACAATATATATACTTGATGAACCTACAACAGGACTCCATATAGCAGATGTTCATAAGCTTATTGATGTACTTCAAAAGCTTGTGGATTCAGGAAACACAGTGTTAGTTATCGAGCATAATCTCGATCTTATAAAAAGTGCGGATTATATAATAGACTTAGGTCCCGAGGGTGGGGATAAAGGGGGCTACGTTGTAGCCTGCGGTACGCCTGAGGAAATTGTAAAGGTTAAAAATTCATATACAGGAAAATACCTGAAAAAATTTCTTTAATATTTGATTTTTAAGGTTATTTGTTTTATATTAGGTTTGGTAGATGCATGATTTTTAATTAATTTTAGGGGGCTTATGGTATGTTTTCGTTAGACAGGGTTAAGCTTAAAGATGTTAAAAAAATGTGCGGTGTTTCAGATAGTGAGGTTTCTATTGTAAGAAATTCAGCTGAGCCCTATAAAATAGGGGCATATGCATATACCAGGGGAAAAAGTATATATGTAGCCCCCGGATGCGACGAGACTATTCCGCATGAAATAAGCCATTACAAACAACAAAAACAGTCAGGTTATCAAAATACGACTGATATCATTAACGGTCAGGCCGTAAATGATGACATAAGACTTGAAGCAAATGCTGAACGACATAAGACTGTAATCCCTAAGGTTATGCTAAATAATATAGTAGATTCAGATGCGGACATGGGTCAAAATAAAAATATCCCGGCTCAAAGAGTAAAGATTAATTTAAATGTAAATAATGACCCTGTTGTGAATACTAGTTACAAATATAGGCCAATAGATGAAAATAAAGCCATAAAAAGTAATCCTGCATTAAGAAATGATGAAAATAATATATTTCGCGATTATGAAAAGACATTTCAGTTTAAAGGATTTATAGACGGTAATATTAATCGTTTATATAAAGGTGAACCTGTTAAAAAATGTCAGCCATATGATCAGAAAGAGATTGAGGGGATATCTGGCAGTAAACAAGATATAGATGACAATGAGGAAATTAGGAGAAAAATTTCATGGAAGGATTATTTATTAAAAGTTGCACTTCCAAAGACTAAACTTAAACGTGATGAAAATATTGTGTTTATAGGTCATGGTGGCCATAATACCGGTGAGAAATTTTCATCGTATATGGAAACTTACGATAAAGATCTGTTAGCAGAGTTTGCAGCAAAGATTAAAAAGCCATGGTTTTGGCGTGGAAAAATAATTTTATTTGGATGCAGTACGTCGAATTTGGCCGAAATGGTTTCAAAAAAATATACTGAGATAACAGGTAAGTCCGTTACAGTAATAGGTAGTAATGCACCCATAGAACTTTATGTTGGTAATGGGGAATCCTATTCGATGAATATAGCAAACTGTCAAGAAACTGTAAACGGTGCATATGCAAATGATCGTTCGTCCTTGAGTATGAAAAAAGATAATATTAATGTATTACAAGCATATGGATTTTATAAGGACTTAGAGAGTGCACTAATTAAAGCTAAAGAGGGTACGGAGTATTTTGGTAAGGAAAATGATTACTTGAATTATTATAAACGATTTGGCTTTGACCGCTACTGTGATAAAGACAGGGAAATTAAAAAACAATATTTACCCTATCTTCTTAGATCTATCGAAATTATTCGTGCTACCAAGAAAAAAATGGAAGTTTTGAAGTACGATGAAAATTTAATTTCTTTGGCATCATCTATAATTTCTAAAGAGACATTTGTAAATGATACCATTAACAATTACCCAAGGGATACAGCCGGTGATTATATAAGAGAACAAGGTACCATTGAAGACATTCAGGAAAAGTATAGTGCATTGCATGAGGGTCTTATAGAAATATATACAAGAAGATTAGATATTACAGATACAAGGCAATTTTCAGCATATCAATATAATAAATGGAATGGAAGGGTTGAGAAAAACAAGAAAGTTCCATGGTATAAAAGAATTTTTGGTAGAAAGCCTACCATATAAAGGATAATTTTAGGGGGTAATATGCAAAATCAAAGTTTAAATAATAGATTAAAAGCTTGTGCACTAATGGTAAGGAAAGGGGCAAGGGTTGTTGATATAGGGACAGATCATGCGTATTTACCTATATGGCTTGTCCAAAATAATATAGTTAAGTCTGCAATTGCAGCTGATATTAACGAGGGTCCACTTAACATAGCCAAACAAAATATAGCAAAATACTCATTGAGCGATAAGATTGAAACCAGGCTCTCGAATGGCCTTGAAAAGATAAATAAGGATGAAGTTGACGACATAGTAATAGCAGGTATGGGAGGAGAACTTATATCCAATATTTTATCTAAGGCGTCTTGGCTTAAGGATAGCTCTAAAAATCTTATCTTGCAGCCAATGACTACATCAAAGGAATTAAGAATATTTCTTAAAGGTGAAAATTATAAGATATATAAAGAAGAAACGGTTACATCTGAAAAGAGGGTATATACAATAATTAATGCAAGGTATACAAAAGAGCAAATTACAGTTGATAAGTTGTATCCATACATAGGAAAATTAGATGTTCCGCTTTCGATAGAATCAAAGGGATATATTAAAAGAGAGATTAATAATATAAAAAATCAAATCAAGGGTCTTAAATGCCAAGATATGATTCAAGATGCTTGTGAGCTTGAAAGTATATGCATAGAGCTTCAAGAGTTAATAAAATAAATAAAAAAGGAAGATAGATATGTCAACAGTAAAGGATATTTATAATTATATCGATAAAATTGCACCCTTTAATTCGGCAATGGACTTTGATAACTGCGGTATGCTTGTAGGCAACTATTCAGCAGTGGTAAACAAAGTATTGCTTTCTTTGGATATTACATCAAGTGTTATACAAGAGGCAAAAGAAATAGGAGCTAATCTCATAATAAGTCACCATCCCGTGATATTTAATCCTATTAAAAGGCTTGATTCCAACAGTATGCCGTACTTACTGGCTAAAAATGATATTAATGCTATTTGTGCCCACACCAACTTAGATATGGCTGATGGAGGAGTTAACAGTTCTCTTGCGAATTTGTTGGACTTGAAAAATGTGGAGGGTCTATCGATATATAAAAGCAGAAACTATCATAAATTGATAGTATTCGTTCCTGAGGAGTATACTGATAAGGTTAAGTCTGCAATGACGCTTGCAGGAGCGGGAAGTTTAGGTGATTATAGGGGCTGTTCTTTTAAGTCCTTAGGAGAGGGAGAATTTTTGCCGGATGACGGAGCACAGCCTTTCTTAGGAAAAGTAGGAAGCTACGAAAAAGTAAAAGAGAATAGACTTGAAATGATTTGCAGCCCATCAAAAATTGATGCTGTTATTTCAGCTATGCTTGAAGCTCACCCCTATGAGGAACCTGCCTATGATATTTTTGAGAATAGTGCAATAAGGGAAAAGATTTGCTGCGGATTGATAGGAAATTTACAAAGCGAATATTTACCAAATGAATTTGCTTCTTTTGTAAAAAGGGCATTGAACTGCAATGGTGTAAGGTATATAAATGGAAAGCGTAAGATTAAAAAAGTTGCGGTTTGCTCAGGTGCAGGTGGAGACTATATTTATAAGGCAATAAAAAAGGGTGCAGATGCCTTTGTAACCGGGGAGATTAAACACCATGAAATCCTATCCGCAATGGCGGCAGGAGTCACGGTTGTGGATGCGGGACATTTTTGTACTGAAGATGTAGTAATCGAACCATTGATTAATTTACTTAGTTTAGAGTTTAAAAATATTAATTTTGTTAAATCGAGTACATTTAAAAATATGTTAGAATACATTTAGAAAGAGGAAGAGTTATGGCACTTGATGGTGCATTTTTAAGACATATTAAAAAAGAAATAGAGGAAAAAGCACTAAATTCAAGGGTAGATAAGATATATCAACCCAATAAGGATGAAATTGTCCTTTCTTTAAGAAGTAAGACTGACGTATTAAAACTTTTACTTTCAGCAAGGGCAAACAGTCCAAGAATTCATTTTACCAATCATAAGATTGAAAATCCTAAGTCCCCACCTATGCTATGTATGCTTTTTAGAAAAAAGCTTTCTTCAGCAAAACTTGTTGCAGTTCGTCAAATAGGACTTGAAAGAGCTTTGTTCCTTGATTTTGTCGCAACTGATGAATTAGGCGACAAGGTAAAGATTACAATTGCTATAGAGATAATGGGTAAATATAGTAATATTATTTTATTTGATGATAATTTGAGGATTATAGACTCACTTAAAAGAGTTGACGCCTCTACATCTTCAAAAAGGATAGTTTTGCCGGGAGTTAAGTATGAATTACCTCCAAAGCAAGATAAGTTATGTTTGATAGAAAATAAATCAATCGATATTATAAAAACAATGAAGGAAAAAAAGGGAGATTCTTTGCTTGAGAAAGCATTGCTTTCTACTATCCAAGGGGTCTCTCCAATAGTGTGCAGGGAAGCAGCGTATTTACTCTCTAAAAAAGAAACATTGACAGTATCAAGTCTTGACGAGGATCTTGATATGAGGCTTGGGGCCATATTAGATGATTTAATTAAAACAGTTCAAGACATTAACGGAAAACCAATTATGTTACTAAACAGTGCTAAGGAGCCACTGGAGTTTTCCTTTATAGATATAAATCAATATGAGGAGTTGGCAAGTAAGAAGGCTTATGAGAATTTTTCGGAGCTTTTGGATGATTTCTACTTTGAAAAAGACTTAAAGGAAAGGATGAAGGCCAAGTATTCGGATTTGTCCAAGGTGCTTTCTAATTTAAATGAAAGGATAGTTAAGAAAATTGCTATCCAAAAAAATGAAATATTGTTGAGTAAGCAAAAAGAAGAGTCAAAACTTTATGGCGATATTATAAATGCAAATTTATATAGGCTTGAAAAGGGTCAAAGTTTGGTCGAACTCGAAAACTTTTATGACAATAATGAACCAATAAAAGTTAAGTTGGATTCAAGACTTACTCCGGCTCAAAATGCACAAAAATATTATAAAGAATATAGAAAATCAAAAACTGCTCAAAAAATGCTTTTAGAGCAAATACAAAAGTCCCAAGATGAAAAAGAATATATAGAAAGTGTACTTGATTTACTGGGAAGGGTAAAACTTTTAGAAGAAATTGAGGAAATAAGGAAAGAACTATGTGATCAAGGCTACTTAAAACTAAGAAAGGGTAAAAAACAGTCTTCTAAAAAGTTAAAGCCTATAGAATTTTGTTCAAGTGAGGGGTTTAAAATTTTAGTTGGAAGAAATAACTCACAAAATGACAGCCTCACTTTGAAAGAATCACGTAAAAATGACATTTGGTTTCACGTTAAAGATATGCCGGGTTCGCATACGGTTTTAGTGTGCGATGGCAATGAAGCAGGTGAAAAGTCATTATATGAAGCTGCGATGATTGCTGCGTTTTATAGTAAGGCCGGTAATTCATCTGGTGTTGCGGTTGATTATACTTATATACGTAATGTAAGCAAACCTCAAGGTGCTAAACCCGGGAATGTAATTTATAAGAACCAAAAAACCCTATTTGTGACTCCTGATAAGGATTATATAAAAAAACTCGAATGTTGTTGAGAGTATGTTATAGCTATAAAGCCTCGAGCTAATTTATCTTAGCCGGGGCTTTAGTTATATAAGTAGCTAATATTCAAAGAGTGTTAAATATAGCTTAAATAAGCATATAAACTGTATTATGTAGTAATAAATTTATTTTATATATTAGAAAAATCATTATCATATTGAGTGAACTTATTATTAGCAATCTTTAACAAAAATAAGGCACCTAATTTACATATTGTTCGATTTTTTTTAAAAATACCTAAAATTTTTCCAAAAAAGTATTGACTTTGCGTATTAATGGGTATATAATAAAGTTACAAAAAAAAGAACACTGTATTAATAATTTTTTTGGTAAATATGAAGGGTAACTTTTGGCATTAAAATAAAACTCTAAGTTAAATCTTATAAAGGAATGTGAATTTTAATGAGGAAAAAAGACGCAGTAAACAGTGGTTTTATTGGAATAAATACCGGCGATATTAAAAATTGTTATTCTGAGATGAAAACTAAATCAAAAATAGATACATCAGCATTTTGCTATAGGAATGAAGGTAAAATAGAAAATTGTTGGTCTAGGTATATTTGTCAAAAAGAGAATTCTAAAGAATTTTGTAAAGATAATTTAGGGACAATACAATCATGTTTTTACATTTCTAATAGTGAATCAAATAATGAAAAAGTAGCAGAGGAATCCGATATACAAGTTGGGGAAGACAATTCTTTTTCGGTAATAGGATTAACTGAAAATGAATTAAGAGAAAGTGTTTTAGAAAATGCGGGTTGGGATTTAGAAAAAACTTGGACAGTATCATCAGGAAAAGCATTATTTAAAAATAGAAACTTTAAGGTTATCAATAATTCTAAAGATGATTTTCAACCCATAGAAAATGCTGAAGACTTATTTGAATTTGTTAATGGTGTTAATGAAGGCAAAGAAGAATATATAAATGGAAAATTTATTTTAAAAAAAGACTTAAACCTTAAAGGAGCAAGTTGGAAACCTATTGGTACAACTGACCTAAATGGTTTTAGAGGAATTTTTGATGGCGATGGACATCGTATTAAGAATTTTGTTGTAAAGGATAAAAAACTTGAATACGGTGGCTTCTTTGGACATATAGATGGCGGTACAGTCATTAATTTAGTTATTGACGGTATTATAAAAGCCGGAAGATACAGAGGCTCATTTGCAGCTGTTAATAACGAAGGTACAATAAAGGCCTGTGCCGTAGGTACAAACATACTACTTAAAAGCAACTGTGCAGGGTTTGTTTGGGAAAACTCAGGAACTGTAGAATCTTGCTTAGTTGTTGGAAAATCCAAGAAGGATGTATTAATACCATTGCCGTATGTCGGTTTAATCTCTGCCGGTTTAATATTGTCGGCTGTATTAGGCTGGACTATTTATAACAAAACGCAAGAAACTAAATTGGATTATTATCCACCTGTAGGCGTAGCAAGTGACATCCAAAAAGTGGACGACCTTACCCCGGCTACCGGTGAAAACAAAACTACAATATCCTATTCGGGCTATATCGATGCAGAAAATGGAACGGGGGCTGCAAGTTTCAGTTATAAAAATCCCGGTTCTTCTAACCATCATGTTGTAGTAAATCTTCAAATAACCGATGCAGTCCTTATGGATAAAGTAGGAAAAACAGGAAGAACACAAGAAGAACAACAAAAATTAGATGCATTAAATTATGACAAAACAAGAATGAGAGTCACAGTAGGTAAGACAGGAGCAGTGCCTCCCGGATATGCAATTTCAACAATTGAGTTGAATGCATTGCCCGACGGTACGGTTTTACCGGCCGGTGAATATGACGCAATATTATATATGGATTTGTATGATATCAATACTAATGAAAAGGCTGCAATGCAAACCCAAGCACCAATTAAATTATTAATTAAGAACTAATGGCAGTAATGCCTTTAGTATAGATTAATCTTTTCATTAAGAATATTCTATTTAGATATTTCAGTGAAAGGGGTGGTAGGAAAATAAAAAAAGTTGTCGGCTAAAGTTTATAGTTGAAAAGTAGAGGTGTTTTTATTAGCAGATAGGAGGTATCTATCATGAAATTAAGTAAAAAATTATTAGCAGGTTTATTGGCAACCAGCATGTTAGCAACAGGTTCGACTGCATTTGCAACCGTAAAACTTGATGACGGAACAAAAGGCACCTTGGCAGAAACAGAACCGAGCTCCGGAATCTATAAAGGCTCAGGTAAAATGACAATGGATGCAGTTGGTGACGCAGCAAAGCATGCTGTTACAGGTACCGCTACATTTGAAGATTCGGTATCAGTAGAAATCACTTGGGGCGCACTTACATATAGCTTTGTAAGAACCTGGAACTCCACAACAGGCACATGGAATGATGCTGAATGGGAGACAACAGCCGGTTCCGGTAAGGTAAGTGCTACAAACAAATCGGCAAAGGCCTATGATGTAAATCTTACATTTGACCATACAGCATTTGGTGATGATTATCAAGCAGCCAGAAACTATAACAATGTAACAGGTAAATTCTATAAGAATGAAGTTTTGGATAAAGATGGTGTTACTGGAAATACTGAACAAGCAACACTAGCATTAGGTGACAAAACATCAACAGATACCAGAACTCAAACTTCTTACCTATGGTTATCCGGCAACCCGGAAAATGCTGAAACATTGTCAGTAGCAGGCAAATATGGCTTCAGCGCTGAAGGAGCAGCAGAAAACAGTGAAGTTTTCGGTACAGTAACCGCTACATTAGCTAACCATACCGGTGTTTAAGGGATTAAGATAAGCATTAAGTCAGTAAAATAGGAAATAGGTTGATTTTAGATTAGTAATATTTTAAAAAATTAATATGCTATCGTCGTGATATAGCACTTGCTTCGGCGATAGCATAATTTTTATATGTGACAATGCACAAAAATGCAATAAAAAGGGGATATGCTAAACATGGCTAATACATCAAAAGATGAGATGGTACTTCCAACAAATTGTGAAACTGAAAATACCAAAAATAAAAAATATATTATGATTGCGGTTGGCTTAGTTTTAATTACTTTGATCGCAGGCATAGTTTTTTGGACTGTAGATAATTATAATAAATCAAGATTTATTGTACCTGAATTTGAGGCCACGGCTGTCCAAGGTGTTCCGGAAAATGTAGACGATGATCGTGGATTTTCTAAGTTGAGTGTTGCAGGTGTTTATGAAGTTGGAATATGCGGGTCTTTGGTTAACGAAAATGGTAAGTGTGAAATAGACCTAACTAACTATGAATCTAATGATACTTGGATATCTATAATTATATTAGATGAAAAAGGCTCTTACTTAGGAGAAACAGGGGTAATTAAGCCGGGAGAATATGTTAAATACGTAAATATAAATACAAAGAAACTTTCAAGCGGTGATGAAACTAAAATAAATGCAAAGGTTAGAGGCTATGAACCTGAAACTTATTACAGCAAGGGCTCAGTAAACCTTAATATGTCGATTAAAAATTAGTTTTTAAAAAAAGTATTGACAAGTGAATTATGTTATGATAGAATAATAAAGCTGTCGAAAAAAGAGAGCTTAGAAGAGGTTCAAAGATTGATTTCTAGAGGGGCCGAAAAAAAGTACTTGACAAAAAGATAGCGAAGAGATATAATAAGAAATACGCTGTGAGAAACGGCCAAGTAAAAAAAGT
>CAKSHI010000011.1 GCA_934457115.1 uncultured Eubacteriales bacterium | reverse complement strand
ATCTTGCACAAGATATCCAATTTAGTGTTACTATCTTGTTTCTAACGTGTTACTAACGGGTAAAAAAACAGGAAAACGGACAAAAAGAAAAATCCCACAAATCCAAGGAAAACCTTGAATATATGGGATTTATTTTCGCTGTCAAATTATCTCTTACTAAATTGAGGAGCGCGACGAGCAGCTTTAAGACCGTATTTCTTACGTTCTTTCATTCTCGGGTCACGAGTTAAGAATCCTGCTTTCTTCAATGCTGGGCGAAGATTCTCAGAATCATATTGTAATAGGGCTCTTGAAATACCGTGACGAATAGCTCCGGCTTGACCTGTAACTCCACCACCTGCTACGCGGCATACAATGTCAAATTTATCGCTTGTTCCTGTCAAAACCAATGGTTGACGAACAATAACTTTTAAAGTTTCCAAGCCAAAATAATCGTCTATGTCACGATCATTGATTGTAACTTTTCCTGTTCCTTTATAAACTCTTACACGAGCAACAGAACTTTTTCTTCTTCCTGTTCCATAGAAATAAGACTCTTTATTATACATTTGAATTTACCCCTTTCTTATCTTTCCCAAGTTTCAGGTTGTTGAGCCTGATGATTGTGCTCTGCACCTGCATAAGCGTGTAGCCTTGTTAATGCTTTACGGCCTATAGTTGTATCGGGGATCATTCCTTTAACAGCTAATTCCATAGCTCTTTCAGGCTTGGTTGCCATTAAAGTATCATATCTTACGGATTTTAGATGACCTATATATCCTGTATGATGATAATGATGTTTTTGAGTTAATTTGTTTCCTGTAAGAACTGCATCCTTACAATTAATTACTACAACATTGTCTCCACAATCTACATGTGGTGCAAATGTTGGTTTATGTTTTCCACGAAGTAAAACAGCAACTTGAGCTGCCACTCTTCCTAATGGCTTGCCCTTGGCATCAATAACATACCATTTGCGTTCAACTTGGCCTGCTTTTGGCATATAAGTAGACATTTTAAATTCCTCCTGATTTAAATAAATAAAAACGATTTTAGCTAATTTTAAATAACTTCTATATTAATAATAAAATATTATAGTGTTACCATAAAGCCATAGTATATATGATAGCACACCATATATAGTAAAGTCAACACTTTTTACTAATTTTTTAATTTACCTCTATATGACCTCTCGTTTTTGCCTTTTTGCTCACGTTTACTCTTAAATACTCATTCCCTATTTTTAATTTTGTTGACTATCCTCACTCTTTGAATACCAGTAGATTTCATTATCGCTCAAGGCTTGTTCAAAGGATTTTTCTTCAGGCCTTGTTCCACCATATTTAGTATACCAGGCCTCAGGATATAGTGGAGCAGGATTCAAGCAGGATTTCTCTACATCTACTTTATTTGATTCCCCATTTCTTACTTTTCTTGCCACAACTACTGTTCTAAATTGCTCCATTTCATCCGAACATGTGGATAATGTAAGCAATTGATCATCCTCTTTTGTATCGACAGGCGCATTAATAATCGACCTTTGTCTTACATCATGTACATAATTGAGAAAACTTGAATCATTTGCAAAACTAACCTTTAAATAGTCAAATATTTCACCTTGTGAGGAATTTATATTTGTTTTAAATACAGAAATCACCTTCCACTCACTTGGCCCATAAATCGTATTAAAGGTTATAACCGGACTTGTCTTGTAAAATTCTATATCACCATATTTTAAAATATCCGCAAACATCTTTCCATCTCTCATGTGATGCCCGTGTATTATAGTATTTTTAGTGTCTTCTTTAATCCCACACTTCGCATCAACAAATATACTTCCATATTTAGTATAGTTTTTTTCATAGTCCCTATAAAGATAAAATGATGGATCATTCTTTTGCGGTTCCAAGACCGGATAATTTACAGTTGTATTGGGTATGTAAATCCACCCCTTTATATCAGGGTTTATTTCTTGGAGCTTTTTAAATGTATCCTCCATGCTCTCTTTTTCTTGTATGCCGCTATCATATACCCCTTGAATTTTTTGAGTAACTTGATCCTGTTTAACCGACTTTAAAACCAACTCATTAATAAGTATTGCGCTACTTACCAAAAAAACTATAGAAAAAAATACCATTAAACTTATCATCAAAACCTTTTTGTTTTTCTCTGATTTAAAATCAATCATATTTAGTCCTCCTATTTTTCTTTATTTATCAAAAACGGAACTACAAAATCTTGAACTATATCTAAAGTATTGCTAAACAAATTGGGCAGTAATATTACGGATCTGTTTAAATAGTCTACGCAAAAACCCGGTATGGTTGCACCATGGGTATAAAGAAATTGAGCATTTTTTGAAAGCTTGTCCCATTCAAGTATTATATTTTTATCTCTAAAAAATGACTTTACAAGACAATTCCTATCGTTATATAATCCACCTATTATGATGATAAAATCTATTTTATCTGAACTGTTAATCGTATCCAAGAAGGCCTCTTCAAGATTTTCCTTTGTACCCTCAACTATGGTTCTGTACAAAACATTGGTATTTGCATATTTTAGAATGCCTATAATATCTCTTACCATTTTTTCGACTTCAGTCTCCATAAATATCTGCTCTTTTATAAAATAGATCTCCGCATTCATAATTTTATCTATCCCCATATCCAATCTTAGTTAATTTAATATTTTCAATTGCTTCTTCAATGAGTTCGTCAAAATTAACCTTTTGCTCTGCTTTTTCAACAAACGCCAAAACCGGTTTTGTCCTTGGATGTTTGGGTGTAAAAACAGTGCAACAATCTTCATATGGCATTATCGAGATATCAAATGTATCGATTTTTCTTGATATTGCAACTATTTCGTCCTTGTCCATTCCTATAAGAGGTCTAAATACCGGCATTGAAACAACATGATCGGTGCAAGCTATCGCTCCAATGGTTTGGCTTGCAACCTGCCCTAAGCTTTCCCCTGTAATGAGTGCCAAACAACCATATTTATCAGAAAGTTTTTCTGAAATTCTCATCATAATTCTTCTCATGATTATTGTAAAAAGCTCTTCGGGACATTCATCCTTTATTACTTCCTGGATTTTCGTAAACGGCACGGTTACCATATTGATTCTTCCGGCATATTCAGAAACTTTGGATAAAAGCTGCACTACTTTATCCTCAGCTCTTTGGCTTGTATATGGAGGGCTTGCAAAGTGTATAGCCGTAAGCTCTACTCCTCTTTTGGCCATCATCCAAGCAGCAACAGGACTATCAATTCCACCTGATATCAATATAGCTGCCTTTCCACCGGTACCTACCGGTATTCCTCCCGCTGCATGAAGAGCTTCTCCTCTTATATATGCATTTTTCTCTCTTATTTCCACGTTAACAATTAAATCGGGGTTATGTACATCAACTGATAAATTCTTAAAGTTATCTAAAAGATGTCCACCAAGTTCCGCTGATATTTGTGGAGATTTAAGCGGGAATTTTTTATCCGCCCTTTTTGATTCCACCTTAAATGTTTTTATATTTTCAAGGGTTTCACCTAAATAATTTACTGCTGAATTCTTTATAGCCTCCATATCCTTGCTCGCAACACAAGCCTTTGAAATAGATGCTATACCAAACACTTTTAATAAGACATCCAAAACCTCATCTAAATCTATGTCTTCACTCTCAGGCTCTATATAGATTGTTGACTGCGCACTTGAAATATTAAATTTTCCAAATTTATATATAGACCTTTTAATATTCTTTATTAGGACATCCTCAAACATTCTTCTATTAAGGCCTTTTAAAACTATCTCGCCTACTTTAGCTAATATAACTTCTCTCAATTTAACTTCTATCTCCTTTTTATTTTAGTTATTCCCTCTTCAACTGCTTTTGCCAATGATATTACATCTTGCTTTGTGTTGTATCTCGAAAAGCTCACTCTTAATGCTGAATCCACAAGCTCATCACTAATGCCCAAATTACTTAACACATGGCTTTTTTTACCCTTAGAGCAAGCAGACCCGCTTGAAACATAGATTCCCTTATCCTCAAGGTAATGGAGCATGGTTTCAGACCTAATACCGGGAACCGAGAAATTCACAATATAAGCAAATCCGTCCTCTTTAGAATTAATTTTTACTCCATCTATCATTTTAAGTTGATATATTAATTCATTTCTTATATCTTCAATTTCCTTATATTTTTCCTTTAGAGGTGATAATGCCTTAATTGCCTCAGAAAATCCCGCTATAAGTGCTATTGACTCCGTCCCGGGACGAATCTTGCTCTCTTGTTCACCACCATATACAATAGGTGACACCAAAACTCCCTTTTTTATATAAAGAGCTCCAACACCCTTTGGACCATGTATTTTATGAGCTGTTATCGTCATTAAATCCACATCCAACTTTTTAACCGAGATATCAAGTTTACCAAATGCTTGTACTGCATCCATATGGAAAATTGCCTTCGATTTTTTCTTAGCAATTATTTTCTTAACCTTATCAACGGGATTTACAGCCCCTACTTCATTATTTACATACATTAAACTTACAAGTATCGTGTTGCTGTCTATCTCTTTTTCAATATCCTTCTCATCTATTCGACCGTAAATGTCCGGTTTTATATACACAACCTCAAAGCCCTCTTTTTCAAGTTGCCTTAAAGGTTCTATGACCGAAGAATGTTCGATGGCCGATGCTACTATTTTATTACCCAGTTTCTTTCTTCGCCTGCAGGCTCCAAGAATAGCTATATTATTAGCTTCCGTGCCGCCTGAAGTAAAATACACTTCATTCTCCTTGCACTTTATAAAATCTGCAATAACCCTTTTAGCCCTTATCAACTCTCTTTCGGCATCCATACCCTTGGTATGCAAAGACGAAGGATTGCCATAGTTTTTTGACAACATCTCTAAAATCTTATTGCAGGCTTCCTTACAAACCACAGTGGTAGCACTGTTATCTAAATATATATCCTCCAATTTATCTCTTCCCTTTAATATTTACTTAATAGTCTTATTATAATATATCCAAATGGGTTTTGTCGATAATTTTTGAACATATATCATTTACATTATCACTGTATATTCATTCCAAAAATTCACACAATAAGTTTATCTTTGGGGTGAGTATATGTTTTCTAAAAATAAAATGCATGCTTTTTTGAAATCTGCAGCCTTATTTGTTATGTCACTTTTGGTTTTTGTATTTTCAAGCATAGCAGGGTATAAATTCGCAAAAAATTATTTTAGTAATATCGAATTTGCATACTATCAAATAGTCGATGATATTAAAAATCATATTTTAGATTTTGAAACTGAATTAATAAAAAACCTCAAAGGATAAGATTTTACTCCTTCAAATCACCCTGTCTATCATTTTCTTTTGATGATGTAGTTTGCTCCTTAAACATCCAAACTGCTGCCCAAGCAAGAAGCATAAAAAATATCATTCCTATAAAACCATCCCAAGAAAAAATTTGAAAACTTGAAATAAAAAATAATCTAAAAAAGCTTACAAACTTTGCAGCTGCACAACCTAAAAACGCTACTATAAGCCCTATATACTTCTTCGATGCAAATGCCAATATTATAATCACATAAAACGAATAATGAAGTATAGATTGAACCATCCCGCTTAATTTTATAAAGCTGTTTATTAAAAATAAAACAGTATAGATATAAATTATATATTCACTAATACCCATTAATTTTTTTAAAAAGTCATTCTTGTCTATATATTCCCTTATGGAATCGCTAATTTTTTCAACTGTCATGCTCATTTCCCCTTAGATATTATTTATATCTTGTATTTATGTTATCATACATTTTTAGTTTTTACAATTTTACAATTCACCCAATTTATAATATTATTATATAGTAATCCAAAATACTTGAAAGGAGATTTTTTCATGAAAAAATATATTTGTGACGTTTGCGGATGGGTTTATGACCCTGAAATAGGAGATCCTGAAGGCGGCATCCCCGCGGGAACAGCATTTGAAGACATCCCTGATGATTGGGTATGCCCGCTTTGTTTTGTTACAAAAGATATGTTTAGTGAAGTAGAATAAAGGAATGATTGAATATGAGTATTGAACGTGTATCTGAAAATGTATATTCCATAGGAGTAATAAACCCGTCATTAAGAGTTTTTGATATTGTCATGGAGGCAAAATATGGGACATCATATAACTCTTATTTAATAACGGGAGCAAAAAATGTTTTGGTTGAAACTGTTCACAATGATTATTTTGATGAATACATCAATAATATAGGCTCTCTTGTAGACCTAAATGACATTGAATATATTATCATGAACCATACTGAACTTGACCATTCCGGAAGCCTTAAAAAACTTCTGGATATAAATCCTAATATTACAGTAGTCTGCACTATTGCTGCGTCAAAATATCTAAAAAACATTTTGAACATGGACTTTAAATGCAAAATAGTTAAAGATAAGGAAACATTGTCAATTGGCGATAAAACATTAGAGTTTATAGTAGCCCCGCTTCTTCATTGGCCTGATTCAATGATGACATGGTTTAAAGAAGAAAATGTCCTATTTTCATGTGATTTCTTAGGCTGCCATTTTTGTGAACCTACAATGTTTGAGGAAAATATTAAGTATAAAGATAAATACTTAAATGAGTTTAAGTATTATTATCAAGGTATATTCTCTCCATTTAAACCTTATGTCTTAAAGGGTCTTGAAAAAATTAAAGATCTAGACATAAAATTTTTATGTCCAAGCCATGGCCCAATATTAACATCGCAAATTAAGGAAAGAATGAACGATTACCTTGTTTGGAGTTCACCTAAAAATACCTCTAATAAAAATATACTTATACTTTATGCATCCGCTTATAAATGCACAAAAATTTTAGCAGAGGCAGCAGCTGATGAAATATCAAAAAACAGCGATATAGAAGTAAATCTCTTAGATATGGTAGATACCCCTATTTATAGGGTAGTTGAAAAAATATCAGACTGTGATGCTATTATGGTAGGCTCCTGCACTATTAACAAGGATGCACCTAAGGTTGTATGGAATATTTTATCCTCAATCGACGCTATAAACACTAAATCAAAACCCGCCGGTGCTTTCGGCTCATATGGATGGAGCGGGGAAGCTGTAGATATGATAAAGTCCAGGCTTAGCCAATTAAAGTTTAACTTTATTGGGGATGGAATTAAAGTAAACTTCATGCCAAATGATGACGACATTAAAAGCATGAAAAAGTATGCTATGGAAATAATCCAAAATATCAAATAATTATTTTTTATATCATACAAAACAGCACCTGCATAATTAAGTTATGCAGGTGCCTATTAATTTATATATTCCCCGTAAGTTCCATAATTATCGATAAGGCCATAAGAGGAGCCGTTTCAGTCCTTAATATTCTGGGACCCAATGTTGATACGACAACTCCTATTTCCTTTAAGGACTCAATCTCTTCCCTAGAAAATCCCCCTTCGGGTCCTACTAATATAGCTATGTTTTTAGAATCTATATCTACTAGGTTTCTAAGCTTTTCTCCCCCATTTTCGTAAAAAACAATAAACTTATCAAACCTATTTACATGATCCTTAATATCGTTTAAATTAATCATGTCAAAGACCTTTGGTATTTTTCCTCTTCGAGATTGCTTTGCCGCTTCTTTAGATATTTTATTTAAACGGTCTATTTTCTTATTTAGCGATTTATTATCCGGCCTTGAAATACATCTTGACGTCATGACAGGGACAATAGTGTCAACGCCCAATTCAACAGCCTTTTGAACTATTAAATCAAACTTATCAGACTTGGGCATTGCTTGATACAAACATACCTTTGTCTTAGGCTCACTTAATGATAATGACTTACTCACTACCTTAAGCAAAGCCTCTTGATTTTCTATTTTCTCGATCTTACAAAGATATTCCATGCCATCCTTAGAACATAGTGTAACCTCTTCATCCACCTTCATTCTAAGAGATTTTATAGCATGACTTGCATCATCGCCTTTTAAAATATAGTTGTCACCTAAAATCTCATCCACAAAAAAACGTGCCATAATTCCTCCCAAAACTAAGCTTCTTCTATTCTCGTCTTTAAAACGTCGTTACTTTGATTTAATCGACTTACTCTCTTTCTCACGGTTAAAAGACGAAACCTATTATACCTTTGTATTGCTATAAAAGGGAGGTTTATTAATAACGTAATAAATGCAAAAAGTATCCCTATCCAAAAAGGATTTATTAAAATAGCGATAATCGCATATAGGCAATTCATAGAATGATCCCATTCACCCCTACAAGTTTCCATTATAAATTTATCAATATAATCAATAGACGAATCCGTAAAATGTTCTTTAGAAAAACCGTTTCTTCCTATATGCTGCGGTAAAATGTCTTTCCATGCCTTTATCTTCAAATTTTTTACATACCA
This sequence comes from uncultured Eubacteriales bacterium, assembly GCA_934457115.1. Lineage (GTDB taxonomy): Bacteria > Bacillota > Clostridia > Oscillospirales > Acutalibacteraceae > CAKSJY01. Next base: position 43,465 of record CAKSHI010000011.1, on the reverse strand, counting down.
TTTACCTGATTTTTCCCATTTTTTCATTTTATACATTGGTTTGTCCGGGTTAAAATAGGACTCCTTTATTATAATACATGCTAAAAAGCATACAAGAGTCCATAATGCCAAAAGTATTATGTTAATTATTATTAAACGTTCATATTCTAAACCTCTAAACATTAACCGTCCCCCCCACTTTACTAATATTTCTATTATATCATTTTTTTATCTAAATACAATCTCTCTTTATTTACTTAAATTATAAAGACTTCCTTTACTTGCAATTGACACTCTTTAAAATTTATATTATCATTAATAGATAATTAAAATTTAAGCTACATGGAGTGTTATTATTGAAAAAGATCCTTGCATTATTGTTATCGCTAATAGTTGGAACCTCATTTATTTCCGGCTGCGGATACCAAAAAAACAACTCAGCAAAACTTAATTTAATCACATCATTTTACCCTATTTATATTATGACCCTTAACATTGTAGACGGTGTAGACGATGTTAAAGTCGATAATATGGCAGAACAATATACGGGTTGCCTTCACGACTTCCAAATAACATCAAATGATATTAAAAAAATCGAAAAGGCGGATGCCTTTATTATAAACGGGGCATCGATGGAGTCTTTTATCGATAAAATAATCGATCAACAAATAGACACAAAAATAATAGATTCCAGCACTGGTATCGAACTTATGAAAGATGATGAATCGGGTGAATCTAACCCTCATATATGGGTCTCGATCAGCGATTATATCAAACAAGTTAAAAATATTTCCAATGGAATTATAGATATCGATCCAAAAAATAAAGATAAATATATGGAAAACACATCTAATTATATAAATAAGCTTCAGTCTCTAAAAGACGAAATGCATAAAGAATTAGACGATATAAAAGGTAAGGACATAATTACATTTCACGAAGCTTTCCCATATTTTGCAAAAGAATTTTCTCTTAACATCGCAGGTGTTATTGACCGTGAACCAAACAGTACCCCCAGCGCTCAAGAAATCTCGGATACTATAGAACTAGTCAATAAAACCGGCATTAAAGCATTGTTTGCAGAACCACAATACTCCCCGGACGCTGCTAACATAATAGCCAATGAGACTAACGCTAAAGTTTATTTTCTTGATCCCTCTTCAAGCGGCGAAATTTCTAATGATGCTTACCTAAATGCAATGCGCCAAAATATGCACGTACTCAAGGAGGCGCTTTCCTAAATGAGTGTAAAACAATGTCAATGCAGTATTAAAATAGAAAACCTATCTGTTAGAAAAGACAATAATATTATTTTGCATGATGTAAACCTTCATGCAAATCATGGAGAGATTCTTGCACTTATAGGAAAAAACGGTTCCGGCAAAACCACATTACTTAAAGCTATTATGAATAGAGTTAAATACTCTGGGGAAATATCCTTTTTTAATTGTGATGGCAAAAAGATAACAAATCCTAAAATAGGTTATGTGCCTCAAACACTCTTGTTTGACAAAAACACTCCCGTAAGTGTTTTGGATATGTTTTGTGCTAACTCATCAAGATTACCAATATTTTTAGGTTACACCAAATCAAGAAAAAAACACGTCGAAAGTCTTCTAAAAAAATTTGGTGTTGAAAAACATATTCATAAAAAATTAGGTATGCTCTCAGGCGGAGAGCTCCAACGAGTTCTTCTGGCATTTGCATTGGATCCGATGCCCGATATACTGCTTTTGGATGAACCTGTTTCAGCAGTGGACAGAAAGGGTATAAGCAACTTTTATGAACTGCTTACATCAATGAGAAATGAATATCATATGCCTATAGTAATTGTTTCTCATGACTTAGGTCACGTAAAAAAATACGCTACATATGCCACACTTATAGATAAAACCGTAGTAACTTGCGAAAAAGCTTCTAATATACTCAAAAATGCAGCTATAAGAGAAACATTTGGTTTGGATATTGATGGAGGTGACATATAATGGATTTCATATATAGTCTCATGGATATGTTGCCTTTTGAATGGGTACAGTATAACTTTATGAAAAATGCCCTTATAGGAATTATCCTGATATCCCCTCTTTTAGGCTTACTTGGTACAATGGTTGTAAATAATAAAATGTCGTTTTTTTCAGACGCCTTAGGGCATTCCGCACTTACCGGAATTGCTATAGGAGTTCTCATAGGAATTGATAATTACATAGTATCAATGATGGGATTTGCCATTGTTTTTGCACTTCTAATATCATTTGTTATGGAATCCGAAGTTTCATCTTCAGACACTATAATCGGCGTATTCTCATCTATCGGCATATCTATTGGTATAGTCTTGTTGTCATTTAGCGGCGGTTTTTCAAAGTATTCGTCGTATCTAATAGGTGATATATTATCCATTAAAAGGTCCGAAATAGGCCTACTATTCATCGTTTTAATATTAGTTATCGCTATATGGGTAGTAGCCTTTAACAAGCTTTTGCTTTCGAGCATTAATTCAGACCTTGCCTCAAGCAAACAATGCAACGTTAAATTTTTTAAAAATTTATTTATGATACTTATCGCTATTGTAGTTACAGTCTCTATTAAGTGGGTTGGTGTACTTATGATTAACTCACTCTTAATCTTACCCGCTGCAGCATCCAGAAATATAGCAAAGAACATGAAGGAGTATCATATATTCTCCGTTTTATTTTCACTCATATCCGGGATATGTGGATTATTTATTTCATTTTATCTAGGCTTAGCAGCTGCAGGCACGATAGTTATAATATCGGCATTCATATTCTTTATTACCTTCTTCATGAATAAAACAAATAAGTAATAAATGCTTATTTATATATAATCAAAATATTATAATAATTTTTTCCTATAAAAAATCCCATACGAGTTTCGTATGGGATTTCTTTAATTATAATAATGAATTTCTATGCCCAAAAAACTTGTTAGATCCTCTTGAACCTTATTTTGGGGTTTATACCATGTTTTTATAGGCTTAGGGTCAGGCTCTTGATAATAAAAATTATCAATTGCCTTGCTTATATCGATATTATGAACATCATCCTTATGTTCATAATCCGGGGGATGAATAGGTTGAAACATAGAACCATTATCATACTTAGTTTTCTTAATTGAATCCTTGCTTGGTGATTCAAATTTTCCCCTCAAGTATTTAGACAAAGGTTTAAACGAAACAACCATGCCAAATCCTACAACAGCCAAAATAGCTATAGTTAAAATCCATCCTCGAAACCTCTTAAAAAAAGAAGGTTTGGGTTTTATATCCGTAAACTTAACATTATCTATAACACTCTCGAAAAAATCGGCTTGTTCTTGAGTTATCTCTTCGCTATAAGAGTGAAGGGTTATATTTACAGACTTACCGTTTATAATAGTGTAATAATCCAAAGATGCCTTTAAAAGATGATTTTCCGCAGTATAAAAGACTGATTTCAAAAATTTAGCATATTTTTGGTCGTGCACTTCACACGAGGCGTAGTATTCACTTGTATTAAGCATTGCATCCCTGATAGATTGGACTTTCGACTCGGAAACACTATTTAAATTATATATTTTATTAGTATATTGAGTTTCTTCCACACTCAATGTTATTTCAAATTTTTTGTTAGGGCTTATAGCATTTAGATAAATATTTGAATCGATATACTTCTGCTCTAAAGCATCTTTATCAAGACCTGCAGCATCTAAATTAGGATCCATAGCATCAATATTTCTTGAAAACACCATCAACTTTTCAGGAAGGGTTATTTGTAACGGTACCTCATCCACTGAATATGTTTTAAGGGGCTGTTCGCAATAAGCAGTTATAAAAAAGTTGTTCAAAATAATTGCTATAAGTAAAACTTGTAATATCCTAATAACTTTACACTTCATGTTATGTCTAATACCCCCCTATCCTTATACTAAAATATATATTTAAATTATAAACGCATAAACCCTTAAAGGCAAGAATTTTATCATAATATATACAAAAGGAAATTTTAGATTTTTTATTGTCATTAAACTACAAAAACAGCCTTATTCAAGTAATTTATAAAAAAGACAGCGATAGAAAATTCTATCGCTGCCTTTGAGAATCATATAATAATTACTAACATCACTGATTTTTAAGTAATTACATCCCATTTTGTTTTTTAACACAGATTATTAATAGTTTTGCTTTCTTTCTTCAAAATAAGACCTTTCGTGTTTACATACCGGGCAAACGCCCGGAGCTTTTTTACCCTTATGAATATGTCCACAGTTTCTACATATCCACTCAACTTCTTCGTCTTTCTCAAACACCTTATTTTCCTTCATATTTTCAGCAAGTTTTAGATATCTTTCCTCGTGATCCTGTTCTATATCAGCTACCTTACTCATAACAACTGCAATTTCATTAAAGCCCTCTTCTTTTGCTTCATTTGCAAATTCTCTATACATCTCGGCCCATTCATAATGTTCTCCTCTTGCCGCATCCAATAGACACTCAAGCGTAGAATTAAGTATATCTCCTCTTAAATATTTGAACCAAATCTTTGCGTGCGCCTTTTCGTTTGAGGCAGTTTCCTCAAAAATATCCGCTATTTGTTGATATCCATTCTTTCTTGCAGCACTTGCATAAAATGCATATTTAGTTCTTGCTTGCGATTCACCGCCAAATGCAGCCATCAAGTTTTTTTCAGTTTTGCTTCCTTTAAGTTCCATAAAATAAAACCTCCTTAATTTTATATTATTGGAAAATCAAGGAGGTTTATTCAGTTAATTATTAAAAATATTTTTGTATATATCACCTTTCTTCAATCCTGACACGGAAGCTGCCTTTTTTGCTGCATCAGAATGAGAAAATCCCTTTTTTATCAAATCATTAGCTATCTCTATAGCCTCATCTATTGTGTAAACCTTCTCGCCTATTGTTGACCCTTCGACAATTAGTACTATTTCACCTTTTGGCTTTTCTTGCTCAAACCTTTTTAATGCCAATTCAAGATTTGTTTTAATTACCTCTTCATGAATTTTAGTAAGCTCTCTAACTATGCTTATGTTTCTATTGCCAAGTATCTCGTACATATCTTCAAGGGTTGATTTCAGTTTATGAGGAGCCTCATAAAAAATCATCGTCCTTTTTTCATCTATAAGCTCTAATAGATGTTCTTTTCTTCTTTTCTTATTCATGCTAAGGAATCCTTCAAAGGTAAATCGACCCGTCTTCATTCCTGAAATTGCTAAGGCCGATACAGCCGCGCAAGGACCCGGTATAACGGTCACCTCAATATTATTTTCAATGCACTGGCCCACAAGTTCTTCACCCGGGTCTGATATTGCCGGCATACCCGCATCTGAAACCAAGACACAGTTTTCTCCATTTTTTATCCTTTCACAAATAACTTCGCCCTTTTGAAATTTATTATGCTCAAAGTAGCTTATCATTGGCTTTTTTATACCAAAGTGATTTAAAAGTTTTATTGTCACCCTTGTATCTTCTGCTGCTATAAAGTCACAATTTTCAAGTGTGTCTATAGCTCTTGAAGAAAAATCATTTAAATTTCCTATGGGTGTTCCCACCACAAAAAGTTTACCGCTCATTTTTTGTTTTCTCCATATTCCCCATAAATTTTTCTCATTTCGCCTGAAATGCTCCCATCAATATTTTCTATAAACAAAGGAGGCATAACCCTAAGTCCCGGGTTTCCGCCTTTTCTCCCCTCAATTAAAAATAATTTTGGCTCCTTATTTTCTCTATGATGTACAAATCTTAATCGTTTAGGTTCAAGATCAGCCAATCTCATAGCATCTATTACATCACATAAGCGTTCAGGACGAAGGCATAGGCAAAATCTACCCTTAAAATTTAGTAGTTTCGATGCAACACATGCTATATCATAGATAGTACATTCTTTTTCATGCCTTGCAATGATTTCACCTTGATGACTGCTTTGAATCCCTGACCCTAATTTTTTATAAGGCGGATTGCAAACCACAAGGTTAAAACCCCCAAATTCGATTTTTCCCTTTAACTCCTTTAAATTTGAATTTATCACTTTTATTTTATCCTCCAATTGGTTCATTGAAATAGATTTATGTATAAGATCACAAGCGTCCTGCTGTATCTCAACTGCGTGTATGGAAAGGCATTTGTTGTCCCTTGCCCATAAAAACGGTATCGTACCGCACCCGGAACCTAAATCAACACACTTGTCGTTATTTCTAGGATTAGAAAAATCCGCAAGTAATATAGTATCAGTCGTAAAATGATGTATGTTTGAAACCATTATCTTCATAGATTTACCTAACGGTTCTATATGTTCATTTACAATGTTGTCCAAATTTATCACCTTCCCAAAAAATATTATAATTGGATTTTATTTTAAGGTCAAATAGGCATCATCAATTCTTATATAACAATAACTAATTGCCTTAGATTTTTTAATATTGCTTTTTACACAAACTTTAAAAATAAGACATCCCGTTATGACAAACACTGACCCAAAACAAGAAGTATAATTACTTTGATGTATGCAGTACAAGCTAATAATTTATAATGGTGGTGCATTTATTTTGAACAACACTAAAGTCAACAAAGCGCGGGAAGGATCAATACTCATAAATTTGTTTTCAAATAAATTTATGAAATCTATAATAATTCAAGTTACATACTTTATTATGGGTGCTTTAGTATCCAGATCCGTTGTCTTGGGGAATTACTCCCCGTTTGGGGCAGCACTTTTGGCAGCTGCACCCTACCCTAACATATGGTTTACACTTGCAGGTTCGATATTGGGATATATAATCCCATCTTCCATCGCAGGCAGTCTTAGATATATAGCAACTGCCTTGGCAATTGTCGCAATACGCTGGACATTAAACGACCTAAAAAAATTAATATCTCACCCTCTATACGCTCCTCTTATTGCATTTATTCCCACCATAGCGACCGGGTTTGCAATGATTATTATCCAAGGTATAGACTCCGCATCGGTAATTACAGTAATAACTGAATCAATGCTTTCTGCGAGCGGCGCATACTTTTTTAGCAAAAGTATATCTCTTACAAATACAAAGCTTGGAATAAGCACCATGGATCAACAGGAATTTGCGTGTGTATCCATGGCTGTATTTATAATGATTCTCTCCTTGGCTCCTATTAGCATCGCCGGTGTATCAATAGGCAGAATTATAGCAGTGCTTATTATATTAATTTGCTCTAAATACGCAGGGGTTGCGGGCGGAAGCGTCTCAGGAATAGCATCCGGGGTGGTATTCAGCATCTCTTCAACTAATTTTCTTTATCTTTCTGGAGTATATGCCTTTTCAGGAATGATGGCAGGATTATTCTCGCCTATTGGAAAAATAGGCATAGCCTCTGCTTTTATTCTTTCTAATGCTATAGTATCCTTAGAATCCGGTGATTTAACTTTAGTTATTACGGGATTATATGAAGTAATGGCATCGACAATCATATTCATGCTGATACCCCAAAAGGTTCTTGATAAATTCTCCGGTATATTTGAAAGGCCACAAGAAAATACAAAATTAGATTCGCTTAGAAATTCTATTATAATGCGCATTAACCATGTATCAAGAGCCCTTGGGGCTGTATCAGATTCAGTAGAATCTGTTTCTGAAAAGCTTGCTAAAATAAGCACTGATGACTTTAAATGGGTATTTACAAGGGCTGTTGATGAAAACTGTCATAGATGTGGATTAAAAGTCTTTTGTTGGGAAAAAGAATACGATCAAACTCGAAAAACATTTGAAGAAATGAAATCCCCACTAATCACAAACGGAAAAATTGATGAAAACGACTTATCTCAAAAATTTAGTGAACGATGCTGCAAATTTCCCGAAATGATAAGGTCTGTCAACAGAAACTACGATGAATACCTTATTAAAGAAGCCGCAAGCAGAAGAATGGACGAGATAAGAAGTGTAATAGGTGAACAATTTTCAGGAGTAGGCGAACTTTTAAAGGATATAGCAAATGAATTTTCAGAATATGAAATCTTTGATAATAAAACCGCAGAACAAATAATGTCGTTCTTAAAAAATTCTGGAATGCTCCCTGTGGACGTAAGCTGCCGAATAAACAAGTTCGACAGGATGTCAATAGAAATTGATTTAGTTAACTTGGATCAACGAAAAATCAAAAAACTTGAGATCTCCGATTCCTTATCCAGAGTTTGCAGGAGAAAATTAGATGTACCGTGTATAAGCTATACCCCACAAAGGTGCAAAATACAGCTTAGTCAACGTCCCAACTACGATATCGACGTTTGCGCATCACAACACATATATAAAAACGGTAAATTATGCGGTGATAACTACTGTTATTTTAACGATGGAATGGGAAGGCTTGTAGCAATAATAAGTGATGGCATGGGAACAGGCGGAAGAGCTGCTGTAGACGGAGCCATGACAACAGGAATACTCTCAAAACTTATAAAGGCCGGATTAAGTTTTGATTCCGCATTAAAAATAGTTAACTCTGCAATGATAGTAAAATCAGGAGAAGAATCTCTTTCCACTATCGATATTTCCTGCATAGATTTATTTACGGGCGAAGTCCAATTTATGAAGGCAGGAGCACCTATAACATTTGTAAAAAGAAACGGTTCAGTTATATGTATCGAGGCCCCGTCATTACCAATAGGAATACTCACAAACGTTGAATTTTCAAAAAAATCAATAAAATTAGAAGAAGATGATATGATTTTAATGGTTTCGGACGGAGCTTTAGCTACTGGTGACCGCTGGATAGAAAAAGAATTTCAAAATTGGGACAGTAATGATACAGACGCTCTTGCAAATTACTTAATAGACGAGGCTATAAGTCGAAGAAAAGATGGTTATGACGATGATATCACCGTATTAGTGGCAAAATTAAAGGAATATTAATTATTAAAACTTTAGGTTTACAAACTATACTTTACATGGTATAATATTTAATGGAATGTTTGCCCCTTTCTCGGTTATATGGGTAACTCCTTTTTAGTGGGTTTTTCACCTGCCTATAACTGTGATTGTCATTCCTTAATACAGGGTAAATAATTTATTTAAAAGGTGGAAAAGAAATGCTTAAAGCAGAAAAAGACGCTATCATCAAAGAATATGCTAAACATGAGGGTGACACAGGTTCACCGGAAGTTCAAATTGCTCTTTTAACTAAGAGAATTAATGATCTTACAGATCACCTAAGAATCCACAAGAAAGACCATCACTCCCGTCGTGGACTTCTAAAAATGGTAGGTCAAAGAAGAAGCTTACTTAATTATCTAACCAAAACCGATATCGAAAGATACCGTTCTATTATCGCAAGGCTTGGTATTCGTAAGTAATTATTTTATTAATATAGGCGGGCAGCTCAGCTGCCTGCCTATAATGTCATTTTCAATAAATTAAATAATGTAAAGAGGTCTGTTTTTGGTATTAGCAGTTAAACGATCGCTTTTTTTCAAAACGATGGTTTTATTGCTAAACTAAACTCCTCTTTACTAAACAGGAGGAACAAAATATGTTTGAAAATTTTAAAGTATTTAAAACTACTTTGGCAGGGAGACCCCTTGTAATAGAAACCGGAAAAATGGCTCAGCTTGCAAACGGTTCTTGCTTGGTAAGATATGGGGATACCTGCGTACATGTGGCTGTAACAGCATCCGAAAAACCCAGAGATGGTATAGACTTTTTCCCTTTGTCAGTAGACTTCGAGGAAAAACTATACGCAGTAGGTAAAATCCCAGGGTCATTCTTAAAAAGAGAAGGAAAACCAAGCGACAAAGCAATACTCACTTCAAGAGTAATCGACAGACCAATTAGACCTCTTTTCCCAAAAGATATGAGAAATGATGTTTCGGTAGTTTGTACCGTTATGTCCGTTGAACCGGATTGCTCACCTGAAATCGCAGCTATGATAGGTACATCAATTGCAATCAGTATATCCGATATTCCTTGGAACGGACCTATATCCGGCGTAAGTGTCGGCTACATCGATGGTGAATTTATTATAAACCCAACTGAAGCTCAAAGAGAAATATCTCAAATGGCAGTTACTGTCGCATCGACAGATAAAAAAATTGCAATGATTGAAGCAGGCGCTAAGGAAGTATCCGATGAAGTCATGCTAAACGGTATACTTGAAGGCCACAAGGCAAACCAAGCAATTATTACATTTATAAAAGGCATTCAAGAAGAAATAGGAAAAGAAAAATTCAGCTATGAAACTCATGAGCCTGATAATGAAATGTTTGAAGCTGTAAAGGCTTTTGCAGAAGAAGACGTAAAGGCAGCATTAGACACTGACGATAAAAAGGTAAGAGATGAAAGGTTAAAGCCTGTCTACAATAAAGTCCATGAACATTTCGATGAAATATATCCCGATATGGAGGACTTAATCGATGCCTGCATGTACAAAACTCAAAAGTACATTGTAAGACGCTGGTTACTTGACGAGCAAAAACGTGTGGATGGAAGAAAAATGGATGAAATAAGACCGCTTGCGGCTGAAGTATCTCTACTTCCAAGGGTACACGGTTCAGGAATGTTTACAAGAGGTCAAACCCAAGTTTTGACTATAGCTACTTTAGGACCTATAAAGGATCAACAGCTCCTAGACGGTATCGATAACGAAGAATGCAAGCGCTATATGCATCATTATAATTTCCCATCTTATTCCGTCGGCGAAACAAGGCCAAGCAGAGGTCCCGGCAGACGTGAAATAGGCCATGGTGCACTTGCTGAAAGAGCTCTTCTACCGGTTATACCATCCGTTGATGAATTCCCTTATGCTTTAAGATTAGTTTCTGAAGTAATAAGTTCTAACGGCTCAACATCCCAAGCATCAGTCTGCGGGTCAACTTTAGCACTTATGGATGCAGGTGTGCCGATAAAAGCTCCTGTTGCAGGTATATCATGCGGTCTTGTAACCGAGGGCGACAGGTTCTTAACCATGGTAGATATCCAAGGTCTTGAAGACTTCTTTGGGGATATGGACTTCAAAGTTGCCGGCACCCATAAGGGAATCACTGCAATCCAAATGGACCTTAAAATTGACGGTCTAACTCCTGAAATCATAAAGGAAGCCTTAGAAAAAACTCACAAGGCAAGAGATTATATTTTAGATGATATAATGTTAAAAGTTATAGATAAGCCAAGAGCAGAGCTTTCTAAGTATGCACCAAAAATGATTACCATCTCCATCCCTGTCGATAAGATACGTGAAGTCATAGGTTCAGGTGGAAAAGTTATTCAAAAGATATGTGCAGAATGTGACGTTAAGGTCGACATCGAAGAAGATGGACAAGTATTTATATCAGGAGTCGACAATGAAAATTGTAAACGTGCATTAACAATTATAAATACTATAGTTAATGACCCTGAAGTAGGAAGCATCTATAAAGGTAAAGTTACGAGAATTATGGACTTTGGAGCATTTGTTGAAATCGCTCCCGGCAAAGAAGGATTATGCCACATATCTAAGCTTGATGTTAAGCGTGTCGAAAAGGTCACTGATGTTGTAAATGTTGACGATGAAATCTTCGTTAAAGTAATTGAAATAGACGACAAAGGAAGAATTAACCTTTCAAGAAGAGATGCAATGGCTGAAATAAACGGTATAAAACTCGAAGACAATAAACCGGACTTTCATAAAAGGCCAAGAAACCCAAGATACAACAACCACGAAAAATCAACCCATTAAATAAAACATAAGCCTCCGGTCGAGCCGGAGGCTTATATTCAAAATGGTTTCTAAATCAAAAATAAATTTTAACGTATTAAATCAAAACAGAAAGGAAAATATTCTTGAAGATATTTGTTAGGGAAAAATCTTTTTACAAAACCTTTTTTGCTATATCACTATCGATTGCTCTCCAAAATATCATAGTATATAGCGTCAATATGGCTGATAATGTCATGCTTGGAACATATAACGAGATTTCTTTGGCGGCAGTCGCCTTAGCTAATCAAATCCAGTTTGTGCTTCAAATGCTCGTAATTGGGATAGGCTCTGGAGTAATGGTAATTTCCTCAAGATATTGGGGAAGAAAAGAAGTTGGAGTAATTAAAAAGACTTTGGGAGTAGGTCTAATCCTTGGTATTGCAATATCTTTTCTCTTGCTTATTTTAGTCCTTTTATTCCCCAGAAACATATTATCAATACTTACCAACGAAACCCAAATTATAGATGAATGCTGCAAATACCTTGAAATCATATGCTTTTCATATATTTTCTTTGCTATTTCAAATATATTAGTTTCCTCACTTAGAAGTGTAGAAACTGTAAAAATTGGGTTTATTGCCTCTGCAATTGCCTTTTGTGTAAATGTCTCTTTAAATTACATCTTAATATATGGTAAATTTGGGTCACCAGAATTTGGAATAAGAGGCGCTGCAGTAGCTACACTCTCAGCTAGAATTATAGAATGTATTGTTGTAATCTTTTATGTTAAATTTATTGATAAAAAACTTCTAATCAAATTTAGAGACCTTTTGAAATTCAACAAGGAATTCTTCATGAACTTTATAAGAGTAGCTCTACCTATTGCATCGTCTGATGCCCTTTGGGGAATTGCTATTACAGTACAAGCGGCTGTCTTGGGCCATATGGGAGCAAGTGTCATAGCTGCAAATTCAATAGCAATTGTGCTCTTTCAAATCTTGACAGTACTATGTTTTGGAGCTGCAAATGCTTCGGCAGTTATCATAGGAAAGACAATTGGAGAAAATAAAATAGAATCCGCCAAACAATATGCAAAAACCATGCAAGTCCTATATATCATTATAGGTATTATCGCAGGAATACTATTAATCATAAGCAAAGACTTTATATTAGGTTTTTATGCTATATCGCAAGAAACAAAGATTCTTGCATCTCAATTTATAATAGTAATAGCGTCATTTACTGCAGTTACATCCTACGAAACAGGAATTATAGTAGGAATACTAAGAGGAGCAGGATCAGCTAAATTTGGACTTTTTATGGATTTAATTTCAATGTGGTTTGTAGCATTGCCAATATCCATTGTCGCAGCATTTGTTTTGCACCTTCCTTCATTTATAGTATATATATGCCTACGACTTAATCAGTTTGTAAATGCTATAATTGGATTTTTCAAAGTCAATAAGGGAAATTGGATAAAAAATCTTGAAGTATAAATATATAAAATGGAGAGATAAAATGGAAAAAATAACACTTAAAAACGGCATTAGAATACTACTTGAAGAACAAGAAACATCTAAAACCGCTTGTTTTGGAATTTGGGTTAAGAGCGGTTCAATATATGAAAATGAACAAAATAATGGCATTTCTCACTTTATTGAGCACATGGTCTTCAAGGGAAGTGAAAAAAGAAATGCACGGGAAATCGCTGAGCAAATGGACTATATAGGCGGTCAATTAAATGCTTTTACTGCTAAAGATTATACATGCTTCTATGCCAAAACCCTCGATTATCATGTCCCTGAAGGTTTTGATATCCTTTGTGATATGGTCTCAAAAGCTAAAATGGATTCTAATGACATCGAAACTGAGAAAAAAGTTGTGTTAGAGGAAATAAATATGAGTGCGGATATGCCGGACGATAGAGTAGTTGAAAATATGTATAAATCCGTTTTCAACGGTTCCTCCCTAGCTATGCCTATATTAGGAAAAGAAGATACACTTAAAAATATAAATCATGATTCTATATCGTCTTACATGAAGGAAAATTACTCATCTGATAAAATCGTCATAGCTATATGCGGCAAATTCGATAAGGATAAATTTATCGATATTGCGAATAAATACTTTTGCGATTTCAAGCCTTCTTCTAATATCACACAACTATCCCCAATTATATATAATAAATCCAAAAGCATAATATTTGATGATTGCGAACAAGTCCATATAAACATCGCTTTCAAAGGTATAAACAGTTTTGATGAAAAAAGGTATGCTCTTAGTGTCTTAAACATTATTGCAGGAGCAAGCAGTTCATCAAGATTATTCCAAAGAATAAGAGAAGACCTTGGCCTTGCATATTCTGTCTACTCCTCGGCTACCTCATATAAAGATACAGGACTTTTTGAAGTACAAACTGCAGTAAATCCATCCTGTGCTCAAAAGGCCTATCAAGAGATTATCTCCATATTATCCAACCTAAAAAACGGAGTAACTGAACTCGAATTTAAACGTGCTAAAGAACAACTTAAATCCGGTCTTCTAATGGGGTTGGAATCAAACGCCTCAAGGGCAGGATTTATGGGTAGAAATGAATTGCTTAAAAACAGAATTAGAAGAGAAGACGATATAATAAACTATGTAAATTCCGTCACAATTCAAGACGTATATGACATAGCAAATCAAATTATAGATATAGATAATCATTCATTATCAGTTGTAGGCCCTTTAAAGGACTTGCAGCTTGATGCTTAAACACCATATAACAGCAATCTTTTAAATAATCATTTTTATTGACTTTAAATCTTTTAATGTGATAAAATCAATCTATCTTGTTTTAAAATATTGTTAAATAATTAACCAAATATGACACGGAGTGAAATTATGAAAAAAATTGGTTTAGTACCTAAATTAATTGCAGCTATAGGTTTAGGTATATTAATCGGCGCATTTTTACCTGCGCCGGCTATAAAAATATTTATTACCTTTTCAGAGCTGTTTGGAAACTTCTTAAAATTTATTGTCCCGCTTATGATTATAGGATTTGTCACAGTAGGTATTGCCGACCTAACAAAAGGCGCAGGAAAACTTTTAGGCATTACAACTATTTTAGCTTATTTATCGACAGTAATTGCCGGAACGATTGCATTCTTTGTTGCAATTAACCTCTTCCCAAGTTTTATGAACTCATCCTTACTCGCAACAATAGGAAATCCTGATGAAACAAGCCTTACCCCATACTTTACCATCAATATTCCCCCTATCTTAGACGTTACATCGGCTATAGTATTTGCATTTATCATGGGGCTTGGTATAAGTACACTTAGGTCAAGTAAAAAAATAGGTGATACCTCATACCTTGTCTTCTCGGAATTCTCGGCAATTATAGTAAAAGTCCTAGAGAAGGTTGTTATACCATTCCTACCGTTATACATTTTAGGGACATTTGCTAATATGACATACAGCGGAGAAGTCCTTGCCATCATATCTGTTTTATGGAAAGTATTCTTAGTTGTAATCGCTCTTCACGTTATATACATATCTTCACTATTCTTCTTAGCAGGCGGAATCGGAAAGAAAAATCCAATAACCCTTATCAAAAACCAAATACCCGGTTACGTGACGGCTATAGGTACTCAATCTTCTGCCGCATGTATACCAGTAAATCTACAATGTTCTGAAAAAAACGGTACATCTAAGGAAATATCCGAATTCGTAGTCCCATTATGTGCAACCATCCATATGGCAGGAAGTATTATCACTATCACATGCTGCGTAACCTCTGTCTTACTAATATTTAATATGCCTGTTAGCTTTAATATAATGATGCCCTTAGTTTTTGCTTTAGGTATTGCTATGATCGCAGCACCGGGAGCTCCGGGTGGATCTATTATGGCTGCCTTACCGTTTTTGCCTATAGTAGGCATAAGCTCCGAGGGGGCTATCGCCAGCCTACTTATTGCACTATATATAACTCAAGACAGCTTTGGAACTGCCGCAAACATCTCAGGAGATAATGCATTGGCTGTAATAGTTGATTCTATATATAAAAAGTTTATAAAAAAGGACATAAGCGATGAAGCCGATGAAAGTACAGTTGAAAATAACGAAGAGTCTGCTTGTCAGTAAAGCCCATAATGAATTTTTATATAAGTAATACGAATATACTATATAATCTATAAACACTTTATTTAAACACATTTTTATAGGGGGATAAAATTATGATAGGTATTATTGGCGCTATGAAAATTGAAGTCGACTGCATTACAAGTCTTATGAAAGATAAAACAATAGAAACTATCAGCTCTATTGAATACCATAAAGGCAAAATAAACGGTAAAGACTGCGTTTGTGCCATAGGTGGAGTAGGAAAGGTTAATGCCGCAATTTGTACTCAAACAATGATATTAAAATATCAACCTAACGTTATTATAAATACGGGTGTAGCAGGCGGTATAATAAGCGAAATGCACGTTGGAGATATTGCAATAGCTACAAGCGTAATGCAGCACGATATGGATACAAGTGCTGTTGGCGACCCAAAAGGCATGATATCCGGTATAAACATTATAGACATACCATGCAGTATTGAATTAGTCCAAAAACTTAAAGACTTTTGTTGCTCTAAAGACATAGTATTTTTTGCAGGAACTATTGCAACGGGTGACCAATTTATTAATGAAGGGCGAAGACTTAAAAAAATTGCCCAATCCTTCAATGCAATAGCTTGCGAAATGGAGGGCGCAAGCATTGGTCAAGTTTGCTATATAAATAATGTCCCATTTGCAGTAGTACGGTCAATTTCGGACACTGCCGATAACAATGCCTCTATAGATTACGCCAATTTTTCTAAAAAGGCCGCAGAGCTTTCTGCCGATATTGTCATAAGCCTTGTTAAAACTTTATAAACTATCACTTTTTTTATCCACAATTTTAAAGTTTTCCAAACTTTCCACAAGGTTTTCAACATCTCTCAACGGAAGCTGTTTTACTTTAAAGTAATCTACAGTCTCCGAAAAGAAATAAACCTTTGCGTTACATAGTTTAGAAAAACGTTGAATAGGATTTTGACTTATTAATATATATTGGAGCTTATCCAATAATATTACACTTGATGTGAGACTTAGTCGACGATAACTACTTATTAAAATAGAGTTCCCACATATAGAAAGTCCCGAATCTTTATAAGCTATTATCCTTACCATCAACCACCATAATAAAAACACAAATAAAAATACCGTTAGAAATACTATGAGTTTAATATAATACCCAAAAAACAGAAAAACAAATAAAAATACGCTAAACAATAACATAATAGCTATAGAAGGACTTCTTATATAGCTCCAAAATGCATTTTTAGGCGGTATTATGCGCTTTTTATCAATCAACTTAAAATCTAATATTTTATTAAGATACAGTCTTAATTCTCTCTTTGAGGAGGCAGCGATAAGCATTCGCTGCTCTCCTTTTTCTTTTCCTATTCCTATTGCGTTTATATATGTCGTGTAAAGCCTTAAAAGCCTCATTAAAAGAGTTTGCCTTATGGAAATCGCATTAATATCGCCTATGCTCATTATTTGATGTCTTTTATTTATAAGCCCTCTTTTTATCACTATATCATCATCTTTTTTTAAAACCTTAAAATTTGCATATCTAAGAAGCATAACCAAAAATGCAATTGTCCATCCAAACAACATTATATACGCAATCCCTGCCGCTATAGGTGGTATGCCAATAGCTAAAAAACGTATTCCTATATTTATTGTTTCATAAAAGTTATCACTTAACTCTTGGCTAAGTATCTTCCCCGCCTTGCTTACAAATGGCACTGCTATAAGCAGACCAGTTGCAGGGTTTGACCACGATGCTGCAGTAATTATCATCTTCAACATTTCACCTTTATAGATTAAATTTAATCCCTCCTTTGGAAACATCTTTTTTAATGTTAAATTTAATCTATTTGCATCAAGAGTAATGTCTATATTTGAATTGTTATATGACTTTGAAGGAATATCCAAGCTAAGCTTCACAGCCCCAAACAATGACGGGACAAAATTATTTTTAACGTTTATAAAATGTATATTATTATATGGCATTAAGGCTGTTTTTCTTATAAACAAACCATTTTTTACATAAAAGTATCTATTCCCTGCCCTATAAAAACTATTTTTATACTCCAATATACAAATCCATATAAGAACTGTAAGTGTCAATATGTTCATACTAAGTGTGCTTATAATTTCAGTTATATTATAGGAGAGAAAAACTATTTGTTGTAAAAACGGAATTATTAATATAAACCAAAACTTAGAAATATATTCAAAAACAGTATAAAAATGTACTCTATGTTTTTTCATTTTAATCTCCTATATAAACTTCTTTTTATACTTAGTGCTGTCCTATTATCTAAGTCCGGTATCTTTATCTTTCCCCCTGCTGTATAAAAAACTAATGTACTAAGATAAAGTATACGCTCGTCTATTCCTTGACGCACCTCTATATACTGGAGTTTGTCTATACTAAACGTAATTCTTTTAGTAAAAAATACTCCATAACACAAATTAAGATTTCTTGAATTTATAAAAAATGAAAAACTTCTATATTTCTTATTTGAATAGAAAAAAAATAGGAATACAAATATGGCAAAAATAGTCGATAGAGAAAATAAATAAAGATGAAAATTAATTATTCCCAAAAGCCCTAATATAAAACTTATAAAAGAGCAAATCAACGTATATCGTACCCTAAACACAAGTATGCTTTTTTTTGAAATTGATCTATACATAACAAATTATCACCCAATTTTATTATTCCAAAAAATATAAAATAAATAGGATTATATTGATTAAAAAAAAATCACAAATTTATTTGAATTTTAAATCAAAACCGTGTATAATGTTATAGAAGTTATTTTTGACGGTTTTTTGCAAACTAACAATTGTATTTTAAAGGGGAGAAATTTCTTTGAATACCAATTTATATTTTAGAAGAGAATTAAACAGCCAAAACAATATTCCAAAAAAACAAATAATATCACTCCTAGTTAAAGATGACTCAGGGGTGCTATTTAGACTAACTAAATTTTTTAGCACATACAACATAACTATCGAAAGCATAACCGTCGGAAAGACTCAAAACGATAAAGAGCTTAGGATAAATTTCTTAATATGTTCTAAGCCATATAAGCTAAATGATTTTATAAGAAAAATTTCTTCTCTACAAAATGTTATAAAGGTAATATCTTTAGATGAAGAAGAATCTATAGGCGGCGAGCTTGTACTTGTAAAATTAAAAGCCTCAGCTCAAGATCGACCTATCATACATAAGATAGCACTTACGTATGGAGCCAAAGTTATAGATATAAGCCAAAATAGTATAACGTTACAGTTCTTTGGCACTATAGATGAAATAAATGAACTATTGAGCCACCTTGAACCTCGTGGAATATTAGAAGTTGCAAGAACCGGTTATATTGCGTTAGAAAAGGGCGACAGCGCTATAATTTAATATATAAATAATAAAAAGCAGATCCGTAAAATATACGATCTGCTTTCCTTGTTATATTGATTTGTTTTTAATTTCTAGTTAGAAAACCTATCTAATATCATGTTAGCACATTTATACACGTTTCCTCCGCCAATAGTAAGGACTAAATCCCCTTCTTTGGCATTTTCACTTATATAATCCGTTATATCCTCAAATGTATCTATACATACGCAATTTTCTATTTTATCGCCTAAATCCTGTGAAGTTACGTTATATATGTTAGTTTCCCTTACAGGAAGTATTTCGGATATTATAACTCTATCTGCAATAGATAAGGCTTTTGCAAAGTCATCCATAAGCAAAAAGGTCCTCGAATAGGTGTGAGGTTGAAATACAGCCCAAACTCTCTTAAATCCCATGGACATAGCAGAATTAAGCACAGCTCTTAGCTCTGTTGGATGATGTGCAAAATCGTCGGCGATGACTACGCCCTTCCTCTTACCAAGAATCTCAAATCTTCTATGAACTCCCGTAAACTTCTCCAAAGAAGCGGCAATATCATTTATCGAGGCTCCAAGATAATGGCATGTAGTGATTGCGGCTAAGGCATTGTAAATATTATGTCTGCCAGGGACATTTAAGGTTATATATCCAAGCTCTTCTCCATTATGCATCAATAAAAACTTACTTTGTATGCCGTGATCTGTTGAAATATCTTTAGCATAGTAATCATTGTTCTCATTAAAGCCATAAGTAATTACTTTTTTGTCTAGTCCATCTATAGCGTCTAACGTATTTTTATCATCACCATTTACAACTAAGCAATCTGATGTTTGCTCTGCAAACTTTCTAAATGATTTTTTGATATTGTCGAGATTTTTAAAGTAATCCAAGTGGTCTGCGTCTATATTTAGTATAATCGAAACAGACGGCGACAACTTCAAGAAAGAATCTACATATTCGCAAGCTTCGCAAACGATAGTATCGGACTTACCAATATGGCTGTTTCCCCCAATTAGAGGAAGTGTCCCACCTATAATAGCAGTTGGGTCGAGTTTAGAACCTATAAGTATTTGGGTAATCATTGCCGTGGTACTGGTCTTTCCGTGAGTACCCGAAATTGCCACTGAATTTTTATACCTTTGGGTTAAAAGTCCCAGCATGACTGACCTTTCGATTGTGGGAATATTCCCCTCTTTTGCTGCTACAATCTCAGGGTTATCTTGTTTTATCGCTGCCGAATATACTACAAGCTCAGCTCCTAATATATTTTCCTTTTTATGACCCATAAATACCTGGATGTTTCTACGTTTAATTCTCCCTAAAGTGTCAGACTCATATACATCAGAACCTGTAACCTCAAAGCCTTTCTCATTTAAAATCTCGGCCATAGGGCACATTCCCGAGCCGCCTATCCCTATAAAATGTATTCTTTTTACTTTATCTAAAATTTCTTTATCGATCAATTAAAATGCACTCCTTGGTAAAATATACTATAAATATATTATATTACATTCCTACCTATTATTAAACAGCTTTTTTTAATTATTCAAATATAAAGTGCCTATTATAGTTTTTTCTTCTTTAAAAGTTCTTTTAGAATATCTAATGATTCATGATGGTTCTTATATTTAATGTTAGGGAATGCTTTAATAATTCTATTATAAAATATTCTACGGGATTGAAACCTAATTTTAAGCATCTTACTTGGATTGTATTTTTCAAACTTCTCCTTAATCACATTTGGTGAAATTTTTATTTCAGAAAGCATAATATTAATCTTCATTGCGGTAATTATAGAAGCGGTCATATCTAAAATAAAGTATACAATAAATATTATAGCTAAAGTTTCAACTAAGTTCTTAGGTAGAGAGTGAACAAAGTCTGAAAATCCTCTATGTATAAATTCCATAAAAAATACTGACATTAGTCCAAACAATAAAGAGTTCTTAAGACAAACTCTTCCATTAATATTAAACTTATCTTCGGAATAGTCCCACCACTTAGCATGAAATATTTTTTCCATAACATACGAAGTCAAGTATTCTAATGTACTTGTTAATATAACGCTAAATATAAAAAGTAAAAAGACATAGTTTCTAAACCTAGTAAGGCAAATGATAATAATAAGTGCTCCAAATCCATATATTGGACAAAACGGACCGTTTAAAAAACCTCTATTTACAAATTGCTTTTTTGGCAATGAACAATATATAGTTTCACATAACCAACCTAAGAAACTATAAGCCGTAAAGTAAATGACTAAGTTAAATATATTAATACTCATTTTATTCTCCAATTAATTTTAGTTTGCGAACTTTTACCACATAGTGTATTATAATTTTATATCAAATATTCAAGCATTAGGGAGGATTAATAACTAATGAATAAAATTTTAAATTCACTGATTTTGTTTAATATAATATTGATAGCCTACGCCATCAGTACCTTAGAGGGTAACATTGTTCCTATTCACTATAATGCAATCGGCACCGCAGATGCATGGGGAAACAAGTGGATATTATTAACTGCTTCTTTTATCCCATTAATAATATCAATTATTTTTTATTTTTATAAAAAAGCTCCTCGCAATATGAGTTCTAAAACAAATGAAAAATACGAAAATTTATTTATATTAGGAGTAATAATTTTCTTTATCATAATTTCTTGGATAAACGTTATTCCACTTTACTCACAAAATCCAAATGAAAATAAAAACCTTATATATTACATATCAATAGCATTAGCATTTTTAATCATTGATACAAGCATACTCATGCCTAAAATAGAGCAAAACAAGTCACTTGGAATAAGAACTCCATGGACTCTCAAAGACAACGTACTATGGGCTAAAACGAATAAATTAGCAGGAATTGTGGGGCAAACATGTGGATACATTATAATAGTAAACTCACTAATAGCACTGAACTTAAAATTTAAATCCTTATGTATTTACACACTTATAATTACTGCTATATCATTTATATTTATCCCATTAATATATTCATACGTTTTATATAAAAAAAATTTACAAGAATAATATATATCAATTAGGCTAAAGCTAAAGCGAGCAAATTTTTTAGCTCTTAACTTAAGTTACAAAGGGAAGTGAAAAAAATGCTTGATAGAATAGCTTTATGTCTACTAATAGTAGGCGGCATTAACTGGGGATCTATTGGATTATTCCAGTTTGATATAGTAGCGTGGATATGTGGTGGGCAAGACTCTATAATAAGCCGTATCATTTATATAATAGTTGCCGTTTCGGCAATTTGGTGTATATCTCTTTTATTTAGAGAAAATGAACTCATAGGCGACAATGCCTAATTATAAAAAACTATCTTAAAACCAATTATTAAAATCTCCCCTGCTATATTGGTAAAGCATGGGAGATTTTTTAATTACTTCTTTTTAAGGATCCTTATTAAAAGCCATAAAAGCAAGACAAATGATATTATAAACAGTGCAATTCCTAAGATAGGCACTCCAAATATTTTTGGTTCAATATTGGTAGTAATTATAGAACAAGCACCTATTAAAAAGCTAACTGACACCAAGCATAAAATAAGCTTGTTAATAATCTTTTCTATTGAAGACAACGATTCGTCAGACACTGTCAAATTCATATTAAATTTTGTCTTACCGTCTACTGCAAGTTTTAATATGTCCGAAATTTGTGCAACCATATCCACCGTCTGCTCTTCGGTTGAAGACTCTGATGAATGTAGAATTGACGGTTGGACTTGTATAATATTTTTATTAGGAGAAGAAGTCTCTTTCTCGTCTTTTTTGTCGGAAGCAGAGTTATTATCCTTTAAGTCATCCTTTTCTTCCTTAGGCGGCAAAAATTCTTCCGGAACATCATCTATCTCTGTTATCTTCTTGCCGGATTCTTCATCAGTAACCTCTTCATCATTACTTTCTTCTTGTTCTTCAGGATATGAATCGCAAAACAATGATATCATATTAAACTTAGGTGCAATCTTATTTAAAATGTTTTCAAGATTAATAAGCCCAATAAACAATAGTGAAAAGGACTCCGGCAACGAAAGCGCATTTTCATTCAAGAGTACCATTGCATCCTTGACAATAGAAACTACGGTTACTTCTCTTATATCCATAGCCTTATACTTATTTAAAAGCTCTTCTAAAGAGAAATATAATTTAGAATTATTAACCTCTTGATTTAGCACTGCAATATTCAATATTGCATTTTTTAGGCTGACTACATCTAAGTCTTTAATTGCAGATACTACATTGTTTAGCTCTTCTAAGTCCTTTTCTGAAAAAGAACCCATAAGTGCAAAATTAGACCATACTATTTTGCCATTTTTAATCGATATATTTTTATCGTTAGGTGCTGCATGGAAGAATCCATCCTTCAAAAACTGATTTACGTAATTAGCGGATAAAGCCCTTGCTATCTCATTTAGATCGTATCCCATAGAAACCAATTTTTCAGTATCCGTAATTTTAATACTATCGATATATTCTATAGCCAATATATTAGATGTAGAATATTTTTCATTGATTCTTGGAATCAAAAGCAATGGATTATCCGAATTTAACTCATAAAATCTCTTGCTATTTTGAGACTCTATCAAATAGTTTAATTCTTTTTGGCTGATTTCCCAAAGTTCATCTAAAACAGTACCTAAGTCCACGCAGCCTTTATTAGCAGTTTCAAGCCTCAAAACGCTTAATGCTTTTCTCAATAGTGCAACATCCCTTGAAACTACGCTATGGACTTCCGGCCTTTGAATCTTAAGAATAACGGTAGATCCTTCTTTTAATACAGCCTTATGAGACTGGTTTATCGATGACACTTCTATTGGTGTCTCGTCGAACTCTGAGAATATACCGTCTATAGAGACACCATATTCATTTTCTATGATCTTTTGCAAAGTATTATAGTCCATACCAACAGCATTGTCATCAAGCCTTGAAAGTGCATCTCTATAATCCTTTGGTAATATATCCTGCCTTAATGACATAATTTGGCCAAGTTTTATAAAAAACGGACCCAACTCTGTAAACACTGCGCACAACTTTTCAGGAGTTAGAGTTTTAGTCGCATCATTATTCATAAGAATTTGAAGAATTTCTTTCAAACGCTTTTTATTTTCATCATTATTTTGAATGTTATTTTGATTCATTCTTTTAACCTATCCTTTCGCTCGGTAGTACATAATACAATATAGAATAACGCTAATAATTATATAGTATTTATTATATCCCAAATCGACAAAAAAGTAAACTGTTAAATAAAGAATGCTTTATCACGACATATGATTTTTCCCTTTTCTTTTTTAAACAAAACAATAAAAAATAAGCAAGCAAAACATTAAGTCTTACTTGCTTATCTATAAACTATTTTAAGCTAAATATTTAAAGTTAAAATATAATTATTTAACTTCTACTTCAGCGCCAGCTTCTGTTAATTTAGTTTTTATAGCTTCAGCGTCTTCTTTAGAAACAGCTTCTTTAAGAGTTTTAGGAGCACCGTCAACTAATTCTTTAGCTTCTTTTAGTCCTAGGCCTGTGATTTCACGAACAGCTTTGATAGTAGCAATTTTGTTAGAACCAGCAGATTTTAGAACTACGTCAAATTCTGTTTTTTCTTCAGCAGCGGCAGCAGCTACAGGAGCAGCAGCAACAGCTACAGGAGCAGCAGCAGAAACACCAAATTCTTCTTCAAGAGCTTTAACTAGCTCGCTTAACTCTAATACTGTAAGAGCTTTTACATCTTCAATTAATTTTACAACTTTATCAGACATTATAAAGTACCTCCAAATAAATAATAAATAAAATTTTTATCGTTTCGTTTAATTATGCGCCTTGTTTTTCTGCGATAGCATTAAGAGCGACAACCAAACCTTTAAGTGTGCCGTTAAGCACAGTTGCAAATCCGGAAATAGGAGCATTCAAGCCACCAAGAGCCTTTGCAATAAGTACTTCTTTTGAAGGAAGTTTTGATAACTCATTAATTTCGTCAACCGGCATAACCTTACCGTCAACAAAACCGGACTTAATTTTGAAAAATTTATTGTTGCCGGCAAAAGTACAAAGTATCTTTGCAGGAGCAATATAATCTTCATTACTAAGAGCCAAAGCTGTAGTTCCTTCAAGTACAGGATCTAATCCTTCGATTCCTGCTTCTTTAGCAGCTCTTGAAAGCAATGTATTTTTTACTACGAAGTAGTTTACACCTGCTTCTCTTAGCTCTTTACGAAGCTTGGTATCATCAGCAACAGTGATTCCTCTATAATCAACTACGACACCTGCACAAGATGCATTTAGCTTTGAAACTAAATCTTCAACTAAAGCCTTTTTTTGACCTAAAATTTTCTCACTTGGCAAATATTTTCACCTCCATAAATGGATGTACATAAGCTTCTAATAAGAAAAAGCCTTTCCTGATTACCGCAGGAAAGGCATAAATATACATAAGTAGTTTATGTCTATCCTCGGTAGGCATGAGATAATCCCATTTATGCTTATGCACCTACTGTCTTTGGAAAAGAACAGCTTTATTATATTACCATAAAGTTATACAACTTGTCAAGTAATAATTATTGAGCGCAAACTTTTGATGGGTTAATTTTGATACCAGGTCCCATTGTTGCAGTTACAACACAAGATCTGATGTATTGACCCTTAGAAGCTGCAGGTTTAGCTTTAACGATTGCTCCAAGTAAAGTATCGAAGTTTTCGTTAAGCTTTTCAACTCCAAAAGAAGCCTTGCCGATTGGGCAGTGGATAATATTGGTTTTATCTAGACGATATTCAATCTTACCTGCTTTTGCCTCTTTGATAGCTTTAGCGATATCAGGTGTAACTGTACCTGCTTTTGGGTTTGGCATTAAGCCTCTAGGTCCTAAAACCTTACCCAAACGTCCTACAACACCCATCATGTCAGGAGTTGTGATTAAAACGTCAAAGTCCATCCAGCCTTCGTTTTGGATTTTTGTTGTAAATTCTTCAGCTCCAACGAATTCAGCTCCTGCTTCTTTAGCTAGCTCTACGTTGTTGCCTTTACAAATAGCTAATACTCTAACTTGCTTACCTGTACCGTGAGGTAACACAATAGCTCCTCTAACTTGCTGATCTGCGTGACGAGAATCTACACCTAATTTTACGTGTACTTCAACTGTTTCGTCAAATTTAGCATTAGCGGTCTTAACGCAAGTATCTATAGCTTCTTTAATATCATATAATTTTGATTTATCGATAAGCTTTAGGCTATCGACATATTTTTTACCGTGTTTCATTGGTTTTCCTCCCTATTGAGTGGTAAAATCGGATTTTTTCCTCCCACCCGGGTCTATTAATCTACTACTTCAATACCCATGCTGCGGGCAGTTCCTGAAATCATGCTCATAGCGCTTTCAATGCTTGCTGCGTTTAAGTCAGGCATTTTTTGCTCTGCAATCTTCTTGATTTGCTCACGAGTGATTTTAGCAACCTTTGTCTTGTTAGGAACGCCTGAACCGCTTTCGATTCCACAAGCTTTTTTAATTAAAACAGCTGCAGGTGGAGTTTTAGTTACAAATGTGAAAGAACGATCGGCATATACCGTAATTACTACAGGGATAATTAACCCTGCATCATTTTTTGTGCGTTCATTAAATTCTTTAGTAAACGCCATAATGTTTACACCATGCTGACCAAGAGCCGGTCCGACCGGTGGAGCAGGTGTTGCTTTGCCAGCAGGTATCTGAAGCTTTATTAAGCCAGTAACCTTTTGAGCCATTTTTTTGCACCTCCAAAATTCGTGGTAAATTACGGAACAGCACTTTATGCCATTCCTCCCACAAGGGGAATCCCCCTATTGCAGAACCGTTTCTGCATTTTATAAACTATTCTACCGTTTCGACTTGGTTTAGTTCCAATTCGACCGGTGTTTCGCGACCAAACATAGAAACTGTAACTCTTACAAGGTTTTTATCGGTGTTAATTTCTTCAACAACTCCGATAAATCCTTCAAGTGGACCGTCTGTAATCTTAACAGAATCCCCGACTTGATATGAAACCTCAATACTCTTCTTTTCGACCCCTAACCTAGCCACTTCTTCGTCCGTCAGCGGAATTGGCTTGGAGGATGGTCCGACAAATCCTGTACACCCACGTATATTACGCACAGCATACCATGAATCATCATTAAGAATCATCTTTACTATAACATATCCCGGAAATATTTTTCGTTCTACTTCTCGTTTTTTGTTGTCTTTAATTTCGACAACTGTTTCAGTTGGTACACAAATTTCTTGAATCAAATCCTGAAGCTGCCTATTTTCAACAGTTTTTTCAAGATTTGATGCTACTTTGTTTTCATACCCTGAATAGGTATGAACAACATACCATTTTGCTTCTTCAGACATTGCTCTTCCTCCGATTGTCTTACTTAGACACGTTCATAAACAAGCCAAGTAGGTTTAACAATCCAGTGTCAAGACCAAAAATAAAAAGACCTATAATAATAATCATAGCCAAAACAACCAAAGTATTTCTAACTACTGTTTGTTTAGTAGGCCATACTACTTTTTTGATCTCATTCTTATAGTCTCGGAAGAACTTTCCAACATTTTGGAAAAACTTAAGTTTTTTCACAGCCATTGTTCTGCCCTCCGTACGACTTATTTGGTTTCCTTATGCAGAGTATGCTTTTTGCAAAATCTGCAATACTTGTTCATTTCGAGCCTGTCCGGATCATTTTTCTTGTTTTTCATTGTGTTGTAATTGCGCTGTTTGCATTCTGTGCAGGCTAGTGTAATTTTAACTCTCATGACGGCACCTCCCGGTATGACGGAATATTTTAGCCTCCCTCAAAAAGGCACAAAAAATAAGCCTCTTTTCTGAGGTACTTATTACTATAACATATGTCGGCATTAATGTCAATATGTCTTTATACTTTTTTTAATATTATGAATTAAAGTATCTAATATTAACAATCATCGATACAATAAATAAGTAGTTAAAAAGGCTTACTCAAAATAAGAGCAGGCCTTTTATCTTAACCATAATTTATAAAATTAAAAACTTAATTTTCAAGCTTAGAAATAGTAGAATTGAGCATATCAATTTTATCTTGAAGGTTTTTAGCATCCTCTTTGACTTTTTCTATAACATCACTTGGAGCTTTGCTTAAAAAGCCTTGATTATTAAGCTTTCCACTACATTGCTTAAACTTCTTATCGGCAGATTCAAGTTCTTTTCTCAATCTTTGAAGCTCTGCCTTTTTGTCTATAAGTTCATCCATAGGAATATAAATCTTAGCACTGCTTGTGATAATGTTGACAGCCGAGTCAATCTCAAAGTTGTTTGCTATTTCAACTTCACTTGCATAAGCTAATTTCTTTATGAAATCTTTTCCCTTTGTGAATACTGCTTCCTCTTGGCAAGCTATATAGACTTTAGCCTTTTTGGAAGGAGGTACATTCATTTCGTTCCTTCGATTCCTTATAGCCTTAATAGCCTCCATTATAGCTTCCATTTCTTTTTTATCTTCAGTATAGCAATGTTTTTCATCGTACGAAGGGTATTTTGATACCATAATCGACGAGCCTTCGTGAGGTAAAGTTTGCCAAATTTCCTCAGTTATAAACGGCATAAATGGATGAAGAAGCTTTAAAGTATTGCTTAGTATATAAACAAGTATTTGCCTTGTATTTTGGGCAACATCTCCACCTTGTTGCATTCTTATTTTTGCAATCTCTATATACCAATCACAGAACTTATCCCATATAAAATCATATAGTTTAGAAACGGCAACGCCCAGTTCAAACTTTTCAAGATTTTCGGTTACCTCTAGGGCTACATCATTAAATTCGTTTATTATCCATTTATCCTCTATGTTTAGGTCACTTGGCAACTCATTTTTAACGTCAAAACCGTCTATATTCATATGTATAAAACGGGATGCATTCCAAATCTTATTTGCAAAGTTTCTGCTGGCACTTACTTTATCATCTGAAAAACGCATATCATTTCCCGGGCTGTTTCCGGTTGCCAATGTAAATCTTAGCGCATCTGCTCCAAACTTATCAATTATCTCAAGAGGATCAATTCCATTGCCCAATGATTTGGACATCTTTCTTCCTTGTGCATCTCTTACCAATCCGTGTATAAATACAGTGTTAAATGGTACTGTACCCATATGTTCTATCGATGAAAAAATCATCCTTGCAACCCAGAAGAATATTATATCGTAACCCGTAACCAAGGTATCGGTTGGGTAAAAATATTCGAGTTCTTCGGTTTTATTTGGCCAACCCAAAGTAGAAAACGGCCACAATGCAGATGAGAACCATGTATCAAGTGTATCCTCATCCTGCTTAACGTTTGAGGACCCGCATTTTGGGCAAACGTCTACCTTATCTTTAGATACAACTGTTTCGCCGCAATCGCTGCAATAGTATGCTGGTATTCTATGGCCCCACCAAAGCTGCCTTGATATACACCAGTCTTTTATATTTTCCATCCAGTGGAAATATATCTTTGAAAATCTATCAGGAATAAAGTTTACCTTGTGGTCTCTTACCTCTTTAATAGCAGGTTCTGCTAACGGCTGCATCTTAACAAACCATTGTTTAGATACTCTTGGCTCGACAGTTTCAGAACATCTGTAGCAAGTACCTACATTGTGCTTAATCGGCTCAGTCTTTACTAAATATCCACCATCTTCAAGGTCTTTTACTATTTGTTTTCTCGCTTCATAGCGATCCAATCCTTTATATTTTCCGGCATTTTCATTCATGACAGCACTTTCGTCTATAACGGTTATAATATCTAAGTTATGTCTTAAACCAACCTCGAAGTCGTTAGGATCATGTGCAGGCGTAATTTTTACTACTCCTGTACCAAAGTCTGTCTCTACATAAGAATCGGCTATAATCGGGATTTCTCTTCCAACCAAAGGAAGTATAACCTTTTTACCTACTAAATCCTTGTATCTTTCATCCTCAGGATGAACTGCCACTGCAGTATCTCCAAGCAATGTTTCAGGACGGGTTGTCGCTAAATTTAAATATCCGCTGCCGTCTGACAATGGGTATCTTAAATGCCAAAAGCTTCCTTCTTGCTCGGCAAATTCAACCTCCGCATCGGATATTGAAGTCTTACATTTTGGACACCAGTTGATGATTCTTTCGCCTCTATATATAAGCCCCTTGTTATAAAGTTTAACAAAGACCTCATTAACTGCTTCAGAGCAGCCCTCATCAAGGGTAAATCTTTCTCTATCCCAGTCGCAGGAGCAACCTAGTTTTTTAAGTTGATCTATAATCCTAGAGCCATAAGTATTCTTCCACTGCCAAGCCCTCTCTAAGAACTTCTCACGGCCTAACATTTCTTTACTTAGACCCTCTTTTTTCAAAGCCTCTACTATCTTAGCTTCAGTAGCTATTGACGCATGGTCTGTCCCCGGAACCCATAGCGCAGAGTATCCTTGCATCCTCTTAAATCTTATCAAGATATCTTGTATAGTTTCATCCAATGCATGTCCCATATGGAGCTGACCCGTAATATTTGGTGGTGGGATTACTATAGTATAAGATTTTTTATTTTTATCTATCTCGGCGTGAAAATATTTGTTTGATACCCAAAAGTCGTATATTCTATCTTCAACTTCTTTTGGGTCATATGTTTTGGCAAGTTCTTTTTCCATGTAATTTCCTCCTGATTTTAATGGACATATTTTTAAGTTATACAAAAATCAAGGTGTTAAGCCTTAAACGGTTCAACACCTATTTCAATTAAACATTCTGCTTAATGACTATTAACTTATATGATACTACAAAACGACTTACAATTCAAATTATAAATTTAAAATTCACCCCACTATAACCTTACCTTCCGGCAATATAGTCTCAATTCGTTTTGAATGCCTTACTGTCAATGCAAACAGTAGCGATACCGGACCTACTCTTCCTACAAACATAGTAATAATAATAATTACTTTAGACAAATCCCCTAAAAACGGTGTGATTCCCGTTGTAAGTCCAACCGTACTAAATGCCGAAACTATTTCAAATAATATATTAAGAACTCCAAAGCCTTTAGAGGCCTCTGCAAGGTCCACAATAGATGTAAATAAAATCACAAGCATCATAGCAAGGGTAGAAATAGACAATGTCTTATAAACCGTGCTTTTGTCTATTATGTGCCTTCGTATACAAGTGTTGGAATAACCCTTTAGTACACTTATAACTGTGGCTATCAATACTATAAACGTCGTAGTTTTTATACCTCCGCCCGTAGATGAAGGTGAAGCGCCTATAAACATAAGTATTATAGTCATAATTTTAGTTATATCTTTTTCTTTTCCTATTGGTATACTAAAAAAACCCGCTGTTCTTGCAACTGCCGACTGAAAAAACGATATATTAAGTTTTTCCCAAAGATTATATCCCAGTAAAGTATTATTGTTTTCAAGCAAAAAGAAAAGTATTGTACCAACTAAAAGTAAAATTAATGAAGTATAAATAACTATGATAGAATGAATTCCTAACTTAACCGATTTCGCCTTGTTCTTATACTTATTTACAAAATAATTATGAACATCCGTAATAACTATAAAGCCTATTCCTCCTATAATCACAAGGAAGACAATAACTATACAAACTAATGGGTCCTTGGCATATTCCATCATGCTTATATTAGGAGTCAAAATGCCCATGACATCAAATCCTGAATTGCAATATGCCGATACGGCAGTAAATATAGATACCCATATGCCAACAAGCCCAAACTTAGGTATAAATCTAATTGATAAAAGCAGAGCACCCAACGCTTCACAAGAAAATGAAACTATAAATATAGAGCGTATCAATCCATGTATATCCACAATATTGCCATTGGTGTATTCTTTAATGATTTGAAGATCTCTTATTCCAAGTCTTTTTCTTAAAAACAATGTTATCCCCGTAGTAAACGATATAACTCCCAAACCGCCTACTTGTGTAAGAATTAATATAACAAATTGGCCAAAAAAGCTCCACTTTGACCCTGTATCAAATACTGTAAGACCTGTAACACAAGTACTCGATGTCGCAACAAATAACGAATCTATAAATCTCGGTGCATCACCGTCTTGATATGAAATTGGGAGACTTAAAAGTATAGTACCCAGCACTGTAACTACAAAAAAACTCAACGCAATTAACTTGACAGGTTCAATGTTCTTTATTTTATTTGTTATTAATTGAAGTCTGCTCAAAATAAATTCTCTCCTTAAAATTAATCCTACAATCGATTATCTTACTCCATTATTTACTAAAATGCAAGTGTTTAAAATTTATTAAGGTATAATCTTGTTTTTTATCTTTCGATTAAATATTTTTATTGTCTTTTACACTTAAACAAAGAAGTGATGGCCCTCCCATCACTTCTTAAATTTACATATTTATTTATTTCTCCAAAGCTTATCTTGGAGTTTTTTATTTTTGTCTCGTCTTCGCTGCGTTTCTTCTTTGTCTATAGTGATAACAGCATCATCTGAAATTCTTATTATATCCCCCTCCTTTGCTTCGCTTGGAAGTTCTGCTCTCTCTATTGCAAACGCCTTCCTTTCATCATCCTCACAAATGGCGAATGTACCCTCAAACCTATCTATAGCTAATATTCTCACTTATAATCTACTCCTTTTCTACTTTTACATCGATATTATTTCCATCCGTGACAAAAACTATATCGCCGTTAATATCTGTCCTAAAAATCGTTATATTACTTTGTTCTATTCTGCTTACTACACTGTATCTTGGTAAGTTCTTATTATTCTCTCCAACTGATATGGCAGCATATTTGGGTGAAACCGCATTTAAAAAGTTTTGTGTTGAAGAAGTCTTGCTTCCATGATGTCCAACCTTTAATACATCGGATTTTAAATCATACCCTGATTTTATAATATCGTTTTCAGCCTCTTTTTCCGCATCTCCCGTAAGTAAAAAGCTCTTATTACCATATCTTAGTTTTATAACAATTGAATTATTATTTAGTTTATCATACTTCTTACTTGGAGATAAAATATTTAATTCCATATCACCTATTTTAAAGCTGTCGCCACAAATAGGTTTATCAACCTTTATATTATTTTTGTCAAGAGCCAAAAGCATGGACTCATACGTTTTTCCTGTAGGTATAATATCGTCCGGAACTTCCGGCATCATAAATCTCTCAATTTGAATCTCATTTATTATATCTCTCATTCCGCCTATATGGTCTTTGTGAGGATGAGAAACTACAACTAAGTCAAGTTTTTTCACATCCCTCTTTTTAAGATACTCAAGCACCTTATTGCTGGTATCTATGTCCCCTGCATCTACTAATATATTTTTATCCCCTGAATTTATGTATATAGAGTCAGCTTTGCCGACATCAATTATATGAACTGACATCTTTTCTTCTGCTAACTCTCTACCCTCTTCAGAATACGCAACCACTTCTTTTGTAGGAGAAATATAATTAAATACATCCTGCCAAAACATTAACGAAGAATCAGAAAAAATACTTATAGAAGCTGAAAATATTATAACTGCTGCTATTAAATATAAGATTATATTCTTCGTTTTATTTGCCTTTTTTGCCATACTTATTTTATCCCTACTTTCATCTTAAAATTATACATTTTTTAAATTAATCCTTTTTATCCGTTATAGTATTTTTTCTTTCTAAAAATTGCTGCTTAGTAATGATTACTTGCCTTGGTTTAGAGCCTTCGTGAGGACCTATCATCCCCATTTGTTCCATTTGATCTATTATTCTTCCCGCTCTTGCATAACCAATTCTAAGCCTTCTTTGCAAGAAGGACGTTGAGGCTTGTCCTGCCTCTAAGATACATTCAATAGCCTCATTCATCATAGGGTCTTCTGCGCTTTCATCGCAGGCACCCTTGTTTTCCTGCAACGGAACAGCATTTTTATCAATTTCTTCTATAACATTTTGGTCATAATCTATTTGACCCTCTTGCTTTATGTAAGAAACTACATTCTCTATCTCCTCATCGGTCACATAACACCCTTGCACCCTTACTGGTTTTTGAGAACCAATAGGTGAAAACAGCATATCTCCTCTACCCAAAAGTTTTTCAGCCCCGGCCATGTCTAATATTGTCCTTGAATCTATTTGAGAGGATACCGCCAAGGCAATTCTGCTTGGAATATTAGCCTTTATAATACCCGTAATAACGTCTACTGACGGCCTTTGTGTTGCTATGACCAAGTGCATACCCGCAGCTCTTGCCATTTGAGCTAAACGACATATAGCATCCTCAACCTCATTTGGAGCTGCCATCATTAAATCTGCAAGTTCGTCGATAATAACGACAATTTGAGGCATGGGTTTTAATGGTTCCTCGTCTTGATTTGGCAAATGCATCTTTTGAGCGACCATCTTATTATAAGCATTAAGATCTCTTACATTATACTCTGCAAAGGTTTTGTATCTTTTAAGCATCTCATTAACTGCCCAATTAAGTGCACCTGCTGCTTTTCTTGGGTCTGTCACAACAGGGACAAGCAAATGTGGTATACCATTGTATATCCCAAGTTCAACAACCTTTGGATCAATCATAAGAAGCCTTACCTCATCCGGTGTCGCCTTATAAAGCAAACTTATTATAAAAGAGTTTATACAAACCGATTTACCCGAGCCTGTAGAACCCGCAATAAGCAAATGCGGCATCTTGCTCAAATCTGCCAAGGTGATATTACCCGATATATCTTGACCTAACACTACAGTAAGTTTGCTTTTAGCCGATATAAACGACTTAGATTCAATAAGCTCTCTCATTTTTACTATGTTGATACACTTGTTAGGAACTTCTATACCGACTGCCGCCTTACCCGGTATTGGAGCTTCTATTCTAACGCCGGAAGCTGCAAGGTTTAATGCTATGTCATCAGCCAAATTAGTTATCTTGCTTATTTTAACACCCGAAGC
Organism: uncultured Eubacteriales bacterium; assembly: GCA_934457115.1. Taxonomy (GTDB): domain Bacteria; phylum Bacillota; class Clostridia; order Oscillospirales; family Acutalibacteraceae; genus CAKSJY01. The sequence goes on along the minus strand of CAKSHI010000011.1, from coordinate 8,415 downwards.
AGGTTGAAGCTCATATCTTGTGACCGCAGGCCCCCTGCTTATATCTACTATTTTGGTTTGGACATTAAAGCTCTTTAAAGTATCTACTAACATTTGACCACTTACTTGAAGTTCATTTTTAATGTCGCTGTTATCAGCCTCAACGGATTTCATAAGCAGTGAAGTAGGCGGAAAATTATATCTCTTTTCCAAAGATATTTCATCTAATACATCATTAAGTCCTAAGGGCGCCTTAGGTTTTTCCTCCTTTTGAATTTCAGCTTTATCCTTAGAAATACTTTTTCGCTTCATAAACGCTTCAGCTGCAGCCGCTGCTGAATTCTCTTCTGATGCATCTATTAAATCCACCTTTTCATTATCTAATTCTTTCTTATTACTCTCATTAGTCTTAGAAAAGGCCTTCTTTAAATTTGCAAGCTTTTCACCCTTCTCTTTTTTGGGTAAAGGAATATCTGCCTTAACGGGATGATTGGGAAGATTTTCAGGTCCAAGTGGAATATCAATCTGTGTATTTCGTTTTTGGGGTATATAAGAAACATCCTCTTGTTCAAAAAGCTCTTGATGTTTTTCCTTTTTGACTTTATTGGAATGTCTAAACGGTCTAAATAAAAATTCAAAAAAACCTAAAAGCCCCCTGCCACTAAGGAACATTATCATTGCAAACAAAAGTATGATAACCGTAACTTCCGCACCTGTTTTCCCCAATGCACATACCAATGGTATACCCAGCATACCACTTAGAAGTCCGGCTCCTATTCCATCAGTTCCCAAGTCGTAAAGATTAATAAGTTCTTTAAAAAAGTCAATTGAACTTGAAGTCTTTGAAGGAAAAATATAAAAGCAAGCAGAAAATAAAAAAATGATAGATATAGAAAACCAAATTTTAGGTTCTATGTTTGTTTTCCCATTATCGAAAGCCGTAATTATCGATATATACATAAGAAAAATCGGGCATAAAAATGAGCTTTTACCAAATACTCCCCAAATAAATTCATGAGCCATATTCCATATGTGCTCGCCCTCGATTATGATAATGCAAAAAAGTAATATGGATAAGCAAAACAAAACTATAGCTATCCCTTGATTGCACTGATTTTTAGCAGTAATAGAATCAGCTCCTCCTTTTAAATTATTAGAAGAAGCTGATTTTTTACTGCGATTTGCAGCAGTATTTTTATTATAATTACTTATACTGCCCGAAGATGGTCTTTTTTGAGTCCTTCTCGTTGCCAAAACACATCACCTTTAACGAATATGATTTAAAGTGCAGCACCCGTAAATAAATTCACACCACGGATTGATTCTATTATATTTACCACTATGGTAACCGTACCTAAAATAAATGTATACCATACAAATACACTCATTTTGTCAGTTGCCAAAAGCCATTTAAACAATTTAATTGCCAAAAATCCTACAATAGCCGAAACTACCATACCTATAATTAACGGCAATAAATCGTCTCCCATTGCACTTACCTCAACATCTTTAAGTTCTAACAATGCTGCTGCTAAAATTGATGGTATTGCCAAGATAAATGAATAATCAAGTGCTCTTTGCTTGCTGATTCCTCTCATCAATCCCATAGCCAAAGTAGATCCTGACCTTGAAAGACCCGGGAATATTGCAGCTGCCAACTGTGTAAAACCTACATATAGTGAATCTGCTACAGTAAAGTCTGTCTTTCCTGCTCTGCCTCTACCCCTTGACTGAGCTGCTTGCTGCTTGTTAAGTTTAATACCCAAAGTAAGTAAACCGCTTGTTGCTAACAATGCCAATCCAACTACCAGTAAATTCCCGCTGTTTGCAAAGTTTTCTGCAACATCTTTTAAATTGAGGCCTAACCCCGGTATTGGTATGAATAGGCAAAACAAAGGAACCAATCCTATTATTAACATAATAACCAATCTTTTATCATGATTAAGTTTGTTCCACTTAAATTTACCTGTAAATATATCTCCTATCATAGAAAAAAATGCAACTATAAGCCTTAATACAAGCTTATAATATACAGCCAAAACTGCAATAAGAGTACCTAAATGCAACATTATGTCAAAAAACAAATTGTTTTCAGTTACTCCCAAAATATGCTGAGACAATGCTAAATGGCCACTGCTTGAAACCGGCAAAAATTCCGTTAAGCCCTGCACCACACCTTGCACGATTGCTTCGATTATACCCATGATATCCTCCAATATGTAATTATTTTAATAGGGATCTATCCCATAATATATGTAAATTTTCAGAAGATCACTCCTGAAAATTATAAACCTATTTATTAACTTTTTTATGTTTCTTTTTGAATTCTGACTTTAAAGATTTATTTTTTAACGAATTTTTCTTATCATCAATCATTTTATATAAACATTTAATCGAGTCTGAAAGGCTTCCAAGCTCATCTATAAGACCTTCCCTAACAGCTGCTTCACCGTCCAATACAGTACCTATATCCATAACAAGTTCTTTTGTATTCATAGCTAACTCTTGAAAACGCTTTGCGGAAATTTTGGAATTATCAGTTACAAAACCCGTAATACGCTCCTGCATTCTTTGGAAATACTCAAATGTTTGAGGAACTCCCAACATAAGTCCGCTCATCCTTACAGGATGGACAGTCATAGATGCAGATTTTACAATAAACGATTTTTTTGCCGCAACAGCCAACGGAACACCTATAGAATGACCTCCGCCTATCACAAGAGATACTGTAGGTTTTTTCATGCCCGCTATAAGTTCTGCTATAGCTAAACCCGCCTCGACGTCACCGCCTACTGTATTTAAAAGAACCAGAAGTCCATCAATTTCAGGGTCTTCCTCAATTGCTACAAGCTGCGGAATTACATGCTCGTATTTAGTCGTTTTATTTTGTGAAGACAATATATAATGACCTTCTATTTGACCTATTATAGTAAGACAATAGATTTTATGATTTCCCCTAGACGAAACCACTGCACTTGTTTGAACGATTTGTTCGGCTTGTTTTTGAGTACCCGGCTCATTTTCTTCTAAATTTTCGGAAGAATCAAACTTTGGTGACTCATCAACATTTTTTAGCGAGCAATTCAAATTGACCTTTTTTCTACTATTCATAATACAACACTCCTTAGAAGTTAGTTTGCCATCTAAGTATGCGTATAATGCATTTTATTATATCATTTTATTGGTAATTCATCAAGACTTTTAAATTTAAATAATTTAAGCGTCATAATGATTATTATTTTAAATCGTATTCTTTAATGAATCAAAAAAATCACCACCATAATAAAAATAGCAAATCAACTTATCTTCAACTAAAAAACTAAAGATAAGCTATTTGCTAACTAATTTATCATAATTTTCTATATAATCAATTTACTTTAGTATTGTCGATTTATCCACCTTAATAGCCGGACGAATACACGAATTTCTCTCAACCCATTTATTATTAATTTTACCATTTATATTTACAGTAAACCCAGTTTCAAAACTATCAAGCATATTATTTTCAGAAAGTGAATCTCTAAGCCAATATGAGTATATATCACTCCCGCAGCTCTTGCGATAGCTATTAACAAAATCTGTATTTTGGGATATTATTATGCTACTATCATTCTTTGATAAGCCTTCTATCTCATCGCAGGACATCAAAAATACCTTTTGATTATAAATCTCCTTGGTTTCTTTAATTAATTTTGAAAAAGGTCCTGAGTAACCCTCAACATACGCTACATTAGAAGAAATAATTTTAGATTTCTCCTCGTCATTAAATGCCTTATTTAAGAATCCGTCTCTATTATCTTTAAATTCACTTGAATTACTTGAAAAATCCTCGCTGTTTAGCCATTTTCTAAGCGCACAATTTCCCCATGAAGTAGGAGATGGATCGCGACTGTCGGAATAGGGCTTAACATCTATATTGTCTTTTGAAAGCAATAATAGGCTATCATCATCTTCTTCTATAACTTCCCACTCTATAGGTTCCACTTTATAATATTTATTATCTTTTTTAACATAATCAATATCTAATGTTAAACCATCCGTAGAACTAATTTGAGTTTTAGGATAACTGCCAAAGTAAATGCTTGCATAATCATTATTATTAGCAAGTGCAAATCCTTGAACAAAGTTCATACTCATAATACAAAAAATAATTAAACCAAACAATTTTTTCATACTTTAACCACCCTTAGTTTCTTAACATATACATAGAGCCAATCATTTTAAATTATTATACCATTTTTCAAAATATATGTCAATTCATTTAAATTATTAACATTAAAAAATATTTAAACTTTCCTCTTTACAAATTCAATTTGATATGATATTATAATAGCAGTAATTATTATTGTTATTATTTTAGGTGAAGTAAATTATGAAAAAACAACATTATAGCAAAAAAAGAGAAGCAATCTTAGATGCTATTCGCTCAACTAAATCCCATCCAACTGCCGATTGGGTATATCTAAAACTTAAACCCTTATATCCTGATCTAAGTTTGGGGACTGTATATCGTAATATATCCGCCTTTAAAAACAATGGTGATATAATTACAGTTTCAAACGTAAACGGTCAAGAAAGATATGACGGCAATACCACACCTCACAGTCATTTTATATGCACTGAGTGTTCCAGTGTCATCGATATCGACCTTGATCTTAATTTTAATAATATTTATGACCAAATTAGGGAAAGATATCAATTGCAGCCGGATCACCATAACATGATCTTTTATGGTAAATGCCAAGATTGTTTACGTTAGATATTATGATAAAAAAATAATACTTATTAAAAATTTGGAGGAAATTAATTATGAAAAAATTTGTATGTACTGTATGCGGTTATATCCACGAAGGAGATCAAGCACCGGACTTTTGTCCACTATGCAAAGCTCCAAAAGAAAAGTTTAATGAAGTAAATGACGGAGCTTCATTTGCTTGTGAACATGAAATAGGTGTTGCAAAAGGTATAGACAAAGAAGTATATGAAGGTCTTGTAGCTAACTTTAACGGCGAATGCAGCGAAGTTGGTATGTATCTTGCGATGAGCAGACAAGCTGATAGAGAAGGATATCCTGAAGTTGCCGAAGCTTTCAAAAGATATGCTTTAGAAGAAGCAGAACACGCTGCAAAATTCGCAGAACTTTTAGGTGAAATCGTAACTAACAGTACAGAGAAAAACCTAAAAATGAGATCCGATGCTGAAGCAGGCGCTTGTATGGGAAAACTCGATATTGCAAAACGTGCAAAAGAATTAGGCTACGATGCTATACATGATACAGTTCATGAAATGGCAAAAGATGAAGCAAGACACGGTGCAGGCTTTAAAGGTCTTTTAAATAGATATTTTAACTCCTAAGAGTCTTATAAAAATCACAAAACCCATGGTACTTAAATTTTAGTACCATGGGTTTTTATCTTTTAATTTTCTATAGCATTTACTTCATATTGTTTTGAAGCTTTGCAGCAGTCACTGTATTTTTTAAAAGCATAGTTATCGTCATTGGTCCAACACCGCCCGGGACAGGTGTAATATATGAAACCTTGTCTAATAGATTGTCAAAGTCAACATCTCCGCAAAGCTTACCGTTCTCATCGTGATTCATGCCAACATCAATTACTATTGCACCTTTTTTAACCATATCCTCGGTTATAAACTTTGGTTTTCCGACTGCAGAAACCAAAATATCCGCTGTTTTGCAAACTTCTCTAAGATTGTTTGTCTTGCTATGGCATATAGTAACAGTGCCGTTCTTATGAAGTAAAAGCATCGCCATAGGTTTTCCAACTATATTGCTTCGTCCAACAACAACACATCTTTTTCCACATGGGTCAATATGATATGTCTTAAGAAGTTCCATAATACCCGCAGGCGTACATGGTAAGAAATCATATTCACCAATCATAATTTTTCCTACATTTACTGCATGGAATGCGTCTACATCTTTTTTAGGGTCTATTGCATTTATAACAGCACTTTCATCAATGTGATCCGGAAGAGGAAGCTGTACCAATATTCCATGGATATCCTCTTTTCCGTTTAAAACCTTGATTAAGTCTATAAGACTTTCCTGAGTTGTATTTTCAGAAAGCGCATACTCTTCAGAATGAATTAGGGCCTTATCGCATGCCTTCTTTTTATTATTGACATAAATCCTGGATGCCGGATCATCACCAACAATAATCACTGCAAGACCCGGGGCTACTCCCTTGTGTTTCAGTCTGGCAACCTCTTTTTTAATATTTCCCCTTACCTTTTCGGCGATCGTTTTGCCGTCCATAATAGTCATAGTATCCACTCCTCAATATTATCTTATTCGTATATATTATTTTTGTTGTGGTTTAAAATTATTGTTTTTCCCTTGTCCATATTAACTGTATTGCTTTCTTGGTGACATTTGTCGTTAGTCCTCATCATTGGTTTTCTTACCAATTACTCTATTAACTAAAACACCAACTTTTGAATTTGGATTATATCTACCATGAAAATATATAAGAAATATTGCAACAACAACAACGCATACAATGGCAATACATTGTGAAATAGGAAAGTTTATAAATGGAATTAATAAGCTGTCCACTCTAAGCTGTTCTATAAAAAATCTCCCTAATCCATACCATAAAATATACACCAAAAACATTTTGCCGTCATATTCTCTATATTTTTTGCTAAACCAATTAAGTAAAAAGAAACCTATAATGCACCAAATTGATTCATATAAAAAGCATGGATGCACGGGACCTTCGGCTATGTATTTGGTGTTTTCACTCATCATTCCCCATGGAAGATCAGTTGGTCCTCCAAAGGCTTCTTGATTGACAAAATTCCCCCATCTTCCAATAGCTTGACCAATTAAAAATGAAATTGATGCCAAGTCTAAGCAAGCTAAAACATTCATCTTGCGATACCTTGCCATAAGTCCTCCACCTAAAAGGCCAAAGATTATTCCACCATATATAGCAAGTCCGCCTTCGTGCAAATAAAAGATACTAATAGGATTTTTTATGTAGGCATCCCCGGGGAAAAACAATACATAAAAGAGCCTTGCCCCTACGATGCCGCAAATTAAGCCAACAATTACGCAGTCAATAAACTTATCACTGTCAACCTTAAAACGTTTTGCATTAATTATAGCATATAAAAACGCAAGTACAAAAGCCGATGATAATATAACTCCATACCAATATATATTAAAATTACCAATACTAAACGCTACGGGGTTAACATAAAAGCTCAAATCAAGCTTAGGAAACTCTACAAAATACATACTACTTTTCCTCATCACTGCCCTTTATAGGTGATACTACTGATAAAGATGAATTTTCTGCTATTAGCTCACTTTCAAGTCTTTTTAAGACATCTTCAAGTTTAGCGTCAACAATTTCGTCTATATATTTAAAAAGTTCTCTCGATGAAAAATGGAAGCTAATCAAGTCATTAGCTATATCACCGGTTTTGTTAAGAGCTGCTATAGTTTTTCCATAAACAGCTTTTTTGGCAATTTCAAAAATCTCTTTATCTATGCCTTCTTTATGAATCCTAACGGCCTCTTCTCTTATTAACTTAGCAGCTAAATCAGGATCCTTTGATTCGCCGGCAAAAATAATTGAAGCATATCCCGGCCCCTCGAAATATTCATAAGAAAATGATGAAGTATTAATAAGCTCTTTTTTAAGCAAGTCCTTATAAAGAGGTGAAATCTTAGAAGCCATACATTCAAGCAATATATCAGTTAAAGCGATGTCCTTAGTGCTTAGTCTTGATTTTCCTACTTTCTCCTTAAATCCCAATTGAAATATTGGAGCGGAAATCTCAAAATGTTGTTCTACTCTATCTTTAAATACAGTTTCAGGCTCATTAGGGAAAATAGTTTCGGTATCTACCTTTCGTTCATCCTTTAGATTTTCCTCTATAAAATTCAATGTTTTATTTACATCAACATCGCCGACTATACATATCGCCATATTACTCAAGTTATAAAAGCTGTTGTAGCATTGATATAGTTTTTTGTCAGTAATTTGTGCAATAGACTCGACTGTACCCGCAATATCGACTCTTACGGGGTGATTATGATAAAGTGCACCAAGAAGATTAAACATGACCCTCCACTCGGGTTCATCCTCATACATTTTTATTTCTTGGGCAATGATTCCTTGCTCTTTTTGGACAGTTTGCTCCGTGAAATATGCCGTTTGAACTAAATCCATCAATATTTTTAGAGACTCATAGAAATTTTCGGAACATGAAAATAAATAGCAAGTTTTGTCAAAAGAAGTGTATGCGTTTGCAGATGCACCCGTCTTAGCATATTTAAAAAATGCATCGCCGTCTTCGCTTTCAAACATCTTATGTTCCAAATAGTGAGCAATTCCATCTGGTGAAACAATTATATCATCGCTTCCGCCCGTCTTAAACTTAGTATTAATAGATCCATAATTA
>CAKSHI010000010.1 GCA_934457115.1 uncultured Eubacteriales bacterium | reverse complement strand
GAATCGTCCACAAAACAATGTTCCGGCTAATATGCCTCAAAACAATGCCCCGGTTGATATACCACAAAACAATGTTCCGATTAATATACCTCAAAATAATGTATCGTCATTTAATTTATTTTCACCGTTGCAAGATACTAAGGATGCTAGTCCTGAACCGTATGATAGTTTATTGAATATTCCACTTCATTCTTTAGATGATTCAATTTCTTGTTTATTGGATAATACGGATGACACAGATTCCATCAATCATCAATCTAACAATGCTGACAAAGAAGTTGCACCTAATGTCAGGCGTAACCCAAATACAGACAAGGTTATGCGAGACCTGTTTGGTCCAACACCTTTAAATAGTACAGTTCAACCTCAGCTAAATGGTGCAATGGAAATTCGTAATCCCATCAAAAAGGCAATTGGTCCGGAACAGTATTTGGAAAATGTACTTGTAAATGCTGTAAATATATGGCTTAGCAATTTTTTTGGTAATGGGGGTTCTACATTTTTTGCATATAGGTATCGAGTTGGTAATTTCATAAAATTTATGATAAATGAGAATATAAAATTGCCTTGCGAAAATGATATAGTGTCGTTTTATAATAACAGATTTTTTAATAAAAATGCTAATATTGCTAAGAGCAATATGTCGCCTATAATGACTTTTTTTAGTTGGGCACAAATGAACAATATATATTATGATATATGTAAAAATTTACGGATTCGAACGGTTCGTGATGGTGTATATTACAAAAGCGTATTGAAACATGTTTCAAATACAGACCCGGAACAAGAAAATGAGATGATTAATCAGTTTATCAATCAACCATCAAAGCTTAAAAATATTATAATGTTTGTCAACAGCTGGATTAATGAAGCGAATTTTGGAAGTGAAAAGGCCTCTCAATATAGAGCTCAAGTATTGCATCTAATAGGTTATCTCCAAAATAATGAGCTTAGTTTAAATCAAGAAAGTATAAATGCATATCTAAGCGAATTTTATTGGACGAGTCCTACTTATGCAAAAATAGCAGAAATGGCAATTAGAGAATTTTGTATGTGGCTTAAGAGTAAGGGAAAAATTTAAAAAAATGACTGTTGTTGCAATTTATCAAAACTTTATGATATAATATTCTAGTAAAAACATTTAAACTTTTTAAGGGATGATAAATATGGTATATAAGGATAAACCAGGAAAGAAACCAGTGGAAGGAAATAGAAACAATAATCAAGGTATAGCAAATTTTCAACCTCCGGTAATTCGTAATCAAAGAGCTGAACCTCCAAAATTTGATCATGCAAGGATTCCAGAAGCATATGCATATGATGGACGCAAGGCACTGGTTATGAAACGTTGGATGGGGGCAAGGAAAACAATTAGAACTCCTAATGATATTACTGAAGATATTCTAAATCTTGCGAATTCTTATCAAGCTCCTAAAGCTAATAATGCGCGGCAGGCTGAAGGTGAATCGGTAAATAGTGCTGATTTAAGGCAGGATGTTGAGGCTGCTATTGATGCTAAAGATCAAAAATTTCAGAGAGTATTGATCGCTGCACGCAGAGGTAATGGTAAATTAAATCGTGCAGCTCAAAAGTTATGGGATCTTTATATCGAGGAAAATCAAGCGTCTGATCAGGGACGAAAAGTTGGACACACCTATGTGAGAGAGTTTTTTGAATATCTAGAAGCGGAAGGGATAGATGAGCCTACACCTCAGGATGTTTTAGGCTTTCTTAGATACAAACTACTACTACAACAAGAAAAGAGGGGTTACTTTATTGGATCAGATGTAATTATATTGACACTAAATGCAGTAAGGAATTTTTTTAAACTTACTTCTTACTATGGAATATATGGGGATATTACTGAAGGTTTTGATGCAAATACAGCACGTAGAGTGTACAGAGATGTAACTGGAAGACCTTGGTAAATAATTTAGGGATAGAGTTTATTTAAATTAAGAGGATATATAATTTTAAATTTATTATAGAAATATTTAGGCCGTTTAGAGGGGGTGAGAAATATGCCATTTGAGAATAAATCTCAAAGAAATGCAGAAGGGAATAGAAGAAATAATCAAGGCATGGCTGGATTTCAAGCACCAAGATTAAGTGAAGAAATACGTAAGATTGCTCTTATGGGTAGAAATTCTCAGGATTATAACCAGTTTCAAATGGGTAACGAGCAGATGCCTGCTAAGAATGAGAGAACAATAGATTTGACTGAAGAAGAGGGAATTAATCTTTTACGAGAACTTTCTAAGTCTTTAGATGAACAACCTGTCCAGAATGAATATAAAGAATTGGTTGCCCCAAGAGAAGTTGTTACTTTATTAGAAGGATTTGGTGGAGCCGTAAGAGGAGAACAGGCTGCTCGACTTTTAGCAGGAGTAAAACATATAGTAAGAGAACAAAGGGCAGAGGTTCTTAGAGGATATAATGCGATAGATAATGAGGTTAAAAAAGTGTGGGATGAATATATTGATTTAAATTTCAGTGGACAACCAAATGAGCGTTATCATCGCGATATAAGAATGTTTATTGAGTATCTGGATGGAAAAACGTCTCAACCTACATCAAGGGATATATTAGGTTATCTTAGAAGCAGAATGAGCAAAGGCATAATACCTACAAGTAGTTACATAGAACAAGTATTAAATGCGGTACAAAAGTTTTTTCGCTTTACTGAGAGTCATGGCATATATGAAGATATTGGTAAAAGTCTCTCTTATAAAGATGTAGGAGATTTGTACGAGGAGATGACCGGACGTAGATGGCGTTAATCCAATTATAAATTACATAAGAAATCTATACACATGCACACAAATACCAAAGTGTGTATGTGTATTTTTTTAATGGATTAAGGTAGAAATTCTCTCTCGTTTTGCAGTTGCAGCCCAAAATTGTGCAAGTTTACAAATTTAGATTTTAGACTAAAAAATTTTTTTACAAAAAACTATTGACAAAAATAAGGACTAGGTGTAAGATAATAGTAGAAAATAAAGGGAAAGTGTAATATTTTCTTTGTTTTCTGCAAAAATTGGGGAAGGAGGTTAATATTAACATCGGTATTATAGAAAAAAGTCTTAGCAGGAGAACTCAAGTAGGATTAAGTGCAAAAGGCCCTAATATAACTACTTGTTCAAATCAAGCCGCACTGCTAAGACTTAGATTCAATGGCAATGCGGCTTGTGATATATAACAAAATTTTTGAACCTAAAGGAGGTTACAATTATGAAAAGACGTATAAGCAAAAAGTTATTAAGTATCGGTTTAAGTTTAACACTTTGTGCTACGGCAGTACCTATGGTTTCGCTCACCTCCTCGGCGGCGGGCACCGCCACCCCTAAGGTTGCTACGGGAGGTGACCATACAGTAGTGCTAAAGGCGGACGGCTCTGTTTGGGCTACGGGGTCTAATGGATACGGCAAACTTGGTGTCGGGAAAACAAGCTCTGAATTAGTCAAAACCGCGACATTTATGCCCTGCGTAGACGATACGGGCGCCGAAATTAAGGACGCTATAGATATAGCCTGCGGTTGGGGGCACACAGCAGTGATCAGGGCAAACAAAGCCCTCTGGCAGTGTGGGTCTAATAGCAAAGGCCAGCTAGGCACAGGGGATACGACAGATGTTAATAAATTTGTGCAGAGCGAAGATGCAAGCGGAGCAATAACTGATGCGGAAGCGGTATCCTGCGGTAGTAATTTCACAGCAGTGATCAGGGCAAACAAAGCCCTCTGGCAGTGTGGGAATAATGGCTACGGCCAGCTAGGCACAGGGGATACAACAAACGTTAGTAAATTTGTGCAGAGCGAAGATGCAAGCGGAGCAATAACTGATGCAGAAGCTGTAGCTTGTGGTGATAGTCACACAGCAGTGATAAGGTCAGGAGGAACTCTCTGGCAGTGTGGGAATAATGACAACGGCAGGCTAGGCACAGGAGATACAGAAAATAAGACGAAATTTGTGCAGGGCCAAGATACTAATGGGGCAATAACCAATGTGACATCAGTATCAAATGGTTATCGTGCTAGAGCTACACTAATCCTAAGACCGGATACTAACGGCGACCTAGAGCTTTTGGGTGCAGGCCAAAACACCAGCGGCCAGCTAGGCTTGAGCAACGATAACTACACAGACCAAACAACGCTTGTTAAGATAACGATGGTTGATATAGGTAAAGTAGCTGTTCCATCAACAGGCGATACCCTAACAGCAATAGGCCAAACTGCAAACCACAGCGTAACAGGTGTGGGCGAGTTCCAAGGCGCAACCAGCATAACGATAACATGGGGCGACCTAACCTACGACTACAACGCTAAGTGGGATCCGGCAACCCAAACATGGGTGCAAAAAGGCGATACACCGTTCTGGAAAGCAAGTACAGATGGTGCCGACAAGATAAGCGTAACCAATGACTCCAGTAAAGCTTATAGCGTAACATTGTCATTCGCAGTTGACAACGCCTATGCCGCAAGTGACGAAAACGGCACAGCAGTAGAAGGAAGCTTCGTTACAACTTCCTTTGGCGATACCGCCGTCGAGAATAACACACTAAAACTTCCCGTCGCAGCAAAGGACGTTACAGCTTACTTGAAGCTAAGTGGAATGTCAGACAAAGTTACAGGCGTTGAAAGCCTACAAAATCAAACCTTTGGCGTAGTAACCGCAACTCTCGCCGAGGCGCAATAACTTAAAAATACTTAATAATTTAAACAAAATGGAGAGCTCATTAATGGGCTCTCTTTTTTTGAGTGCGTAGTGGCGTGGACTTCATGAAACAACGCATAAGAAAAAGCCGCAGTCATTCTCTTTCAAGAGTGATTGCGAGCATTTATTATAGATTTTTGACTCTTAAAGCTCGAAATGCATTTAAAATTGCGATGACCATAACACCTACATCTGCAAAAACTGCAAACCACATATTTGCAATACCAAGTGCACCGAGAATTAAGCATGTGAATTTTACAATAAGTGCAAATATGATATTTTGATATACGATTCCAAGACACTTTCTAGAAATCTTGATTGCCTTGGAAATGTGCATTGGATCGTCATCCATAAGAACAACATCTGCGGCTTCAATAGCTGCATCCGAACCCATAGCGCCCATGGCGATTCCTATATCTGCTCTTGTCAGAACTGGAGCGTCGTTGATTCCGTCACCAACAAATGCAAGTTTAGACCTGTTTGGTTTGATGCGAAGTAACTCTTCAACCTTTGTTACCTTGTCGGCAGGAAGGAGTTCACTATAAACCTCATCAACTCCAAGTGATTCCGCAACCTGATCTGCAACACGCTTTGAGTCACCGGTAAGCATAACTGTTTTCTCAACTCCGGCTTTCTTTAATGCAGTGATTGCTTGTTTAGAATGTGGCTTTACAATATCGGAAATTACAATATGTCCTGAATATTCTCCGTCGATTGCCATGTGAATGATTGTTCCTACAGAATGGCATTCGCGATAAGGAATATTAAATTTTGTCATTAACTTGCTGTTACCTGCAGAAATTTTGTGACCGTCTACTATTGCAGTGATTCCGTGGCCACTGATTTCTTCAATATCGCTTACACGACTTCTGTCAATTTCTTTGCCATACGCTCTTTGCAAACTCTTGCTGATTGGGTGCGATGATGCACATTCTGCAAGTGCCGCATATTCTAAAATTTTGGCATTTTCAATTTCGTTATGGTGAACGCCATTAACTTCAAATACACCTTGTGTAAGTGTACCTGTCTTGTCAAACACAACATATTTTGTTTGTGATAGGGTCTCAAGGTAATTAGAGCCTTTTATAAGAATGCCTTCTTTACTTGCACCGCCGATTCCTGCAAAGAAGCTCAACGGGACACTGATTACAAGTGCACACGGACAACTGATTACAAGGAATGTGAGTGCTCTATAAATCCAAATGTACCATTGTCCGTCCAGACCCATAAGCAACATTCTCACAATAGGAGGCAAGATTGCAAGGGCTAATGCACTATAGCAAACGATTGGCGTATAAATTTTTGCAAACTTTGAAATAAAATTCTCTGATTTTGACTTTCTTGAACTTGAATTTTCAACAAGTTCAAGGATTTTTGAAACGGTAGATTCGCCAAATTCTTTTGTTGTCTTTATTTTTAATACACATGTCATATTGATGCAACCGCTAATGATTTCATCGCCTTCTTTTGCATCTCTGGGTAAGCTTTCACCCGTAAGTGCACTTGTGTTAAGACTCGAACTACCCTCAATGATTATACCGTCAAGAGGAACCTTCTCACCGGGCTGAACTACGATAATGCTTCCGATTCCAACCTCGTCCGGATTTACCTTTTCAAGTTTGCCGTTACGCTCAACATTAGCATAGTCAGGCCTGATATCCATCAAGGCACTAATGTTTTTACGACTTTTTCCGACTGCATAGCTTTGGAAGAGTTCGCCGATTTGAAAGAAAAGCATTACTGCGATTGCTTCATTGTAGTCGCCGCTTTTTTCATAAATAGCAAGTGCAAATGCACCAACTGTAGCAACAGCCATTAAAAAGTTTTCATCAAAAATTGTTCGGTCCCAAATACCTTTTCCGGCTTCTATTAAAATATCATATCCGATTACTAAATATGCTATTAAATAACACATAAGTCGAATAATTCCTGTTATCGGAATAAAATGTAATGCTATCAGCAAAGCTATTGTAATCAATATTCTGATCAGCATTTTTTTCTGCTCTTTATTCATAAACAACCTCTTTTCTGCATCATTTTCGATACAATGTATTTCATATTTATAATCAGTATAGCCTAAACAATTCACTGTATGTTTACTCGTTCATATGTACTTTGCTTTTTTACCTCTTTTACCGATAGATGTTAGGGGAATTTTATTTGACGATTATAATTAAAACTCTATTCCACAACCAAGCTTAACCTTCTAACAAGCCCTCAAATAACGTCCTTAGCATGCTGTCTGTCCTCGAACTCAACAATCATCTTTTGTGTCATAGAGTTTTTTTTACACCTGCAGTCTTTTTGCCTCGTTCTTAGTCTACTTCAACCTCATAAACACCTCATTTTGAAGAGTCTATGGCTTTTTATGTACACTAATTTCACAATACTTTATATATCACCTCACTTAATAGATGCTTCGTAAATTTCTTTTACAGTATCGGAAAGGACTTGATTAAATTCTTTCTGTGTTTGATTTACAGAAACATCCTCAAGCAACGCTCTTGAGAAACTTGCAATAAGTCCCGGATTTTTTTCGAGCTTTTCATCAGCTTCCTTTCTGCTGTATCCTCCTGACAATGCGACAATTCTTACAACATGCGAATCTTTCATTAATTCGGAATAGAACCCGTCTACTGACGGAATTGAAAATTTAAACATAATTTTTATATCATCGGGGAGACTTTTAAGTTCCTCCATACAGTATTTTAAAAGTATTTCTTCAGCATCTTTTTTATCTGCTATATGGATATCTACTTCAGGTTCCAAAATCGGTACAAGCCCTGCTTTTGCTATTTTAATTCCGACTTCAAATTGTTGTTTTACAACTTCTTTTATTCCTTTATCATTTGCTCCTTTGATAACGGAACGCATTTTTGTACCGAATATATGTCGTTCTCTTGCGTGGGTTAAAGTCTCGTCTAATGACGGAATATCTTTCATAAGCTGAACGCTATCTTTTTCTGGTAGCAACCCCTGATCAACTTTTAAAAACGGAATAATTCCTTTAATTTCCCATAAATAATCTGCTGTATACATTTCTTCAATCTTACGATCCATAGTTTTTTGAAAAAGAATAGCGCCTATGATGTAATCAGATGAAAAAGCAGGACTTGTAATAATTCTTGTTCTCATTTCATGTACTTTTTCATACATTTCTTCTTCTGTTTTATAGGCATCTTCATTGATTCCATATTGCTTCAAAGTCTTTGGTGTACTTCCACCACTCTGATCAAGTGCTGCAATAAATCCATTTTTTTGTGCCATAATTTCAAGTTGTGTTTCTCTTGTCATATCATTTAACTCCTATCTTAATCAAATTATTAAACAGTCATTTAGTCTTTATATTTAAAATATACTATGAAAAAGCAGATTTTTCAACCATTTAAGATATTTTATCTATAATAAGGCTAAAATTATTACCTTTTGGATTTATTAAAGGAAGACAAAAATGCCACAGTAAAAGTCTCACGGCGACATTTTTTATGTTTGTCATTGTACCATTCTTTTCAATAACTAAAAGACCTCCTTTAACTTAGGATTGATTTCTTCCGTTTGAAAAGCTTTACGAATATAAATTTGGATATGAGCTTCAATAATCTGTCGATTAACATTTTTCAATAAAGCCTGTGTTGACAGTAATTGATTTGGAATATCAACGCAATAGAGGTCGTTTTTTATCATTTGCAGAGTTCCATCTATTTGTTCTCCGGCAATTCTAAATTTTCACTCTATATTTATATGCTCTGCTTTCACATTACTGAATACTTACAGCTTCATATCCCGCTTCTTCTACTGCTGCTTTCAAGTCATCATCTGAAGTGTAATGTCCCACTTCTACTACAGCTTTCTTTTCGTCTAGATTTACCTGAACATCCTAAACTCCATCTACCTTTTTGAGTTCCTCTGTTACATGGTTTACACAGTGCATACATGACATTCCTTCGATATTAATTGTTTTTTCATAATGTTTGTTTCCTTTATTTTAATCAATTTATATTGTTTAAGCGCTTTACGCGTGAAACCGATTTTATATTATTTCTTATGCTTTGCCTTAAACCAACGCAATCTTAATGCGTTAAATACGACAAATATAGAGCTAAAACTCATTGCTAATGCTCCGAGCATTGGATTCATTTTCAAATGAAAGGTTGTATAGAATAGACCTGCTGCAATCGGTATTACGATGATATTGTATATAAATGCCCAGAAAAGATTTTGCTTAATATTTCGGATAACAGCTCCGATTGCTATACCGACAGCTGCTCTCGCAAGTGCAGGGGAGTCATTGATGCCGTCACCAACCATTGCGACCTTTTTACCGCTTTCTTGAAGCTGCCTGATTTCTTTTCCCTTATTTTGCGGAAATACTTCGGCAACAACAATAATACCAAGCACTTCACCGTTTACTGCAAAATAAGGCGGTGTCTTTCCTGATGTTGCAAATTCATTAAATATATACTTATCCTCCAAAATATTAAATCATCCCTGCAATTTAGTCACTCCGACTGATTACAAAAATCAAAAGGAGAGAGACCTCTTTACGAAGCTTATACCCTTGAGGTTTTTTATGGGATATACAAAAAAATAAATTTTATGTTAAATATTTTTACAAAATATATTGACAAACAGGTGCAATAGTTGTAAGATGATAGTAGAAAGTAAGAAAAAGTATAATTTTTTTCGTGCTTTCTAAAAAAGTAATAAAGGAGGGTATATTTGGAAGTTAGCGTTATAAAAAGCCTTAGCAGAAAAAACCAAGTAGAGTTTGGTGCAAAGGATCCCAATATAACTACTTGTTTAAGTCAAGCCGCACTGCTAAGACTTTTTATATACAGTTGTGCGGCTTGTGATATATAAACCTTAAGGGGGTAATAAATTTGAAAGGATGTATAAGCAAAAAATTAATTAGTTCGATTTTAAGTTTGACACTTTGCTCTATGGCGATACCTATGGTCTCGTTTAACTCTTCAGCAGCAAATCCTATAAAACCCAAGATTGCCACGAGTCAAAACCATACGGTTGTACTAAAGTCAGACGGTTCCGTTTGGGCTGTAGGAAAAAATGAAGACGGTAAACTTGGTGTGGGGAAAACTGCCAAGGAATTACCCAAGACCGCTACATTTATGCAGTGCATAGACAATACGGGAGCCATAATTAACGACGCTTTCGATATAGCTTGCGGTGATTATCACACAGCAGTGTTGCGTGGAGAAGGTGGACTTTGGCAATGTGGGTATAATGAATATGGACAGTTGGGTACAGGAGAACTTAGTAGTGACGTAGGTAAAACTAAGTTTGTGCAGAGCAAGGATTCTAACAAAAGTTTGATAACAGATGCAAAAGCAGTAGCCTGCAACCAGCATATTACAGCAGTCATAAGAGGAAATGGCGAGCTTTGGCAGTGTGGAAACAACACAAGTGGCCAGTTAGGTACGGGAAATAATGTGACTGCAAGTAGATTTGTGCAAAGTCAAGATGAAAGTGGCGTTATAACTGATGCGAAGGTTATATCGTGCAGCAGCATTTGCACGGCAGTGATACGTGGAAACGGCGAGTTGTGGCAGTGCGGGAATAGTTCCCATGGCCAACTGGGCACAGGTGAAAGCGGAAACGATGTTAAGAAAAACAAATTCGTGCAAAGTCAAGATGCCAATGGGTCAATAGTCAATGCGACTGATGTATCTTGCGGTTATGCCCACACGGCAGTAATACGTGCAAGCGGTGAATTATGGCAGTGTGGACATAATGAATATGGCCAATTGGGTACGGGAGACACAAATGATGTTAGTAAATTTGTGCAGAGTAAGGATTTTAGTGGTAAAGAAATAACAGATGCAAAATTAATATCATGCGATGGCTGGTATACAGCGGTGGCAAGAGGAAGCGGTGAGCTTTGGATGTGTGGGGACAATGAATATGGACAGCTAAGCACAGGTGAAAGTGGAAGCGATGTAAAAAGCACTATGTTTGTACAAAGCAAAAACGCTAATAATAACGCAATAACCGGTGTTAAATCCTTGGCATCTAGTTGGCACCACACGGTAGTGCTAATACCGGGTACTAATGAAGATTTAGAGCTTTATGGCGTTGGTGAAAATAACAATGGTCAACTTGGTTTAGGTGAAGATGATGAAAACGCTTATGAGGATCAAGTAACATTTATTAAAAGTACAGCTATAAACGTTGGTAAGGACCCCAGCTGTAATCGTTTAAGTGCAATAGATGCTACTTCAAGCCGCAATGTAACAGGTGTGGGCGAGTTCCAAGGTGCTACAAGCGTAACAATCGAGTGGGGTGCCCTAACATACGACTACAATGCTAAGTGGGATCCGGCAACCCAAACTTGGGTCCAAAATGGGGATACACCGTTTTGGAAAGCAAGTACAGATGGTGCCGACAAGATAAGCGTCACCAATGACTCAAGTAAAGCTTACAGCGTGGTTTTATCTTTCGCAGTTGATAGTGCCTATGCAGCAAGTAGCGACAGCGGCACAGCAATAGAAGGAGCCTTCGTTACAACTTCCTTTGGTAACACTGCTGTCGAGGACAATACGCTAAAACTTCCTGTTGCCGCAAAGGACGTTACAGCTTACTTGAAGTTAAGTGGAATGTCAGACAAAGTTACAGGAGTTGACAACCTAAAAAATCAAACCTTTGGTGTAGTAACCGCAACTCTCGCAGAAGGTTAATCAATAAAAGTTAAAATAACTTGAACCACTAGTAAACTAGTGGTTCTATTTTTATGCCATATGATTTTAGGGTAGGGGTAAACTTCCTTTATATACGATAAATAGTATTAATTTAGTGAATAAATTTTTGTAGATTTGCCCCTTAACTAATTTGTTACTAATATCAGGACTGATTGTAATAATCAAACATATGTTTATAATATAAAATTAAAGATATAATTATGACTATTATATTAATATGTAATAATAGATCGGTTTTCTTGAAATTTTACTATTCATTTTAAGCGTTTAGCCTAATTATATAGAAATTTATTTTAAGTTTCTATATATATTTGATTTTATGATCTATAATAGATACCTATAGTATGTTATCGTTATATTAGATAACCTTTTGTTTGCTTTATTTGTGAAATAGAAAGGCTATTTTATTTATTGAAATCTATACTGTTTATATAGTTTACTTATAAGTAAATTATAGGAAATTAAAGAATAATTTTACTTTGATATTGTATTTTACTGATGGTATAATAGTTTTAATAATATAGGTGATAAAAATGAAAAAGTATCATGTAGGTTTTTTATCTATATTTTGTATTGATAAATTTCTAATTATAAATGGTAAGGGGCGTGATTATGTTTGAACATATTGGTTACCGGGTCTAAAGGATTTATTGGTAAAAATTTGGTTTGTGAATTAAAGAACAGAGGTTTTCAGGTTCTTGAATATGATAAAGATTCAGAATTATCGAACCTTGAACTTTATGCCTCAAAATGTGATTTTGTATTTCATGTTGCAGGGGTTAATAGGCCTAAGGATAAAAGTGAATTCATGTATGGCAACTTTGTGTTTACTAATAAATTGCTCGACCTACTGAAAAAATCTAATAATAACTCTCCTATTTTATTCACATCTTCAATACAGGCCGATTATGATAATGATTATGGAAAAAGCAAAAAAGCCGGCGAAGACTTATTATTTGAATATACAAGGCAAACAGGGATTAGAACTTTTGTATATAGACTTCCAAATGTGTTTGGAAAATGGTGCAGGCCAAATTACAATAGTGCGGTTGCTACATTTTGCAATAATATTGCTAATGACCTGCCTATTACAGTTAACAATGAAGAAACTAGGCTAAACTTGGTATATATAGATGATGTAATTAATGAATTTATATCTTGTATAGGTGATAAATCAGAAGTAAAGAATGAAATATTGAGTACTTCGATTTCTTACAGTAAAACTTTGGGTGAAATCGTTAATTTGCTATATTCTTTTAAAAACATACGTGAAGATTTATCATTACCTAATTTATCGGATGGTTTTGAGAAAAAGTTATATAGTACATATTTAAGTTATCTGCCTGAAAATAAGTTTAGCTACCCATTAAACATGAATAAGGATGAAAGAGGTTCATTTACTGAGTTTATTAGGTCGGAAAATAAGGGACAGATTTCAATTAATGTTGCTAAACCCGGTATAACTAAGGGAAATCACTGGCACCATACAAAAAATGAGAAATTTTTAGTTGTAAGAGGAAATGCATCAATTAAATTTAGAAAGGTAGGAACAAGGGATATTATTGAGTATAAAGTGAGTGGCGAAAAATTAGAGGTTGTAGATATTCCCGTAGGCTATACGCATTCTATAACAAATATTGGCGCCGAAGATTTGGTCACAGTTATGTGGGTTAATGAACCATTTGATAAAAATAACCCCGATACTTATTATTTAGAGGTTTAAATATTTATATAAGCGAAGGTGAAAGTCATTAATATTTTAGTTGTATGCCAAAGATATTATCCTGAACCTTTTAGAATTACTGACATATGTAAAGGATTAATCGATCGAGGGCACAAGGTAACAGTTTTAACGGGATTACCAAATTATCCTGAAGGAAATATTTATGATGGATATAAGTTCCACAAACGAAGAATTGAATTTATAGACGGAATAAAAGTTATAAGATGCGGAGAAATGTCAAAGGGCAGGGGTAGTAATGTTAGGCTATTCTTTAACTACTTTACTTTTATGGTTTCGTCATCGATAAAGGCCCTGTTTTTAAATGAGGAATTTGATGTCATTTTTTCAAATCAACTATCTCCAATATCAATGGTAATTCCGGCGATAATTCTTAAACGAAGGAAAAACAAGAAATTGCTTATATATTGCATGGATATTTGGCCTGCATCACTGGCTGCCGGAGGTATAAAAGAAGGATCTTTGATATATAAGTTCTTTTTGAGGTTTTCTAGAAATATTTACAAATCAGCGGACAATATTTGTGTTACATCCAGAGGGTTCAAAAAATATTTTAGTGATGTCTTAGATATAGATGATACAACATATCTTCCGCAATATTCTGAGGACATTTTTAAAGATTATAATGGAAATGATATTAAAAAATCCGGCGAGACATTAGATTTAGTTTTTGCAGGTTGTATAGGAAGAACACAAAGTATTGATACGATAATAAAGGCTGCTAAAATACTAAAGGGTAAGATAACTTTAAAAATTCATATTTTAGGTGATGGTACAGAACTTGATAACTATAAAAATCTGACGAAGCGGCTGGGTGTTAATGATATTGTCAAGTTTTACGGAAGAAAACCTGTGCAGGACATGCCTAAGTACTATTCAACGGCGGATGCTATGATTGTAACTCTAAGGCGAAGTGGGGCTATCTCTAATACACTTCCCGGAAAAGTGCAAACATACATGGCAGAAGGTAAGCCTATATTAGGTGCAGTCGATGGAGAAACTATGGATATCATAAATGAAGCGAACTGCGGATTTTGTTGTGAAGCAGAAAACGAACAAAAATTCGCTGAGGTTATACTTAAATTTTATAATTGTAATAACAAAGAAGAGTTAGGATTTAATTCATATAAATACTATCAACAAAATTTTACAAGAGAACACTTCTTGGACAGTTTGGAAGACAAACTAAAGGCTTTGATTTAATATAAAATTAAGGAGATATGTAATAATGTTTGAAGGGAAGACTTTACTAATAACCGGTGGAACAGGTTCATTTGGAAATACAGTTTTAAAAAGATTTTTAGATACTAATATAAAGGAAATAAGAATATTTTCACGAGATGAAAAGAAACAAGATGATATGAGATTAAAGTACAGAAACAATAAGATTAAGTATCACATAGGTGATGTAAGGGACATACAAAGTGTAAAAAATGCTATGTATGGTGTGGACTATATATTCCATGCGGCAGCACTGAAGCAGGTACCAAGCTGTGAGTTTTTCCCTATTGAAGCGGTTAAGACAAATATTTTAGGAACGGAAAATGTTCTTACAGTGGCTATTGAGTCAAGTGTTAAAAAGGTGATTTGTTTGTCTACTGATAAAGCGGCTTATCCTATTAACGCTATGGGAATGTCTAAAGCTTTAATGGAAAAAACTTTTGTTGCAAAGTCAAGGACAGTAGATCCCGATAAGACCTGTATTTGTGGAACGAGATATGGAAATGTTATGTGTTCAAGAGGTTCCGTAATTCCTCTATTTATACAACAAATTAAAAGCGGGAAACCATTGACCGTAACTGATCCGACAATGACACGTTTTATAATGAGCTTGGATGAAGCAGTTGAACTGGTTATGTTCGCATTTGAAAATGCTCAATCGGGTGATATTATGGTACAAAAGGCACCGGCTTGCACAATAGGAGTATTAGCTCAGGCTGTAAAAGAAGTTTTTAATGCTCGTAATGAAATTAAAGTTATGGGTATAAGACACGGTGAAAAGATGTATGAAACCTTACTTACAAAGGAAGAATGTATTAACGCTGTCGATATGGGTAACTTCTATAGAGTTCCTGCCGATAATAGGGATCTCAATTATAGTAAATACTTTGCAGGTAAACATAGACAAAGAAATATTCCAAATGAGTTTAATTCTAATAATACGAAAATTTTAAATGTTGAGGAAGTTAAGCAAAAACTTTTATCTCTCCCATATATACAACATCAACTTAAAAACTATAATTCCGAGGTAACATTATGAACCAATTAAAATTGATGACAATATTAGGTACAAGACCTGAAATTATACGACTTTCTTCTTGTATCAAAACTTTTGATAAATACTTTAATCATATATTAGTACATACAGGTCAGAATTGGGATTACACATTAAATGAAATTTTCTTTAAGGACTTGGATTTAAGAAAACCTGATTATTATCTCGACACTGTTGGTGATAACTTGGGAGACACTATGGGTAATATTATATCTAAATCATATGAAATACTGCAAAAGGAAAAACCTGATGCATTACTGATTCTAGGGGACACTAATTCAGCTCTTTCTGCAATATCTGCTAAAAGATTAAAAATCCCTATATTCCATATGGAGGCCGGTAACCGTTGTTGGGATTGGAATGTCCCTGAAATGGTTAATCGTACAATCGTTGATCATATATCCGACGTCAACTTGCCATATACAGAGCATTCAAGAAGATACCTCATTAATGAGGGTATAGACGGTAAAACTATTTTTGTAACAGGTTCACCTATGCATGAGGTCTTGTGTGAACATAAGTGTGAAATCCAGAACAGTGATGTCTTAGAAAGATTAAGTCTTGAAAAACACAAGTATTTTCTTATCTCTGCTCATAGAGAAGAAAATATAGATAACGAAAATAACTTTATGTCATTAATGACAGCTATTAATAATATAGCCGAAAAATATAATATGCCTGTTATATATTCCACTCACCCCAGATCAATGAAGTTTATCCAGAAAAGGGAGTTTAAATTTCATCCCCTTGTTAAAAATCTAAAACCATTTGGCTTCTTGGATTATAATAAGCTTCAGATGAATTCATATTGTGTCCTATCCGATAGCGGCACACTCTCCGAAGAGTCTGCTATGCTTAATTTCCCCGCTGTACTAATACGTACGTCAACAGAACGTCCTGAGGTACTTGATAAGGGGACTATAGTCATAGGAGGAATAAGGAGTGATGACGTTGAGCAGGCTCTTAATTTAGCGGTTACTATGTTCCGAAATAAGGAGAAAACTGTCATCGCTGAAGATTATGTAGATACTAACGTTTCAGTAAAAGTTGCAAAGCTTATCCAAAGCTATTCTAAGATTGTTAACCTCACTACATGGAGGAACATTTAATTGAAGGTTTTACAGGGAATTGCTTCTAGAATTTCTAGTAACTCAATTGCCTTTGTAATAAGTTTAGTTACGGTGAAAATTCTTTGAAAAATGATAATTTGAGGTCAAATATACATTGGAAAAGGTAATATATTCAGAGGGGGACATTCTATGATTAGCGTTATAGTTCCTGTATATAACGGAGAGAGGTATATTAAAAATTTATTAAGAGATTTTCAAAATCAGGTAGAAAAGGATTTTGAAATTATATTTGTAGATGACGGATCAAAGGATGGATCTTATGATTGTTTGATGAAAGAAAAGGAATCCGGCAACTATGATTTTTCAATAAATGTTATAAGGCAGAAAAATAGTGGTGTAAGTACTGCTAGAAACAGCGGCATTAAGATGGCTAATGGTGATTTAATATGTTTTGTAGATATAGACGATGGAATAGTCCCTAAATATTTATTAGATATGAAAAAGGTTATTGAAAAAGAGGATGTGGATACAGTAATTTGTAACATGGCAAATACATACGATGATTTTAATGATAATTTTAATTATAAGTTATACACTACAATTGAAATTTTAAATGCATTTTTATACCAGCAGGTTGTAAGTGGAATATGGAGTATGATGGTAAAGAGAAATGTAATATTTGATAATGATTTGCATTTTGCCGATGGTTATAAATATAGCGAGGATCTTCATATGGAATGGAGAATATTTGCATATTCAAAAAAGGTGGCTGTTCTGGATGAAAAACTCTATGTTTATAATACAAATGAAGGATCTGCTATGGGTAGATTTAGTCCTGATCGTATGGATAGTATTAAGCTTATGAAGGGGTTAGAACCTTTCTTTGAAAAGAGGGATTCAAAATTTTCATTGGCATATAATAAATATGCAGTAGCTAGAATGAGCTGGTCCTTACTTTGGCAGTCTGTATATCATTGTAATAATTATAAAGATTTTATGGATTTCACTACGACATATGACTTTAAATCTGATTTAAAAAAGTTATTTTCATACAAGCAAGGATATGTTGCCTTATCAAGTATGGTGTTTTGTATGTCTAAAAGCTTATATTATGTATTGGTAAAGAAACACATTAAAAAAGTGCATTTACAATTTAAAAAATAGCTTAGATGGAGGATTCAGTATTAACACATATTGATATTATATTTATGAATTACAATAAATTAAGTAATATAGAAAGATCTTATTTATTTTTGTCTTGGATTTTGTTTTTTCACATTTTTAGAAATATTAGTTTAATAGGGTATGCTACAATTCTATTGTTAGCATATGCATATATTTACGTAAAATATTCACATAGTTTATTAAATAAAAGAATACCTATTTCATCAGCTATTTTTATCATAACTTTATTTTGGGTACCTTTAGTTAGTACATTTTACTTACCCATTGATGAATACATAACGGCATTATTGAGGTATTTTGTGCCAACCTTGTTTCTTTTATTGAGCTGTTTGTATCAAAATCAATATACAGTTTCTTTGATAAGGCAAATTATGAGATCAATGTGTATTTTTTCTACATTAGCAGCATTGTCTCTACCATATCAAATTTTATTTGGAAAAATAAGTTTTTTTGCAGATTCAAGTATGAGAAATGGTTCAATTAGGTATTCCTCATTGATGGGAAGTTTAACTACCTTTGGAACGTGTGGCGCGATTTGCGTAGCAATACTTGCATTCTCCGGCAATGTACTATTTAAGTGGAATACAAAAACTATTTTGATTATTTTAAATGTTTTAGGTTTATGTTTGACATTACAGAAAGCAGCTATTATTAACTTGGTAATTATATGTTTTATGCTTGTACTACTATCAAGGATTAAAATTAATATCAGTTCAATAATTAAGTTTTTTATAATGGTAGTTGCTATGCTCTTTGTATCTTATATAGTCTATAATTATACGTCGCTTGGAGAATATATTTCAACATCGGTAAATTATACTCTAGGGGAAGGAAATGATACAGAGAATGATTTAATATCTAGACTTTGGTCTACGCCGATGTCTGTTTATAATAAAAATGATATGAATATTCTTTCTGTTTTTTTAGGCATAGGATTTAAAGCTTTGGCTGGGACTATGGGATTGCCTCAGTACCCTATGAATCATAATAATTATTTTGACTTGTTATTTTCTGGAGGAATTATTAGTTTAATCATAGTTATTTTTCTTTTATTAAAAACCATAATTTCTATATTGAAGAAGGATAAAAATAGCTGGACTAATTGGGACAAGATATATATGTTATCGATTATTTTAATTTTAATAAATATGTTTATTGGTGCAGGAACATTTTATCACCCTTTTATGGCGATTCTCTTTTCTATAATGGCTTTCTCATATAATGCAGTAAAAAATATTAAAATATAAATTTCTAAATAATGATATGAGATTGACAAAAATATATGGAATAAAAGATTTATTATATGAGTAAAGGTACAGGTTACTTTGTGACATTTGCTATTACTATATATAATAGCGACGAAATATTTACTTGATGGTATAAATGGTGTTGCTCACTAAGCTTAAACAAGTTTAAAAGTTATATAAATCAATGATAGTTATAAAATTATAAATTTTTGAATCAAATTATTTTATCTAAAAGTTAATTATGTTTAGTAAAATTATTAAGTTCATCGATTATATGAGTATTTATAATTGGAGATATTATAGAATAATAAAAACTTACAATTAAAGACACGATATAACGACCTGGATAAAATAAAAGAATCCACAATATAAAATATGGCAAAAAATCATTTTTATATATTAAAAAAATGTAAAGGGAGTAAGTTAATGAATATATTATATGTAAGTCCTGTCTTTTTGGGATTTGATAACATGCTATTAAAAGGAGATACAAAAGAAACAGCACTGCCGGCGTATATATATCCTTTAAAGGCCTTAGTAGAAAGGGGAAATAATGTAGATATAATATTTATTAATGGTGCTAATTTATTGCCAAAAAATCCTGAATACAATATCAAGTCTGATTGGTTAAAAAAGTGTAATATTATAGATATTGTTCATTGGGATGGATTTATTAAGAAATTTTACTTAATTCATAAGTTAAATAAAATTGTAGAAAAGGCTATAAATTCAAATAATTATGATTTTATTTATATACATGGTCAGAGTGGAGCCTTTACAATGAAGGTCGCTAATAAGTATGGAATACCGGTTGCTTATAGAGTTTATGGTTTAGTTTTTTTGTATGGTTCTATAAAACAAAGAGGTATATTAAGAACCAAGTTAAAACCTAATCTATGGCCTCAATACAAAGCACTCATGCTAAAAAAAGATTTTATGCTCGTAACTGATGACGGTTCAAAAGGTGATTATGTCTATAATGTCTTAAGCAACGGAAAAAGAAATTGCGATTTTTATTTTTGGAAAAGCGGTGTTAGCAGATTTAAAGAGTTGAATGATAGCGAAATTAAGGATTACAGGGATAGACTTGGAATAGAGGAAAGGCCTTTTCTATTTTATTTTGCTCGCATTGATAGTGATAAAAGGCAGGATAAGGCTATAGATATTTTATATAAATTAAACAACAAGGGATATAATTTCAATTTATATATCGCCGGTCATGTAACTGATTATAAATTTTATCAAAAGTTGCAGGACAAGGTAAAACAATTAGGTTTAAAGGATAATGTTTTTTTCATAGATGCATTAGATAAAGATGAAATAAATGCAATGTGTAAAATGGCTACTGCTAGTTTTAGCCTTTATGATATTTGCAATATGGGAAATTGTTTTCATGAAATGCTATCTGCAGGGGCAGTAATAGTTGCATCAAATGATGGATCTCTTGATGAGTTTATAGAAAACGAAAAAAATGGATTTTTGATAGATAATTTACAACAAGGCGTAGACTATATTATTAAGGTATACGAGGATAAAGAATACGAAAAAAGCATAAGATATAATGCGGTAAAAACATCTAGAAAAAAGATGAAAACTTGGGAAGAACGTGTAGATGATGAAATTAAATTAATTGAGCATTATGCTCATAAAAACAGGAAGTAGGTGAATTATCATGCAAATACCATTATTAAATCTGGTTAGACAATATGAAAACATAAAAATTGAAGCTGATAGTGCTGCTTGTGAGGTTTTATCATCCGCTCAATATATAATGGGCAAAAATGTTAAGTTGTTTGAAAAAGAATTTGCAGATTATATTGGAGTAGAGCATGCAATTTCTGTGGGAAATGGAACAGATGCACTGGTAATTGCCTTGAGGTCATTGGGAATAGGTCAGGGTGATGAAGTAATAACATCACCCTATACATTCTTTGCGACTGCAGAGGCTATATCATATGTTGGTGCAATACCGGTATTTGTTGATGTTAGGTTAGATACATATAACATCGATGAAAATAGAATAGAAGAAAAAATTAATAATAAAACAAAGGCAATTATACCTGTTCATATATTTGGTCAGTGTGCTGAGATGGACAGGATAAACAGTATCGCTAAAAGACATACTTTATATGTCATAGAAGATGCTTGCCAGGCTGCCGGTGCGGAGTACAAAGGTAAAAAAGCCGGTTCACTTGCGGATATTTCATGTTTTTCCTTTTTTCCCACTAAGAATTTGGGTTGTGCCGGTGACGGTGGGATGATATGTACAAATAGCGATAATCTAAATACTCTTTGCAGGGCATTTAAGGCACATGGAAGCGGAGAAAATGGGGAAAGAGCTTATAATATTATAAACTCTATATGTGATAGTAAGATTGAAACGGACGAAAATGCAGATAATACAATATATAATCCAAAAAAATATTACAACTATCTCATAGGGCAAAATTCAAGACTTGATGAGGTGCAGGCAGCGCTACTAAGGATAAAGTTAAAAAATCTTAATGAGTATATAAATAACAGGCGAAAAATAGCTCAGAGGTATAATGACAGTTTAAATAGTTCAGGATTGATAATACCGGTCGAGGCGCATGATTGTAAACATAGTTATCATCTTTATATATTACAGTCTGACAATAGAGAAGAAGTCTGCAAAAAACTTAAAAATAAAGGAATATCTACGGGTGCTTATTATCCAATACCACTTCATCTTCAAAAATGTTATAAAGATTTGGGATATAAAGAGGGAAGTCTTCCTAATGCGGAATATCTATCCCATAGAACTTTTGCTATACCAATGTTCCCGGAAATGACGGCCGAAGAGCAAGAATATATATTAAATAGTATTGGGGTCATATTATGATTAATAAAATTATCAGGATATTAATAGGCTCCTGTGGTGGGCTAACCGGAATGTATTTAACTAAGCAACTTAAATCCCATAATAATTTTAATAAATTTATTTATGGAATAGATTCCGCATGTCAAAATGCTACCAGGATCTTTTTAGATAAATTTATACAGTCTCCTAGAGTTGATCAAAAGGAAACGTTTATTAATTTTATAATAGACCTATGCAACAGTGAAAAGATTGATGTTTATCTTCCTACATATTCTAGAGAGATAAGATTAATTTCAGAATATGAAGGAGTATTAAGAAGTAAAACAAAAACCAATTTTATAGTTTCTGATTACAGTTCATATGGAAAGTTAGAAAATAAATCTACTTTTGGAGGATATATATCAAAATATGGATTAAAATCTCCTCGTATATATAATAGAGATAATGTGACATATCCATCGATATTAAAACCAACTATAGGTAGTGGAAGTAATAATACTTTTATATTAGAAAACAATGATGATTGTAATTATTACTTAAATAAATATAAAAATTCTGTTGTAATGGAGTATATTAGTGGTACTGAATATACTATTGATGTTATATGCGACTTCAATTCAGAAGTAGTAGCGTATAATCAAAGAATTAGAGAAAAGGTAAGCAATGGAGCTGTTGTAATTTCAAAAAATGATTTTTCAGTAGAGATTATTGATAAATTAAAACCCCTGATTAAAGATTTTAGATTAAAGGGAGTAATAAACTTTCAGTTTATTCTACACAATGGAGCTATATATTTTATTGATATAAATTTAAGATATGCCTCCGGAGGCCTACCACTAACTGTATCATCAGGAATTGATGTTATTCAAATATTGATTGATTTGTTGGTAAACGGTCATATTGAACATTTTTATAAGAGTGATAAAAAAAATAGGACAATGTATAAATATTTCGAGGAGGTATTTGAAGTCTGAGGTATATTTTTGATTTTGATGGTACAATTGTTGATGTATGGGAAAGATACTTTTTAGTTCTGAAAGATTTTTTTAATCTCTCGACATTAACTTTAAGTTCATACAAAAAACTTAAGTATAGGTTTAAAGATGATAGGTTATTAGTAGAATATTTAATTGGCAAAACTACTGAGCAAACTATAAAGGATTATTATTTATATAAAGCTCAAAATCTTGAATCGATTAAATTACTAAGTACAGATAAATTATTGTGCAATAAGGAAAAGTTACTAGATTTTTTTAATAATAACGATGTGCGTATTCTAACCATACGAAGAAATCGTGAGAATTTTTTTAAACAAATAGAACTTTTGGGGTTGGACAGCTTGAGGGAAAGAACTAGTATACTGTCCCCGACAGATAAGAATGTCAAAAGAAATTGGATTGAGTTTAATTGTTCTAAGAAAGGTTCTATAATTATGATAGGGGACTCAGAAGTAGATTTGATGGCCGGTGAATTAGAGTTTGTGGAAGTTATTATGGTTAAGTCTGGATTAAGAAATCCGTTATACTTTTTAAATAAAAACCATGATTCTTTTCGAATAATAAATGATATAAATGAATTGTTATAGATAGGATGTGTGCTTTTGTGAAGGATGCCTTATTACAAAAAATCGATAAAAGAGAAATAATTGTTGGTGTCGTTGGTCTTGGATATGTTGGTTTACCTCTTGCAGTTGAGAAAGCTAAATCTGGTTTTAAAACTATAGGATTTGATGTACAAAGTAAAAAAGTAGAGATGGTTAACAACGGAGAAAATTATATTGGTGATGTTGTTAATGAGGATTTAAAACAAATTGTAAAAAGCGGGATGCTTTCAGCAACGGCAGATTTTTCATTTATAAAAGGCGTTGATTTTATAGCAATATGTGTTCCAACTCCATTGGACAAGCATCAGCAACCTGATATAAGTTATGTTAAGTCATCAGTTGAATCAATATCCAAGTATCTAAGAAAAGGTACTATGGTAGTTTTAGAGAGTACTACGTATCCGGGAACAACAGAGGAACTTATTAAACCGATTCTTGAAAAGGGGTCAGGATTAGAGTGTGGGAAGGATTTCTACTTAGGCTTTTCGCCTGAGCGAGTTGACCCGGGTAATTTAATATATAAAACTAAAAATACACCTAAGGTTGTTGGAGCAATAGGTAAGGATGCTACAGAAGTTATAGCACATATGTATAGAGCGGTTCTACAGGGTGAAGTAAAGGAAGTTTCATCTCCTGCAGTAGCTGAAATGGAAAAAATCCTTGAAAATACTTATAGAAACGTAAACATTGGTT
Organism: uncultured Eubacteriales bacterium; assembly: GCA_934457115.1. Taxonomy (GTDB): domain Bacteria; phylum Bacillota; class Clostridia; order Oscillospirales; family Acutalibacteraceae; genus CAKSJY01. Next base: position 28,779 of record CAKSHI010000010.1, on the reverse strand, counting down.
TGGTAAATGAACTTTCAATTCTTTGCAACAAGATGGGGATAAATATTTGGGAAGTAGTAGATGCCGCAAAAACAAAACCATACGGATTCCAGGCATTTTATCCGGGACCGGGACTTGGTGGACATTGTATACCACTTGACCCATACTATTTGTCATGGAAGGCCAGAGAATATGGATTTCATACATCAATGATAGAGTCATCTATGATGGTTAATGACAAAATGCCTGAGTATTGCGTTGAGCGTGCAGGAAAAATTTTGAATGAATTTGAAAAGGCTCTTAACGGTTCAATGGTGTTAATCCTTGGTGTGGCATATAAGCAGGATATTGATGATTATAGGGAAAGTCCTGCAATTAATGTTATAGAAGAATTTAAAAAGGTAGGATCCAAAGTAGACTATTATGATCCTTATGTAAAGGAATACAAGCATGATGGTAATGTATTTCATAGCATAGAAAAGATAGATAACGAAATAATATCACAATATGATTTGTTAGTAATAACAACAGCTCATACTAATATCGATTATGAAATGGTATCAAAATCTGCTAAGTTTATTTTTGATACTAAAAATGCTATGAAGAGCATTTCCAATAGAGAAAATATAGAATTGCTTTAAAATATAAACACTAAAATTGTAGATTATATATTAGTGAAAATAATTAATCACCAAGGTATATTGCAATTTTTGTTAATGAGGTGAAGTATACATGATAAAATATTCTATAATTGGTACCGGCAGGATCTCTGTTAATCATATTGCTTCTGTTATAAACAATAACAAAGATCTGGATTTCGTAGCGGCCTGTGATATTATACCCGAAAATATTGATATTGCTTTAGATAAGTGCGGATATAGTAAGGCTATAAACAAATACACAGATTACAGGGAAATGATAATAAAGGAAAGGCCTGACCTTGTGGCAATAGCAACAGATTCTGGGATTCATGCAGAAATAGGCCTTTTTTGCTTAGAACATGATTGTAATGTAATAATAGAAAAGCCAATGGCTATGAGTATCAGTGATGCAGACTTACTTATAGAAACTGCCAGGAAACATCATAAGGTTTTATGTGCTTGTCACCAAAATAGGTTTAACAAATCTATTTTGGCAATTAGAAAAGCAATTGAAAATAATAGATTCGGACAAATATCTCATATAGCGGCTCACGTTAGGTGGAATAGAGGTAAGGAATATTATGATCAGGCAAAATGGCGCGGGAAGTGGGAATCTGATGGTGGATGTCTAATGAATCAATGCATACATAATGCAGATTTGATGCAATGGATGTTAGGCGATATTGACGAGGTGTTTTCCTATACTGATAATAAACAACATGAATATATAGAGGCGGAAGATTTAGGCTTAGCACTTATAAAAGCTAAAAATGGCAGCTATGGTTTATTTGAGGGAACAGTAAATGTATATCCTAAAAATTTGGAGGAAACCTTGTATATATTTGGAGGAAAAGGTACAGTTAAGGCTGGAGGAAAATCAGTCAACTTAATTGAGGAGTGGGATTTTGCAGATAATTGCGAAGAAGATAAATATATAAAGGAAAATTGTAAAGAGGTACCCAAAAATGTTTATGGATTTGGACACTCAAGACTATATGAAGATGTAATTAGTGCAATAAAAAATGGTACTGAACCGTTGGTTAACGGTGAAGAAGGTAAAAAGGCAGTAGAACTTATATTAGCAATGTATAAATCCAAAAAGACAGGGTTGCCGGTCAAGTTACCATTAAATGATTTTGCATCAATTGATATGAAAGGCTCCTTTTAAGAAAATCGGAAACTTAATTATAGTAATAAAAAAAAGGGAGCCCTATGAGGCTCTCCTTTTTATTTATCATTAATAGTATTTAGATATTCATTTATATTCGACTTTGTTTTTAAGATAGGGGGAAGGCCATTCTTTTTATCACTGGTTTATATTTATGTTTGATAGAGGATTTGATTTAGCGGCCTCTTTCATTTGTTTATCAGAAACATGTGTATATATTTGGGTGGTACCCAAATTTTCATGGCCTAAAATATCTTTTAATATTCTTATATCTACTTCACCGTATTGATACATTAATGTCGCTGCCGTGTGTCTTAATTTGTGGGTTGAATATCCTTGTTTATCTAAATCTATACGAGCTAAGTACTTTTTTACTATATATTGTACAGTTTTGGGACTGATTCTTTTATGATTTCTGCTTATAAATAGGGCATCTCTGTCTTTTCCTGCTAATTTTTCTGTAGGTCGCACCCTCATATACGAATTTATCGCATTTATGCAAGCCTCATTTAAATATATTATTCGTTCTTTATTGCCTTTACCCGTAATTTTTATAGTATTGTTTGAACTAATATCCTTTAGATTTATTCCAACGAGTTCAGAAAGACGCATACCACAATTTAGAAATAACACTAATATACAGTAGTCACGTTCTTTATAGGGTCCATTAACACTTTTAAGTAAATCGATACTTTGTTCTAAAGTCAAAAATTTGGGTAGAGAAGATTTAATCTTTGGCAACTCAAGTTCCTGCAAGGGGTTATAACTTAATTGACCTGTCTTATTGGTTAAATATTTAAAAAACGATCTTAAGCTTGAAGACTTTCTAGCTCTGGTAGATGCTGAATTTTGTCGTTCATCAACTAGATAATTCATATATTCAAATATGTCCATCAATGTTATAGTTTTGATAAGGTCGATGTCTACATCATTTATTTTTATATCTTCGAACTCTATATTTGTGTCTACTAAGTTACGCTTGAGTTTTATATATCTAAAAAATGTTCTAAGGTCAGTATAATATTCTGCTGCAGTTAATTTGGATTTTCCTTTTATAGTTTTTATATAGCCTAAATATTCTCTAATTACTTGTGGAGCGTCATAAGAAGTATCTATCATTAAATAAAATCCTCCTGGTGGGTATTTTGATATACTGAATTATACAAAATACATATTTTGTATAATTCAGTATATAACAATTCCTAAAATAAGTCAAGTACATTGTTTTAATGGTATCATACCACCAATATCCAATAATCTCTTATTAGGAATAAGATTAACTATTTCTATATTTCTATAACTTATAAAATCACAAATAGCCTTAGCGTCAGGATGAGTGTTAATGTCACCTATAAATAAAATTTTGTTTTTATCTATAAGGCTGCAGGCTCCACCTATGAACCCATAATCATATCCCGGTAAGTCTATGTGTCCCGGAACTATTTTAAGTACCTCTATATTATATTCTTTTGCATTTTTATAAATAGACGGATCCGATGTGATTATAGAATTACTATTAATAATAGCCGTGGAGCATTTTGCATAACCTTGATTGACGTTTATAAGATTTGGGTTCTTTTCTTTATAGCAATCTATTAAATTTTGGTCGAGAGTTTTTTGATTTAGTATAACGCAATCTTTCAATACAGCTGAATTTAACAGTACATTATTAGGATAATAGTTATTAAGGTTTTTATTTGTATATGTTATTTCAAAACCCTCTAATGATAATATTTTTTCCAAGTAAGTGTTACCCTTATCTAACATTATTTTATTGTAACCTAGATGTTGGCATTGCAAATCTGCATGATAAGCTTCACTTAGCGGCAAATTTTTGTGACGTTTAGTCTTGATAACTTTTATATTTAAATCTTCAACTTTTTTGCAAACCTCCTCATATTCCCCAGACATTAATAGGCAATTAACTTGTCCTTGAGGTAAATTCGGTATTTTAATAATATTATTCATAAAATTCCCCCTTTTAAAAATTAAGAGCTCCTTTATTGGAGCTCTTATAATAATTCTTAAATATTAAGATTGCGTAGCTTTGTTATATTTTGAGTTTTCTAATCTTTTATTAACAAAATCGGATACTAAACTATAAATCACAGCAAAGATAGGTACACCAACTATCATTCCAACAACACCAAACAGTCCCCCACCTATTATAACACTGAACATTATCCATATACCGGATATTCCAATTGAGCCACCAATAATTTTGGGACCTATAACATTGCCGTCAAGCTGTTGCAAAACAAATATAAAGATAATAAACCAGAATGCTTTTATAGGATCTACTATCAATAATATAAACGCACTTGGGATTGCTCCAATAAATGGACCGAAGAATGGTATTACATTTGTACATCCTACTATGACGCTTATTAAAACTGCATAAGGTATATTGAAAATTGACATTCCTAAAAAGCACAATATACCTATTACAAGCGAGTCAAGCAATTTGCCAACTATAAACTGTCCAAACTTAGAATTAGTGAGGTGACTTATTTCTAAAAATTTACTTAAAAATTTGTCCGGAATAACAGAATAACATAACTTATTTAGTTGATCTAAAAGTTTTTCTTTGCTTGCCAAGTAATATATAGAAACAATAATTCCTATTATCCAGTTATATAAACCGGAAGTAAATGATTTGGTAAAGTTAAATATGTGAGGAAATACAACATTCACAAATTCATCAAAGTTATTTAAGGAATCTAATATAGTCTTTCTAAAATGGTTTATTATCTCAGGATTTACTTTAAATTTATAACTTGTTTCTAAAATTAATATTTCAAGTGAGTTAAGATATTCGGAAAAATTATTAATTAATTGATTAACACTCGATATTAATTGAGGTACGATAACGACCATAAGTATAGAGATTACCCCAAATGCCACTATATAAGTCATAACTAATGACAGCATATTTTTTAAATTCTTAAACTTGGTCTTATCTAAATTTATAAAAACCTTTTTTCTAAAAAACTCGAATGGTGAATTTAAAAGATATGCAATGACAAAACCGTATAAAAATGGAGCAACAATAATACCAATATTCCCAAGTACTTCGTATATCCATCCTAAATTTGATAGAGCAAAATATAAGATCATCGCATAACTTATTAAAATAATCCCTATTTTAATATTTTTATCGTTTTTCAATATTACAATCACCTATTCCCTCTGCATAGTTTATCCAAAAAGACTTATTTGGCTGCTTTTTGGCAAATCTTTTAGTGCACCTATAGCCTCTAGATTCTCTATAACTGATTTTGAAACCTTAGATCTAACTTGAAGATCATCGATAGATATATATGGTCCATCATTTTTAGCTTCTTCTAAGTTTTTAGCTGCGGCCTCTCCTATCCCGGCAATAGCGGAAAACGGAAGTCTTATTTTACCGTCTTCTATTAGATATCTATAAGAACTTGATTTATACAAATCTATTGGTAAAACTTCTATACCTCTTGCCATCATCTCCTTGACTATTTGTAAGGTAGCATATGAAGCATTTTCCTTTGCTGTTGCCTCCTTACCCTTGAGTTTAATTTCTTCCATTTTTTTGTTTACTGCGGATAATCCGTTTATAACTAAAGCACCGTCAAAGTCCTCACCACGTACAGTAAAATACGCTGCATAATATTCAATAGGCCTGTGAACCTTATACCAACCTAATCTTAGCGTGGAAATCATGTATGCCGCTGCATGAGCCTTTGGGAACATATACTTAATCTTCATACAAGAATCAATATACCAATCCGGTACGCCGTGGTCCTTCATAGCATTTATATGTTCTTGTGTAAGGAGTTTAGTAGCTTTACCCTTTCTAACGATTTCCATAATTTTAAATGCCATTTTAGGTTCTAGGTTCTTGTGTAAGAGATATGTCATTATGCTGTCTCTCGTTCCTATAACCTCGGATATAGTGCAAACATTATTTTTTATTAAATCTTGGGCATTTCCAAGCCAAACATCGGTTCCGTGTGATAGTCCTGATATTTGTAGCAAGTCGGAGAAGGTTTTTGGTTTGGCATCTATCATCATTTGACGTACAAATGACGTACCAACCTCCGGTAGAGAGAACGTACCTGTTTCAGAGTCTATGTCCTCGGGTTCTACCCCTAGAGCCTTTGTAGATGTAAATAGCGACATAACATCAGGATCACTCATAGAGACGTCCATAACTGATATACCGGTAAGATCCTCAAGATATTTATATATTGTAGGAACATCATGTCCAAGTTCATCAAGCTTGCATATGGTATCATGTATTGAATGGAAGTCAAAGTGGGTGGTAATATTATCGGAATTTTGGTCATTAGCCGGCCTTTGAACCGGGCAAAAATCATAAACCTCCATACCCTTTGGTACAACTACCATACCGCCGGGATGCTGACCTGTAGTCCTTTTTACCCCGGTACATCCTGCAGCTAACCTTAACTCTTCAGCCTTATGAAGGGGTCTTCCTAAGATTGTTTCTTCATATTTTTTAACAAAACCTATACCTGTCTTTTCTGCTATTGTACCTATCGTACCCGCCTTAAACACATTGTCTTTTCCAAACAATGTCTCTGTATATCTATGTGAGGAACTTTGATATTCTCCGGAAAAGTTTAAGTCTATATCAGGTGTTTTGTCGCCGTCAAAACCTAGGAATGTTTCAAATGGAATGTCGTGACCGTCTCTTAAATAAGCAGTTCCACATACAGGACAATTTTTATCTGGCAAGTCAAATCCGGAACCATAACTTCCATCCGTTATGAATTCGCTGTTTTTGCATTTAGGACATATATAATGAGGACATAACGGGTTAACCTCGGATATACCGGATATAGTTGCGACAAACGAGGAGCCTACTGAACCTCTTGAACCAACTAAATATCCATGTGCTTCAGAATCCGCAACAAGCTTTTGAGCTGTCATGTACAAAACGGAAAAGCCGTGTTTGGTTATTGAAGAAAGTTCCCTATCTAACCTTTTATACACTATATCAGGAAGAGGGTCACCATACTTTTTTTTAGCACGTTGCCAAGTAATCCTTACAAGATCCTCTTCGGCACCTTCTATAAACGGAGGATAAACTCCCTCTGGAATAGGTGAAACTTCCTCGACCATATCAGCAATTAAGTTGGTATTCTTAACTACCACTTCATAGGCTTTTTCTTCACCTAAGTAGGAGAACTCTTCGAGCATTTCCTTAGTTGTTCTAAAATATAACGGAGCTTGATTGTCGGCATCGCTATAGCCTTGACCCGCCATAAGTATCTTTCTATACTGCGATTCATGAGGATCCATGAAGTGAACGTCACAGGTAGCTACTACAGGGATATTTAATTTTTCGCCTAATTTGACAATAGTACGATTGAAGTCTCTTAATTGTTCCTCATTTTCTACCATATTTTCTCTAAGCATAAATTCATTGTTGCCTATAGGTTGGATCTCTAAATAATCATAGAATTTAGCAATATTACAAAGTTCATTAAAAGGAACTCCTGAGGTTATTGCCCTGAAAAGCTGACCTGCTTCACACGCACTGCCGATTATCAATCCTTCACGATGTTTTATAAGTTCTGTCTTAGGTATCCTTGGCTTTTTATAAAAATAATCAAGGTGAGCCTTAGATATAAGTTTATACAGGTTTTTAAGCCCTACTTTGTTCTTTACCAATATAACTTGGTGAAAAGAAGGTATTTTTTTTATATCGTTAGATACCAGCTTAGAGTTAATCTCTTTTATATTAGATACAGCTCTCTCATCTTTTAATCTATTAATTAGGTTAATAAATATCCCGGCTAAAGCTATAGAGTCATCTACAGCTCTATGATGATTAAACGATGGAAGTTTTAAATATTTTACGACAGTATCCAATTTACAGTTTTTTATATCCTTTAACAGTGCTCTGCACATAGGGACTGTATCAATAAATACATTATCAAAGGGTATATCATTTCTTTTGGCTGCAGCCCTTATAAATGATATATCAAATGGTGCATTGTGAGCTACCAAGATAGTATTTTCACCACAAAATTCTAAAAATTTCTTAACTGCTTCATTCTCAAGTGGAGCATCCTTTACCATTGCATCCGTTATCCCTGTAAGTTCCGTTATTTTAGCAGGTATATTCATTTGAGGGTTTACAAATGTAGAGAACTGATCTTTTACTTTACCGTCTACAATACGTACGGCACCTATTTCGGTTATGCGTTCTTTAAGAGGGCTAAGCCCCGTAGTTTCAATATCAAAGCAAACATATTCTCCTTCTAAAGGTAAATCTGCCTCTTTTGAAACTGCGTTAACGGCATCGTCAACAAAATATGCTTCTACACCATATATGACCTTAATATTTCCTCCTGCTTTTTTTATGCTGTTTACTTGATTCATAGCGTCAGGAAATGCTTGTGCTACGCCATGGTCGGTGATAGCTATAGCCTTATGTCCCCACTCATATGCTCTTTTTATAAGTTCTCCTGCAGGGTTTATTCCATCCATAGAGGACATATTTGTATGTAAATGGAGTTCAACTCGTTTTTCCGGGGACTTGTCTTCTACCTTGACCTTTTGGACACTATTAATGTTTCTTGGCCTTAGCACGATTTCTCTATCGTATTTATCGTAGCTGATCTCGCCCTTAACTAAGATAGTATTTCCCTTATCAAGGGTGTCGAGTGATTTACACTTTTCTTTTTCTTCTATTATTTTTAATGTAATAGAGCCTGTATAATCAGTTATATTAATAGAGTAGATTTTTCGTTTACCGTCTCGAGTTTCTCTGCAATCCTTAGAGAATATGTCCCCCCAAACGATAACACTCCCGGAATCGGGCATAACTTGTTCTATACTAATTTCATTGCCCTTTATAAGGCTGCCATAGATACTTTGAGCTGAATCCTTAATTATTGATGGGAATAGCGTTTTTCCTTTACGGACTTCTATAGTAGTATCGGCCTTAGTTTTTGACTTAGGTCTTACTTTCATTTTGCTTTCATATATTTCTATATTCTCTACTATATTTTCTCTTCTTTGTTTTTCTTCCAACCTTAATTTTTTATCTATATAATTGGAACTGTTTGAGTCGACCTCAAGTACTCCATCAAATTTTACTGCAACATTAATCCCAAACTCATTAAAAATTAATTTGGATAATTCCTTATCTATTCTCTTGCTTTCCAATAAATGCTTGGAGCCATGCATAAGTGATATAGTTAAAGTATTATTATCATAGTTTGCAGATGAACCTGCAAATATAGGTTTTACCATAGATACTTTTTGGGTTAATAGCTCAATCAAGTCATCGTAATAAGATATATCAAAGCTATTATCCGGAAATTTAGGGTTAATATTTACTATATTTAAATTAAGTTTCGAGTTAGCAAGTCTTTTTTCTGTATCAAAAAGCATACGGCGCTTCACAAGCTGTGAAAACGCCACATCTATAGTTAACTTACGATTTTTTGAGTCAATAACCATCGACTCTATTTCGCCATCAATTACATTCAAATCATTTATATATGGCTTAAAAAAATCCAAAAAGCTAATCAAAATATCCATCCTTACATTTTTTCAATTTCCATCATAAGTTCATCTAAAAGTTTAGACTCTTCAACCTTTTTTATAATTTCGCCTTTTTTAAAGATTATTCCAACTCCATTGCCGCCCGCAATGCCTATATCAGCTTCTTTTGCTTCTCCCGGCCCGTTTACTGCGCAGCCCATTATGGCAACAGTTATGTTTTTATTTAAACTTTTAAGTCGCTCTTGTGCCTCATTTGCTATATTTATTAAGTTAATCTTAGTTCTTCCACAAGTAGGGCAAGAAATGAACTTTACCCCATCATTATAAAGATCCAAGGATTTAAGAATATTGAACCCTGCCTCTACTTCTTTTATGGGATCTGCTGTTAATGATACCCTAATAGTATCTCCAATACCCTTTAACAATAATGAGCCAATCCCTATAGAGGACTTAATTATACCCATTTTTTCAGTGCCCGCTTCAGTGACTCCCAGGTGAAGGGGATAATTGGTCTTTTGTGCTACCAATTCATAAGCCTTAACCATAGTGCTGACGTTTGACGATTTAAGTGAAATAACAATATCATCAAAGTCAAACTTTTCAAGCAATGAAGCATGGTATAAAGCACTTTCACAAAGTGCTTCAGCCGTAGGATGTTGATACTTTGCAAGTATTTCTTTTTCCAAAGACCCCGAATTAACACCTATTCTTATAGGAATATTTTTAGATTTACAAGCGTTTGCTACTTGTTTAACTCTATCTTCGCTACCTATATTCCCCGGATTAATTCTTATTTTATCTATCCCTGCATTTACAGCCTCTATAGCCAAGCGATAATCAAAGTGTATATCCGCAACAAGCGGGATAGAAACCGCTTCTTTGATTTTATATATAAGATTAATAGCCTCCATATCAGGAATAGCAACCCTTATAATATCACATCCGGCATTTTCAAGCCTTATTGCCTGGGAAACGTTATCCTCTATATTGTTCGACGGTACTGAAAGCATAGATTGAACTAATATTCTGTTTTCATTGCCTATTATTTGATTTCCTATTTTAACATTTTTACATATTCTTCTCATTAAGCACCCAGACCTTTCCCGGTAACCAATCTTAAAATATCGCTAAAAGTAATGACAGCCATCAAAGCCATCAAAAGAGCAAAACCCGAAGCATGAACCCAACCCTCATATTTAGGAGGTACAGGTTTTCTTCTTATAGCCTCTAAAATTAAGAAAACAAGCCTTCCACCGTCCAAAGCGGGGAGTGGCAATAAATTAACAATACCTAAATTGACGGTTATCATTACCATCATCATAACTATATTATTTACGGCCTGCAAAAAGTTCGCTTGCAAACCAATGCTTGCAGCCTGCCCAATAGCACTTGCTGCTCCTATAGGTCCTGCGATATCATTAAGACCAAATCTACCCGTAATAATTCCTATTAAGCTTGCCCAAACCATTCTTATTGTAGAGACTGTGGTAAAAAATGATTGAGACATTAAACTTGTAAACGTTCTTTCTATAGGCATAACGTAAAAGTCAAGTTGTATTATATCCATACCATTTTCAGCTTTTTGAGTTGAGAATGTAACATTCTCTAAGTTGACCTTTTCCCCGTTTCTTTCTACAAGCATATTCAATGTAGCATTTGGTGCCGTAGAGAGAGCAAAGGTTAAATCTCTATCCGTTTTTACCTTATATCCGTTTATAGATAAGATTTTATCCCCAACTTCGAGTCCATAATTAGAGGAGGTTGCATTATCCGCAAATTTTGCGACGGTTGTAGATGCAAAGTAATTCTGCTGGGATAAAAGTATTATCATTAATACTAAACCTAAGATAATATTCATAATAGCGCCCGCAGCAACGATAATTATGCGCTTCCATACAGGTTTTTTAGAAAACGAGGATTCATCATCACTTTCTTCATCTTCACCTTCCATCGAGCAAAAACCGCCTATTGGAAAAGCCCTAAGTGAATATAAGGTTTCACCTTTTTGAATTTTGAAAATTGCAGGACCCATGCCTAAAGCAAACTCATTGACCTTCACTCCTGAAAGCTTAGCCGTAAAGAAATGACCAAATTCATGTATAAAGATTATAAAATTAAATAATAATAAGGCGATAATAATTAATAAAGCATTAGTAAGAATATTAATTGCGATCATTCCCTTCTCGTAAAACAAAAAATTATTTTGAAACAAGTTCTTTAATGTAAAGTCTTGATGCTTTATCTGCATTCAAAACATCATCAAGATCATTTATTTCTACAATCTTTTGATGATTTATAGCCTGGTTTACCAATGATCCTATATCCAAAAATGAGATTTTATTTTCTAAGAATAGCTTAACTGCTTCCTCGTTGGCAGCATTTGCTATTGCAGGCGCAGTACCACCAAGGTTAAATGCTTTCTTACATGCGTTTAAACAAGTAAAATTATCATAATCCGGTTTATAAAAAGAGAGCCTTGCTATATCTGTTAAGTCCAACTCCTTTACAGGAGAAGGGTACCTATTGGGATACGTTATAGCATATTGAATAGGTATTCTCATATCAGGAAGACCAAGTTGAGCTATAACTGAATTATCATTATATTCTATTAAAGAGTGAATAATGCTCTCTCTATGGATCACAACATCAATATTATCTATTGGCATATCAAAAAGCCATGCTGCTTCTATAATTTCAAGCCCTTTATTCATCATGGATGCAGAGTCTATTGTGATTTTAGCTCCCATATTCCAATTGGGGTGTTTTAAAGCATCCTTTGGTGTAACTGTCTTTAAAAATTCCATGTCTTTACCGAAGAACGGACCACCGGAAGCCGTAAGGATGATTTTCTTTAATGATCTATTTTTAGGTGCCCCTTGAAGGCATTGAAAAATTGCTGAATGTTCACTATCTACCGGATATATGCTAACATTTTGTTTTCTAGCCTCTTCCATTACAATTTTTCCGCCGGCTACAAGTGTTTCTTTGTTAGCCAACGCAATATTCCTTTTAGCTTTTATTGCAGATAAAGTAGGCTTTAAACCCACCATACCAACTACTGAATTTAAAACCATATCAGTATCTTCTATAGAGGCTACTTCACAAAGTCCATCCATAGATGCTTTTACTTCTATATCCAAGTCTTTTATATTTTTTTTAAGTTCAACTGCTGCGTTTTTATCAAAGACTGCAACAGTTGAAGGTTTGAATTCTCTTATTTGTTCTTCCAAAAGCCTTATGTTACTGTTTGCCGCTAAGGCTGATACTTTTAAATTAAGTTTTCTAACTACATCTAAAGCTTGGGTTCCTATTGAACCTGTTGAACCCAAAATTGATATTTTTTTAATCATTATTATTCACCGGCTAATCAATATTATTATATGATAATTACATAGGTATTATTGGGAAAAATGAATTTATTATAAATATATATGGCACTACTAATATCACACTGTCCATTCTATCTAACATTCCCCCATGACCCGGAATTACATTTCCAAAGTCCTTGACATTGCAGCCTCGTTTTACAAGAGAAAATGATAAATCTCCTATAATAGAAATAATAGCGCCAAAGAAGGCTATTAATGCTACATATAAAAGATTAATTTCTACATGTTTTTCAAACAAGTACGTATTAAATATAAAACATACCAAAAGGCTCGAAGCAATTGACGATATTACCCCAAAAACAGCTCCTTCTACAGTTTTCTTAGGGCTTATCTCCGGGCAAAGTTTGTGTTTGCCAAATAAACTTCCAAAAAAGTAAGCTCCTGTATCCGCAAGCCATGCTATTACCAATATAAATACAGTATAAAACGTTCCATAAACTCCGCTTTTATCTCTTAACACCAAGAAAAGATTTAAGGAAAATGTTATAACTATTGTTAGGGTATATACAACTGCGATTTCCTTAAAAATTACTTTTTTCTTTAATAAAATCATAAAGAGAAAAAGTAGTAGGGTGTACAAATAAAAACAAGAAAGCATTATTATTGGTGTTACAAAAAATGATACTATAACATCAAGCAGAAAGGTAGGAACAATAAGTATATATTTATCTAATATATTCATCGCTGAAAATATCTCATACATACAAAACAATGTAACCCCTGCTATTAATATATTTAATAGTATAGGAAAACTTTGATTACACATTAAAGCAAAAATAACAAATACTGCTCCAATTATACCTGATATAGTTCTTTTTACCACTTATACACCCCCAAAACGCCTATTTCTCGATGAGTACTCGTCCAAGGCTCTTTCAAGATCCTTTTCCTTAAAGTCCGGCCATAATACATCCATGACTACAAGTTCTGCATAGGCAGACTGCCACAAAAGGAAATTTGACAATCGATATTCACCGCTTGGACGTATTATTAGATCCGGGTCGGGCTGATTAGCAGTATAAAGCTTACTTGCAAATAAGTCCTCATTAATATCTGATATTTCAATAATGCCATTTTTAACATCACTGGCTATTTGTTTAGCTGCATAGGTTATTTCATCTCTGCTTCCATAATTCATGGCTATATTTAAAACCATGCCGTCATTTTTAGCGGAAGCATCCTTAACCTCTTTAATTAACTCCTGAATCTTTGCAGAAAAAGAGGATGTATCTCCCAAAAAGTTAATCTTTATATTTTCATCTTGAAAGTCTTCAAGAGCTTCTTTAAGATATTCTTCAAAAAGGTTCATTAAAAAGTTAACCTCTTCAGTTGACCTTTTCCAATTTTCAGTAGAAAAGGCATAAACCGTAAGATATTTTATTCCTATATTGCTGCAATATTTGGTTATGGTTCTAAAATTAGACGCACCTACTTTATGGCCGGCGGAACGAGGTAAACCTCGCTTTTTAGCCCACCTGCCGTTGCCATCCATAATAATACCTATGTGTAAAGGTAATTTCCTTTCGGGGGTATCTTTTTTATTGTTGTTTTTTTTAAATATACCCATTTTCTACACTGCCAATCTTAAAGTTATATTTCCATAATCTCTTTTTCTTTTTTTGCGGAGATTTCATCTACTTCTTTGCAGAATTTATCTGTCAAATCTTGAATATGTTTTTCTGCTTGTTTTAGATCATCTTCTGTTATTTCTGCAGTTTTTTTCATATTCTTAAGTTTGTCTATGCTGTCTCTTCTTATAGAACGGATAGATACTTTTGAATTTTCGGCTATCTTAGCTATATCCTTGACTATTTCTCTTCTGCGGTCTTCAGTAAGAGCAGGGAACGTTATTCGAATAGTTTTTCCGTCTGTTTGAGGATTGATTCCTAGGTCTGACGCTTGTATGGCCTTTTCAATTCCCCTTACAACTGATATATCCCAAGGTTGGATTGTTAAAGTCCTTGCTTCAGTAACAGCGACAGCTGCCAATTGATTGATAGGAGTTGGGGTATCATAGTAGTCAACTAAAATTTTATCAAGTACTGCAGGGTTTGCTCTTCCTGCACGAATAGCTGCGTATTCGCTTATAAGTGCATCTATTGATTTAGACATTTTGTTTTCTGTATTTTTAAATACTGTTTTCATTAGAATATCCTCCAAAAAATTAATATTTATTTTCTAACTATAGTACCAATTGGTTCACCACATACTGCTGAAACTATATTATGTGGTTCTTCAAGACTAAATACCAAAATAGGAATATCATTATCTTTGCAAAGGGATGCAGCAGTACTGTCCATTACTCCTAGATTTTGGTGCAAAACATCAGCAAAGGAGATTGAATCATATTTTATTGCATTTGGATTCTTCTTAGGATCACTGTCGTAAACTCCATCAACCATTGTGGCCTTCAAAATAATATCAGCATCAATTTCAGCTGCACGAAGAGATGCAGCAGTATCTGTCGAGAAGAACGGATTTCCTGTTCCACAACCAAACACAACTACTCTATTTTTCTCTAAATGGCGTACTGCACGATTTCGTATGTAGGGCTCTGCGATTTGCTGCATTGAAATAGCAGTTTGAACTCGTACTTGTAAACCAAGCTGCTCAAGTGCATCTGCTACGCCAAGGGCATTGATTCCAGTTGCCAACATACCCATATGGTCTGCACGGGTTCTGTCCATCTTACCGCTGCTTCGACCTCTCCAAAAGTTACCTCCACCTACGACTATTGCAACTTGTACACCCATATCAACACATTCCTTGATTGGTTGACATATATTCAAAACTGTATCAAAGTCAATACCATGATCTTTTTGACCTGAAAGTGCTTCACCACTCAATTTAAGTAGAATTCTTTTATATTTAGGTTTCAAACAAAAACCACTCCTTAAAAAAGCTTTTTATTTTATTGTACAATAATACCAGCATTATGTAAAGTGAAATTTTATTAGGTTCTTAAATTCATCTCAAGGTAAACTGCTCGAGTTATGATTATTTTATAATTTTGGCGACAAAAAAGCACCCAAAGAACTTGGGTGCAAAGAATTATAGATTTTCCTTTTTTACTTTAAACATCTTTCTTAAAACAAATCCTATGAATTTGGGACTTTTAACAAGAACAACTTTCATACCAAGCCCTCCAATTACTAACATTTCATAAGAGCAATTGCTAAAATTATCACTATTGTTGCAACAATAAGTATGATAAACCTCTCAGGACAGAAGCATGAAATCGTTAAGCCCAATCCAAAAATAAATGCCATGCGCCCTTGATAACGATAGTCACACATATGTTTTCACCGCCAATAATTAAGTAGGGTAGAACGATTTCAAGTCTTACTATATTATATACAAAACTTTACCATGTGTGAATTTCTTTAAGCTCGTTATACATAGCGACATAACTTGAATGACGAGACTTTTCGATTTTGCCGTTTTCAAGTGCTTCGATAACAGCGCAACCTTTTTCGCACGTATGTGAACATGAATTAAACTTACAATTATTTATATATGGTTCAAATTCTGAAAAGCACTCGGCTAAATCCTCTTTTTTTATATCCTCAAATCTTTGGATATCAATCATTGAAAAACCCGGTGTATCTGCTAAATAGGTATCTTCACCAAATTTGAAAAGCTCAACATGCCTTGTGGTATGTTTACCTCGGTCAAGTTTTTTACTTGTAATACCAGTTTTTAAGGAAAGGCTTGGATAAAGTATATTTAAAAGTGATGATTTACCTACACCTGAATTACCTGTAAAAACATTTATCCCGGGTTTAATTAATGATCTTACTTCTTCTTTACCATCGCCGGTCTTAGATGAAAATTTAATCGATTTTATTAAAGAGTTATTATATATATCATAAATATCATCGCCACTTTTTAAATCTGTCTTAGAAATAACCAGGATTGGCTCAATTTTTTTATATGTTGCTATTGAAATCATCTTATCAATTACCAAAAAATTAGGTTTTGGATGACAAGTGGAAACTACTATAAAAAGTCTATCTATATTAGAAACCGGCGGTCTAATCAAATGATTTTTTCGTTCCAAAATTTCTTCGATTGATGAAAATCCATCTTCATTAGCAGAGATAACAACTCTATCTCCTACACAAGGAGATACTTCTCTTTTTCTAAAAATTCCTCTGGCTTTACATTCATAAATCTTGGAACCGGAGGTTTCTACATAATAGAATCCTCCTATTCCCTTGATAATAATTCCTTCTATATTTTTCATATTACTGTACACCGGAGTTTGAATTTGGGCTAGAACTTGAGCTTGAAGTTGGACTTGAGCTAGACTGCTCTTTTGGGGTAAAGGTATATTTAGCTACAGTTTTAACGGGGTCATTGCTTGAGTCAAAATTTACTGTGAATACTCTATACTGTTGACCATCGATATTGACGTTAACAGTTTTTGTACCGCTGCTTCCCTTGACACTCAAAGTATATGTGCTGTTATAAGATGGCACTACTTTATTTTGACTATCTAAGACTCCATCTATATAACTTGAAACGGTAACCTCGTATTTAACATCAGACGGAAGGTCAACATATACCTCTATAGTTTTTTCCTTCTTTTCACCATTGCTCAATGTCAATTGAATTGGGGTACCTTCACTTACCTCAACGCCCGGAAGTGGATTGGTCGACAATACAGTATCTTTATCTTTATCACTTTGCTCATATACAATATTATCTGAAATTTTTAATCCTTTATTTGTAAGTTCTGTCTTAGCAGCACTTAAATTCTTGCCAATAACATCCGGTACATTTACTTTCTTTTCTGCCGGTCCGTTGCTTACATATACCTTTATTACTGTCTTGACAGTAACCTGCGATCCTGCTTGCGGATCAGTACTTTTTACAATTCCCTTGGCAGTTTGGTCATCCTCAACCGACAAAATCTCATATTCCAAAGAATTTTCCTGAAGTTTGGCCTTTGCAGCATCCTCTTTAAGGCCTTTTAAATTAGGAACTGAAACTAAAGCTCCTGATGTATTTACCTTTAGGGTTATTGTTGCATCTTCCTTTACCTTTTTTGAAGAATTTTTGGGATTTTGATCAAGAATTATTCCTTCCTCTTGGTTAGGGTCGTAAGCTGACTCCTCATTAAACTTAAATTTATAATCTTTATTATTTTTTACGTCTGAGATATTCATTCCAACAAAATTAGGAACCTCTACATCCTTCGAAGAACTGCATGACCTTGTAAATGCCATTATCCCAAAGATAAGGCCAATCAATACAACTGCTGCTGCGATACCGCCAATTATCATTAATGTACGAGTTTTCTTTTTTGCTTCTTCTTGGCGGTTTGTATCGTTGAAATTATCGCCGTAATCCTCATGTACTACTCTTCTTTGTTTATTATTTAATTGATCTTCATCTTTATGTTCATACTTATAATTAAATCTTATATCCGGGTCAAGCACAAATTCACTTATATCGTTAAGCATTTCTTGTGCAGATTGAAAACGGTTATACTTTTCCTTCTGCATAGCCTTTAGTGTGATTTCTTCAAGACCTATTGGAATATTAGGTTTAATTTCCCTTGGTGATTTTGGCTTTGCCTGCATTTGCATGATAGCGACAGAAACAGCACTGTCAGCTTCAAAAGGTAATACACCCGTTATCATTTCATAAAGCATCACACCTACTGAATATATATCAGCCTTTTCGTCAGTTAAATCACCTCTTGCTTGTTCCGGGGCAATATAATGTACAGAGCCGATTGCTTTATCAGTCATGGTTCTGGTTTCATTTTTAGAAAAACGTGCTATACCAAAATCCGTTACCTTTATTGTACCATCCTGCAAAAGCATTATGTTTTGTGGCTTAATATCTCGATGGACAATACCCTTTTCATGAGCATGTTGGAGGGCCTTTAGAATTTGTATAGTAAAGTGAAGAGCTTCCTTCCAACTTAGTTCTTCTTGATTACTTATATACTCTTTTAATGTAATGCCGTCTATATATTCCATCACGATATATTGTATTCTGTCACCAAAGCTTACGTCATAAACCTTAACAATATTAGGGTGGGACAATACAGCTATTGCTTTAGATTCATTCTTAAATCTTCTTATAAAATCGTCGTTATCGAGGAATTCATCCTTTAATATTTTTATAGCAACAGTTCTATCTTCTATAGTATCATAGGCCTTGTATACAAGTGCCATACCTCCTGCGCCTATTAACTCATGTATTTCATATCGGCCATCTAATCTTTTGCCAACGTACTTATCCATAACAAAATTCTCCTATCTTTGAAGGAGCACGACAGTTATATTGTCGTCTCCACCTAAGTCTTTAGCCTTTGAAATCAATATATCGCATAGTAAATCTATACCATTATTTTTATAGCAGTTATATATTTCTTCTTCTGATATATAGTTACTTAATCCATCCGTACATAATACCAATGTATCAGAAGGATAGAACTCTTTTTCAATATAGTCGGCCGGCACCTCTTGGTCTACACCCAAAGCACGAGTAATTAAATTTTTTCTAGGATGGTGCATAGCCTCTTCTTTTGTTATTTCACCTTTGTCGACCATTTGTTGTACAATCGAGTGATCAGTTGTAATTTGATTAATATTATTATTTGAAATTATATATGCTCTGCTATCCCCTATATGTGCAGTATAAAGGTGATCGCCAAAAATAATAGATACTACAACAGTCGTTCCCATTCCATTTAAAAGGGGATCTTCTTGTTGTTTTTGGTATATGGCCATATTGGCATTATATACTGAAGACTCCAATAAATTTCTTATAGCACTTGGGTTTAAATCTTTATTGTAAGAGCGTTTTATTTGATCTTTAATTGAATCTACTGCTATTCTGCTGGCAGTTCCTCCACCGTTTACTCCTCCCATGCCGTCACACACTATAACAAACGCAAAATCTTCATCCATACACTCTGAATAGAAACAGTCTTGATTAGTCTGCCTTTTTAAGCCAATATCGCTTTTTCCGTATATTTTCACAACTAAAGTTCCTCCTTATTCTTGATGCTTTCGCCTTAGTTGACCACAAGAAGCATTTATATCTGCTCCTAATGTCCTTCTTATTGTAGCATTCAAGCCCTTTTTAATAAGTATGTTTTTAAAATGTTCTTGTCTTTTTATGTCACTTTTTTTGTAGTTGGTTTCCTTCACATTATTTACGGGTATTAAATTAATATGACACAACATTCCCTTTAATCTTTTTGCAAGTTCATAAGCACATTCATCACTGTCGTTCACCCCTGCTATAAGAGCATATTCAAAAGATACTCGTCTATTGGTTTTACTAATATAATATTTGCAGGCCTCTATAACTTCTTCTATGTTCCATTTTTTACTTATCGGCATCGTCTGCGACCTTATTTTATCATTTGGAGCATGGAGTGATAGTGATAACGTTACAGGAAGTTTTTCGTCTGCTAATTTATAGATTTTATCTACTAACCCGCAAGTTGAAAGTGAGATATGTCTAAGACCTATATTCATTCCGTCTTTAGATGACACAAGTCTTAAAAAACGAACCACATTATCATAATTATCCAAAGGTTCACCCATACCCATAAGTACAATGTTTGAAACTTTTATATTTTCTCTTTTTTGTATTACTTGAATTTGTGATAAAATTTCGGATGCTCTAAGATTTCTAAAAAATCCACCTTTGCCGGTTGCACAAAATGAACATCCCATTTTACAACCTACTTGAGTTGAGATGCATATAGAATATCCATGGTGATATTTCATCAAAACAGCCTCGACATATTCACCATCGTTTAGCCTTAACAAATATTTCTTAGTATCATCATAAACGGAAACTAACCTTTTTTCAATAGTGCACGAGAAAATTTCATAATTTAAACTTAATTTTTCCCGCAAGTCCTTCGAAATATTTGACATTTCGTCAAAGGATTCCACTCCTTTGTGGAGCCAAATATAAATTTGCTTTGCTCTATACTCAGGTTGACCCATCTCATTTAATTCTTCTTTTATCTCTTCAAGCGTCATAGATTTTAAATCTTTTAAAGACAACATATCACCTTATCCTTTTAAAAGCTGCAATAAAAAAGCCATCCGTATGATTTGTTTGAGGCATAAATGTAAATTGATTCTTAGGTTCGTCTATTGTTCTTACTAAACCGGCAGTGTTCAAACTATATGCTTCAAAATTTTTATTGGATTTCAAAAATTCATCTGCCACTTTACCGTTTTCGTTCGGGTTTAATGTGCAAGTAGAATACAACAATATACCGTTAGGTTTAGTGAGTTTTCCCGCATTACAAAGCATTTTATATTGCAAAGCCGGCAATTCTTTTATATCCTCTAAATTTTTATACTTAATTTCGGGTTTTCTTCTTATGATACCAAGCCCGGAACACGGCGCATCGCATAGTACTTTATCCGCTAATTCCAAACTATCATCATTAGAAAGTGCATCCCTTATCTTAGCTTCTATTATATTTATGCCCAAGCGGTTGGCTCCATCATTTATAAGCTTGATTTTATGTTCATACAAATCAAATGAATAAACTTTTCCTTTGTTATTCATCATTTCTGCCAATGTAAATGATTTACCTCCAGGCGCCGCACAAAGATCAATTATTGTGTTCCCTTCTTTAGGTTCAACTAGTTTACATAAAATCTGGGAGGCTAAATCTTGTATATGAAAACGTCCCTCTTTAAATGCATTTATATTTGCAACGCTGCCGCTATTAGTCAAAACCAATGAATTTTTCATGTTGTCTATGACTTTTGCAGCTATTCCTTCTTTTTCTAATATATCAATAAGTTCATTTTCACTGTTTTTCAAATTATTATTTCTAATAATAAGATCCGGTTTTTCTACTAATGATTTTAAAAGTTCTTTAGTAACATCTAAACCGTAGGAATCTATCCATAGTGTAATGATATCCTTTGGACAAGAATAGTTAATATGAAGATACTCAATCTCATCATTAGGCATAGGAATATTACCCTTATTTTTAGAGACATTTCTCAATATCGCATTAATAAAACCGCCTGCACTCTTTTTCTTACATCTTTTAGCAAGACTCACTGATTCGTTTACAGCAGCGGAGTCCGGGACTTTATCCATAAACAAAAGCTGATATGTTCCCATTCTTAGAATATTTAAGACATCAGTATTAATTTTTTTCATGGGCAACTTAGAGTAAATTGATATAATATAATCGAGTTGTATTTTTCTTTCTAATACTCCATAAACCAAATTACAAACAAATGCTGCATCCCTTTTGGAAATATCCTCTTTATTAATAATTTTATCAAGAATAATATTAGAATAGGCCTTATCATTTTCAATCTTATTTAGGGCTTTTAACGCAATAAATCTTAAATTAGACATTAATCGTTACCACGCCTGCCACTAAATATTAAAAGAAGCCTTAATAGTGAAGCTATAGCAGTTATTGCCGCTGCAAGATATGTCATAGCTGCTGCCGAAAGTACTTTTTTAGCTCCCCTTAATTCCTCATCATATAAAAGTTCACCCTCGTCTAATGCTTTAATGGCCCTATTACTTGCGTTAAATTCAACGGGTAAAGTAATTAATTCAAAAAAGACAGCTAAACTAAACATAGCTATACCGATAATAAGAAGTATATCCCATTTAGTGGGAAATAGAAGTCCTATAAATATAAGAGGAAAAGAAAGCTTGGAACCTATATTTGTAATAGGCACCATAAATTGCCTAAATAGTATTGGTTTGTAGTTTTCTGCTTGTTGGACAGCATGGCCCGCCTCATGGCATGCAACGCCTACTGCTGAAACGGATGTACTGTTATACACCTCATCTGAAAGACGTATAACGTTTGAGGACGGATCATAATGATCTGTAAGTTTGCCCGCAACCCTCTCTATTCTGACATCTCTAACTCCATTTCTTTGAAGTACTATTTGAGCGGCCTGTGCTCCTGTAAGACCTCTTCTGCATTTTACCTTAGAATATTTTTTAAATGTGGAATTAACCTTAATTTGTGCATACATCGTAATAATTAACGCAGGAATCATAAATATAACATACGTTAAATCATAGTAATACATTCCGTACACCAAATCACTCCCCTAATTTCATATTTTTTTCTATTTTATATCCTCTTAAAAAATCCTCTGAACTCATTCTTTTTTTGCCTTCATATTGAACCTCTAAAAGTTCTATCGCCGTGTTTTCTCCGCAAGCAATAACAAACGGTTTTTCACTTATAACTTCGCCGGGAATCTTACCAACTAGATTTGAAATACAAGATTTATAAATTTTAAATCTTTTTCCGTTTATATATGAAAACGCAATCGGCCAAGGATTTAGACCTCTTATTAGATTATGAATCTCATCGGCAGATTTATTCCAATCTATTAACGCCATATCTTTGTTAAGCATTGGTGCATAACTAAAGTTATTATTATCTTGTTTTTCTCTTTTAGTACTTCCGTTTTCAATCTCTTCTATTGTTTTTATTAAAAGTTTTGCTCCTAAAACAGATAATCTTTCATAAAGTTCACCGGATGTTTCGTTTTCTAATATATCAGTTTCCTCTTTTAATATCATATCACCCGTATCTAGGCCTTCGTCCATATACATGGTGGTAATTCCTGTTTTTCGTTCACCGTTTATGACAGACCATTGTATAGGTGCAGCACCTCTATATTTAGGAAGAAGTGAACCATGCACGTTTATGCAGCCGTACTTAGGAAATTCGATTATTTCCTTTGGTAATATTTTACCATAAGCTACAACAACTATAATATCCGGGTTTAATTCCTTTATTATGTCAAAAGCCTCACCAGTTTTTAGCTTAGCAGGCTGAAAAACCTCTATGTTGTTTTCCAATGCAAGTTTCTTAACTTCAGATGGTGTTAGCTTATAACCGCGACCTTTTGGTTTATCCGGCTGGGTAAAAACTGCACATACATCATATTTTGAGTCTATTAAAGATTTTAAACTTTTCGCTGCAAAATCGGGAGTCCCCATAAATAATATCTTCAAATTATCATCCTTTTTAAGTGAGTTTAATTGTCTAGTTCGGAAGGATCAAGCATACGTATTGCTTTTTCCTTAAATAGTATTCCGTCTAGATGGTCTATTTCATGACAAAAAGCGACAGCTTTAAATCCGGAAACTTCTAAGTCCATAGAATTTCCGTTTCTGTCCTGAGCTTTTACTCTAATATTCATAGGTCTTTCGGTTATACCATATTCCCCCGGACATGATAGGCAACCTTCAACTTCATTTTGGCTTCCGCTTTTTTCTACTATAACAGGGTTAATAAGTTCTATTAAACCTTCTTCATCCCCTATATCTACTATCACGCATCTTTTAAGCATTCCAACTTGTACAGCAGCAAGGCCAACTCCATTAGCCTTCCTCATAGTTTCATTCATATCATCTAAAAGCTGCCAAAGTTTTTGATCGAAATTTTCTATTTTTCGGCTTGTTTTAGATAATATAACGTCCCCTTCTTTTACAATATTTCTTATAGCCATATTATACCCCCTAAATAATCACATAACAATGTCAGGATTTATATCTATAAACAGATTAACTGATTTGTATTCTTTTAATTTTCTAAAATTCAAAAGTAATTTAGACATCATATCTCTAAATTCTTTGTTGTTTTTAAATTTTATTATTATTTTATACCTATATTTATTCTTAATTTTAGCAATAGATGCGGGTGACGGACCCAAAATATGAATTGGAAGATTTTTATGATTTAAATTAATTTCTTCTTTAAACATCTTTAAAAATGCTATAGAAGCCTTAGCCACAGCAGCCTCTTTTTCCCCAACAAAACAAATTACTCCCAAGTCCACAAACGGTGGGTAAAGCATAGCTTTTCTCATTACAATTTCAGAATTATAAAACTCATCATAATCTTGAGATGCGGCTAAATTAATAATATTGTTTTCGGGAGTATAAGTTTGGATAAGTGCAACCCCTTTGCTATTTGATCTTCCCGATCTGCCGATAACTTGAGTAAATAAGGAAAATGCTCGTTCATAACTTCTAAAGTCGTCACTGTAAAGAGCTTGGTCCGCCGACAAAATTCCAACGAATGTGACCTTTGGAAAGTCAAGACCCTTTGCAACCATTTGAGTTCCAACCATTACATCATAATTACCATCGGCAAAATCTTTGAGTTTTTTTTCATGAGAAAACTTCGCCATCGTTGTATCTGCGTCCATTCTCAAAATTCTAAGACCGGATAAGATGTTTTTTAAGCCTTCCTCAACCCTTTGAGTACCAAAGCCTGAGAAATTTACACTGTCTTCATGGCAATTAGGGCACTTATTTGAAAATTTTACAGAATACCCGCAATAATGGCACATTAGCCTATTATTATCAGAATGATATGTCATTGAAATACTGCATGATGGACATGTAATGGTCTCACCACAAGATTTACAAGAAGCAAAAGTATTGTAACCCCGTCTATTAAGAAGTATTATTGCCTGATTCCCTGAAGCTACCGTATCCCTAACCCCGTTTACAAACTCAGTACTAAACGGAGTATCATTACCATTAAGCAGCTCCTTATTCATATCTACTACTGTAACCTTTGGTAAGTTTATTCCTTTGTATCTATTTTTAATGGTATTAATGTGATATTTACCGGATTTTGCAAAATAGTAAGTTTCAACTGACGGTGTGGCTGAGGAAAGAACTAAAAGTGCTTTATTATAGCTGCATCTGAATTTTGCAACATCTCTTGCGTGAAATCTTGGAGATTGGTCGGATTTGTAAGAGTATTCCTGCTCCTCATCCATGATAATAAGCCCTAATTTATCAAACGGGGCAAATATAGCGGATCTTGTCCCAATAGCTATTTTGGCTTGACCCTTCTTTATTCTCTTCCACTCATCCATTCTTTCCGAAAGAGATAAATTACTATGAAATACAGCAACATCTCCCTTATATTTATTTTTAAATAGATCAATTATTTGGGCAGTCAGTGCTATTTCCGGTACCATAACTATTATACCCTTACCTTCATTGTACACCCTATCGATAAGTTTCATAAAAACTGAGGTTTTTCCGCAACCTGTCACTCCATAAAGCAACGAGACATATGGCTTTTCTTCCCTATAAAGTCTTTCTAAATCATTACAAGCTGTTTGTTGTTCGTCGTTTAGATTTATTTCTTTTATTTCCTTATCAAAATTACTTTCTTTATAAGGATCTCTAAATATTTCTTCTTCAAAATATTCACATATTCCTTTTTTAACGAGTGCATCAACTACTGAGGCAGTAACACCTAAAAAATAGCACACTTCTTTTGCGGACACCTGCTCCATAGAAAGCACCAAGTCATAGACTTCTTGCTGCTTTGCTGATAATTTTATATCGAACATTTCCTCGTAATTTCGATACTTTTCAGCCACTTTTACCATCTTTATAGATGCATCATTTATTTTCCTTAAAGCCTTTTGTTCTTTTAGAAGTATTTCCTTTTGTTCCAAAGAGTCAAACACGTTATGGGAAACATCTTCTTCTAATTCCTTTAAAATTTTTTCTTTATAAGCTTTACCTTTAAAGCAATTAAGGATATCTATAACCTCCTGCTCTTCTTTAGATAATGTTTGAAGTATAGACTTATCCATATTAGGGTTAAGTTTATAAATAAATTTTAAATTCATTTGTATCCCGGCAGGAATCATCAATTTAAAGGCATCAAAGAAAGTACAGTAATATCTATTCTTCATCCAAATGGCCAAACTAATCATCTCTTCATTAAGAAGCGGCACTTTATCCAGCACCGCAGTTAATGATTTTATATTTTCTAAATGATCTGTTTCATCTATAGACAAAACTATTCCTTGATAGGTTTTATTTCCCCGTCCAAACGGCACCAAAACTCTGCAGCCAACTAAATTTAAATCCAAGAAATCCTTAGGTATCTTATAGCTATAGACCTTATCAAAATTATATGTAGTTTTATCGACAGCTACTTTAGCTATAGCTATTTTTTCCATACCATTTATACCTCATGAAAAGTTTTACTCATCTATTTCGGGTTCTAATATAGCATACTTGTGTTCTTTAAAGTCCCTAGCGGCAAGAATAACCGGTTTTTCTGTGATTATAGTACCGTTTTTTTGTGCTTCGCGAGCAATTTCTCTTGCTCTTTTTGCAACGCCTATAACTAGAGCATATTTACTTTGTCTACCTGCAAATAAATCATCAATATTTGGTCTATACATTTTCAAGCACCTCTTCAATTAAATTATTATTTCTAAATGACCTCATTTTTTCACTTTGGATAATATTGTATATTCTTTCTACGCAGCCACAAACTGAATCATTGACTACAATATAATCGTAATCAAAAGCGGATCTAACTTCACCTTCTGCGGCACTCATACGCTTTTCTATTATTTCCATTGGATCTGTTGCCCTTGAAATGAGCCTTCTTCTAAGCTCATCGATCGACGGCGGTAATATAAATATGCTCACTGCATCAGGACATTTTTTCTTGATTTGAGATCCGCCTTGTACTTCAATTTCCAATAAGACATCGCTGCCCTTTTGAAGCCAGTCATCTACTTGATATTGAGGAGTACCATAATAATTATCACAATACTCAGCGTGTTCAAGCATTTGATTTTTTGAAAGGAGTTGGATAAACTCCGTTTTAGAGATGAAATAGTAATCCTTGCCGTTGACTTCGTTTTTTCTTGGGGGCCTGGTGGTTGCGGAGATGGAAATTTTCATGTTGGGATACCTTTTGGTAAGTTCTTTTAAGATGGTATCCTTACCTGAACCGGAAGGACCGGACAATATAATAAGAAGCCCTTTATTAGGCATTTAAACCTTCCTCCTGACTGTTTAGAGATTCTTCTTTGTTTACGTTGGAAAAACGGTTTGTCACGGTTTCGGGCTGGATTGCCGACAAAACTACATGACCGCTGTCCATTATAAGTACGGCTCTTGTTTTTCTGCCGTAAGTAGCGTCGATGAGAAGGCCTTTTTCTTTTGCGTCTTGTATAATGCGCTTAATCGGAGCCGATTCGGGACCAACCATAGCCACAAGCCGCAAGGCTGAGACGACGTTACCAAAACCTATATTTATAAGTTTCATGTTATCTTCCTTGCTACTGAAAATTTGAAATTTATTGTATTTTTATCATACTAAATTTATCTATTGAATAAATTTTGCTTATTAGATATAATACCACTATTGCATACCTATTGTCAATCTATGTGAAATAATAAAAAAAGAGAGCCCATCAGTGAGCTCTCCATTTTGTTTAAGTTATTAAGCTTTGTTAAGTTATTGCGCCTCGGCGAGAGTTGCGGTTACTACGCCAAAGGTTTGATTTTGTAGGTTTTCAACGCCTGTAACTTTGTCTGACATTCCACTCAATTTTAGATAAGCTGTAACGTCCTTTGCTGCGACGGGAAGTTTTAGTGTATTATTCTCGACGGCGGTATCGCCAAAGGAAGTTGTAACGAAGCTTCCTTCTACTGCTGTGCCGTTTTCGTCACTTGCGGCATAGGCGTTGTCAACTGCGAATGACAATGTTACGCTATAAGCTTTACTGGAGTCATTGGTTACGCTTATCTTGTCGGCACCATCTGTACTTGCTTTCCAGAACGGTGTATCGCCTTTTTGCACCCATGTTTGGGTTGTCGGGTCCCACTTAGCGTTGTAGTCGTAGGTTAGGTCGCCCCATGCTATTGTTATGCTGGTTGCGCCTTGGAACTCGCCCACACCTGTTACGCTGCGGCTCGAGGTTTGGCCTACTGCTGTTAGGGTGTCTCCTGTCGGGGTTGGTTCTGGTTCGGGTTCGGGCATTCTGCCTATATCAACCATTGCGCTCTTAACAAACGTTGTTTGGTCTGTGTAGTTATCGTTGCCCAAGCCTAGCTGGCCGGATCCATTGCTACCTGCACCCAAAAGTTCTAGGTCGCCGTTAGCGTCGGACCTTAGGATTAATGTAGTATCATTCGTAAAACCATTTGATATCGATGTCACATTGGTTATTGCTCCACTTGCATCCTGGCTCTGCACAAATTCGCTCTTATTTGCGCTGTTTCCGCTTTCCCCTGTGCCTAG
>CAKSHI010000009.1 GCA_934457115.1 uncultured Eubacteriales bacterium | reverse complement strand
AATCATTACATACTAAAATTTATTGCCAAAATGAAAAATAAGTCATTATTAAAAAAGATGAATTTGACTGAAGAGGATTTAAACCACAACTTTTATAATGACTTTGTTGCCCTTAATAAAACTAATGATAAAAAACCAGATTATAAACACCAAGATAGCCCAGATTATGCTCCTGATGGTTCAAACGCAGAGGAAGTATCCAGTGAAAAGCTTTATAAATATATAAATGACAGGGGTTCCTCATATGACGATACACTTAGAAAAAGCAAAAAAGAATTTTACAAAAATTTTGATATTAATATGTTGAATGATCTTGTGAAATCCCAAAAGATAACAAAAGATGAAAAAGGTAAGTATTTATCTACATTTAATAGAATATCCAATATGGAAAAGTTAAAGCCAACACTTGAATTTGAGGCTAATTTGGAAGGTGATGACTTAAGAAAATATTATTGGTATTTCACAGAACGTGCTAAAAACAATCAGGGAAAAAAAGACGTAGACATGTATAATTGGGGTTTTATGGCAAAATCCGCATCATTTGAGGGTGATGATGAATATAATGAAATTATAAATCAATTTACAAATAGCATTACAAATAGCACTATTAATAATGTTAAGGATTTAGAACAACAAATAAAACTACTAGATATTAAAATAAACGATGCTGAATCTGACTATACCATCATTTCAAAGAGTAAGAGAGACGCTTTAGCAGCTGAACTCACAAATAATAAGAATGATTTATTAAAAAAAGTCAACCAAGAAAAAGCGAAATTACAACTATTCTCCCAAGAAAGTTTAGCTCAAAAATTAGTTGACGTATCCTCCGTTTCAAGGAGTAATGTGAATGATGCAGAAAGTGCTAAATTTACACGAAGTGTTGATTATTATAAATCTATAGGTGCTGAACTAAGTGAAAGTGAATTAGATTTTCTGGGACTCTCACAAAGTACAGATACTAAAGAGAAATCTGATGAAAATCAAACCCCGACAAATACAGAGCAAGTATTACCGTGGATAAGTGGAAGAATGAGCTCAACGCTAGATGCAAAATCTCTATTCTATAAAATTCTAACACACAAAAAGGGAATGAGTTTATTAACGGGCATATCAGGAACAACTGCCCGCATGTTACAGTCCTATAAGTATTTAGGATTTACTGATAATGAAGATTTGCTAAACTTTAGGTTAGCTCTACTTGGATGGATGATTTTAGGTGAAGATCACACTCTATATGAAATATTAATGGGCTCCCATATGGTAGGTGTAAAGGGTGATGAGAATCTATCAGATGCATCAGCAATGGACAGGTCGGTTTCACCGTTAAGTATAGATGAATTGCGTAAAAACGTTTGTGAACAGTATAATAACAAAGGTTTGTTCCCGGATGAGATATGCTATTTAGAAGAAAGATTTGATGATAAACATGATAATGGTATTGATATTGATAAGGCATCTAGTGTCAAAGAGAAAGTTACGAATATAAATAAATCATTCGAGTTAGGTTTCTCTGAGCTGGGCAATTCATTCAATCCAGCAGAGGCCCTTTCAATAAGATCTTATACATCAAATGATTATAAATTTATTAATCATATCCTACCACTATCGCCCGAACAAGCTGAATCAGACATAGAAGAAAAAGTAAAAGATAGTATAAGACAAATATTCAATAAACACTTCATAAGTAACGATTCCCTTCCTGCTTTTGTTAAAAGTAAAATCAGAGATTACACACCAAACTTTACGGATAATCCTGATATTGAAGATGAGGTCAATAATATTTATAAGTTACACCCGGATATTAATGCTAAACATATTCTTGCAGTCTTTAGTAGTGAAATCAAAATAATAACAGGTGCTTTGGAAAAAATCCCGAATAAATATAAAGGAAAGATTTATAGAGGATTTGGTATGTCGAAAGACATTGATGCAAACAGTTTAGTTGGACAGGATGTACCGTTTAATAAGCTTACAAGTACATCAACTAAACTATCGACAGCAGAAGGCTTTAGAAATAATGCTAGGAGTAGTAAAAAAGTAGGTGCATTACTCGATATATCTGCAAATGGCAAGTATGGGGTAGATATACATGCATTATCACAATACATAGATGAATCAGAGGTATTAATGCCACCAGGTGCGAAAGTTAGAGTCAACGAGGTTACTACAGCAAAAAACGGAGATCTATATATTAAGGGAGATGAAGTATAACTTCATATATAAAAAATAAAAGGACACCAACTTATAATAGTTTGGTGTCCTTCCTTTTATAGTGATTAATAAAAGATAAAGGCTTCCTTTTATTTGGAAGCCTTAAAAATATTATAGTGGGTGTATACCCTTTTTTAGGTCTGCATGATTAGAATCAATCTCATATTTCTTATCCCTGCGTTTTTTAAAGAAGTCTAACGAAACCTTGGGAAATTGAGCATAAGAAAGTACGTCTTCTTCTTGTTCAATCCACTCGGAAATCTCCGATTTTAACTCTTCTAGTTCAGGTTTTAGCAAGTCAGCAGGACGGCACTCAATATAAGGTTCATCCCCAATTATAAACTTTCTGAACTCAGGGTCAATCGGAACAGGAGTTGTGCCGTATTTCCCTGCTACTAAATTTTTAAACTCATTGGTACACATCTTATAGCGTTGACCCGTAATTACATTAAATACGGACTGCGTTCCTACAATTTGGGAGGTTGGTGTTACAAGAGGCGGATATCCCGCATCTTTCCTTACTCTTGGAACCTCTTCCATTACCTCCTCAAGCTTATCTTCTTTTCCTGCTTCCTTTAATTGAGACAATAAATTTGAAAGCATTCCGCCCGGTACTTGGTAAATAAGCGCATTAGGATCTACACCTAAAACTTTAGGGTCAAGTAAACCGTTATCTAAATATTTTTTTCTAAGAGTCATAAAGTAATCTCTTACTTCATTTAATGCAACTAGGTCTAAACCGGTGTCATAACCCGTATCCTTTAATGCGGCAACCATTGACTCGGTCGGTGCATGAGAAGTCCCCAATGCTAAAGGTGACATTGCTGTATCTATCATATCAGCACCCGACTCTATACCTTTTAAAAGGCACATAGATGCAAGTCCGGATGTATAATGAGTGTGAAGTTGTATAGGTATTTTTACAACCTCTTTAATCGATTTAACCAGTCTTTCCGTTTCATATGGAGTAAGGAGCGCTGCCATATCTTTTATACATATAGAATCAGCTCCCGCATTCTCGATAGTTTTTGCATAGTCCATAAAATACTTGTCGTTAAACACAGGACCTGTTGTATAAGAAATTGCTACTTGTACGTGAGCCTTTTCCTTTTTCGCGGCCTTTATCGAAACTTCTAGATTTTTTATATCATTAAGAGCATCAAATATTCTAATTATATCGATTCCGTTTGCTACTGATTTTTGTACAAAATACTCTACTACATCATCCGCATAATGCCTATAACCCAGCATATTTTGACCCCTAAAAAGCATTTGAAGCTTCGTATTAGGGCACTTTTTTCTTATTATTCTAAGCCTTTCCCACGGATCTTCATTTAAAAACCTAAGGCACGCATCAAATGTTGCCCCTCCCCAACACTCAAGTGAATAAAAACCTATCTTATCAAGCAATTCCAAAGAAGGAAGCATTTCCTCTGTGGACATTCTCGTTGCTAATAGAGATTGATGGGCATCTCTCAATACGGTCTCAGTTATCAATATTTTTTTATTATTCATTGATATTACTCCTCTATTTTAAAGATAAAAGGATTGTATCGGATTCTACACTCTGACCTTTACTTACATTAACACTCGAAACAACAGCGTCCCTAGGTGCTAAGATTTCGTTCTCCATTTTCATGGCCTCTAATATTACTAGAACATCTCCTGATGAAACATTCTGCCCTTCTTTTACATTAACGGAAACTATAGTACCCGGCATTGGGGATTTTATTGCTTCACCGTCTGCAGTTTTTTTATTTTCATTTTTTACCTCTTCTTTTTGAGGTTTACTTGTTTCACCTAAATCAATGCTATCGTTTATTGGGGTAGATTCATTAGATGCGCCTATCTCTTCTACTTGAACATCATATGATTTACCGTTTACTGTAATTCTTAAATTTTTCATAAGTTTTCTCCCTTATATTTTTAATATTAAAGCGGAATATTAGAATGTTTTTTCGGTAGACCCGATACTCTTTTTCCTTCTAAGAAATCCAAAATCGACAAAAGCTTATTTCTTGTGTCGACAGGACAAATAATATCATCAATAAATCCGTCTGATGCTGCCATAAATGCAGATGCACCGGTTTCTTCATATGTCCTTATTAATTTCTTTTTATCATTTATAGGATCTTTTAAATCCTTCATTTTAGAATTTAATAAAACTTGTACTGCTGTTTTAGGTTCAAGCGGAGATATAATGGCACTTGGCCAAGCTATAGTAGCGTCTGCTCCCGAGCCTTTTCCTGCTATAGCAATATAAACAGCACCATAAGCTTTTCCAACTATTAAGTTGACCTTTGCAGTCGTTGCTTCTGAATATACGCAGGATAGCTTTGTAGCTTCTTTAAGTGATGAAAATCCCTTAGAGTTTATTATAGTTATTATAGGAATTGAAAACGCATCACAAAATCTAATCATTCTCGAAGCTTTGGAGGATGAATCTTCATCTATAATTCCATCTTGGTTATTACTTGAGGAAACTATTCCTACAGTACATCCGCCTAATCTACCAAATCCCGTAATCATAGAAAGACCATATCTAGGCTGAATTTCTATAAAGCTCTTAGAATCGCACACAGCCGCTACAACCTTTTTCATTGACTCGACATTGTTAGATTCACTTATATTTTGGGCAACTAAATCCAATTCTTTTAGCGAACTTACGCTTTCATTAAAATCATGAACATTTGCCTTAGATAGATTGTTAATAGGAAACATAGATATTAATTTCTTGGTCTTGTTAATTGCGTCTGTTTCATTTATTGCCACAATATGAACTAAACCGTTATCTTCGGCATCGTTTGAAGAGGCATTTTCATCTATAGTGCTTATACCAAGTCTTGCGGATTTCTGCATAATTACAAAATCAGATGAAACTGAAAGCATCGCATTTGTACCAAGATTTGCACCTAAAATCACGGAAATTCTCGGCACTACTCCCGACAAATTATTGTAAAGCCTTAATACCTCACCATATTCATCCAAAAGTTCATTGCCCTCACTAAGCTTTGCTCCTATTGAATCGTATATTCCAATTATAGGTATACCGGTCTTAGCCGCAAGTTCACATACCTTCTTTATTTTTTTAAGTTGAGCCTTAGACATTGCACCGCCGTCCCTGTCAGAATCCTGACAAAAAGCATAAGATGCAACACCGTCAATCAAACCATAACCTGTTATAACCTCGGCATATCCGTCTGCAGACTTAACAAACGCATCTATTTCTGAAAATGTGCCCGAATCAAACAGCGATAAGAGACGTTTATACCCTTTTGTTTTATTATATTCGTTATTTTGATCTTCAATAAATCTTAGTTTCTTTTCTATATTCATATTATCCTCCAATATTTAGAGTCTTTAGTTATTATTATATAATACCAACCAAAAAATAACAATATTCATTAATGGCTGCATTTTAAATTTATATTGTTTAAATCCACAAAGCATTTATTATTATCGTATTTACAATTAAAATTTTTTAAAGTCTCAATTTGTTCATATGATTCAAAAATAGATATATCTCTATTAAGTAAATAAGAAAAGGCTGCCTTTAAAAGCGCATCGGCAATTATATTATCTGAATCCTTATTATATAGTTTAACCAATAAGGATTTGTTATCCACTATATTAAAGGCTATATATCCTAATTCTTGTCCATTATCCCTAGCTTTTAATATTATTGTGCTGTTGTTAGTATCTTCATCCGGCAAAATCGTAATCATTTTATTGTCTTACACCTTATAATCTAATAAATATTTTTAGCAGTAAGTTTTTTTAATTCTTCGGCTGTAAGCTCCCTGTAATCTCCAGGAGCCAACATACCAAGTTTTACATTGCCTATAGCTGTCCTTTTAAGCCTTGCAACCTCGACTCCAAGTTTCTCGCACATTTTTCTTATTTGCCTATTGCGTCCCTCATAAAGTATAATCTCTAAAACTACCCTGCCCGGTTGTTTTACTATTACTCTTGCATCTGCAGGCATGGTTTTTCTTCCGTCAATCTCCATGCCTATATTAAATTGAGCCAACTGCTCTTCAGTGATATCCGGTTTTACAGTTACCCTGTATTTCTTAGGAATATGTTTTGACGGGTGCATCATCTTATTAGCAAAATCCCCGTCATTAGTCATTAAGATAAGCCCCTCTGAATCTCTATCAAGCCTTCCCACAGGATAAAGTCTCGCATCAACATCAGATACAAGTTCCGCTACACATTTTCTTCCTTGCTCGTCACTCATAGTTGTGACAAAGCCTCTTGGCTTATGAAGCATTATATAATAAAGTTTTTTTGATGGTACAACTTTTTTACCATTAACAGTTATTTTATCCTTAATAGGGTCTATTTTATCCCCTATCTTTGCAACAACTCCATTAACTTTAACAGCACCTTTACTTATTAAGTCTTCAGACTTTCTCCTAGATGCCACCCCGCAGTCCGCTAAAAATTTTTGGAGTCTTACCATTTTATTATTGCCCATTTTGTCATCCTTTCTTTTTAATTAAATCCTTAAGAGAACATATGAACAAAAAAATTCGCAATTCTATCAAAAAATCCTTTTTGTTCATATTTATATTCTGCTAAATCATTTGAAATAAGTTCATTTGTTGCTATTATATTATCATCTAAATAATATATAACCTTTCCCACAACTTGGCCCTTTTCTATAGGTGCATTTAAAAATTGAGGTACTTCTATAGTACTTGTAATCCTATTTGCATCTTCATTATTTACCGTAACGGTTTTTTCCATTTTTACATTGGCTGATATTGAACTCTTATCCGAGCCCACCACATTGATAGAGATATCTTCACTTAAAGGTTCCAACCTTACTAAACTTACCTTTGAAAACCCATAGTCATATAACTTTTTATGGTCATCCCAATCACTATGTGCATTAAGAGTTACCGCCACAAGCCTTAGCCCATCCTTTTCAACGCAAGACACAAGGCACCTGCCGGCCTTCTCGGTAAATCCCGTTTTGATTCCAACGCAATCTTTATATTGCCACAAAAGTTTATTATGATTTCTATATGTACGGCTCTCATTAGGTTTTATAAAGGGCACCTTAATTGTCTTACATTTAACTGTATCGTAAAATTCTTTATTTTCCATAGCGTAGGCACCCAATATAGCCATATCCCTTGCCGTTGAATAGTGGTCATCTCTATTAAGACCTGAAGCTGTCGCAAAATTTGTGTCATTCATACCTATAAGTTTTGCCTTTTCATTCATAAGCTCACAAAACTTATCATTACTGCCTGCTATAGCGATAGCTATCGAGTTTGCGGCGTCATTCCCGGAACACATCATCATACCCTTAGCAAGATTTTTCAGTGTTATTACATTCCCGGGCAACAACCCCATAGATGAGCCTTCTACTCTTACCATTTGATCGGTAATCTCAACCTCTCTATCGGACGATTGAGTTCTTTCAAAAGTAAGAAGTGCAGTCATAATTTTGGTTGTACTTGCCATTGGAAGCCTTTGATTTTCATTTTTAGAGTATAAGGGTTTTCCTGTATCGGCACATATTAATATTGCAGACTTGGCCGACAAACTTAATGGTTCTGAACCCACATTATCGTCTGCCTCTGCCTTTATAGGAAGTACACAAATTAAAAATATTAAAAGTAAGCAGCTAAATCGTTTTAACAAAGCAAAACACCTTCCATTTTAAAACGGTTCAACTTAGATATGTATATTAAAGCAACCGCCTGTTATTATTAATACATCATATGCAATAAATAAATTGATATATGCTTAATAATTAAATACGGTTGCCTATGTTATTTTAAATTTCTTCTTCCCTACTTGAAAACTTAACTTCCCTTTTTGTTTCACCTTTTTTAAATGTCTTTGCAACCTTGTCTATCAAATCCGGGAGCATACCTATTATCCTATCGGTCGAATTATTAAATGGCTCTACTTGAAGAAGTTTTGCATCCCCGTTTGATATGGAAATAAAGGCAATAGGAGTTATGGTAATACCAGCTCCGCTTCCGCCACCAAATAAATTTTCTTTTTCAGCTTTCTTATTAGGAAAATCCGAACCCCCGGACGCAAATCCATAGGTCACTTTTGAAACGGGGATTATTACCGTACCGTCAGCTACAGTAATGGGGTCACCAATTACTGTATTTACATCCACCATTTCTTTAATTTTTTCCATGGTAATACCCATTATTCCTTCTACTTTGCCATTTGACATAAACATTCCCACCTTACAACTTTATTTATTATTTTGATATTTAAGCTTAAACATACATTTCATAATATCGCACATAACTGCAAATGCCAATGATACAACTCTAAACATCCTAACATTGGCTTTAAACCTAAGCTCTAAACAAGAATCTTGGTAATTAAATCCAGGTATTATATTCACTTTGGATTTTTTTAAAATTTTATTGGTATAAAATAATGATTGTAAATAATAAGCTATAGACGATATTACTCCGTACTTTATAGCTGTATCGGATGCGTCCTCACCTACTATAACATAATTAATATCTACTAAATTTGCCTTTATATGAGTCATAAACTTTTTTACACGTTTTAGAATAATGACCATAAGCTCTTTAAAAATCTTCGTAGAATTAAATATACCATTCTCTTTTATTGTGTCTAAAAGAGATTTCTTACTTTCCTTTTTTGGCTTGGATATCTTTTTTTCTTTTTTATTAGGCTTATCACTGTCATCTTTGCTATTTTCTTCGCTGCCCTTATTTGAATTAAACTTAAATGAGAAACATAAAAACCTTAATTTTAAAAGAAGTTCATCTTCATATAGAACAGTAACATATATAGGAGAAATAAAAACAAAAACTAAAAAGACAATTATTATTAAGATAATATATATTGCAGTCATTTTTATCCTCCGTATTTCAATGTTTAATCATTATATTTATTTCTCGTTTGACGACTCGGGAATTTCATCCTCCCTTTTTATAGCAGGTAGCTCATTTATACTATTAATTTTAAAACAATTTAAAAATGTAGTACTTGTCCCATAAAGCAAAGGTCTGCCGGGTAATTCTAAGCGTCCTTTTTCTTCTATAAGCTTTTTATTGATTAAGCTTGATATTACTCCTGCACAATCAACGCCCCTTATTTGCTCGACAAACGCTTTTGTTACCGGCTGATTATAGGCAATTATAGCCAATACCTCCATAGCAGCATCTGAAAGAGGAGTATTTCTCCTTATATCCATAGCCTTTCTTACGTAATCCCCACATTCATATGATGAACACATTTGATATTCATTATCATATTTTAAAATACGTATGCCGCTATCCTCTGCATTAAATTTTTCTATTAAGTCCTCAAGAATGTTCCTAATAGTCTTTTTATCTGCATCGAATACTTGATTAAATCTATCTAAAGATATGGGTTCACCACTTGAAAATAGAATTGCCTCTATTGCGGCTCTTATTTCCTTAATATTCATTTCTTTCACCACCATTGACAAGCTTTATAAAAGTTTTTGATTCTCTTTTCTCAAGGCGAATTCTTTTACCTTTAATAAGCTCCAGTACTGCAAGAAATGTAGCTACTAATTCGGATCTTTCTTGATTTCGTTCAAATATTTTATTGTATTCCAAAATATTAACTTTCCATAATTTCCTCAAAATATGTATTATTTTTGAGTTTACTGATATAATTTTTTTGCTTATTATTTGGGAAAGTTTTTCTTTGTGCGGGACTTTTATCCTTATATTTTTCCCTGAAATTCTCAAATAAGCATCTAAAAGCTCTTTTACATTATGATTTCTCTTATATTCAGTATCAAAATCAATATCAGCCGCTTCTCTTGCAAATGAATCAAAGCTTATAATATTCGATAAAATCGATGCCATTCTTTTACATTCACGGTACTCAATAAGCTGTCCTTCAAGTTCTTTCTTTAACTCCTGGCTTTCTTCATGCTTTGGAAGCAGTGATACTGTTTTAATATATACAAGCCTTGCCGCCATCTCTAGGAATTCGCTTGCAATCTCCATATCTTCTTCTTGCATTTTTTTTATATAACTCATATATTGGTCCAATATTTCAGCAATTTGAATATCGTATATATTGAGTTTGTGCTTGGAAATTAAGTGAAGAAGCAAATCAAGCGGACCTTCAAACTCCGTTTTTTCTAATTTATATTCTATTTTTTCCATATTTAAAATTATAATCCTACAATATACATCATGCCAGTATATATATAATACTGCAAATAGCTTAGTGGCACACTTAAAACTCCAAGCAAAATAAGTGCAAGTAAAACTAATGATATAATCCCTTGATATTGCGCATATTTATATATAATTCTATCAGGCAAAAAAGCTTCTAATATCTTAGAACCGTCAAGAGGAGGTAATGGGATTAAATTGAAAACCGCAATCCCTATGTTTATCATTATATAATACCTAAAAAATGTTACCGCACCTACAAATATACTTATAGGTAATATTCCGCTTATAAGCATAAGTAGCCTTAACAAAATAGCCCCTATAAATGCAGCCAAAAGGTTTGAGATAGGTCCTGCTATAGCAGTAATAGCCATACCTGATTTTGGATTTTTAAAGTTTCTTGGATCGACAGGGACAGGTTTTGCCCAACCAAAACCAAACAATAATATACCTAATGCTCCCAACGGGTCAACATGGTCTAATGGATTCATAGAAAGTCTTCCGCTATATTTAGCGGTTTTATCGCCTAATTTACCCGCAACCCATCCATGTGCATACTCATGAAGAGGTAAAACGGTAAAAATAATAATCACTGATGCAAGGATTCTCATTAACACATCCTGAAAAGTAATATTTGGATTTAAAAACCACATTAATTAATTCACTCCTTTTAATATATGATTATACTTGTTAATGCCATAAAATACAAGTACCAACCAAAAAACAAAGGCCATTAAAAGCGTTTAAAAATGAATAGCTCTTAATGGCCTAAAGTATTATTTTTTTCTCTTCATTTTAAATAATTTAACAATTTCATACCAAAGTACTGCAATACTTGAAATTGAAACTACTAAAATTAAGTCTTGAAAACAAAGAGGTTCTAAACCTAAAAAGGTATTTAGGGGTGTATATAATATAATTACAAGGCCTATTATAGCGGCAATATCAATGGCCCATATAACTTTATCCTTTGCAAGAGCACCTATAGACTTATACATAAATTCATGATTAGAACTATTGACTAAAACCAATAAAAGGTTAGAAAGTATAATTATTACAAGACCCATAGACCTAGCCTTTGAAGCATTATTATAATTACCATTTAACGTGAATAAATACATTCCAAACGAAGCTGCAAAGATTACTAAGCCTTGTATTATGCTTTTCCATAATATAGCCGCATTCAAAATCTTTTCTTTGGGATTTCTGGGTTTTCTTTGCATAATATCAAGTTCTGCGGGTTGACGCTCCAATACAATCGAACAGGTAGGATCAATTATAATTTGCAAAAGTGCCACATGAAGAGGCAGCAAAAGCCAATTTTCATTAGCAATTCCCATGATAGGTGCAAAAAGAGCCGACAATGCTATAGGAATATGAACTGCAAATATATATCCTATTGCTTTTCTTATATTATCATAAATCCTTCTGCCATCTTTTACGGTTTCTACTATAGTAGTGAAATTATCATCCATTAAAATTAAGTCTGATGCTTCCCTTGAAACTTCGCTTCCTCTTTTACCCATAGATATACCTATATGCGCATATTTTAAGGCGGGAGCATCATTTACCCCATCACCCGTCATTGCGACAATCTCGCCGTTATCCCTAAAGGCTTTTACAATACGCATTTTGTGTTCGGGAACCACACGAGAAAAGATACTTACATCTTTTACTTTATTTCTAAGTTCTTCATCACTCATATTATCTATCATATCACCCGTTATTATATGGCTGCCATGAGGGATATTTACTTTTTTAGCAATTGCAGATGCCGTAGATCCATTATCGCCCGTAATCATTACAACTCTAATACCGGCCTTATTGCAGGTAGATATATCATTTTTTACTGATTCCCTAGGCGGATCCTCAAGCCCTATAAGACCGCAAAAGTCCAATAAACAGTCCGTAAGATCATCAGGAACACTAGAAGCTGCATCGTACTTTTTCGAAGCAACTGCAATCACACGAAAGCCTTGGTGAGACATTTCTAATGCCTTATCCTTAATTTTTTCTTTACTAATATCATCTAGGCTGCATATCGTAAGTATTTTTTCCGGCGAGCCTTTTGAAGCTAAAATTATTTCATTATCCTTTTCCCAAACATGCCCCATCATTTTAAGCTCATTTGTAAAAGGATATTCTTTTATTAATTTCCCGGAAAATAGTTCCTTCTTACTCATTCCAAGTTTTTCACAATAAGATATCATTGCTTTTTCCATAGGATCATATGCGTCCACTTCACAAGCAAATCCCATAAACTTGCATAAATCATATTCATTTTTATCTATTGACCAAGTATCTACCACTTCCATCTGGTTTGTTGTAATGGTTCCTGTTTTATCAACGCACAAGACTGATACAGCACCAAGTGTCTCAACCGATGGGAGTTTTCTTACTAACGAGTGTTTCTTTGCAAGCCTCCATGCACCCATAGATAAAAACACTGCCAAAACAACAGGAAATTCTTCAGGTATCATTGCCATAGCAAGAGTTATTCCGGAAAGAATGCTATCTGTTAGTTTGTCAATAAAACTATAGCCCTCAACATTAAAGTAAGTGAAAATCGCCACTAATATACATAATCCTACTGCAATAATAGCAGAGACTTTAACAAGAGAAGATGTTTGTTTTTGAAGAGGTGTAGGTAATTCTTCTGCATCTGCAATACTTTTTCCTATTTTTCCATATTCAGTCGAAACACCTATTTTGTCAACAAGTACAGTTGCGTTACCCTGTGTAACCAAAGTACCTGCATAACAGTAATCTTTTCTCCAATGTCCCAATTCTTCATCATTGCTGCTCTTGTTTGTTTTCCAAACTCCTTGAGATTCTCCCGTTAGAGATGATTCATCGATACATA
Organism: uncultured Eubacteriales bacterium; assembly: GCA_934457115.1. Taxonomy (GTDB): domain Bacteria; phylum Bacillota; class Clostridia; order Oscillospirales; family Acutalibacteraceae; genus CAKSJY01. Next base: position 46,826 of record CAKSHI010000009.1, on the reverse strand, counting down.
AATCATTACATTTAATTATTTTACCGTCAGCCGGTATTTTGACTCCCTCATAAATCATCATCAAGTCCCCAGGGACAAGATCTTCACTTGCTATTACAGTTTCTTTTGAGTCCCTTATTACAGTAATATGTGGGGCTGATAAATTTTTCAATGCATTTAATGTTCTATCAGTCTTAAACTCTTGAATTATCGATATGCTTATAACCAATAGCACAAATATAAACATAACTGCACCGTCTTGAGGTTCTCCTAAAAAGAAGTAAACAATAGCCGCTACAATTAAAAGTAAAAACATAGGCTCACATACTATATTAATTATCTTTTTAATAGGACTTTGTTTTTTATGAGGAGTCAGTTCGTTTTTACCAAACTTTTTTTGAAGTTCCATAGCTTTTGAAGACGAAAGTCCGGACAAGTCTTCTTTAAGCATAAAAACACCTCCATTATTCTACAACTTAAACTAAAGCGTAATACATAAACTTAATTTTTACGAACATAGTAGGTAATATTGTCAAATGAAAGCAATAAGCAATCTTCGCTTTCATTGTCACTTACAAAATAGCCTTCAATCTTTTGACCGCTGTTTTTATATACGACACCTTGACCATATGGCTTGCCATCCTTAAATTCACCAATATATCTATGATCGGGATATAGAATAGTACCCTTACCATCAGGCATAGAATCCTTTAGTGGACCTGAATAAATACCCAACCCAATATCTTTTTCAATAACATAATCAGGAGCTAAGCGATATTTTTCATAGTCAGTACCTAAAAGTTCCTCTATTTGAGGAAGTTTCTCTAAATCCTTTAGCGGGACTTTCATCACATTAGAAATGTTCCCATCAAAAAATATTCCTTCTTGATCCTTAACACTGTATGGTAAAAATGTACATCCCATACCATTTCTTTTATTTTCAAGTATGTTACCCCTATACACTAAGATATCTTCTTCATATTCATTAGCATATATAGGTTGGTCATTTTCATATATACATTCTCTATATACATGACCATCTCTCACAACATTCACTCTGCCATGTTTCTTACCATTAAGAAATTCCCCAACGAAAATCTCATCATCTTGGTATAATACTCCATAACCATTGTACATGTCATTTTCAAAAAATCCTATATATTTTAGTGTGTCATGTTCATATACCTTTCCAAAACCACTTTTTACATTTAACTTAAAGTAGCCCTCAAATATACAACTTCCATTTTCATATTTTTTTCCAAATCCATTGCAATAGTTATCCAGGAATTCACCTTGATATACTATTTGGCCATCTATATAATATGCACCTTGGCCATTATATGAGTAATTGTCACATTCCCCTTTATAGATTATATTACCATACTTATCAAAAGCTTCCATTTGACCACATAGGTTTCCGTTTACAAACTCACCTTTACAATAGTTACCGTTTTTAAACGTTTTAGAACCCATGCCATGATAAACATTATCTTTCCATTCACCCTCGTAAACCTTAGACCCGTTAAAATCATATTCAATAGCAAAACCACAAACCTTGCCATCCTTAAATGTGCCACTTATTGTGTTGCCATTTGAACAGTATAGTGTACCTTCGCCATTGTACATATCATTTTCCCAATAGCCCTTATACACTACCTTGTTGTCTTGATTATATGACGTTCCATATCCCGTCTTAACATAGTTTTTGAAATATCCTATATAAGTTATATTTCCGTCAATATCTATAATAGTGCCTTTTTCTTGAGAATCAGGATTTACCCACTTGCCAATATAATATAAATTGGAGGCTTCGTTAAAATAAATACCCAGCTTATTCTTTTTAGCTTGATCATTTATATATATAACCTCTGTATTATTAGCCGGTTCGTCCCTTTTAACTTGAGTCGGCACTTCAACGTTACTGTCTAACCTTTGATATGTATATGCAGTGGTGGGTCTTTCCTCTTGGTTCAAATTAATGTTTAAAGAAGGTTCTTCTTCCTTATCGAAATAATTTTCTAATATTTCGTCATTGTCCTCATACAATGGTTTCTCGACTATTACTTCCTTATCCTCTAAGGGTTTAGTCTTGTCCTCTTTTTCAATAGCAGCATTGTTATAAGATTCTTGTTCCAAGGACTCATATTTTGAGATTTCCTCATTACAATTAGTCAAAGACTCTATCATTTTTTCTATACTGGAATTAAATGCTTCGTCATTTAATTCATCATATACAATATTAGTATCAAAATTGTCAACCTTTTCAATAGCGTTTTCTTGTTGCAATACCTCTTGAATATCTTCTTCTCTATCACTTATAACCTCGCTATCTTCAGTATGGTTGTCCTTTTCATCATGATTTTCCTCTTGCTTAGTATCATCGTAAGCGGCACCAAGAAGTTTTTCATCTGCAAGTCTAAGTTCTTTAAGCATAGTCACTCGTTTTTCTAATGAATCCTCTTCACAATATATTATGGTCCCTGCTTGAGAAAAAATCTTAATATATCCATCATGCATAGATGCATTTATTGCATCCATTTCATTTTGGTCGGCTCCAATATCACATTTAATCATGTTTATAAAAGTTTTTTTCTTTAATGCCTCGCTATATCTCTCCAAAGACATTTGATCCCTATACTTATCCCTTGTTATGGTTATAGCGGGAACATTTTGGCTTATTCCATTATAATATTCATTTTTAATCCACATATGATTTTGGTCAAAATGGACCATCTTATTTATTCTTTTGCCGTCTTTATAGGACACAATATAATAAGAACCGTCTTTATTGACAACGCTCTTCTCAACAAGTTTGGAATTTTTCATTTTCTTCCACTTCATAGGCTTGCCTTGCTCTAAGCAAAATGCATAACGATAAGTATCATTGCCTATTTTTTGTACTATCTTATTTTTTTGTCTTGAATTGTCTTTAAAATAAGTTTCACGTAAATTTATAAGAAATTCATTAGAATCTGAAATATCATCATATTGATTATCAAAAACATAGTAGTATATATTGTTTGTATTCTCCATAGCACAGACCCGCCCATCCTAAATAATTATATAATAATTATTCTATATCATATATGGATATTTTTCAAGAAATAAATTCCTCGCCTAGCGGCGGGCACGTTGCATACTATGTTTACTTTTAACATATGGTCTTTTCTCATGCGTCTAGGTCTACCCCTAATCCAATTCGCTTAGTGGCGGGCACATCGCATACTATGTTTATCTTTAACATAAGATCTTTTCTCATGCGTCTAGGTCTACCCCTAATCCAATTCGCTTGGCGGCGTGCAGGTCGCATACTATGTTTATCTTTAACATATGGTCTTTTCTCATGCGTCTAGGTCTACCCTCAACCCATCTTGCCTTGTGGCGGGAATGTCACATAACATGTCATTTTTATATACCAACGTATACCTTTACTAGCTCAATAATGACTAAATATCTACATAAAAAGAGCTGCACTTTTTTGTGCAACCCTTTTAATAACTTATTTATTCTTAGTATTTTTAATAACCTTGAGCCTTGAAAATTCTTCCCTATCTTTTTCTTCAAGCGCATCAGTAATAAATTTAACTGTTTGCTCAAATTTAGGGATCATTATATTCTTTAAAGCGTTGGCTCTCTTTTGAGTTTTCTTTATTGAATCTGCCAATCTATAAACACTGTTTTCAATTTCAGCAAGTTTGGTAGTGAGCTTCTTAACTTCTATAAAACAAAGGTAGGCTTCGTCAAGCATAGAATTTGAAGAGTATAGTCCAAAAGGGGTAATAGGAGTATCCGTTTCATTTATAGAAACTATTGGTATCTCAACACCCATAACACTTCTGTAAGACAACTTCAAACTCGTTTCAAGCGGCACAGTATAAGACATTTCTCCTACAATTCCCAAATCTATGTTAGCTCTTTGAAGGGCCAAATATGCCTTGCTGTAAGTTGAATCTATTTGACCTTGTATTTCAGTAGCACGGTCAATCAATGTCATGATTTCCCTTACTAAAATATTCCTTTTTCGATCTAAAAGCTCAAATCCAACCCTTGCAAGTTCTAAGGATCTTTTTGTCGCAATTAAGTTTCCTTTAGTTGGTACTGCTTGTATTGCCAATTCCATTCACCCCTTTTGCTAACTTAAAATTATTCATCAGAATTGTCTTCTTCTGAGTTATCGTCTTCATCTTCTATATCGATTTCAAAAAGATTTTCGCCGTCTTTAGTCTCTATATAATGTTCGTCAAGCGTTTTGCTGTCGATTCTATCGAGTTCCTCTTTTGGAAGAGTTGATAAAAGTTTCCAACCCAAATCCAAGCTGGTTTCTATTGACCTATTCTCAGTAAAACCTTGGTTAACGAATTTAGATTCAAAAAGTTTACCAAATTCCATGTACTTTTTATCAATAGGAGAAAGTTCTTCTTCACCTATGACAGAAGCTAATGACCTAGCTTCCATAACCTTTGCATATGATGCAAAAAGTTGATTTGAAACCGCAGCATGGTCTTCTCTTGTATAGCCTTCTCCTATACCGTCTTTCATCAAACGTGACAATGAAGGAAGGACTGATACGGGCGGATATAAACCTTTACCCTCAAGTTCTCTATCCAAAACTATTTGGCCTTCAGTTATATAACCCGTAAGATCCGGTACCGGATGGGTTATATCATCATTTGGCATAGTAAGTATTGGAAGTTGGGTAACTGACCCTTTTTTGCCTTTAATCATTCCGGCTCTTTCGTAAATTGACGCAAGATCGGAATATAAATATCCCGGATATCCTTTTCTTCCAGGAATTTCGCCCTTTGACGAGCTGAATTCACGCAATGCCTCTGCATATGAAGTCATATCAGTCATTATAACAAGAATATGCATATCAAGCTCAAATGCTAAATACTCGGCAACTGTCAAGGCACATCTAGGTGTAAGCGTTCTTTCGATAACAGGATCGTTTGACAAGTTTAAGAACATGACAACCTTTTGCAATACTCCGGACTCTTCAAAACTGCGCTTAAAATAGTCAGCAACATCATTCTTAACGCCCATAGCGGCAAAAACTATAGCAAAATTATCCTCATCTGCGCCCGAAATCTTAGATTGACGTGCTATTTGTACTGCAAGCTCGTTGTGTCTCATACCCGATCCCGAGAATATAGGCAATTTTTGACCTCTTATAAGTGTCATCAATGTATCGATTGTCGAAATACCTGTATTTATGTAGTTCTTTGGATAGACTCTCGAAACAGGATTAATAGGTGTACCGTTAATATTCATCTTTTTTTCTGGGAATATCTCACCTAAACCATCTATAGGTCTACCTGCCCCATCAAATACACGTCCAAGTATTTCAGGAGAAAGCGGCATCTCCATCGGATGAGCCGTAAGCCTTGTTCTCGTATTTCCCAAGGAAATATTCTTGGTTCCCTCAAAAACTTGAACTACAACCCTTTCCCCTTCTATTTGAACTATCCTTCCTTGGCGTATAGTACCGTTGTCTAAACGGATATTTACAATTTCCTCAAAAGAAGCATTTTTTACACCGTCAAGGACAATTAACGATCCATTTATTTCTTTTACTCCAATATAATCTAGAATCATATTTGTACACTCCTAACAATGTAATTATACTTTTAATAGAGATGCAAATGCATCATCAATATCTGCTATATATTCCTTAAACATCTCTGGTTTATCGTTCGGAATAGAATACTTAATCTTAATTAATTTTTCAAATAGACCAAGCTCTATAATCCTCGAAATAGGAATTGCGGCAGAAATCAATTGCTTTGACTTATTGTAAAGGTGTAAAATAACCTTCATCATAAGCATTTGCTTTTTTAGGGGTACAAATGTATCATCAGCATGGAAGGCGTTTTGTTGTAAAAAACCTACCCTAATAACCTTAGCTATTTCTATAATCAACTTTTGGTCATCCGGTAAAACGTCAGAACCTATAAGCTTAACAATCTCCATAAGCTGGTTTTCTTCATGCAATATAGCACTTATTTTTTTTCTATACTTCACAAATGATTTACCAACATTTTCAGTATACCATTTGTCTAGGTCTGTGTAATACTCACTATAACTTGTCATCCAGTTAATCGCAGGGTAATGCCTGGAATAAGCCAAAGACTTATCCAAAGCCCAGAAACAACGAGTAAAACGTTTTGTATTTTGAGTAACAGGTTCAGAAAAGTCCGAGCCTTGAGGAGAAACTGCACCTATAATAGTGACAGATCCTTCATTATTACTTAAAGTTTCCACTCTTCCTGCTCTTTCGTAAAATTCAGAAAGTCTTGATGGCAAGTAAGCAGGGAATCCCTCTTCTGCGGGCATTTCTTCAAGTCTTCCTGAAATCTCTCTAAGAGCCTCTGCCCAACGTGATGTTGAATCAGCCATTATAGCAACATCATAACCCATGTCTCTATAATATTCAGCCAATGTTATTCCTGTATATATAGAAGCCTCTCTCGCAGCAACCGGCATATTGGAAGTATTTGCTATAAGCACTGTTCTATCCGTCATCGGTCTGCCGGATTTTGGATCTATAAGTTCTGTAAATTCGTCAAGTACCTGGCTCATTTCGTTACCACGTTCACCGCAGCCAACGTAAACTATTATATCGGCATCGCACCACTTAGCCAATTGATGCTGAGTCATAGTCTTACCTGTACCAAATCCACCCGGAATAGCTGCTGTACCGCCTTTTGAAACAGGGAATAGTGTATCAATTACACGCTGACCCGTAATAAGCGGAACAGTAGCAGGTAAACGATTGTTGACAGGTCTGGGGGTTCTAATCGGCCATTTTTGGCACAAGGAAAGACCGTGTTTTATTCCCTTAGAATCCTTTATTTCAACTATAACGTCATCTACTTTATATTTTCCGTTTTTAGAAACTTTTGTAACTTCACCCGAAAGATTTGGTGGAACCATTACCTTATGAGTGATAATAGTAGTTTCGGGACAATGTGCATAAATATCACCCGGATTTAAAGTATCCCCTACTTTTACATCAATAGTGACTTCCCACAATTTTTTTGTATCAAGAGAAGGAACTGAAGATCCCCTTGATATAAACGCACCTGATTTTTTTTCTATTGCTTTTAACGGACGTTCTATACCATCAAAAATATTATCTAGTATTCCCGGGCCTAGGGTAACACACATAGGCCCACCTGTACCATATATTTTTTCTCCGGGTTTTAGTCCTGTAGTTTCTTCATAGACCTGGATTGTTGTTATTTTATCAGTAATACCGATAACTTCACCAACAAGCCTTGATTCTCCGACATAAACCATCTCCATCATAGAAAAAGAACGAGTATTTTTTACTGTGACGACCGGACCGTTTATGCCATATATAGTATTCTGATTTTCCATCAAATTTTCAACTCCAATAAACAAAATGGATTCTTAATATAGCTATACAAGCTTTAAACCGGAATTTTCCGAAAACCATTGATGTTGTTCTTCCAGTTTAGAATCTAAAGATTCATCTGCCACAATACCCATTTCTGAATTATAACCGTATATTCCACCGATTACTATATCCTCTGTAACATCAACCTTGCAATCTTTTCTGCCAAAGGCCTTTATAATCAAGTCCTTAAATTTAAGGTCTTCTTTCCTTATGTATAAGACAGTACCCGGTTGTGTAAGAGTCGAAGAAATCAACTTAGTATAACTTTCAAGAAGTTTCGGGTACTCTTCTGAAGCAGAAAATTTCAAAAGCTCATCCTTAGCCCTTTTAAAGACTTCGTTTGTGATAGCTTTTCTTTTTTCAAAAAGAACTTTCTTACCATCCATCTCTTTTTTAGATAAATCGCTTGAAATTCTACTTTTCATCTCAGCCATCTCTGATTGTATCAACTGAAATGCATCATTTAAAACTTCAGCCTCAGCCTTTTCAAGTTCTTCTCTTTTAAAATCCTCTACTTCTTTTTGGATCTCTTTTCTTTGTTCATCGGCATATTTATTGATTGCTTTAAGAAAGTTACTTGCTTTTTCCTGATTATTAGGCATAGATGCACCTCCTATTTTTAAATTTTAACACCTATTGCTTCACGCACATATCTAGTTATAGAATCTTTTGCACGTCCATTTCCATGACGATCCGGGATTTCAACTATCAATGGGCGCTGCCTATTAAGCTTCAAATCATATACAAGGTCAGGACATGAGTTTACAAGAATCTCCGTCATTAATACAACAGCGACATCTTCCATTTCCATAGCTTCTTTTAGAGCCTTGGTTGTCTCCTCTTCCCCATGTACAACAACACCATCTATTCCCGCAAGCCTCATACCAACTAAAGTATCAACATTGTCACTTATTAAATGAAAGCGCATAAAAACACCTCTTATTAAACTTTTGCAAGAATAAATATACTGATTAAAACACCATAAAGAGGAAGACCTTCGCACAATGCAACAAGGATAAGTGATTTAGTAAATAACTTAGGATTTTCAGATGAAGCTGCAATCGCTGCAGGAGCAGCTGATGCTACAGCACGACCACCTGCAATACATGAACAACTTGTAACAATACCTGCAGCTAAAAGTCCAAGACCAAATCCTATGCCTTGTTCCGGAGCTTGTGCAGTTGCTGAAGTTGTAGCAGTTTCTGTATTTGCATTGTTGTCAGAAGCAGCAGAAGCAATCATTGGAGCTGCAACGCAAATAACACATACACATAAAAACGACAAAATTTGTGCTTTTAAAGCATTTTTAGCTTTTGCACCTTTCTTAACAGCCCTCATTGTCAATAAAACTGATGCGATTAAAAATAAAGCCGGGATAATCATAAAAACATATTTCATAATATAAATTCCTCCAAAAATATAATTAATTTTATTATTTATAATTCAAACCGTAATACGGTTTAATTTGAACTTGATCTTGATAGTACGGGTTCAAAAGCTCTTCCGTCTCCATCAAAGAATCTGCTGAACATCTCGTAAAAATTAAGTCTTAACACTTGAATTCCTACTAAAAGTCCTTCCAAACACATAACAAAGATATTTCCTACAATTACAATCAAAACATATCCTGCGCCACTAAACATCTCTGCTAATATAAATACAACCATCATCATTCCTGCATGAACCAATATAAAAACTCCTACTCTCAAGAATGACATTGTATTTGTAATATAGCTCAAAACAGTTTCAAAAAGCTCAAATACATTTTGAATTATATATTCTCCCGGATTTTCCGGTTTCCAATTAGGGTCTTTTGCAACCAACTTACCTAAAACTTCATTAAACATTATCGAGATAAGCGGCACAACAATTAAAAATACAATATAAAATCCATTTACAATATTCATTTTAAGAGCTAAGGTCGAAACCATACCAAACATTGCGGACCCATACAAGATAAATCCGGCTATACCGTTTGGACCAAAAATTGCCCTTCCAAAATTCTTCCGCTTAAGCGATGAATATATATTCATCAGCATGGCAACTAATATAAGCACTATACCTATTCCAACCGCTGAATATATAATATTGGTCGTCATATGAGATTCCATAACATCAATAGGTTTTTCCTTAAGGCCAAATACTTTATTGTAAAATGGATCCAATGCGTGTTCAAATCCAAAAGCGGACCCGAAAATCAGGCCGAATATCGCAGAAGATATACCGCATGGTATCAAAATTTTGCCAAGTTTCATTTTCTTAAATTTCCAAGCTAAAAATCCCCCTAAGGCTAAGACCAACCCTTGACCAAAGTCACCAAACATTATTCCATAAAGCAAGGTATATATAATGGCAACAAAGACTGTTGGATCTACTTCATCATAACATGGAAGTCCATACATATCAATAAAAAGTTCAAAAGGTTTGAATAACTTTTTATTTCTAAGCCTTACGGGAGGAGAAAATTTAAGTCCCTCTCTTGCGTCTTCTATTGAATATTCTATTGAATTCAAACTATCAAGTTTATCAGTAAACTCATATTCCTTTTCAGCCGGTATCCAACCCAGAAGTATAAAGCTATTATTATATGAAAACACATATTGCTTAATACTGAAGTATGTATTTAGCTCATCGATTTTTGAATAAAATCTAATACATTGATTATATTGGACCTTCCAAAATGCCTCTATTTTATTGTTTACTACATCTAGAAGTTTTAAATTTTCTTCTATCAATCCATTTAATTTTGCAACGTAAGCTTCGGGTGTACTGTCTTTTATATTAAGGGTAACTTCTTTAAAATAAAAACTCGAAAATATATCGCATATTTCCCTATCGCTGTCTAAAGGAGCAAAATACACACCCCAATAATATAAATCATCGCTTGTACATGGAAAAAACAAAACATAAGGATTTTCATCATAAGAACAAATCTTTTCATAACTGTCTTTAGGAATAGATCCAAAATGCGGTTTTACATACTTACAAGAAAATACTTTTTCAAGGTCTAGCGATAAACCCAAAAAATGACTTATCTCATTAATAGTCTTTCGATATGTATCTATCTTGTCTGTAAGTTCCTTTTTTGCCTGAAGAAACACTCCAAGTTTTTCGGAAAGATAGTCTATGTATTGCTTAATTTCCTTTTCAGTAACATTAAATTTGCTTACATCCACTAATTTTATCGGTTTATTAGAAGATTCCAAACATTCTCTAAGCGTTTGCAAAAAAGCTGAATAAGGCTTTTTTTCTGCAATAGACTCGAATCCATCTGTATTGTCATAAAATTTTAATGCATTGTCCGGATGAAAAATCCCGGATTCGCCGCAAACTTTTATAACTTTGTCCAGATCGGATTTCATTCCTATTATACTCGCTATTTTAACTGATGAAACAGCCATCGTATCGCCCTCCTTTCAACAAAAACTAATATCAATCATAATCTTCACTGTAAATAAGAAGTTCTCTTATCTCTTCGGCGGATAATCCATATCGAACTCCCTCTATTATATTTATAATATTAGAAAGTTCAATTTCAGTCAAGAAAATATATGAAAGCATCACAACAGGCGGATTAATAGAAAATCTTATGTTATGCCTGCTTTTTCTATATTTCATTATTTCCGGTACATCATCCGCATAATTATATTTTATGTTTCGGAGTTTTCCTCCGAGCCATGTGGTCTTTATTACCTTAATAACTTCATCTGCTGTTTGAGCATCTATAAAACCTTGTATATGCTTTTTTCTAAAAAGGCCAAAAGGCAAAATGGATTGTTTAATCATTGCAGGCGAAGCCTTATAATACTTTTTTAACCTTAAAACTCTGACAAAATTATGAAGGTCAACAAACAAGTTAAACATTTCACTTAACTCTTTTTCGATCGACTTATTCTTATAGCTTTTTACTATATTGAATATTTGATCGTACATATAAGTGTAAAGTGCATTCTCTATTTTATTTAGATCAATTTTCTTGGAATCTTCGGGTTTAAACTGTTTTAAAATTTTATAGTAAGGCGAACCCTTTAATACTGCTAAAAAATCATCATAATTTCTCACTTTAGAAAAAGAAGGTAAATCAACATGCGTATGCTTGTTAAAAAATGTGGGCATATTATATATATACTCTTCCGACTTGTTTGAAATAAGAAGAATAAGTGCATGGATAATTTGCTCTATCTCGGTTCTTAATATCATATATTGCGCAAGGTCTTCACCGGCTGAGAGCTCATATCTGCCAAGCTTTGCAAAATCGTGAAAAATTCTTTTTCTAAGAAGATTTTCCAATTCCCCTCTATGTATATCCGATTCATCTAAATCTGAAAGTATTGCCCCATAATTAGTATTATATTTTAAATACAATGCAACTTCACTTACATTACTGCAGTTTAAGAGCTCCCTATAATCATTGGACTTAATCCTATTTCCATACATTGCCCTTGCTTTAGACAAAACTGCATTTGAAGCATAACTGGAAGGCATATACTCACTCCCCTATAACATTATTTACGATAGTCTTTACCCATTCATCGGATTTTTCATCAAAGGATTTGTCCAGTTTCTTAGATATCCTTGTTTGTTTCCTTTTGATTGATGCCCAAGTAGCGGCTGCCGCTTTTTTTTCAGTTTCTTCATTTTGTTTAATTCTTTGGCGAGCCTTAGTAAGGTACGTCTCTTTAATCTTATTCTTAGACTCTGCTATCTCCTGCTGAACAACCACTTTCCTGTTTTGAGCTTCTTCAGTAAGTTCTCTTTCTTTTTGATCAAGATTAACTATCTCCGAAATCATATCTTTCACCACGCTACACCTCCCAAAAAAATTCTAAGCTATATTTTAAATATTATGCTATTAAAGTATTATAGACTCTTAAAACGAAATTTACAATATCTTGTGAGAAAAATTTCAATAATATTTTTTAAATTAGCCTTAATAATAGATATTTGAAAATAATCCCAAGCTGTAGTATCATAAACCTTATGAGAAAAAAAATCAAGTCTAATTTTAATATAAAAACCGGAGGTTACTTTTATGAACAAATTATTAGAGGTATTAAATAAAAATTCAAGATTAACTCCTTTGCAGTTGGCAACTATGCTTGGTACAACGGAATCTGAAATAATTGATCAAATAGAATCCTTAGAAAACAAAGGCATTATAAAAGGATACCACACTCTTATAAATTGGGATAAAATACCCGATGCAATGACTTCTGCCATAATAGAAATAAAGGTTTCACCTAAAAAGGATACAGGATTTGAGGAAATCGCTAAAAATATCAGTGCATTCGAGGAAGTCGATAGCGTTTACCTCATGGCAGGCGTATTTGATTTAGCCATTGTTGTAAAAGGAAAAGACATAAAAGATATAGCAACCTTCGTATCAAGGAAACTTTCTACTTTAGATTCAGTAATATCGACCTCAACTCATTTTATAATGTCTAAATTTAAAGAAGATGGTGCTATCCTCATTGACGACGAAGATAATGACGAAAAAAGGAGTATGTTATTTTGATAGATTATAATCTATATTTAAACGACAACATAAAAAATATAAAACCTTCAGGAATTAGGCGTTTTTTCGATATAGCTAATCAAATGGACGATGTAATATCATTAAGTATCGGAGAACCTGACTTTTCCACACCGTTCCATATAAGGGAATATGCTATATCCTCCTTGGAAAAAGGCAAAACATGGTACACTCCAAACAAGGGGTTTATAGAACTTAGAAAAGAAATTTCAAATTACTTTTTGAGAAGATTTAAAGTGTTGTATAATCAAGAAGATGAAATTTTAGTAACTGTGGGAGGCTCGGAAGCAATCGACTTGTGCGTTAGAACTATCGTAAACACAGGTGACGAGGTCTTAATACCGCAACCAAGTTTCGTATGCTATGCCCCTATAGTAGAAATGAGTGGTGGCAAACCCGTTATTATCAGTACTAAAGAAGAAAACAACTTTAAATTGACAAGAGAAGATATAGAAAAGCATATTACCAATAAAACAAAACTCCTTATTTTACCATACCCTAACAACCCTACCGGTGCTGTTTTGCACAAACAAGATTTGATAGAAATAGCTAAAGTTGTTGAAGAGCATGATTTATTTGTAATGTCTGATGAAATATATGCAGAACTTACCTATTCTCAAGAGGAGTTTACAACCTTCTCAAAAATAGATAACATGAAAGAACGTACTGTTATAGTAAGCGGATTTTCAAAAGCCTATGCAATGACAGGTTGGCGTTTAGGATATGCTTTGGGACCTAAAGAAATCATATCTCAAATGACTAAACTTCACCAATTTGCCATAATGAGTGCCCCCACTACTGCACAATACGGTGCTATAGAAGCGCTAAAAAACGGTGACCAGGACATTGAAAACATGAGGTCAAAATATGATATGCGAAGAAGATTTTTGGTGGATGAATTTAATAAAATGGGTCTTACGTGTTTTAATCCGGAGGGTGCATTTTATGTTTTCCCATGTATAAAAAGCACAGGCCTTAGTTCCGAAGAATTTTGTAAACAACTAATTTTGTCAGAGCATGTGGCAATCATCCCAGGCACAGCCTTTGGCCAATGTGGTGAAGGATATGTAAGAGTTTCCTACTCATATTCAGTCGCCCACCTACAAAAAGCCATTAAGAGAATAAAAAGATTTCTAAATAACTTAAAATCAGGAGAATGAAAATGGAAATAAAAATAAAAGCACCCGCTAAAATTAATTTAGCACTTGATATAAAGGAAAAAAGAAACGACGGTTATCATAACGTTGAAATGGTAATGCAGTCCATAGACCTCTATGATGTTATTACCATAAAAGAAGCCTGCCATAATGACATAGAGGTAAACGTAAGCAAAGACCTAAACGTAGACAAAAAAAGCAACATAGCCTATAAGGCTGCCGCAGCTTTTTTTAATCATTCAAAAATACAAAATAAAGGTATAGATATTTACATTGAAAAAAATATTCCCATAGCTGCAGGCCTTGCAGGAGGAAGCACTGATGCTGCAGGAGTTTTAGTAGGACTTAATAAAATGTTTAACACAAGCTATACTAACGAGGAACTGGCATCTATAGGAGCGATGATTGGTGCTGATGTACCATTTTGTATTTTTGGAGGTACAATGCTTGCTACCGGCACGGGCACTGACCTAGAAAATTTAAGCCCATGCCCTAGCTGCTATTTTGTTTTGACAAAACCTAACTTATCAGTTTCCACTAAGGAAGCGTATGCGCTTGTCGATAAAGTAGAATTTATAGATTATAAGTCGGTAAATTCAGTCATTGACACCTTAAACTCTGCGGATATAGATTTATTAAGCAAAGCTGTATTCAACCGTTTTACTCAAGTTATAGACTTTGAGGAATATGAACATATTAAAAAAACAGCCTATGAAAGCGGTGCTTTAACCTCCTGTATGAGTGGAAGTGGCCCAACTGTTTTTTCAATCTTCAAAAATTTAGACTATGCTAAAGAATGTATTAATAATTTAAGAAAAAAATATAATGAAGTCTTTCTATGTACCCCAACTAAATTTGGGTGTCAAATTATAGATAATTAAATTTACATAAACTATATCTTAAAATAAAAATTTTTCCATGTATGAATAAATAGCTATTTTCCGTCCCATAATTAAGCTATAAATTTGTTTTATTGAAAGGGCAGGAAATATAAAATTATGAAAATATTAGAAAAGGCTTTATTGGCAGGTTTAATTTTAAGTATGGTTTTTAGTATGATGGGTTTTTCATATATTTGTAACAACATTGAAAATAAGGTATTACGTCTTCACGTCTTAGCAAATTCAGACTCTGCTGAAGATCAGGATTTAAAACTCAAGGTACGTGATAAAGTTTTGGAGTATTCCGGCGATATATTCTCTTTAGCAAATACTAAAGATGAGGCAGAAAAAATTACAAGTGAAAAAATAGACGAGATTAGAAACGTCGCTTTGGAAGAAATACATAACCTTGGATACGACTATGATGTAAAAGTAGAGCTTACCAATATGTATTTTAATACAAGACATTATGAAAACGTAACACTACCGGCAGGCCGTTATGATGCACTTAGAATAATAATCGGCAGTGGTAAAGGAAAAAATTGGTGGTGTGTTATGTTTCCTTCTATGTGTATACCTGCAGCTACAGAAGAGCAAAAAGATCTTTCCAAAGTCCTAAATGAGGAAGAAATTGATCTTGTCGAGAACGAAGAAAAGTACGAAGTTAAATTCAAATGTATAGAAGCGTTTGAATACATGAAAGATTATCTTGAAAATCTTCAAGACGAAATTAATGATAAATATGCCATTGAAATATAAAAAAACAACGAGGATCCCCCAATTATTGTTAAGGGAACTCGTTGTTTTTTTATTCTACACTTTTTCATCCAAAGTAGAAAATTAATTTGCATATTGTATTATAATATGCTATTATTTATACGATAAAGTAAATATTTTTTTGGAGGTTTTAATATGTTCTCACTTGAAACCACTAATAAATCGGATAATATGGATGCTCATGTTTCAAACTTTGATTTGATCCCTGATCAAAAATTCTCTAAATTATCATTTAAAGATACAGTTAAACTCTTTAATGATTCAGAAACACAGGTATTGTTACCAATTAAAGATATTTTATTTAATGAAAAAGACGATAAAGTCAAAGATCAAAAAATTAAGTCATTAGTGCTAATGCCCCAATTCAATTATTTACAACGTATGAAAATTTTTAAAATACTGAAAACCTCTCCGGAATTTAAAGATCATATTTTACTAATAAACTCCATAGCCGAAGACCTATATAATGCCGGGGATATGCCAAGGATTGATACTGATAAAAATCAGGATGATCCTAAAAAAATAGTTTCATTCTCATTTAAGGATGATAATACCGATGAAAAAAATACATTTAGATTACCGGATAGAGCGATAACCTCGGGAAACTGCCATACTATTCATTTATCACAATCCTCCCAAACTTACTATGAGGATGTAAACAAGCCACCCATATTTGAAAGTCATCTTGCTGTTGGAAGCTTTGCTCCATTTTCCACCTATCAACACGCATTTATGGGTCTTAGATACACTGAATATGATAAAGAAAATAAACGATATACAAGAAAGTTCTTTAGAGTGGGATTTGCAGGTCTGGACCATGACCATATGATAGGCACCTTTCTCAATAAAAAATCCCCTTCTAATGTAGTTTGCGAAACCAACAATTCGGCTTCTGTTTCAACACAAACCCCAATAAGTGTATCGCAAGTTAAACACCTGGTAGATAATATCTATATTTACTTTAGAAAATATAAGTACTATCAACTCTACACAAGGAACTGCAATATATTTGTTAAAGAAATTGCTAATTCTATTGGTGTCAATAATATCTCATCACTTCATGATCGAATAGCACCAAGCTTAGTAGCTAATAAAGCTTCTAAACTCGTTTCCGACCCAAATGATTCAATTGACTGTTTTGCCGATTATAACTATGAAAATTTAGATATTAATGAACGAAACACTGAATTATTTGAATTTTGCAGGTCTAAAAAATTAAATAATTTTTACAAAAGTAGTGAAGATATCATCAAAAATATCGGTACCGTAGATAATTTTATGTCCTTTTTTAACGATAAAAACTTTCATAAATTAAAAGGATTTAAATATAACAATATTAAAGATTTTAACTTTAAAGAATTTTGTGTCAACTCTACACTTAACAGTGGTAGCTTTATAGAAAACTGTATTAAAGAATCAAGAAAAGATCTTAATATCTTTGATAAATTAGCTAGAAAAAGATTCAAAAATCCAAATATTGAAACAAATATTCGTAATATTGCTGCCTATACCGATAATATTAATGGTAATATTTTAAACTTAAGTATAAATATGTCACAAAAAAATAGTGCACTCAAAAATCAGGATGTAGATAAATATCCAAAAATTATGGAAACGTTAAATTATATTATTAAAGAAACAAACAAACAATTCAATATAATCCAAAATTCCATAAAAGAAACTATCAAGCTTGCAGGTAAAAAACAAGTAAACCTAAATGTCTATCTTGCACAAACTCTTAATATGTTGCAAAAGTTAATAGCACACTCAACGGAAAGCTTTGAAAGAGATGAAGGTGTGCAATCTCAAGAGCTTCAATTAAAACATACACTACTTATGAATGAATTGAAAGGAAAACTTAACACTCCACCAAATTCAGATGATGAAGGATAATATATTTAAAACTCCCCTATTTTAGTTTTTTAACAAAATAAAGGGGAGTTTATATTTTAATTGAGTGTTTGAATTTTGTTAGTTTAAGCTGCTTCTTCCTTTTATAGCTCTTGTAAGAGTTATTTCATCAGCATATTCCAAGCTTCCTCCAACAGGTATACCATAAGCCAGTCTAGTGACCTTTATATCAAATGGCCTTAAAAGCTTTGAAATATACATAGCAGTTGCCTCACCTTCAACTGTTGGATTAGTTGCCATAATAACCTCTTTTATATCGCTTGAAGAATTAACTCTCGCAAGAAGCTCTTTAATATGTAACTGATCCGGACACACTCCATTTAAAGGCGATATCACACCATGAAGCACATGATAAAGTGCATTATATTCATGTGTTCTCTCGAAAGCTATAACATCCTTCGGATCCTCTACTACGCAAATAATAGATTTATCCCTTGATTCATCCTCACAAACAGAACAAATCTCCGAATCTGTTAGGTTACAACACTTCTTACAATAGTGTATTTTGCTATGAGCTTCTAAAATAGCTTTAGAAAACTCCTCTGCCTCATTATTACTCATTTTTAAAACATGATAAGCTAAACGTGATGCGGTTTTTCTTCCTATACCGGGTAAGCTCTCAAATTTATCGATAAGAGTTTCTAATGGAGCTACATTATATTCTGCCATTACTAAAATAACCCCGGTACATTAAGACCTTCTGAAAGTCTATCCATTACAGACTGCTTTTCATCATTAGCACTTCTAATAGCTTCATTAGTAGCAGCAATTATTAAATCCGACAACATTTCTAAATCTTCCGGATCCACAACCTCAGGCTTAATATCTATATTAGTTAACTCCAATTTTCCATTCAACGTAACTGTTACAGCTCCACCACCGGAAGTTGCTCGGTACTCTTTTAAATTAAGCCTTTCTGTCTCTGTCTTCATTTCATCCTGTATTTTTTGAGCCTTTTGAGCCAATTGTTGTAAACCACCCATTGATCCGCCTAGTCCTTTTGGTAATCTTGCTTTCATTTTCATTCTCCTTTGTATACAATTATATTTTTGTTAAAGAAATTCCGCTGTCCTCAGCCCTCTTTATTAATTCATTAAGAGGATCCTCAACAGCATCTTTCTTAATCATTGATGATTTATACGGTCCCAACCTATATGTTTTCCCCGTAACCTCTTTAATCGCTACACGCATTTTATCACGCCCTACAGACTTTCTCAAGAGTTCAAATGCCATATCGTTAGGTGCATCTATTAAGACAAATCCCCCACTTATATAAGCCGTAGAACCATTAAATGCAGCTGCTATCGATCTTGAGTACGTTTTAAGAATATTTAATACTTCAGGCCAATCGTTCATTTTAACTGCATCCTTTACGAGATCTTTATTATCAACCCTATCTTTTTTCTCTACAGCTTCGGCCGGTTTTGCATCTTTATCGGCCGACCCTGCTTGAGGTCTAGGCTCCCTGTTTATGGTTTCTTTATTAATTTGAGTATCGGCATTCTCTTCTTGAACAGATACTGCTGCTATATTCCCCGACTTAATGATTCTCTCTAATTTAGAAATTCTATTTAATAGCGATAAATTAGAATCATCGAGTTCCTTCGAGCATAACTTAACTAAACACATTTCAATCTCTATTCTCTTATTAGATCCCATCGACATCCTTGAAAGAGAAGATTGCAAAGCGTCTATTATATATATAATTTCTTCAATACTAAGTCTTTGTGCCTGATTATACGACATTTCATACTTTTCTTTTGATAAAACTACAATACCCGAGGGATCTTTCATAGTCTTGAAAAGCATTAAATTTCTAAAATGGTTTAAAAGCTCTGATAACAGCTTTTCCATATCCTTTGATGAGTCATAGAGAAAGGCTATCTTATTCAATATATCAGCACTATTTTGGTTTATTATGCAGTCTGAAATAAAAAATACACTTTCATCCCCTGCAAGACCTGCTGTCTCTTCTACCACACTATAAGTTACATGGTCACTCTTTGAGAAACATTGATCTAAAAGTGAAAGGGCATCTCTTAATGCACCGTCTGAAAGCCTCGCTACCATTAACGCAGCATCTTCATCTAATTGTTTCCCCTCTTGTTTTGAAATAAAGCAGAGACGTTCAACCATATCTTCAGAAGATATTCTATGAAAGTCAAAACGTTGGCAACGAGATAATATAGTAGCCGGGATTTTGTGAACTTCGGTTGTAGCCAATATGAAAACAACATGCTTAGGAGGTTCCTCTAATGTCTTTAAAAGGGCGTTAAATGCCCCTGTTGACAACATATGAACCTCATCTATAATATAAACTCTAAATTTAGCAGAGGACGGTGTAAACGAGGCTTCCTCTCTTAATAAACGAATATTCTCTACACCATTGTTAGAAGCGGCGTCAATCTCCACAATATCTAAAACTGTACCATTATCAATGCCTTTGCATATCTCACATTCACAACATGGATCGCCGTCAATCGGGTTAAGGCAATTAATGGCCTTAGCTAATATTTTAGCTGAAGAGGTTTTGCCTGTACCCCTGGATCCGGTAAAAAGATACGCATGCGATAATCTTCCGGATTTAAGCTCATTTTTCAATGTTTTAGTAACTTGAGGTTGACCCGAAACATCCTCAAAAGTTTTTGGTCGCCACTTTCTATATAAAGCTTGGTACAAAGCCTCACCCCCTTAAATAACTAAAGCAAGATTAGCCTTCATACCCTTAATTATACGGACAAGAAGACTAACTGCATCGCGCTAAGCTCCTTCGCTTAATGCTGCTCGGTTCCCCGCCTGACATGATTCACGACGCTCTGCCGTACAGCGCCTACCTATCCGCATATTTAAACGTATGACACACTATCTTGCTTTCTATAATAAAATTATACACCATATTGCTTATAAAAACAAGAGGAAATTTAAAATTTTTTTAATTTCCTCTTTAAAGGATTATTATAATTATTAATTAAAAAGATTGCAAAAATAATAAACGTAATGTAAAATAATTCTTATAAAAACTATTTTACTTTATGTTCTTTAGTGCTTCTTCGACAAACTCTTTGTCTTTAGTAAGCAATGCCAACATTACATGGTAGATTGATTGAGGATCCTTTTGAAAGTTCTCCTTTACCATATTAGCCTGTATTTTATCAGGTACATATAAGGAAAATGACATTAAGTCCATTTCTCCTCCTGAAATGTTGCAAAGCACTGTATAGCCATGATCATTTTTTTCTATTGTAACGCTGTTTTCTTTTTTCAGCCTTGTCTTAGAAAGTATATTTAATGCTGCTGAGAGTGCGTTCTCCCTTATAGTAACAGGAAGAGATATCCCCAACTGTTCTGATATCATTTTACCTGAATCAGTCACTGTATATAATTCTTGATCCTCTTCTAATTTTTTAATATTGCCGTTAGAATATAAATCCGAAAAGGCATCAACTGCATCAAAATAACTCGCAAATCTATTATCTTGTAAAATAGATATTATATCATTTTTTGATATACCGGATTTGACACTTGAAAGAATGTAGCAAATCAAAAGCTTTATATCCGTCTTGGATTGCAACATTCCATAATTTTCATTAAAAGAAAATGCGCTAAAGGACATATAACCACCACCATATAAAATCATTATTTCTATTATATCACATTTTAAAATATATTTCATATTTAACTTATAAATATTTTCTAAGGATTATTCTTAATTAAGCCTTTTTTATATTTACATCAAGTTGATTAAATGGTATTGATATATTATTTTTATCAAATTCATTTTTCACATTTTCTTGCATTTCATAGTAAAGAGGCCAATAATCCTCACAATTACACCATACCTTAGCAATAATGTTTATGCTGCTTTCATTATGCTGCGCAACTGCTATAATAGGTTTAGGTTCATTTAATGACTTATTATTGTTTAAAACTACTTCTCTTATAATATCCTTTGCCTTAGATAAATCAGTGTCATAGCTTACTGAATAGCATAAATCAAGTCTCCTGGTTTTTTGAGCCGTATAGTTTATAAGATGTTCGCTTGTAAGCTTAGAGTTTGGGACTACTATCACTTTATTGTCGTAAGTCGTTAACGTTGTAAAAAGCATTTCTATCTTTAATACGGTACCTTGAAAATTATCAACTTCAAGGTAATCACCTATTTTAAAAGGTTTATTTGTTATAATTAATATGCCGCTTGCGATATTTGAAAAGCTATCCTTTAACGCAAGACCTATAGTAACTCCCGCAGCTCCTATTGCGGCAACTAACGAAGTAACATTTATTCCAAGCTCTGCAGCAGCGGTTATAATAACGATTAATCTAAACAAAACAATCATTATAGAATAAAAAAATGAAATTATACTTTCATCTATCTTTGCCCTTCTCATTGCCTTGCCTATAGACTTGCTCAAGGTTTTTGCCAACCACCACCCTACTACAAGAATTATAATAGCAAAAATCAAACTTGGTACAAATCTTTTAAGCCAAGCTATAAGTTCATCAAAAAAGCCTTTATATATGTTCATAATATCCTATCCTTTCAATTTATAATATATTTATTTTAAGAATTTATTAAGGAGATATCAATATGAAGTACCGTATAATATCATTAATAACTATCTTGCTAATATTATTTTCATTGAATACATATGCTTTACCGGGCTGTAAACCTATTGGAGTCACACTTTCACCCAGCATAGACAGTGTGACAAGAAATAAAGATTTTGAGTATGGTGTTTATCTCAAAAGCAGTGAAACACAAAACATAGCTACATTTAGACTTAAAGTTTCATTCGACAATAAGAAATTTCAATGCAGCGGCATTGAAGCCGGCGATAATACTGATATATCCCAATTTAAATATAACATACAACAAGGTCTAATAACAATAATTTATTTGTCACCCAATTCACCTTATATCATAGACCAAGATGATTACAGTGCTATGTTCTCGATAAAATTTAAATCTCTCAAAGATGCCTCAATAGGTCAAAGTAGATTTGACGCTCAAATAGACGGTATCGCAAATGACGATGTTGAACCTATTGATTTAGATTTCATAAGCAGTGACAATATAGATATCGTACCCGACCCGGTATATGATTGCACTTTAAATTCGTTGGAACTTTGTGAAGCGGATATCTATCCTGAATTCTCTAAAGATGTAACCGAATACAGTGCAAACGTACCATCTTCTGTTGATTCAGTAGAAGTTTTAGCCAGTCCTACAGATGAAAATGCATCAGTAAAGGTAAATCGTAAAACTTTAGGTAAAATAGGTTCCACTACTGATATACATATTACCGTAACGTCTGCAGATAAAAAGTCGAAACTGGTATATACCATATCCGTAAAGAGAAACGAGAAAGTCAAAGATGATACATTATCGTCTTCAACATCATCCGATTCCTCCAATTCCACATCCTCCAAAGACAATTCATCAAAGTCATCTAAGAGTTCATCTGCAAAATCATCTAAAAATTCATCCGCAAATTCATCTACAAAAAATAAATCCTCAAACTCAGCTTCCGATTACGGTACAAATAAAAATCAAAATAAAAGCATAAACACGGATTCAAATTTAGATTCAAGTCCTCAAGTAGTTAAAAATGTAAATAATAAAGCCTCCGACTTACTTGTAAAAAATAATAACCTACCTGCATTTTCAATAGGAATCTTATCAATCGTCATTCCTATCATAGGATATCTATTCTACATACACAAAATAAAACCAAAACATAAATAGCCAATTACCATGTTTATTGCAAAGCATTTTAGGCATAATAATAAAAATGCTTTGCAAAGGATGATTTAATGGACGTTATCTACATCATATTGACTTCTCTAGGCTCTATAGTAGCTCTATTTATATTAACCAAAATAATGGGAAATCGCCAAATGTCCGAGCTTAGTATGTTCGATTATGTAAACGGTATAACCATAGGATCAATCGCAGCGGAAATGGCAACCTCCCTTGAAGGTGACTTTTGGCAGCCCCTTGTAGCAATGATAATATATACCTTAGTCTCGGTCTTAATATCTATCTTAACATGCAAGTCGATAAAACTAAGAAAAATCTTAACAGGACGACCCTTAGTATTATATGAGAATAATAAAATATACAAGAAAAATTTAAATAAAGCCAGATTAGATATAAGTGAAATGTTAACTCAATGCCGAACATCAGGGTATTTTGATCTTGCAAACATAGACACAATAATAATGGAACCCAACGGAAAACTAAGTATCATTCCTGTATCCGATCAAAGGCCTGTCAACCCTAAGGATTTGAACATAGCGCCTAGTCAGGAAAAAATAGTATCCAACGTAATAGAGGACGGAATAATTTTAAGGACAAACCTAAAATTAATAGGAAAAGACGAAACATGGCTTCGTAAGGAACTAAATAAACTTGGTATAAGGAATGAAAAAGATATTTTCCTCGCAACCTGCGATAATAATAACAAATTAAGTGTTTACAAACAAGTAAATGAAAAAAAGAGTACTGATCCCTTTGATTAACTCAATATGCAATAAAAAGACTTAAAGCCTCTTAACATGACTTTAAGTCTTTTTATATTAAAATCTATATTTACTATTTATTTGCCAAAATGTTTATAATATTTTTGTACTCGTCGTATGTTATTATGTTGTTCACCACTTCTAAAAGTGAATTTGCAGAAAGATGCTCGGGTAAATTTAGATATTTTATAAACTCTAACCTTTTTTCTTTGCTTTTCTCACCGCCTGATAAACCATCCTCAAAAAAGTCCAATTTACTTATTACCTTAGCACCTTGGTTCTCCTGTTTTATATTACCTTCCATGTTTTCAATGGTGGCACCCGACTTTATTATAGCATTTACTATTACACTTTG
Source organism: uncultured Eubacteriales bacterium (assembly GCA_934457115.1). Taxonomy (GTDB): domain Bacteria; phylum Bacillota; class Clostridia; order Oscillospirales; family Acutalibacteraceae; genus CAKSJY01. The sequence continues at coordinate 22,291 of CAKSHI010000009.1, read as the reverse complement.
ACTTACTCCTTCGACACCAAGTTTGCCCTCTTTGGAGGGTTTTTCTTTTCTCTTTTCTTTTCCATAAATATCGGGTATATACCCCTGTTTAACATTACCGTTTGGGGCGATATTTTTTATATGATTTCTTATCATAAATCCTGCAGCATCACTGTCAGTTAAAATTAAAATTCCATTAGTACTTGATAATCTTTTTATCATCTCAACTTGCTTTTTATTTTTAAATATTCTAAAGCCGTTAGTTGTTATAATCGTAGCGTCTATAAATGACTTAAGTTTTATTTTATCGTATTTTCCTTCTACTATTATAGCTTCCTTAACTTTTATCAACAATTTCTCCCCTTTTTATAAAGTAAGAATAATTTCGTTATGGTTTCTTCCATAATCAATCGCTTATCAATTTTAGAACTTTTAAGTTCTATATCTGCCTTTAAAAGAAGATCTATTGCCTCTCTTAAACTTTCAAGAGGTAAGTTTCTACTGTTTTTAACGGCATTTCTTATTTTGAATTCCTTACCCTTATAATCAAAATAATTTTTAAGGTCTGTTGGTTCTCTTCCATTTTCTATAAACAACCTTACTCGATACATATCTATATAAACGCTTGCAAGAACTGCCAATATAGCGATAGGTTCCTCCTTTTGATAAAGTAAAATATCCAATTGTTTGTACGCCTTATTATAGTCTCCGGCCGCAACAGCATTTGAAAGCACAAAAACAGTAGTTTCTAAATTTTTAGTTACAAGCTTTTCTATTATTTCCTCAGTGATTTCTCCATCTAAAACATAAGCACAAAGTTTTTCAAGCTCATTTCTAAGGGTCTGTAAATCATCCCCGCAATACTTTATAATCCTGACGGCATTAGCGGCACTCAAAGTGACTCCTTGTTTCTTTGACCAACTTATAAGCTGTTTTTCAAGAGTTGCACTACCCCTTTTTTCAAAATTTACAACATTTCCAAACTTTTCACACTCTTTAATCACCTTATTAAACTTAGATGATTTTCTAGTCGGTATATCAATAGTAGGCATCGAAAAAATTAAAATGCAATAATCAGGGATATCAGATATAATACTCAAAATATTTTTTAATTGGCTCTCGCTTAACAAATCAATGTTTAAATCCTCTATCAACACACATTTTCTCTCTGCCATAAGAGGAAACGCCTCTATAGATTCTGATACTTGATTTATGTCTATTGCATCCCCACTAAATTTTTGAAAGTTAAACGAATTATTGATATCCTTAACGGCACAATTAACAAGCTTATCCCTATAAAAATAAAGCAAGTATTTTTCCTCGCCATATAAAAACCATAGATTAGCAATATCGCCTGATTTTAAGACTTTTTTTAGTTCATCCTCTTTTATATTAGGCATCAGTATTCCCTCCTTATATCAATATAATTTTCCTTTATACAGTCTATAACAATAGAACCATCGGACGCTGTCGCAATTATATTTGGATTTTTAGGAGCTAAAGTACTCATTACCCTTGTAGAGGAATCCGAGTCTTTAGATAAAATGATAAAATTTGAGTTTACGTTTTCCAAGGAATCTATATTTGATGATGATATTAAAAAGTTTGGATTTCTCCATTTATCCGGTAGATTATCAGTATTAAAATTCTCAAATGACAAAAGAAAACTAACCTTATTTACCTCAAAATATACATAACTTTCATTTTCAATGTTTTTAACATAAAGCTTAACATTGCCCCACATATCAACAGTAGTGCACTTATTAAAATAATTTACATTATCACAAAGTCTAGTATTTCTCTCGGCTACTTTTTCATGGACATTCGTATTGTTACAAAGGCTTAACGAATAAGCCGGATATTCACTTAGTATAGAGTCTGCGTATAAAGACGCCTCATCACAAGAATTAGAAACTAAAAAATAATCTAACTTTTTCGTATTTAGCGAATCCAAATAATCAGAAACTATCCCTTGATAATATTTTTCACCGCCAGATGAAATAAGCGCAGTATGATTGTCTCTATTTAAAACAACGCTAAGACCATTTCCGGTATCCAAGACGGCAATACTCACGACATTTCTTCTGCAAATTTGATACGAAAAAATTCCTACAAACAATATAATTGATGAAAGAATAGCCGCAAATCTTATAAGTCGAGCATCATTTCTTAATAAAATTGCTATTGCTATCAAAACAAATGTCGCAGCAATCCATATTAGTATGAATCCCTGATTAGTCGGCAATGAAGCCCACGGTATCATAGATAAAAGGTGGGCAGCGTATATCATATAATCTACCGCTATACCCGCTAAGGCTGCAAAGGTAATCGCTATAAATGAAATGTGCAATAAATATAATAAAAGTGATAAAAACGCACAAACCATCATAAATGCCATTGGGAATATTATTATAACATTGGCTATTGGCGCAATTATAGATATTCTTTTAAAAATTAGCATAATTATAGGACTTGTAAAGACTGTTGATGCCAAACTTATTGAAAATGTCGTTATAGCCCAGTTTAGTATGTGATTTTCCTTTTTAGGATCCGTAATTCTATCCTTTATGAATTTGTTTATTGGCTTTTGTAAAAGCAGTATACCCAAAACCGCTGAAAATGACAGTAATAAACCTATGTCAGCGGCCGAGAAAGGATTAATCAAACAAATTATAAAAACTGCGGCACCAAGCGAATTTAATGAATCTGACTTTCTTCCAAAGATTAATCCTATAAAGTATATCATTGACATAATGCCGGCTCGCATGACAGGATAAGAAAACCCCATAAGTGCCATAAATGCAAATATACACAAGGACACAACTGTACTTCTAAACTGTTTTGGTACATTAAGATACGCTAAACTCATCATTAAAAATTGAGACAAAATTGATAAGTGCATACCGGATACCGCCAGCATATGAGAAACACCGACATCCCTAAAATCGGACTTTATTTCCTCCGGAATATTCCTCTTATCACCCAATAATATCCCAGACACCATAGACGCCTCGTTAGTTGGAAGCATAATTCTAAAGGCGGACAACATTTTTTCTCTGGCCTTTATAACATAATAATATAAGGGTTTATTATTCGTCTTTTCTACATTTATCTTTTTATATTCATCGAGATACGCAAAAAGAAATATTCCTCTTGCTTGATAATAAATCTTAGAATTATAGCCATTCCCGGAACTTGGCTCATAAATATGTACATTCGCAGTAACTCTATCATAAGCATCAGCCTCTAAGGCCTCGGAAGATGAAACTTTAAGCTTAACTTTTTGCTCTGCATTCTCCATAGAAATATAATCTGTCTCTAGTATATAATAATACCTATTATATTCCTTATATGGCATTTCACATATGACGCCTGAAATTTCTACGTCCTTTTCTTTCAAGCTATCCACAGGATATATTTCATTGTTATATGCCATAGAATAAACTAAAAATCCTGCCGCTGCAACAAAAAGAGCAACGGGTATTGCTTTCTTTTTCCTTATATCCTTAAAAAACAAGGAAATTACAAAGCAAACAATTAAGCCAATAGACACAAAAAAGGATATTTGTTCACCAAAATAAATTGCGGCCATAAGCGCAATTAGATAAGTAAAACCTATTAACGCAAATGACCGCTTCATAAAAATCTCTCCTTAGACTTTATTTATGGAACAATGGTAGTGGCTCAAGATAGATTATATCATTTCTCTTAGCAGCGTCCCCTTCTGCTAATACGCAGGCCTTACCTGCAATTATTCCTCCTGCTTTATTTACAAGCATCTCAATAGCTGACAAAGATTCACCAGTGCTGATAACATCATCTACAATTAAAATCCTCTTGCCGTTCAAAAATTTATAATCCTCTTCCGAAAGATATAAATTTTGAAGTCTTGCTGTTGTTATGGATTTAAGTTCAACATGTATAGGATTTTTCATGTATAGCTTTATACCTTTTCTTGCTACAACATACTTTCTTACGCCTTGCCTTGCCATTTCATAGCATAGTGGAATACCTTTTGCTTCTGCTGTTATTAAAACATCATGTTCCGGACATTTTGCCAAAAGATCTTTTGCAACTTTTTCAGTAAGTTCTACATCTCCAAACATATTAAAAGCTGCTATATCCAAGGTATCATCAACAGGACAAAGAGGTAGCTCTCTTTCAAATCCTGCAATATTCATTTTATAAACTTCACTCACTTTAATTGCCTACCTTTCAAATTTATAATAAATAATCAATATTAACCCGGGGGCCACTGCATAAATCGGCCACCCAATAGATGGAAATGTAAATGGCCTACTGTTTGACCTCCGTCTTCGCCACAATTAGCAACAATACGATAACCTTTGCTCAAACCAAATTCTTTTGCAAGTTTTGCGGCAATTTCGAAAATATAGCCTATGATTTGACTATTTTGAGAATTAACCCTGTCAACCGATTCAATATGCTCTTTGGGTATAATGAGTATATGAACAGGTGCTTGAGGTTCAAGGTCAAAGAAAGCTAAAACCTTATCATCTTCATAAGCCTTTTTCGATGGTATTTCTCCTGAAATTATTTTACAAAAAACACAATCCATTTTACCACCTCGATTAATATAAATTTATTTTATCATATCATTTATAATATTCGGCGCTTCTAATAGCGCTTGATCTATCTTCGAAGAATCTTTAACACCGGCCATAGCCATGTCAGGCTTTCCGCCGCCGTTTCCGCCTGTTATTCTTGCTACTTCCTTAGCAAGTTTTCCGGCGTGTATACCTAAATCTTGAGCTTCTTTTCCTGCAGCTGCTGCAATCATTACTTTACCATTTGACTTACCCACTATAACAATTGCACATTTAGGACCTTTTTCCTTTATTTTATCACAAATAGTTTTAAGTTGATCTGCTGTCATGTCACCTTCATTGGTAAAGTTTGCAACTACTGTCCTTACTCCATTGACAACCTTTGAAATATCAAACAAAGCCTTTGCGTGAGATGAAGCAATCTTTTGATTTAGTTTTTCAATCATTTGATCCTTTTCTTTTATCTCACCAATAACTGAATTACAACGCTCAACCAAATTATCTCTATTGTTAGCCTTTAAAATCTTTGAGCACTCGTTTATTATATTGATTGTCTTATTTGTAAGATTTAAAACACCTTTACCTGTCACAGCTTCTATTCTTCTTACCCCGGAAGCTACAGAGCCTTCAGAAACTATTTTAAATAACCCTAAACCTGAAGTATTGTCCACATGGGTACCACCGCAAAATTCGATCGAGAAGTCGTCAACCTTAACAACCCTTACAATTGACCCGTATTTTTCACCAAATAATGCCATAGCTCCTAATTTTCTTGCCTCATCGATAGGCATTTCCTTGGTTTCTACAGGAATTGATGAAAGAATTTTATCATTTACGATATCCTCTACTTCTTTAAGTTGTAAATCTGTAAGCGCTGAAAAATGAGTAAAATCAAACCTTACTTCATGCTCATTAACCATTTGACCCGCCTGCTGCGTATGATTACCCAATACCTTTCTTAATGCAGCTTGGAGCAAATGTGCAGCCGTATGATTTCTTCTAATTTGATTTCTTCTTTGAACATCTATATTAGCAGAAACTATATCTCCAACACTTATAAATCCATCTTCAACTTTTGCTAAGTGAAGATAAACCCCTGCAGGACTTTTAATTGTATTTAAAACAGAAACACTGCAATTATCAGAACTTAATTTTCCGCTATCGCCTACTTGTCCACCGCTTTCAGCATAAAACGGAGTTTTGTCTAAAACCACAACAGCATCTTCACCCGAAGCAGCAATATCAGTCATTTTTCCGTCTTTTAATATCGCAATAATCTTTGCATCGCATTTTGCGTTATCGTAGCCTACAAATTCAGTCTTTGCTATATCCTTAAGGTCTGCACTGTCGCTAATCCAGGCCTCGGCTCCGGCATTTTTACGAGCATTTCTTGCACGTTCCTTTTGTTCTTTAAGAAGACTCTTGAATTTTTCTTCATCGACTACCATGCCAAAGTCTGCGATTATTTCTTTAGTTAAATCCAACGGAAAGCCAAATGTGTCATTAAGCTTAAACGCATCTTCCCCGGAAAACACCTTGGAATCCATGCTGTTTACAATATCATTTAATATTTGTAGACCTTGGTCTATTGTTTTAGCGAAGCTTTCCTCTTCTACGCTTATAAGTTTTTCAATAAACTCTTTTTTCTCCAAAAGCTGAGGATAAGCATCTTTATTTTCCTTAATTACTTCTTTGCAAACTTCAACTAAGAATGGCTTCTTTATGCCCAAAAGTCTTCCATGCCTTGCAGCTCTTCTTAAAAGACGTCTTAATACATAACCCCTACCCTCATTAGAAGGCATAACACCATCGGCTATCATGAAAGTAGTACTTCTTATATGGTCAGTAATAACTCTAAGCGAAATATCAGCCTTTTCATCCTTGCCGTATTCAGTGCCTGAAATTTCACACACTTTTTTCATTATATTTTGTACGGTGTCAACTAAAAATAGATTATCAACACCTTGCATAATACAAGCTAAACGTTCAAGGCCCATTCCGGTATCTATATTTGGATGATCAAGTGGAGTATAATTATCGTTTCCATCGTTGTTAAACTGGGTAAATACCAAATTCCAAAATTCTACGTATCTATCGCAATCGCAGCCAACCCCGCAGTTTTCACTGCCGCAACCGTACTTTTCTCCTCTATCGAAATATATTTCCGAACAAGGTCCGCAAGGTCCCGCTCCATGCTCCCAAAAGTTATCGGCTTTTCCAAGCCTTACTATCCTATCCGGCGAAACTCCTATTTCCTCAGTCCATATTTTAAATGCATCATCGTCATTTTCATATATAGACACCCAAAGTTTATCTATAGGCAATTCCAAAACTTTAGTACAAAATTCCCACGCCCAAGCTGTCGCCTCATGTTTAAAATAGTCACCAAACGAGAAATTTCCAAGCATTTCAAAATATGTACCATGCCTTGCTGTAATACCAACCCTCTCGATATCGGGAGTCCTTATACATTTTTGGCAAGTTGTAACTCTCTTCCTAGGCGGTGTGACCTCACCGGTAAAATATTTTTTCATAGGTGCCATACCGGAATTAATAAGCAATAAGCTTTTATCATCCTTTGGAATAAGAGAGAAACTTTCAAGCCTTAGATGACCCTTCGATTCAAAAAACGAAAGATATTTTTCTCTTAATTCATTAAGTCCTGTCCATTTCATAAAAACACATCCTAATTTATAAATAACAAGTTAAAATATACGACTTATATTAAATCCATATTTTAACAATACAAATATCAATTTATTAACAAGCAACCTAATCGATTATATAACAATTAGTTCTTATTGTCAAACAAAATAAAAGTTTGTGTCCCAGGCGGGTATATATGGATTGTGCCTAATATATACTTTATAATCATCTCTTATAGATAAAACCTTCATAGGCAAACTAAAAAGATCTTCAGATCTATGATATGCCGAAATCAAAAGTTTAGGTTTGTTTTTTAAAATAGTATTCTTAGCTCCGTCCAATGCATTTAATTCTTGACCTTCCACATCCATTTTTATGTAAGAAATATATTTCCCTAAAATTATATTATCTACACTGTCTGCTTCTATTAATTTTCCAACATCCGCAGCTGCAGAGTTTCTTCCGTTCTTTTTATTAAAGATAAGAGTACCTTTCTTATTATGTATACTGATATTAATGCATTCGCAATCTTTTAATGCCGAAGTATTTTTCTTTAAATGCTCAAAGCTTTTTTTATTAGGCTCAATCGCATAAATATGCTTATAGGCATCAACTAAATTTACAAACTCCATAACCGTATCGCCTCTATAGGCTCCTAAGTCCATAAACACCTCGTTATTGCCTAATTTTAAAATTTCACTAAAGTCATCTTTTCGCCTACTTTGGCACTTAAAAAGGTAATCAATTTTGCCACTTAATTTATATTTAATTATATTTTCAAAGACAAATTTGGATTTTTCATCTTCTAATATAGAATATACATATGATAAATCCTTCTCATGCTTTTTAGCATAAGCCTCATCAAAAATATCGTTGCCAAACACGGGTACGTCTGGAGCATAAAGCTCCTGTTCTGCAGCAATATGCTTAATTTGATCAATAACACTTTCAAGCTGCGAACCAAAACATAAAAGTACAATCATATCCCCAAAATGCTCTTTTGCCTTAGAATACGAAGTAATTTTAAACCCTCTATAAATTTTATCTCTAACAAAACCGTCGCTTGCAAAAACTCCTGAAACAGGTATACCCAAATCATCAAGTTTATTTAATATCTTATCGGCACCATTGCCCATACCGTAAAGGACAATTGGCTTGTTTGCGTGTTTAAGATAGTCCCACATCTTAAATTTTCTCCTTACCCTCTTTTTTAAATATAATACCATATACTAGGCATATCTTTCAAATTAAGTGCTAAATTACAAAAATTAAGAGTCCTTAACTTGCAAGGACTCTTAATCTTAATAGCCTTTTAAATTAGAGTAACGCTCTGCCTTGCTCGCAATAAGCAGAGATTGCGACAGATTGCAAGCAGTGCAAAAGAAAGTGTTAACTACCCACTGAAATATTGTAACGAATCCCCGCCTCTTAGGCGGTGGACATTTGCACCATGATTATATCAGATAGTACTTAATCCTAGGTAATTTAAAAGACCTATATAAATAGCGTATGCAAAAGAATATTGATCATTTTTTAATTTTTGAGCATCACTTTCATTTGTTATATAAGCAAGTTCAACTAAAATAGCAGGCATTTTTGTCCTTTTAAGAACATAAAGCGATGGGTTTACCTTTACACCATTATTCTTAGTACCTACTCTATTTACAATCGCCTGCAAAACATCCTCGGCTAAGTAATAAGCCTGCGTATATGCTCTATATACATACGCTTCGGATCCATTAATATTAGGATTTGTATTGGCATTTACATGAATACTTATGAAATAATCAGCAGGCCATTCATTCGCAAGCCTTACCCTTTGGGACAAACTTGATGAATTACTGAATCCAAGACTTTCAGTAGGATAATTTCTTGATAATCTAACCTCAAATCGTGGATCTGCCCTTAAAATATCTGCAAGATACACACCTACATTATAGGTTATATCCTGCTCTCTTAGTCCAAATCCTTCGGCTCCTGCATTTACTCCACTTGGATTATGTCCTTGATCTATAAAAATTTTTATCGCCATATTCTCACCCCTTTGGCTCTTCTTTGGACATGTTCTTTATATACTATGTTAATTTATAAATAAATGTTCCAAGCCCTATTATTGTAAAAAGAATTGTATACTTACCTCAAAAATGGAAATAATGAAATATAAATGTTTTGGGGTGAATTGTTATGTACAAGAGAATTATCATCGTATTTTCTTTTTTTATGGTCTGTATTAGTTTGCTTGCAATTAATATTTATAATATTTCAAAAGGTGAATGGCTGCAAAGTGCTGCTTGCAGTCAAAACACATATAAACTTGATATAGCCAATTTAAGGGGTAATATATACGATTGCCGAAAAAATTTATTGGTCAATAATCAAAAAGTCAATATCGCCGCTGTTGCGCCGTGTTTAGAATCACAAAATGCGATTTTGGATACCCTTTCCGGGAAGGAAAGAGATGACAGTGCAAAGCTTTTCTGCTCAGAAACACCGTTTACAATAAATCTAAAGGACAAGAACGTATGCGCAAAGGGTGTTGATCTTTTTAAAGTACCTATTAGATATTCAAACAAACCCTTATGCATACACACAATAGGTTATTTAGACAGCGATAACAATGGAGTTATAGGAATAGAAAAAGCATATAATGATTTTTTAAATGAAACGGGGTCACATATATCAGTAAAATACAGTGTAGATGCATTAGGACGTATATTAAACTCTGACAAAAAACAAATTGACAACAAGGCATACTTACAAACAAGCGGCGTAGTTTTGACTATAGATTCGAGGATACAAGAAATAATTGAAGATGTAGGAAATAAATATATTGGCAGCGGTGCTATAATAGTCACTGAAGTACCAAGCTGTAAAATAAGAGCACTGGCAAGTTTCCCGTCTTTTTCAATGAATAACATCAAAGAAGCTTTAAACGATGAAAGATGCCCGTTTATAAACAGGACAATCACTTCCTATAATGTAGGGTCTATATTTAAACTTGTATCGGCAGCTACAGCACTCGAAAAAAATATAGATAAAAATGAAGTCTACAATTGTTGCGGCAGTATTAAAGTGGATGAAGCTAAATTTGATTGTTTCAACGGAGTTGGCCACGGTGAAGTGGATATGAAAAATGCCATAGCGTATTCATGCAATTCATACTTTGTAAATTTATCTAAAAAAATATCTCCCATTGATATTTGGTATATGAGTAAAAACTTAGGCTTTGCGACACCTATAGACCTAGCTCCCGATTTCTTTTCTGATAAAGGAAACATACCTAGCAAAAAGGAACTTGCAAACCCAAAAACTATGGCCAGCTTTTCATTTGGCCAAAGCTCCCTAATGGCTGCACCTATACAAATATCAGGATTAATTAATACAATTGCATCTGACGGAGAGTATTCCGTCCCCCAACTCGTCGAAGGCTTGGTAAACGAAAATTTCGATTACATCGAGAAAAGGCAAGTCCCAGAAAGCAAAAAGGTAATTTCCAAAGAAAATACCGAATATCTAAAAGAAAGTATGCACGCAGCTGTATCCTATGGTACGGCTACCAAAGGCAAACCCAAAAATTTTGAAGCTGCAGCTAAGACTGCAACTGCGGAAACGGGACTGCAAAAAGACGGCAAAAACATAGAACAGTCATGGTATGCAGGGTTTTACCCAATCGATAAACCAAAGTATTCAGTCGTAGTACTTGCAGAAAACGGTTCCGGAGGAGGAGAAAGCTGCGGACCCGTATTTAAAGAAATAGCAGACATAATATACGAAAATTTGCCATCACTTTTATTTGACTCAAATGAACCGGAAGCTTAATCAATATATCTCTAACACTAAAATAATTTTAGCACCCCTTGTAACGATATCTCTACTTTTCGCATTAAAACTTGCCTATAAAAATAAAAAAGAGCAGACCGTGCACAAATGCACAAGGTCTACTCTTTATTTTTTATATTATATCCTATTTTTAAAAGGGTCTATTAATACATTCCGCCCATTGATGGGTCTGCAGGCATTGCCGGCATTGCGGATTCAGGTTCTTTTTTGTCTGCTACCAATGATTCGGTAGTTAGTACCATCGCTGCAACTGAAGCTGCATTCTCAAGAGCTGAACGTGTAACCTTTGTTGGGTCAACGATTCCGGCATTTAACATATCTACATAAACCTCATTCTTAGCATCGTAGCCGTATCCAACCTTGTTTTCCTTCTTCAAGTTTTCTACGATAACAGAACCTTCTACTCCCGCATTAGCTGCGATTTGACGAACCGGCTCTTCTAAAGCTTTAAGAACTATAGATACACCTGTTTTTTCGTCGCCTTCTGATTGATTTAGTAATTCTGTTACTGAAGGTATTGCGTTAATTAAAGCAGTTCCGCCTCCTGCAACTATTCCTTCTTCAACTGCAGCCTTTGTAGCAGCCAAAGCATCTTCGATTCTTAGTTTCTTTTCTTTCATTTCTATTTCAGTTGCAGCACCAACCTTAATTACTGCAACACCGCCTGCTAATTTAGCAAGACGCTCTTGAAGTTTTTCACGGTCAAAATCGGAAGTTGTATTTTCGATTTGTGTACGGATTTGAGAAACTCTTCCCTTGATTTCATCGGAATTTCCTGCACCGTCTACAATGATAGTATTTTCTTTTTCGATTTTTACTTGTCTTGCTCTTCCTAATTGATCGATAGTAGTATCCTTTAATTCAAGGCCTACTTCTTCGGAAATTACTTGGCCGCCTGTAAGAATAGCTATATCTCTTAGCATTTCTTTTCTTCTGTCGCCAAATCCGGGAGCTTTAACACCTACACAAGTAAATGTACCTCTTAATCTGTTAACGATTAATGTAGCTAAAGCTTCGCCTTCTATGTCTTCAGCAATAATAACAAGTTTCTTTCCGGACTGAACGATTTGCTCTAGTAAAGGTAGAATCTCTTGGATGTTTGTAATCTTTTTATCAGTAATTAAAATGTAAGCATCATCTATTACAGCTTCCATTTTATCAGTATCAGTAACCATGTATGGGGAGATATATCCTCTATCAAACATCATTCCCTCTACTACTTCAGAATAAGTTTCGGCAGTTTTGGATTCCTCTACAGTGATAACTCCGTCTGCGCTAACCTTTTCCATTGCTTCTGCAATTAGTTTTCCAACAAATTCATCAGCAGCTGAGATTGTAGCAACTCTTGCGATATCTTCAGGACCGCTTACCTTTTTAGAATTCTTAATCAAAGTATCTACTGCAGTATCTACTGCCTTTTGGATACCTTTTCTTAAAATCATTGGGTTAGCGCCTGCAGTTACATTCTTCATACCTTCACGAATCAAAGCTTGAGCTAAAAGAGTTGCAGTAGTTGTTCCGTCACCTGCAATATCGTTTGTTTTAGTAGCTACTTCTTTTACAAGCTGAGCTCCCATATTTTCAAAAGCATTATCAAGTTCTATTTCTTTAGCAATGGTAACTCCGTCATTTGTTATAAGAGGTGCACCAAATTTTTTATCTAAAACAACATTACGTCCCTTAGGGCCTAAAGTAATTTTTACAGTATCGGCTAATTGGTTAATTCCTTTGAATAAAGCTTTTCTTGCTTCTTCACCATACATAATTTCTTTTGACATAATATATTCTCCTTTAAGTAAATATTATTATTTTAACTATTATTCTATAATTGCAAGGATATCTGATTGGCGAACTATTGTGTATTCTTCACCGTCTAACTTAACTTCAGTTCCGGAATACTTACTTGTAATTACTTTATCACCAATATTGACATACATTTTTACTTCTTTACCATCGACCATTCCGCCGGGGCCTACTGCAACAACAGATGCAAATTGAGGCTTTTCCTTAGCAGATCCTGCCAATACTATACCGCTTTTTGTTGTTTCTTCAGCTTCTTCCATTTTAATAACCACTCTATCTAGAAGGGGTTTAATATTCATAATAATGTGCCTCCTTAAAGCAATTGATTTTTTAAATTAGCACTCGTTGTATCTGAGTGCTAATTTATATTTTATACTCTTTAAAATAAAAAATCAAGTATATTTTGCCATTTAATAAAATTATTTTTTTAGATGATAAAATATACGTTTTATATGCTACTAAGATTAATATTTATAAGATATCATATTATTCTAAACAATTATATTGACAAATATCGTTTTGTATATTAAAATATATTCTGCGAGCGAGCTGAACAGTTGCGGGTGCAGTATCGAAAGATCGCACGCGAGGAAAGTCCGAGCTTCGCAGGGCAAGATAACGGCTAACGGCCGCCGGGGGTGACCCTAGGGAAAGTGCAACAGAAATAAAACGCCATGTTTAATGGTAAGTGTGGAAAGGCGAGGTAAGAGCTCACCAGCGTATAGGAGACTATACGGCTATGTAAACCCTATCTGAAGCAACACCGCAAAAAGAACATTTATGTGTCTGCCCGGCACGTTCTAAAGGTGGCACTGAGCTGTAGTGGTAACACACAGCCAAGATAGATGACTGTTCAAGACAGAACTCGGCTTATAGGTTCGGTCGCATAAAAAATGCTACGCAGGGGTTTGCGTAGCATTTTTTTATATCACATTAAATAGATCCTCGGAGGAAGTATCTATGTCTTTCCCAAATATTAGTTTGGCTGCAAAATAGTCATAATAATCAATACTATGATCATTATCCGGTTTAGAGTAATTAACAAGTCTGGCAGGATCATTACAAGTATCAATTATTATGTGAGCCAGTTCTTTAGCGCAAGATATTGTTGCGATTTTTTTTGATATTTTATCATTAATTAGAATTGTATCTTTTTTGAAAATCTTTATATGAAACGAATTTATACTCTTAGGCAAGTCTACTATTATAACATTAATATTCATACTGCTACAAATAGCAATTGGGTCTCTTGTCTTGTATTTATTGATTAAGCCATATACAAGTTTATCGATTTTATTCATATTTGACACCATTACTTTTCATTATTTTTCTTTGACTTTCTTTCACCATATATTGCAACTGAGGCTGCTATCTTTATAGCGGTAACAATTTTGTCCCTATCATCTTCAGTTATAGGTTTACCATCAAACATTAAATTTGGCTGTTTTTCAAGTGTATTTATAAATTCATCTATAACATCATCTACTTCTTTTTTCATATCCTTATCAAACTTATCAAATCCAATTAAGTAGTCCGTACTGACATTTAGGACTTCACATATTTTTGCAAGCATTTTATTGTCAGGCTCTCTACGTCCCTGCTCATACATGCCTATAGTAGATGCACATACCCCAAGTTTATCCGCCAGCTTAGCTTGAGTTAATCCTCTTTTTTTTCTAATAGTTTTGAGTTTGTATCCAAATACACTCCTACACATATTAACACCCATCTTCTCCATGCGAAATATTAATCGCCATACACCTAACACTGCCCCGCACGGAAAACAGTGGTGTATTTGCTAATACATGTTTCCATTGATAACATTATACCATACACATTGCGTGTAATCAAGTGTTTTTTTGAAAATAGTATCATAGTGTCCAATAAACGTCACACAAAGGCATAAAAAGTATAAATTTGTCAATTGATCTGTTGACTATGCTCGTTTAATTATGCTAATATTTTAAAAAATCCAAATATATAACCATGCGCACTACTACACAATACGTGTTAAAAAGGAGAGCTTATGAATTATAAAAATTGGTCTGAAGAATATCTTTTACAAGCAGAAATCGTAAAAAAACACTTAGATAAACTTAAAAAGGAACGAAAACACAAATGTGCATCAGAAACTGAAAACATTAATAGCAGAATATCCTTAATTTACCAAATATACCTTGAACTAAAGCAAACAGGTATTTATTTGGAATATCGTTATAGGGGAAATATAAATGAGTAATAAGCCGTTATATTTAGACAAATTTATCGACTCTGTCATATCTATATCAAAACATCAAGAAGAATGCTTTGATATAAATAACGAGCATCAAAAAATGTTAAAAGTCTTAGTAAAAGCAATTGACGGGGAGCTAACTCCTCGACAAAAGCAATGCCTAACTATGTATTATGGAAAAAACATGAGAATAGTAGATATATCAAGAGAATTAAATGTTTATCCCTCAACAGTATCACGCCATATTAAAAAGGCAAGATCAAGATTAAAGATAATAATAGGATATTATTTCTCACGTCTTTCTTCATAAAATTTTTTTGCACTTTTCTACTTTAGCCCTACTCTTTTATAAATCGACATTATTCCTTTAAACATTAAATTATCATCACAAATTATTTTTCTTTCACAATATGGAATTATTAACTCACAAATCCCCCCCGTAGCTATCACAGTAGACTTACTTTGTAGCTTTTTTTCTATATTATTTATAATACCATCTATCATAAACGCATTGCCGTATACAATTCCACTTAGCATACAGTCCCTCGTATTTTTTCCTATTATATTTCCGGGAGGTTCCATAGCTACATTGGGCAATTGAGCGGCTTTTAAAGAAAGAGTTTCAAGAGAAACCTTAGGCCCCGGGTATATAAGGCCTCCTATAAACTCTTTCTTATCATTTATCACACTTACCGTGGTTGCAGTACCTATATCAAATATTATTAATGGTAAATTATAATTGTCTATACCTGCAACTGCACCGCATAAAAGGTCATTTCCCAATTCATTTGGATTATCAACCAAGATTTTTAATCCTGTATCCATACTTGTATTTATAATAAAAGGTTCTATATTTAGAGCCTTTTTTATTGCATATTTTTGTACTTGAGTCAATAATGGAACCACTGAGGACATTGCAGCACCATCTATATCAGATTTTAATACCCTACTTTCATACAAAAATTCATTTATTTCGGTTGCATACTCATCTGCCGTTCTATTGAGATTTGTATCAATCCTTTTACTAGCAAACAACTTATTATCATCCATCAAACCCATGACTATATTTGAATTACCTATATCTAAAACTAAAACCATAAAAACCCATCCTCATCATCTTATTATAAGAAACCACAACAAAAGCCTTAAATTTAATTTTCACACATCTTAATAAACTCATTTTCATCTATAACTTTAACGCCAAGTTCATTTGCTTTTTTTAGCTTACTTCCTGCCTCATCTCCTGTCAAAACGTAGCTTGTCTTTTTCGATACACTTGAAGATACCTTCCCTCCTAATTTTTCAATAATATTAGCAGCTTCACTTCTTTTATAATTAGGCAACGTCCCAGTCAAGACAAATGTCAAACCTTCAAACTTAACCTCACGATCTTTCTCTTTTTCCTTCATATTAACATTATATGACCTAAACTTATCTATAAGCGTTTTTGTATCCTTTAATGAGAAATAGTCAAAGACCGCCTTTGCCATTATGTCACCATAACCATCTATTGAAGCAATTTCCTCCCGAGTTGCCGAAAATATATTGTCTATATCTTTAAATTTCTCGCTTAAAAGTTTTGCCGCCTTAAGGCCAATATGCCTAATACCCAAAGCAAATATAAAACGGTATAAATCATTATCCTTTGACTTAGCAATAGAATTAATCAAATTTTCTGAAGACTTATCTCCCATTCTTTCAAGTTGAGATATGTCTTCTTTTTTTAGTTTATATAAATCAGACGGTGAAGAGATAAGTTTATTTTCTAAAAGCTGTTCTAAAACAGCAACACCTAGGCCATCGATATCCATTGCATCCCTAGATACAAAGTGAACCAAGTGTCTTAAAAGCTGAGCCGGACAATCCGTATTCGGACATCTAATTGCCGCCTCATCCTGAAGTCTTTCGACCGGTGATCCGCACGATGGACAAAATTCGGGCATTTTATAAACACTTGACCCCTCTTTATGTTCCTTAATAGATACAACTTCGGGTATGATATCACCCGCTTTTCTCAAAACAGCAATATCACCAATTGATATTTCCTTTTCTTTTATAAAATCCTCATTGTGAAGTGTAGCCCTACTAACCGTACTTCCTGATAAAAATATAGGTTTAAAGACTCCTATAGGCGTAAGAACACCCGTTCTACCAACATTGACCTCTATATCTAAAAGTTCGGTCTCCTTTTCTTCAGGAGGATATTTATAGGCTTCAGCCCACTTAGGAAATTTGGAGGTACTTCCTATCATATTTCGATGTTCAAATGAATTGACTTTGACCACAGCACCATCGATTTGATAAGGCAATTCTCCCCTTACATCCCCTATTTCTTTTATTTTATCAATTACACCCTCTATGTTATCAAAACTCTCATAAAGCGAAGATACTTTAAATCCAAGCTCAGTCATTAATTTTAGAGCCTCTATATGTGTTAAAACCTTTTTCCCCTCTAATCTTTGAATATTAAAAACAAACGCATCCAAATTACGCTCTTTAGTAATTTTGGCATCTTTTTGTCTAAGAGAGCCTGCTGCGGCATTTCTTGGATTTTTAAATGGTTTTTCTTCATTGATCTCTTGCTTTTTTAAAAGTTCAAAAAAGCTTGATTTAGACATATAGACTTCGGCTCTTACTTCAATAAAAGGTATATCCCTTTTAAGCCTTTTGGGGATAGTTTTTATTGTCATTAAGTTTTCAGTTATGTCCTCACCAACAAGCCCGTCACCTCTTGTTGACCCTCTTACAAATACACCATCTCTATACTCCAAAGAGACGGATAATCCGTCAAATTTAGGTTCAACCACATAAACAGGATTACTAACGACAGATCTAACCTTTCGATCAAAATCCATAAGTTCTTCTTCTGAGAATGAGTCATGTAAACTTCCCATTTGAACCTCATGAACAACAGGATCAAACTTACTTGATTTTTTTCCTCCTACATTTTGGGTTGGAGAATCCTTGGTTATTAATTCTGGATGCGCATTTTCTAAATCTTCAAGGTCCCTTAAAAGTTTGTCGTACTCGAAATCCTCTATTTCAGGAGCGTCGTCATTATAATATCTTTCATTATGATAATTAATTTGTTGTTTTAATTCTTCTAATCTTGATTTAAGATCCTCTACGTTCATTTAGATACTCCTTGTATAGTTTTAATTACTAATTAATTATATGTAATTAAACCCTAAATATCAAGACTCCGGACTGTCAATGTGAGATAAACCCGCAACTGAACCCGAATTTGCTGAATTTAAATTTGCAAATACATTTGGAGCCTTACCAACTATAACAGTTTCGGCTATTAATACAGTAGTTTCGGCAGTAGTAACCACAGGATAGCCCGGTATCATTGCGTTCACCTTAGTACTAACAGTAAGATATATCATATGCTTAGTTTGATTGATCCCTGCACTTTCAAAATTGCTGCTAAAATTCACCATAACAGCGGATGGCAAAGAAATTCTCATACTAACCATAGGACCTCTTCCACTCAATATTTCCGTAGTGGTTAATGTACCTAAGGGTACTTTAACAATCCTAGGTTCCGTGGTAGACAAGTTTTCCTGTATTTTTCTTGCTATTTTAGCCTTTAATATATTTGTATTTACAGTATTTGTAGATATAGACTGAACTTCTCCGTTTTCCCCTCTTTGAATCGACATGAGCTCCGAATACATATCAGAATTACTTGAAAATTCGTCCTCTACAACCTGATTTATTACATTAGTTGCTTCAACTTGGGCTTTATTTTCTACTATACTTTTTACTAATGGCCTAATATTATAGTCTATTGAAATAAAGATAATTAAGGTTATTAAAATCAGTGTTATCCACCTTCTAATAACAAACCATTTTCTCGATCTCTTAGCGTATTTAGTCATATGTAATCACCAACCCAAAAGCAATGTCATAACTAAACTTATAAAATACAGCGTGCAGAGAAATATCTACACGCTGCTTATATTTATATTATAGTAAGATTAAGCCTTTTGGTGATAAACCAAAAACCTACTCTGATTCCTTTGCAGTTTCTTGATTGAGTTTCTTTTCCTTATGTTCTTGCCACATTACCCACAACGGTCCTGCTATGCTGATCGTTGAATAACATCCTGATATAACGCCTATCATCATAGGAAGAGCAAATGAGACAACGGAATCCAACTTAAAGAATAATGCAACAACTAAAACTGTTCCAATAGCCATAACAGTACTTATTGATGTATTGATAGTTCTCGATAATGTTTGATTAATACTTGCATTAACCAAATCGGCAACTTTAGTCTTAGGTCCTAACTTCTTGCGATTTTCCCTAATACGGTCGTAAATGACAATAGTATCATTTAAAGAGTAACCTAATATCATTAAAACAACTGCAATAAAGTTGTCGTCTAAAGGCAACCTAAAAATAACAAAAGTAAAGTATACCATAATAACATCGTGAATAAGGGCTACCAATGCCATTACACCTGCTGAAAGACCACTTATCTTTTTAAATCTAAATGATACGTATAATACCATCAAAATAGAAGCTATAGCAATAGCAGTCATACACTTCCAAAAGAATGTGTGACCCATACTTGGGTTAACTGAACTTGACTCTATTTGTTCAAAGTTATTTTCGGGAAATGTTTCCTCCAATGCATTACTTAACTCGGTTTGTTGTTCAACACTTAAAGCATCATTTCCGCCAAACTCTACAGAAACATTATTCTTAATTGTATTGTCAGCTGCTGATACAACATTTTTATTTAGCTGAATTTCTACAACCTCAGTAGTTTTATCCTGAATTAGTTTCTCCATTTGAGATTCATCTAAATCCCCCGTATACGAGTACTTTATAATAGCTCCGCCTGTAAATTGTATGTCAAGTTGAGTCCCGAAAATAAAGTTAAATATAATTCCTATAAGCATTATTCCCAAGGAAATACTAAAAAATATTTTTTTATTCTTTATAAAATCGAAGTTAAACTGTTTCATTCTGCTTTACCTCCGTATAACCATTTTTTACGGGCAAATTTAAACCTGGAAATTGATTTAAGCATAAAGCGAGATGCGGCAACTCCCATAATAAAGTTAGAAATAACACCAACCAAAAGAGTATAACCAAATGAATAAATGACACCTGTTGTGGAAGGACCAAATATTGCAGAAAGAATATTAGAAGGTCCAAAGACAGACATAAGTATTAATGAAACAATAATTACGGTTACGTTACCATCAAATATTGCAGAAAAACTTGCAGAACAACCTTGGCTTATAGAACCGTCTATAGTTTTACCAAGATTTAGTTCTTCTTTTATTCTCTCGGCAGTGATTATGTTTGCGTCAACTCCCATGCCCATTGATAAGATTATACCAGCGACACCAGGCAAGGTCATAGTAAAGCTCGGGACAAATGAGAAGAATCCCGATACCGCAGCCAAGGAAAGTCCTACTTGACCTAAAAGGGCGATACAAGAAATAAAGCCCGGAAGTCTATATTTTAAAAGCATAAATAAGCATATTATGCTTAAAGCTATAACCCCAGCTATAGCCATTGCATTCAAAGCTGAAGCTCCCAATGTTGGGCTAATAGAACCAAAGTTAGTGGTTTCTAATTCAAAAGGCAATGCACCTGCATTTATCTTTGCTGCAAGAGAAGATGCTTCTGCAGATGTAAAGTTTCCGGAAATCGTTGCTACACCGTCTGAAATTACGTCATTTACAGTCGGATACGAAATCATCACATCATCCATCCATATAGAAATGGTTTGATTTAACATTCTGCTTGTTGCGTCCTTAAATTTCTCTTTGCCCTCTTCGTTAAAAGTAAGCTTGACCATATATTGAGTTTTGTTTGTTTGAGGATCTGTGTAAACCACAGCCTCTGCATTTTGTATATCTTTACCTTCAATAATTACATTAGAAGCAGTTTCCCCTGTAGGAGTCTTGTACACAGGACTACCGTCAGAATCATACTCCACAGCCGAGTATTCTTTACCCTCTCTAAAAGTAAGAGATGCTGTTGCAGAAATTTCTTTTATTGCACTTTCCGCATCAAATTCAGTCTCATCCTCTTTCCAAGGAAATCTTACAATTATTCTATCATTATTGTTATCCGCATAAAGCTCATAATCAGTAATATTATTCTTTACAAGCCTTACCTCTATGATAGACTTTGCAGCTTCAACTTGTTCGGCAGTAGCATCATACCCACCAGCCGGACTAAATGTCGCTTCTACTCCTCCTTTAATATCAATTCCCCAACGAATATCATTTACGCCCTTGATATAGGTAACAGGGAGGTCGCCGTTTTTTCCATATACACCAAAAATAGCAGCATAGCTCATTAACAAAATAAAAACGGCAATAATAAAAAACACCGGTTTACCTACTCGTTTCATGAGTAATATCCTCCAATACAATATATTTTAAAACATACGTCAAAAGTAATTATACGTTTTTTTGCATAAAAAGTCAATCGTCACTACTTAATATACCAAGTATCATCTATGCAATATTTTTTCTTTACTATAGATTTAATGTATGATATAATAAACGATAATAGTTAATTAAATGAAGGAGTGGACTTAATGAACAGTAAAACTAATAAAAAGAATGAATTTCTAACCTATAAAGGTAAACCTCTCGTCCGCTGCAAGGAAACCATATATTATGGGAATATTTATGATAAGTATGTTATTAAAATGCAAGTAAAATCTTCAAAAAAGGTTGAAGGTCTTGATATATCTGATAAAGTAATAGTAAAATTAGTTGATACTGAGAAAAATAAAGCAGTAAAAACCAGCGAAAAATCCGGTTTATACCTTGCTTTAGATATAGCAGAAGTATGGCTTAGAAGGGCTTTAGAAGAAAAAGTTGAAGATTAGTCCAAAAAACATAAAATTTTGTAAAGAAGACATCTTAGAAATAGTACCTACTAAGATGTCTTTTTTATTTTTTTAAGTACACAAATACAGACCTCTCTCTCCTCCGGCGGCACTCTAAACCAGTTTATCTATAAACAAAATTAATTTCTCCCTTTCCTTGTAAAGCAGACCCTCGCCTGTCACATAAAACAAAAGAGTATGTAAACCTTTAAGTCTACATACTCTGCTTTGGTCGAGGTGTCAGGGCTCGAAGGCGAATTTCGCCTTCCCTCGCCTCCGGCGGCACTCTAAACCAGTTTATCTATAAACAAAATTAATTTCTCCCTTTCCTTGTAAAGCAGACCCTCGCC
>CAKSHI010000008.1 GCA_934457115.1 uncultured Eubacteriales bacterium | reverse complement strand
AAGGGCGAAAGTCGCCTTCGACTCCTGTCACCTCGACCACAGTAGAGTATGTAGACTTAAATGTTTGCATACTCTTTTGTTTTACGTGACAGGTGAGAACCTGCTTTACAATGTTAGAGCAAATTACTTCCCTCTTTAGATAAACTAATTGAGACCCCAGCCGAAGGCAGAAAGGGCGAAAGTCGCCTTCGACTCCTGTCACCTCGACCACAGTAGAGTATGTAGACTTAAATGTTTGCATACTCTTTCGTTTTACGTGACAGGTGAGAACCTTATACTAAACTAACAATGCCGCCATACTAATAGCGGCATTGTTTAATGTTTAAACAAAAATTAATTAGTCTGCAAAATAGATATCATACCAAATAAGGAAAATATATATAGTCCAAATTTTTCTACTATGATCCCACTTGCCAACAAAATGTTCATCTAAAAGTTTCTCAAGCATGGGTACGTTAAAGAAACTTTTTGAAATATCAGAATTAAACTTTTCTTTTACTATATTATAGTATTTCTCGTCTCTTAACCATACTCTTGTAGGTACCGGGAAGCCCAACTTTTCTTTTTGTGCAGTTGCTTCAGGCAAGTGTCTCATTGCTGCCATCCTCATAGCATACTTGGTATTCTTCCAGTTAACTCTCAACTTTGTGGGCAACTTAGATGCTACCTTGAACACCTCTTTATCCAAAAACGGAACTCTTACCTCCAATGAGTTAGCCATACTCATTCTATCTGCCTTTAAAAGTATGTCCCCAACCATCCATAAGTTGATGTCTAAGTACTGCATCTTAGTTTCCTGGTCATAACCTTTTACTCTATCGTAAAAAGTTTTGCACAAGTCTTGTGGTCTTGTGACAATAGAAGTATCTTTAAGAAGTTTTTTCTTATCCTCTTCAGTAAACATAAACGCATTGCCTATGAATTTTTCCTCGGCTTTACAAGAACCTCTAATTATAAAGCTCTGACCCTTAAAGTGAAATGGAATAGCTCCCACTAATTTTGCAAGACCCTTTCTTACCGGGTCGGGTATCAATCTTTGGTACCACTTAAACACATGAGGCTCATTATATACAGTATATCCGCCGAAAAGTTCATCTGCCCCTTCACCGGACAATACAACCTTTACGTGTTCGCTGGCAAGCTTAGAAACAAAGTATAAAGCAATACAAGAAGGATCCGCCAACGGTTGATCCATGTGATATTGAACTGTCTTGATGCTATCCCAAAATTCCTCGGAACTTATTATTTTTGTATGGTGATCTACGCCAATCTTTTCAGACAAGGCCTTGGCCCAGCTAATCTCATTGTATTTAAGACCAAAGTCAAAACCGACTGTAAATGTCTTTTGATCTGCAAAATATGTAGATACATAACTCGAGTCAACACCGCTTGATAAGAAACATCCTACCTCGACATCACTTATTTTATGAGCATTAACGGAATCTTCAAAAGCCTTTTCAATTTCGTCAACAGCCTCATCCAATGTTAATGTTTCATCAGGGTTAAATCTAGCCTCGAAATATCGAGTAATCTTAATCTCTCCGTCTTTATAGTACAAATAATGTCCCGGCAATAGGCAATATACATCTTCAAAGAAGGTCTCAGGCGGAACAGCGTATTGGAAAGAAAGATACTTATCCAACATACTTCTATTAAACCTTTTTTCAAAGCCTTTAAAATTCAATATACTCTTAATTTCAGAACCATATATAAAATGACCGTTACACATAGCATAATGCATTGGTTTTATACCAAAGAAGTCCCTTGCTAAAAATAAAGACTTATCATTTTTATTAAAGATGGCAAAGCCAAACATACCTCTTAATTTAGATAAAAGATCCTCTTTCCACTCTTCAAATCCGTGAACTAAAACCTCCGAATCAGTATGTGTTGAAAACTCATGTCCTTTTTCAATTAACTCTTCTCTTAACTCTTTATAGTTATAGATTTCACCGTTGAACATTAATACAAGGCTCTTATCCTCATTAAAAATAGGTTGACTTCCACAATCTAAGTCTATAATGCTAAGCCTTCTAAAACCCATAGATATATCGTCATCACAATAATATCCGGCACTGTCCGGTCCCCTATGTATAATGGCATCCGTCATCGACTTTAAAACTTCATCTCTATCTACAATTTGGCCTGTAAAGCCACATAATCCGCACATTTTCGATTATCTCCTTTTTTTACTCTAATATTTATATTTTACCAGATAAGCTACAAGCTTTCAAGAAAAATAAAAACATATAATAAATGATATACAAGTTCAAATTTAAATAAACTATCATATATAATTACAATTCCAAGATAAATACCCAATTAATAAACATTCTCTTAGTTAAATAGATACAAATTAACATTTGCTTAATCCTAAACTTTCTCTATTGTCATTTTTCCACAAATAATATATAATAATACATATTATGAATATAAATAGTATAAATATAGGTGGTGTATGTATGACTATCGGGAGAAAAATCCTATCTATCGTATCATATGTCTTAACCGTTTGTATGATAGTATTTGTTGTTGTATTTTTGCTGATATTTTTTCAATTTAAAAATCAATTCGAGGCTGAAAACTCAAGCCTTAAAAACTCAGTTTTAGAAGAAACCCAAAATAATTATAAAGGTCTTTCAGAAAAGGCCATCTATGAATATACCAATCTATTTATTCAGGAAAAGAATGACCGCATATATTTATTGTCCGATGATTTAAATGACTTAACCAAATCTGCATCCAACCTATATAATAATGCTAACTTTTATAAAACGGGTGACAATTACAACCTAATGCCAGGCGTTAAGTACAGTGATATAAAAGATGAGCTAAGCATGATTTACCCCTTGGAGACATTTTTGGGATTCCTTGATTCCTCGGTTTTTGATAATGCAAATATCTACTATTGTTCCGAATCCGGACTTTTCCTTGACACTGATATAACATCTTCAGACAATAAGTTCAATAACCTTGATATCCGCCAAAGGGAATGGTACCAAGAAGCCAAAAATACCACTGATATAGTGTGGAGCTATCCTTATAATGACCTGATTACAGGAAAAAATATTATAACCTGCAGTAAAGGCGTTTATGACTCAAGCGGAAAATTTCTTGGTGCTGTTGGTATTGATTTTGAGGATCTTTCCTTTATCCAGCGGTCAATTTCAGGTCAAGGCCACCTAAATGATTCATCGAAAAAACGCTTCTTAAATTACTTAATAATCGATAAAAACGGAAATGTCATTATGAACTCCGACTCAACTGATACAAGCAGTCTATCATCAAATAATGATAAAAATAAAAAAATTATCGAAGCCTGCGATTTATCGCAAAATACAAATGAAATCTATACCAAAGATATTGATGATATGGCAATCAGTTATACAAGCCTAGGCATTAACGATTGGATAATATGCTTTGTATCGGACCAATCTATTATGAATGCAAGTATAAGTAATATAGATAATTTTATATCTAACTTTTCAAGGTCTATAAACGAAAGCCTTAATAATAAAATAATAATATTTATAGCCGTCTCGATTAGTGTGCTTGCAATAATGACTGTTTTAAGCATATACCTTTCAAAAAAGCTGACAGAATCTATAACCGATTCCTTGGACAAGCTCTCATATGGCATAAAACATATGGGCACAAATAGTTTTTATCAACCCATAAAAATCGAAAATAATGATGAAATCGCAGAGTTAGCGGAAATAGTCAACAATGTCTCCGCATCATTATACGAAAGCATTAATCAAATAGCTATAGAATCCGCAAGAACTCAACAAGCACTAAACAGAAAAGAAATTTCCAATGCAATTAATTCTGCTATACCTAATGAGGTAATTAAATGCCCCAACATTGATGTCTACGCAATTACTAATCAGTCTAAAAATGCCGGCGCAAACTTTTACAGTTACTTCTTTACCGATTCCGGAAAATTAGCATTTATAATTGGAGAAGTCTCCGATTCGGGAGTAAGTGCCGCACTGTTTATTTCATACATCAAGGGTATGATGGAGTCTATCACAAAGGCATCTTCTACACCCGCAGAATCAATGGAAAAAGCCAATAAAAGCATCTTGGAAAGAAATAAAGAAAATACCTTTGTAAAAGCAGTTATAGGATTTTTAGATTTACAAGATTACAAGTTAAGCTACTGTACAGCAGGGTATTTTTCACCTATTGTTAAATTAGACGATACTGTTAAAAAACTGGAAAATATAAAAACTTCCGCCTTAGGAGTAAGCAAAGAACCCGAATATAAAACTTTTTGTTATAACATGGTTCCAGGTGAGGTCTTAGTTTTATATTCAAGTGGTTTAATGTCTTATAATTCTCTTTTAGGCAAAAATATAACTGAGGAGAATATTATGAATTTAGTAAAGCGTATTCAACCGGCCTCCGCAAATGAACTATGTTCAACTATACTTCACGATGTTTCAGTAACTTATAAACGCAACGATGACAGCAATGATATAACTATAGCTGCATTAAGAATTAAAAAAAATAATTTTTATCGTAAAATACTTAATAATAGCGATTCCTTAAAAAATTGCCTTGAAGAACTCGATTCATTTATTAATAAAACGTCCGTTAAACGAGGATATTTTGTATTATTAACAATCGAGGAAACCCTTACTAATATAATAAAACACGGCTCAAAAGAGCAATCCTTTATTGAACTCTACCTTGAGTCATTTAATGACTATAGTAAAATAGTTATTATTGACTCTAGTTTCCCATTCAATCCGGACAGTTTAGATAATCCTGATATCTCCCTACCTGCCGAAAAAAGAAAAGTCGGCGGTCTTGGTATTCACCTTATCAAAAAGATTTCAAGAAAAACAGAATATAAATATGAAAATGGTCACAATATAAACACATTTATTATTTAAAGCTATTTTAAATATTTTATTATATCCTTGTATTCCTCTTTAAGAGTATCATAATTATAATTTTTGCAGTTGGCAGGACTTGTCGATGGTAAATAGAAGGACTCCAATCCAACGTCCTTTAAGCAATATCTCTTATACAATTGAGTTGCTTTCCTGCCGGTCGTAAATATTCTTTGTATCTTACTTGACTTCAAAATAGGCATGATATCATTAACCTCAGGATTTTTAATACTATTATCGTCCGCACCCTCTATATTGCACGATTTTAGTACGTCCCATAAGGCAATATGATTTCTTAACACAAAATCTTCTTTTTCTATATTCGTTTTAGGGCAATCTTGGTCTAATATATCGGCAAGTATTCTCCAAAAACGATTTTGAGGATGAGAATAATAAAAGTTATACTCACGTGATTTTGGTGACGGCATTGTACCCAATATTAATATTTTGGAATCCTCATTATAAATAGGCTTAAATGTGTGAACTACATATTGCAAATTTTATATCTCCTTTTGTTTACCATTTGATTTTTATAAAATAATTATATATAATCATTTTATAAAATTAAAGATATTTTATATATCAATTCTTAAAAATTTTATTATTGGAGGTTTTAAAACATGGATGATAAGAAAAACATACCCAATGAAGGCAGCGAAAATATTGATGCCAAAATCAAAGAAATGGAATCCGAAATAATAAACCGTAAAAAAGAAGAAGAAATCCCCCAAGAAAAACCAAAAGAAAATGAACCATTAAATACTCCTCACAAAGAGGAAGTTAAAGAAACTCCATCAGAGGAGGAAGACTTACAAGAGCAACCAGACATATCAAATGAGGACCCAGCATCACCTGAAACTGAGGAAACTCCTAAGGAAAACAAACAAAAAGGTTCAAAAACCAAAACCATGGTAATTGTAACTTTGGTTGTATGCATCGTCTTATCCTCGATATTAGGTATAGGCGGAGGTGTATTGGGCTATAACTTAGCAAAACGCAAAATAGTAAATCCATTGCAAATTACAAGCTCAACCAAGGATTCAAGTAATCAAACTCCCAAAACAAATGTCGCCGAAGTTGTAAATAATGTAGCCGACTCCGTAGTAGAAATCACTACCGAAGTGGCTTCAACGGACAGCAGGTTCCGCCAATATGTAACAGAAGGTGCGGGAAGTGGAGTAATTATAAGTGCAGACGGATATATAGCTACAAATAACCACGTAATAGACGGAGCTCAAAAAATAACCGTAAAATTAAGAAACGGTCAGTCCTTTGAAGGTAAACTTATATCAACCGACTCCAAAACCGATATTGCCTTAGTTAAAGTAGAAGCAACAGGTCTTACTGCAGCTGTATTCGGTGACTCAGACTCGTTACAAGTCGGCGAATGTGCAATAGCAATAGGAAATCCGTTGGGTGAACTTGGCGGTACTGTTACTGAGGGTATCATAAGCTCCCTTAATAGAGATATCAGCATTGATGGCGAAGTTATGAACCTACTTCAAACTAATGCTGCTATAAATCCCGGAAACTCAGGTGGCGGACTATTTAATTCAGACGGAGAATTAATTGGATTGGTTGTTGCAAAATCATCCGGCACTGGTATAGAAGGTTTAGGTTTTGCTATCCCTTCAAATGAAGTTAAAAGCATTACTCAAGAGCTTAACACCTATGGGTATGTAAGAGGAAGAGTAGACCTTCAAATGACATTGGTAGAAGTAACAACAATGCAGCAAGCTATTATGTATGGTGTAACTGATACGGGTGTATATATTTCAAAGGTAAACAGCGGGTCAGCTGCCGAAAGTGCAGGATTCAAGCAAGCTGATAAAATTATTGCAGTAAATTCTCAAGCTGTCAGCAGCGCAACTGATTTTCAAGCTATAGAAGATAAATTAAAAGTAGGCGAAAATGCTAAGTTTACAGTCGTAAGAAACGGTCAACAAATGGACATCGACCTTACACTACAAGAATACAAACCTTCTTTTTAAATAAAAAATTTCCATAGTGAATATTTAATTTTATTGTGAAGATAATAATAAAGTCGGCTAGTAACCCCGGCAAAATTTAATAAAATTAAGTATGAGGTGTATTGAAATGAATAAGAATTATAACTCTTCTATCAAATGCAGCGTTGAACAATGCAGAAATCACTGTGATACTGAAAATTACTGCTCTCTAAACGAAGTTAAAATAGGAACACATGAGCAAAATCCTACTATGAAACAATGTGTAGACTGTGAATCTTTTGAATTAAAATAAGTCAGAGTTAAAATCAATTTAAATTAATACACAACACCTATTTGTAGGCTTATTTTTAAATTAAAAATAAACCATAAATGGGTGTTTCTTTGTTATATAGCAAAAGGCCTTCGCCATTACAATAGCGAAAGCCTAAGCCGTTATTTGAGGTTATATGTAATATATATTGGAGTTATTATATAGTTATTAGCAAGCTGTTTTAAGTTGTAGACGCAATTTATCACTAATCATGGCAATGAATTCGGAGTTGGTTGGTTTTCCTCTCCCATTATGGATTGTGTATCCGAAATAGGAATTTAGTATATCGACATCTCCCCTATCCCAAGCCACTTCAATTGCGTGTCTTATAGCTCTTTCAACTCTTGATGATGTAGTGTTGAATTCTTTAGCAACTGAAGGATATAATTGCTTTGTGACTGCATTTATAATGTCAGGATTCTCAACTGACATTATAATTGAATTTCTTAAATAATGATATCCTTTTATGTGGGCAGGCACTCCTATTTGATGTAAAATTTCAGTTACCTTGACTTCTATATCGCCATTTGAAAGGTCATTTATTGAATACATAGCTATTTTCGCCTTCTTACTTATATTTTTCTCTTCATTTAATTTAATAATTCTCTCGCATAGATCTTTAGTGTTAAACGGTTTTATTACAAAGTAATCCGCACCCTCACCTAATGCTTCCTTTTCAATTCTTGGACTATCAAAGTTTGATAATACAATAAATATAGGTTTTTTGACCTTTGAATTATTACTTATGTGCTTCATAACCCCTATTGCATCAATTTGGGGCATAAACAAATCTATTAATACAACATCAGGGCGTATTTCCTCTATAATCTCTAAAACCTTAAATCCATCCTTTGGAGCAAATATTGGTTCCAATCCATATTGATTCAATATATCATTGCTTTCTTTACTAAATTCTTCACAATTTTCTGCAATCAAAACTTTTAATTTATTTTCCATGTTTATTCCTCCGGCTTATGTATTTCATTGATATTATAATACCATATATTGGTAAATATGTAAATAGACAATTACCAGTTTTTTACATATTCTCTATTTTGCCAAAAAATAACCTCAATATCAAGTGTATTATTTTAATATTTTTACTATAAACTGAATATACTGTCTATTCTTCAATAAATCAATTAAAGCAAAACTTAAAATACATAATTAAAGCTGAGAAAATAATTATCATTCCTCAGCTTTAATTATAATTATTCAATTTTCTTGTAAACGTAACTTTAAGTTAATTGCTAAGCATGTTCTCAATAAATATGCCATATCCCTTTTTAGGCTCGTTTACAAATACATGGGTAACTGCTCCAACAATTTTTTCATTTTGTATTATTGGACTGCCTGACATTCCCTGTACTATTCCACCCGTAATTTCAAGCAATTCTTCATCAGTTATAGAAATTACCATGTTTTTACTTGGAAGGTTTTCATTATAGTTGATGCTTAATATCTCTATATCATAGTACTTAGGGCCATCTTGTGATACCGTTGTTAGTATTTTAGCTTGTCCCTCTTTTACTTCTTGCTTCATTGCGATATCTAATGGAGCGTTATTAGTAGGGCAATCGTTAAGTACCCCCTTGACTCCTGCAAAACTGTTTGATTTAAGAGTCCCTATAACCTCATTATTTGTAAAACAACCTCTTAATTCCCCGGGAGAGCCCTTTTCCCCTTTAATAACTCCATTAATATCCGCTCTCATAATATCGCCGTGAGAAAGAGGCAACAATTCACCCGTATCTATATCACAAATACCGTGGCCTAAACCCGCAAAAGTATTTGTGTTTGGATCAAAAAACGTCATTGTGCCTATACCTGCTGAACTGTCCCTTACCCATAAACCAACCTTATATGTTTGGTCTAATGAAGATTTGACCGGAGTTAATTTTACGTCAAATACCAAATTATTTCTTCTAACGTTTATACTAAGTTGATTTCCTTCACTTTGTTTTACTATATTAAGTATATCCTCATTACTTTCAACCTCTTGGCTGTTAATACTAAGGATAATATCTCCCTTTTTAAGTCCCGCAGCTTTAGCAGGGTTTACAACTGCATCGTCTGTTTTAATATCTGATATCCCAACTATCATTACTCCTTGTGTAAAAATCTTTACCCCAAACGGATTTCCGCATGGAATTAATTTAGTCTTATCTACAATCTCAATATTTACATCCTTGACGGGAATAATATTCAAAAGTTTGATGTTTGCAGTGCAATTTTTACACCTATTGGTTTTAGACTCGGTTTCTATACTCTCCTTTGCCGTGTCGGTTTTCGCCATAATGGGCACAATAGACTCAAATGTAAAATTTTCATTTGATGTCGCCTTAAACTCGTTTGGAAATTTATAGTATATAGTCGCCGAACAAAGCATTATACTTATACTACATACCAAAGACAGTATTGAAAAACCCTTAAAAAAATTTTTTATGTTTATTCGTTTTGATTTCTTATACCTTTTCACAACATCACCTCAACTTCTTTATAAAATTAATCTTCCTCAATATCGCCTATAATATTATGTAAATTAACTTGTACAAAAAATTTGTTGGAAATGCTGTCAAAAAATTATTTTTATATTTACATATAAAAACGCACACCTAAATAAAATTTAGATGTGCGTTTTGCCAATAAAATTAATACAACAAAAAGTACTAATTTTAGCCTAAACCAATATTCTCCTCTTTACAACTATGGTGTTTTTCCTGGAAAACTGTTCATTTAAAAATGCAAGATATGAGCCGGGAGTTACTATGCCGTTCATTTTTATCCCGTTTATGCCGGCGGCCTTTATAATCGTATCGGCAAGCATAACACAATTTGTGCTAACTACAAAATATGTTTTAAATCTACCTTTTTTAAATTTATAAAATTCGGCACCCGTAGCATAGTAAAATCCACTCGCATAGTCACTGCAATCGTTGGATTTCGTTTCCTCTGCAGGACATTTCCATCTTACCAAATTTTGATTCATCTCGTTTAAGGTTGCCCTCAAACTTTCCTCTTGTTCTTTAGATAAGTAAATAGAAAATGCCACTATATGTTCTTTACTGACCTTTATACAATGATCTATATACCTTTGAACAGGCATTTTAGCTAATACGCCGTCACAAACAACTCCATTTAATTTATATGTGCTTTCATCATACGTGCCATAGGAATATACAACTCCATCAAAGCATATATCGCAATGGCCAAATCCCATAGCAACATTTGGGGAAATATGTATAAATACTTCCAGTTTTGTCTCAATTTCTTCCCCATCAAATTTTTGAGTTTCTATCACCTCTGGGATAGCCTCGTTTGACTCCAATGCCTTATTTATTTTTTCAACAATTCTCTTTGGTATAAATGCAGTAAATAATACAGGTGCAGACCAGTGTATGTGATGTTTAATATGTTTGCCATCTATATCCCATTTTAAAATTTCTCTTATAAAATCGGCAAATGTTGCGGCGCCGTGAATTATTAAGTATGCCCCGATTAATATAGCAAGGATACCTACATTCCCCACGGGATTAAATAAAAATAGTATTGCAAAAATAAGCGAAACTAAGCAGTCAAAGGTGGATCTCCAAAACCCATTATCATGATTTTTATGCAGTTGTATGCAAAGAGCCATCCTCCAAAAGAAATTGATAAACGCCCAAATTCCCGCAAAAAACGCAAGAGAATAACCTAGAAGCTCCTTTTCAAAGAGCATAAGTGCCCCGGCACTCAGTAAAAGTATACCTCCCACTAAAGATGGCCACCTTGCGTTACCTTTTGCAAATATAGCAGAGCCTGCCATCAAAGCACCCACCAATAGAATTATAATTTCACAAATAAATACCAGTATTTCCAATCCTATATTTGAAAAACATATAAATAAAATACCAACCACTATATATATTAACGAATTAATGAGCATTGATATGGGGTTTATCAGTTTTAATTTCATAGTATACTCCTTATCAATCTTTATTTTCAAAACCTCTGCCTACAATCTCACCCATAGCACCTACAATAATAAAGGCATTAGGATCTATTGAATGTATTATGTCATAGGTTTTATATACTTGGTGTCTATCGACAGCACACATAAGCATTTCTCCTTCTTTGTTGCTATATACTCCCCTTGATTTTATAGCAGTAACTCCACGGCCTATGTCACTCATAATTTTCTTGGCGATTTCCTCATGTTTATCTGAAATTATAAACATTGTCTTGCCCATGCCTCTATTGATACCATATAGAACATTATCAATTATTTTTGTCGATACAAATATAAAAATAACAGCATACATTGGGCTTTCAAGGTTTTTATAAATAAGTGCCGACGTTAAGACTATCACAAGATTTATCATCAGTATTAAATTTCCTATCGACATAGATCTTATGTAGTGCGATGTAAGAGAAGCTATTAGATCTGTTCCACCCGTAGTGCCTCCTCTTGCAAAAACAAGTCCTAAGCCTATACCGCACAAGGCTCCGCCAAACAAACACGCAAGTAAAAGATCTCCCTTATATTGCGGCAAAAAGGGTTTAGTAATATCGACAGCCGCAGAAGACATTACAGTCGCAACCATAGTTTTAGCAATTGATGCATAGCCTGTTTCTATTATCCCCCATATAAAAAGAGGGATGTTAAGAATTATGGTCATAATTCCAATAGGTAATCCAAACAAGTAGTTTATCATAGTCGAAACACCCGTTAAACCTGAAGGAACTATATTATTAGGTGATAAAAATACATTTATAGAAACGGCAAATATAAAACTTCCTATAAAAAAAAAGATAATGTCCACTATTAACTTATTAATATTTTTTGTTTTGTATGCCAATTCAATTACCCCCATATTCAGCTTTCTAAGTAGCATTTTATACAAAGATTAAATATTTGGTTTAGTCTTTTACAATCTCCTTTTAAATATACGTAACCAAAAAGTGCTTCAAGTCCCGTTGCCTTATGATATTCGACAACACTTGAGCTTTTAGGTATACTCGAAACCTTGGCATTTCTTCCTCTTTTAAATACTGCTATTTCTTCCTCTGTAAGGTCTTCGAGTATATAGTCTATCGCTTTCGCTTGGGACTTGGCACATACGTAAGAAACCTTAAGATTATTGAGAACCCCAACATTTGACTTATTGTTTGAAACTAAGTACTCTCTTACCAAAATATCAAAAACTCCATCTCCCAAAAAAGCCAAAGTAAGGGGACTTATTTCTTTTAAGTTGTATTCATGGTCTTTTGATATATTCAAAGCTTATCCCTCTAATCTACAAAATCAAATTCCATATCGTAGATACTTACAGTATCTCCCTCTTTAGCTCCTGCTTTTCTAAGCTCATCCATAACCCCTGAGCTTAAAATTACATTTTGGAAATAATTCAAAGAATCATATTCATCAAGGTCAATGTTGCTCAATAGCTTAAACAACCATTTAGCCTCCACAAAATAAACTCCATCTTGTTTTGTAATCTTGACTGACCTGTCGTTACCCTTATTAATTTCCTCAATAGGCGCAGGTTCGGCCTCATAGCGAATGACAGGAGGAAGTTTACTTAACATTTCTTGAGTTCTCTTTAAAAGAGGGTCCACATCATACCTTATAGCCGCCATAATTGGGAAAAATTCATATCCTTTTTCCTCTACAAATTTTTTAAACTCTTCAATTTGCTCCTCTGTCGCAAGGTCGCACTTATTTCCTGCTACAATCATAGGCCTTTTAGAAAGTTCAGGATTAAACTTTTCAAGCTCTTTGTTGATTGTTATAAAGTCTTCCTTGGGGTCTCTTCCTTCACTTGCAGACACATCTACGATGTGTATAAGCATTCTACACCTTTCAATATGCCTTAGGAATTGATGACCAAGACCTACTCCTTCGCCGGCACCCTCGATAAGTCCCGGGATATCCGCCATAACAAAAGACGAACCTTCCTCCATTCGTACGACTCCCAAAACAGGGGTAATCGTAGTAAAATGATAATTTGCAATAACGGGCTTTGCTTGGCTCACAACTGAAACCAATGTTGATTTTCCAACGTTAGGATATCCAACAAGTCCAACATCTGCCAATAGTTTAAGTTCAAGCTTTACTTCCATTTCCTCGCCCGGATTGCCGGGTTTTGAAAATCTTGGAGTTTGACGGGTAGAAGTAGCAAAATGAGTATTGCCCCAGCCGCCCTTGCCTCCTTTGGCAACAACTACAGGCTCATTTGACGAAATATCCGCTATAATTCTATCGGTTTCCGCATCCTTAATTATAGTGCCTTTTGGAACCCTTATAATAAGATTTTCTGCACTTTTTCCATAGCAACGGCCTGCTTTTCCTCTTTCGCCGTCTTTTGCCACATATTTTCTTTTGTATCTAAAGTCCGCCAAAGTTGATAAGTTATCATCCGCAACAAAGACTATATCTCCGCCTTTGCCGCCGTCACCGCCGTCCGGTCCGCCCGAAGCAACATATTTCTCTCTATGAAATGATACTGCTCCATTGCCGCCGTCTCCGGCTTTAATTTTTATTTTTACAATATCTACAAACATAATAAACCTCTTTAAGTTTTTTTCATTATCTTTATTTTGTACAATATAATCCATATTATATAAAAAACCTGAGGCTACAAACTATGCCACAGGTTTTTTTAATTGACTTAAATTATTATTGCTCTACGCTATAAACGCAAACACGTTTACGATCTTTGCCCATACGCTCAAATTTAACTTTTCCGTCTATAAGAGCGAATAGTGTATCGTCTGAACCACGGCCTACATTTTCGCCCGGGTGAATGTGTGTTCCTCTTTGTTTAACAAGAATATTTCCTGCTAAAACAAATTGGCCGTCTGCACGTTTAACACCCAAACGTTTTGATTCAGAATCTCGTCCGTTTTTAGTAGAACCCATTCCTTTTTTATGAGCAAATAATTGAAGATTTATCTTAAGCATTTATCTACACCTCCGTATAATTCACTTTAATGTTTTCAGGATACTGCTCTTCAAGCGAAATTAAGTGAAGCTTGAAGCCCTCTAAAATATCCTTACACCTAAATATGTCATTAGAATTGATATTAACGCTCATCATTCCGTCATCTAAAGATATAGAAGCATCAGCCTTAATGATATCAGTAATCGTATTCGACACCATATATGCCGCAGAGGAAACTGCCGCACAAACAATATCACTGCCGCTTTCTGCAAACATGGAATGACCTTTTATTAAATATCCTGCTAAGTAACCGTTTTTCGTTACCAAAAAACTAATTTTGATCATAATTAAGCTTGAATATTTTCAATTTGGATCTTTGTATATGGTTGCCTGTGACCCATTTTACGCTTACATCCCTTTTTAGGTTTATAAGTAAAGACAGTAATTTTCTTACCCTTACCGTTTTTCAAAACCTTACCGGAAACTTTAGCTGAATCTACATATGGTGTTCCAACTTTAAGACCATTTTCACCGCCGACTGCAATAACTTTAAAATCTACGGTTTCTTCTTCATTAGCTGCAAGTTTTTCTACAAATATAACGTCGCCATTTTCGACTTTATATTGCTTGCCGCCTGTTTCAATAACTGCATACATTAATCTAGGTACCTACCTTTTCATAAAACTCGCTACTATAAGGTGCGAAAAATTTCGACTTAAACCCATAATAAGCGGTTATATAATTGTAACACAATACTTAAAACTTGTCAATATTTTATTCCAAGTCTTTAAGCTCTTCGATTACCTTTTTATCTATTTTTATTTTTGCATCTTTTATAGTTTTGACTTCTTTTACCTTGAACTTGGCAGGTGCCGCATCAGGGGACTTATCAAGCTTTACAACAAGTGTTTCCGTCAAAAGATTTTGGTCTATGACCACACCTTTTCCCGAAGGTGTATTAACCAAAGCTCCAACCTTAGGTGTCCTTTTTAGAATGTCAGTATATGCTTCCTGCTCATACTTTAGGCAACATAGAAGTCTCCCGCAAGAGCCTGAAATCTTAGTAGGACTTAACGAAAGCCCTTGTTCCTTAGCCATCTTTATCGATACAGGTTGGAAGTCGCTAAGAAATGTAGAGCAGCAAAACTGCCTGCCACATATTCCAATTCCGCCAATTATTCTTGCTTCATCACGTATTCCAACCTGCCTAAGCTCAATCCTTGTCCTAAAATTAGCGGCTAAGTCCTTTACAAGATTTCTAAAATCTACTCTTCCGTCGGCTGTAAAGTAAAAAAGCAATTTACTTTTATCAAAAGTATATACCACATCAATAATCTTCATATCTAAGTTATGGTGCTTTGCTTTTTTTTCACAAATCAAAAGAGCTTCTTTCTCCTTTTTGTGGAGCTCTTCAAGTTTTGCAAGATCGTCTTTTGTAGCCTTTCTAATAATTTTCTTAGGCTCGGATTCTAAATCCTTTTCATCTATAGGTTTTGGTTCAACTGCAATCTCGCCGCATTCAACGCCACGAATAGTTTCTGCAATTACTTTATCTCCTAATTTAAGAGGTAGTGAATCAGAGTCGAAATAATATATTTTTCCAACTTCTCTAAATCTAACTCCAACAATATTTGCCATTGCTATCTCCTTTATTTATAAACTAAATGACCTATATAAGCTAACACACATATCAGTTACAAGCAAATTTATATTAGCATTTTGCTTTAATCTCTTTTGATATAACCTGCTTTCTTCTACCAAGTAAACAAGAGCCCTTTTCGTAAAAGATTCTGAAAGCTTATAAAGAAAGTCACTGCTTTTATCCAATTCATATTTTGCTCCAAATGAATACATCAAGGCTCTATGAAAAATCGTTTCAAGACTTTTAGTCGTTTCAAAAAGTAGGTCTCTATTCTTTGAAAAAACCGAAAGTGAAACTAAAAGATCCGCCTCATTTTTTTTAATGAGCGCTTCTATTATATCATAAGCTTGTTGATTTTCATACTTTAAATCATTTCCATGACTCAAAGAATAACATTGGCACCGTGATTTTATCGTATCTATAAGTGATGAACACGATATGCAAGTCAAAATAAAAATAACATTCGAAGGTGGTTCCTCTAAGACTTTAAGAAAGGCATTAGAAGACGATTTAGACATATTATCGCAATTTTTTAATACATAAACTTTAGCGCAAGCTTCATTAGGCTTTATATATGCGTCTTTTCGAATATCTCTTATAGTTTCGACAGGCAAAGATTTAGAAACAGACTCAGGTTTATATTCCTTTATATCAGGATGAATACCCTTTTCGACCTTTTGACAATCCAAGCAGCAGCCGCATGCCTCATTTGTTTTATTAGAACACAATGCGTATTTTGATATTTCTTTAATTACTAAATCTAAAAGCTCCTCTTCGCCACATTCTAAAATTATAGCATGGGAAAGTGGTTTTCCTAAAAAGAAAGATTTAAAAAAACTTTTAGCCCTATCTCTTAAAACATTGTCCTTGTTAACCATATAGCTTATAGCTTTTCATATTGCTCAACGTCTAATACGAAAACAGTTGCTCCTCCAACTGTAACCTCAACCGGAAATGAAGTGTACATTCCAACATCCATAGAAGTTGTATTAGGCACAAGCTGACTTCTCTTGCTGCTGTATGCCTTAATTATATCAATAACTCTGTTTACCTTATTATTTTCTGTTCCAACAATAAAAGTAGTATTTCCTGCCTTCAAAAACCCACCTGTAGTTGAAAGTTTAGTTACATGGAAGCCCTCCCTTGTTAACGCTGAGGACACCATTGAGCTGTCATCATTACCTACTATAGCCATTACGAGTTTCATACCTATCTCTCCTTTTATGTAAGTGATATTATCACTTTATTTTACCACGTAAATAAATGAAATTCCATAGTTTCTTAAAAATGATATTACACTATTTGTTATTTCCTCCCCGGGCATAACAACGGGTATACCGGGAGGACAAGGTGCTACACATTCCGCCGCAATCCTCCCACTTGATTTTTCAACATTTATCCTTTCTTTAGTTGAAAATATCGCATTCCTTGGGCTCATTTTAATTATAGGATCCTTAACTTCAAAATTGTCTTTACACGAAATCTCATTATTTTCTCTTGGACAAAGCTTTAATATAGCTTTTTGAAGTCTTTTAAAATCCCTTTTTGTGTTAAACGGTGTGGGTACTAACACAACGTTGTCGCTATCGCAATATTCGGGCTCTATTTTTTCTTTCCTAAAGAAATCTCCCGTATCCTTGCCGTTAAGTCCAAGACTTCTTACATTTAGGCAAATCCTTATAGGGTCAGTAACACCGTTTGGAAAAGTAATGCCTTGCCCTAAGGCTATACCTTTTATTTTATCAACTTCGAGTTTAAGTTTTGCAAATTTAGTCTTGGCGTGTCTTGAGCACCACTTGTTTGATAAATCCAATGAAGCCATTATAGGATAAGACGGGCTTGTCGAACCAAAAACAGCCATTGCTGATTTTGCCTCGTCTATATATTTTTCATTGCAAATATTAAGATAAGCCCCGCCTGTTAATACCGGCAATGTCTTATGAGCAGAAAAAGCTACCATATCGGCACCTAAAGATATAGGGTCAAGATTTTTATCGATAAATGGCAAGTGTGAACCGTGTGCGCTGTCAACTAAAAGTGGAAGATTATGCAGTTTACATACCCTAGAAATGGATTTTATATCGGATATTACCCCGTAATAGTCAGGACTCGTAATGTAAACCGCAGATGCATCGGGATTTTCAACAATTGCTTTTTCAATATCCTCGGCATATACCCTCCCAGGGTAACTTTCGCCCGCATCCTTTCTTGGATACACCCAAATAGGTGTAATATCCAAAAGCGCTAATGTATTGATTGCACTTTTATGTATAAGCCTGCTTATTATAATTTTCTTATTTTTATTCGTGCAGAGCTTGAGCATGGTTTGAATGCACAAAGTGCACCCGCCCGCACTAATTAATGTCCTTTTTGCCGAAAATAATTTTGCGGCATTCTTCTCTGATTTTAAAATAGCTCCATCGGCCTCAAAAAGGCTATCCGTATCCGGAGTTTCTGTATAATCCAATTTAAATAAATTGTTAAGTCCCGCTCTTCTACTATTTTTATGACCCGGCACATGAAATGATGATCTATTTTTACGTTTATGTATCTTTAAAGCTTTATATAATGGCGAATTAATAATAAAAAACATCTCCAATAAAATTTTAAACAATAATTAAATAACCGCTATTTATGATATTTACCGTCACTTAGAATTTGAAAAGCCCTATATACCTGCTCCAGCACGATTACACGTGCCATTTGATGGGGAAAAGTCATCTTTGAAATGGACAGTTTAAAATCCGACCTTTCCTTCACATCACTTGAAAGTCCCCAAGAGCCGCCTATTATAATGGCAATACTGCTTTTCCCATTAAGAGGTATTTCCTCAATTTTCTTAGCAAATTGCTCAGAGGAAAGTTCCTTTCCCTCAATACACATTGATATAACATAAGAATTATTTGGTATTTTAGAAAGTATCCTTTTCCCCTCAGTACAAATCGCCTCTTTAATCTCGAAATCACTCGGGTTTGCACTAACCTTCTTTTCGTCTATTTCGACTATTGTACATTTGCAAGAAGCCTTTAGCCTTTTTAGATACTCCAAAACTGCCAAAGACCAATACTTTTCCTTGAGTTTTCCAACGCATATAATCGAAATATTAAGCATAAACCATTAACCTCTATCTTTTCTAAATATGTAACAACAGTATATATACAGCAGTAATGTAATAAATACAATAAATATATCAAACATAAATACGTCTTGTCCAAGTACTGCTATTTGATTTCTAAATATAGACGTAAATATAATCAATATAACATCCGAGATTACAGAAACGGCGGCAAGTGGTTTTGCAACCTTTTTGTCTAATATCAAGAATAGTGGTGATAAAAACCCACAAACCAAATTTCCCAACCAACATACCAAAAAGTAAACAGGATAACCCGTGAAATAATCATAGACAGCACTGCCGTAATTATGAGAAGCATAGTATTGCGGATTATGAGAAAGCATCATACAGAAATCATATATTCCCATCGAATACATAAACAGCATAAACAGCGATACAATTACTATAAACCATTTTTTCTTTAACATTATCTCACCATCCTAAATCCTAAATATGAATTGACCTACTAAAATATAATAGATTTACCGCCAATATTCTCTTTAGGTGCAACATAAAGCTTAAAGTCCACATCTTCTTTAAGTCCTGCTTGTGTAAGATAAGACTTTGAAGTCTCATAAGCAAGCTCGGGGACATTATTTTCTGAACTTAAATGAGCCAATACAAATCTTGTAGTCCCGGTTTTTGCTAAACTCGGCAATTCCTTAGCACAGGCTTCGTTGGAAAGATGGCCTATATTTGAAAGGATTCTTCTTTTTAGATTATATGGATATGACCCATTTTGAAGCATTCGCACGTCGTGATTCGATTCAATCACAAGCAAATCACTTCCTTCAATGGACTTTCTAACTGTTTCTGATATGTATCCTATATCCGTCGCTATAACTATTTTACGTTTATCAGGAGTTTTGACAATATATCCAACACTTTCTACACTATCGTGTGAGGTCCTAAAGGGGACTACCTCTATGCCGTCTATTTTAATCCCTCTACTGTCAATTATCCCATAAGGGAACTTCCCATTAAGTATATTCATCCTCATTAACTCGTTAAGTGTGCCGTTTGAAGCATATACTTTTATATTGTGCCTTGAAGCCAACACCCTTATCCCTTGAATATGGTCTGTATGCTCATGAGTAATAAATATAGCCTTTATTGTATTAACATCTAAATCATTGCTCACTAACGCATTTTCAAGCTGCTTTGCGCTTCGTCCTGCATCAATAAGTATCGCACAATCTCCACAACCTATATAAAAACTGTTTCCTTTACTCCCACTAAATAAAGTACAAAATCTCGCCAAACAATCTCACCCTTAAACAAAAATAGACTATTATAACCTAAATTAAGGTCGCAGCAAACAGCTGCGACCTCCTGCCGCTTAAAAATATATCTTATGAACCCAAATACACTATAAAGCCTTAGCTATTACAGTTTCTTCCGGGAAATTTACCTTTTTAATATTAGCCCCAAGATTTACAAGCTTATCTACTACATTTTCATATCCTCGTTCGATATGTTGTATATTTTCTATAGTTGTCTCTCCTCTTGCAGCAAGACCTGCTATTATCATAGCAGCACCTGCTCTTAGGTCAGTCGCGCGCACGGGAGCCCCAACTAATTCGTCAACTCCTTCAACGACGGCAATTTTCCCATCGACTGAAATCTCTGCACCCATCCTGCAAAGTTCATCTATATATCTAAATCTATTGTCCCAAACTCCCTCGTTGACAATACTCGTGCCCTTTGCAAGGGTAAGCAAAGTTGTCATTTGAGGCTGCATATCAGTTGGGAAGCCCGGATGCGGCATAGTCTTAACATTACATTTATTTAGTACACCATTATATATAACACGTACTGCCTCATCATATTCAATAATAGTAAGACCCATTTCCTCAAGCTTTGCAGTAATTGACTCCAAATGCTTAGGGATAACGTTTTTTACCAAAACATCGCCCTTAGTTGCTGCTGCAGCTACCATATAAGTTCCCGCTTCTATTTGATCCGGGATAATAGAGTAAGTAGTCCCGGATAAATGCTCAACTCCACGAATTTTTATAACATCAGTTCCGGCTCCACGTACGTCTGCACCCATCGTATTTAAGAAGTTTGCAAGATCAACTATATGAGGCTCTTTCGCTGCATTTTCAATAATTGTCATACCTTTTGCCTTTACAGCAGCCAACATTATATTAACAGTCGCACCGACAGATACGACATCCATATAAACAGTATTGCCCACAAGTCCGTTAGAATCGACTGAAACCATACCGCCTTCTACTTTGTAAGTAGCACCTAACGCTACAAATCCCTTTAGATGCTGGTCTATAGGTCTTACCCCAAAATCGCATCCCCCGGGCAAAGATACAACTGCTTTAGAAAACCTTCCAAGCAATGCCCCCAAAAGATAACATGAAGCTCTCATATGGCGAACCATATCATAAGAAGCTATGTGAGAATGTATATTTCTAGGATCAATCTCCAAAGTTGTCTTATTAACCATCTTAACATTAGCGCCCATTTCAGTTAAAATCCTTGCTATAACTGAAACATCGTTTATATTGGGAATGTTCTCAATCCTGCATACACCGTCTGAAAGTATTACAGCCGGAATAATAGCCACCGCAGCGTTTTTTGCACCGCTTATTGAAACTTCACCTACTAATTTATTACCACCCGTTATGATAAACTTATCCAACGCGGTCAACTCCCATTTTAAAATATTTATATATTCAATAGAAAAGAATATTCTATGTAAAAAATCAAAAACAATAAATGCTTATATAATGAAACACTTTTACTAAATAATGATACTGCAGTTTCTTCTAAAAGTCAATAATTATACCACTATAATTTTTAACTTTTTTAATAAGTAAATTTGATATAAAATTAGTTCATGTCTTGTCATCTCAGTTATTATTTTAGGCCTTGAAGAATTAAATATTCAATGAAAAATTTTAAAATAAAATTATCTAAATCGGGGCAACACT
Organism: uncultured Eubacteriales bacterium; assembly: GCA_934457115.1. Taxonomy (GTDB): domain Bacteria; phylum Bacillota; class Clostridia; order Oscillospirales; family Acutalibacteraceae; genus CAKSJY01. The sequence goes on along the minus strand of CAKSHI010000008.1, from coordinate 47,488 downwards.
CTGCTTTGCCTACAAAGAGCTGAGTATGCGACAGATTGTAAACAGTGCAAAGAGAAATTTAGCCTCTCAGTGCTTCATTTTGGATGAAACCCGCTGCCTTAAAAGGCCGGGAACATCTGCACTTTTATTATAAAATAAAGAAAGTGGCCCAAACTAAAACCAAAGTAAACGGCCACTTTCCCGTATTTATTCTCCAAAGAATTTATCATGAATTGCCAAAACTGCATTGTCAGCATCTTTTCCGTCTATTAAAACGGAAACCTTTATCTCGCTTGTAGAGATCATTTGAATATTGATCTGCTGCTCATATAAAGCTTGGAACATTTGTGCCGCAACACCATGATGTGTTTCCATCCCTGCACCAACTATTGAAACCTTCGCAACATTCTCATCGTAAACTATTTTTGTATATTCAACATGAGCTATTTCCTCATCCAAAATTGCCAATGCTTCTTTAAGCTGGTCTTTCATGACGGTAAATGTTATATCTTTTGTACCGTCTCTTCCAACGGATTGAAGAATAATATCTACCAATATTTCCTTAGAAGCTAATTTAGAAAAAAGTTTAAATGCAAATCCCGGTTTATCCGGTACACCTATGACAGAGATTCTCGCTACATTAACGTCTTTAGCGACGCCGCTTACTAACATTTTTTCCAATTTTGCTGCCTCCTTAACGATAGTTCCTTCGACATTTTTTAGACTGGATCTAACCTCCAGCTCAACGCTATATTTTTTCGCCATTTCAACTGAACGATTATTCAAAACCTGCGCCCCAAGGCTTGCAAGCTCAAGCATCTCATCGTAAGATATTTCTTTAAGTTTTTTTGCATTTTTTACAAGACGGGGATCTGCAGTATAGACACCCTCAACATCCGTATATATTTGGCACAAATCGGCATTTAACACTGACGCAAGCGCAACGGCACTGGTGTCTGATCCTCCCCTGCCAAACGTTGTTATGTCGTCATATTTGTTTATGCCTTGGAAACCTGCAACTATTACTATATTTTTTTTATCTATTTCTTTTTTCAACCTATCCGTATTTATTCGTGAGATTCTTGCAGCACCATAGGAAGAATTAGTCACAAACCCCGCCTGCCATCCAAGCAAGGATACGACAGGATAGCCTAACTTTTCAATCGCCATCGCAAGCAAAGATATTGAAACCTGTTCGCCGGCCGAAAGAAGCATATCCATCTCTCTCTTAGAGGGATCCTCATTTATCTCTTTTGCTTTGTTTATAAGATCATCTGTCGTATCCCCTTGAGCGGAAACTACAACAACTACATCATTATCCTCTTCATAAGCTTTAGTGATAGTCCTTGCAACATTAAAAATCCTTTCAGCATTTGCAACTGAAGTACCACCAAATTTCTGAACTATAAGACCCATACTCGATCTTCCTTCTTCCTTTCATGAAATCGTAAAACTACTATATAATTCTGGCTCCGTTATAGTCTACATCTAAAACCTCTAACTTCCAATTTTTTATATTTTTGTTTTCCATTTCTTTTAAAATATTCTCTTTAAAATTTTCTGCATTTTTCTTATCAATTATTGATGCTATTGTAGGTCCTGCACCGCTTATATATGTCCCATACGAGCCCAACTCATAGGTTATATTAAATATATCCTTTGCTCCATCTATCAATCCTAACCTATAAGGTTGATGTATTCTATCCTCGACTGAAACCTTTAAGTTTTCAAATTTTGCGGAAAACAACGATGCAACCGTTAAGGCTGATCTTGATATATTGAATACTGCATCTTCTCTTGAATAGTATTGCTTTAAGACGTTTCTCGCTCTTGATGTTTTGAGTTCAAACGGCGGGATAAGTAAAGCAAAACATAACCTACTTGATATAGGAATACTTACACCATAAACCTTTTCCTCTTTTATTGCTGAAACTGTAAGTCCACCTAAAGTCGCAGCAACCACATTGTCAGGATGTCCCTCAAGTTTAACGGCAATATTTAAAAGTTCATCTTTACTTAAAGGATTGCCCAAAATTTTATTTGCGCCAACAAGCCCGGCTACAATACATGCAGAACTGCTTCCCATACCTCTTGCCATTGGGATTACATTCTCCTGCTTAATCTTGAGGCCCTTGAAATCCTTGCCACACAATTCATATACCCGCTTCGCAGAAGCAAATACTAAATTCTTAGAATCTATGGGTATAAAAACATTATCATTTGATGAAATGTCTATTCCATCATATTCCTCAATGTAAACATTGTTGTACATTTTTAGTGCAATACCTAAACTGTCAAAGCCTGAACCTATATTAGCAGTTGTCGCCGGAACCTGTATTTTAATCATTAACTAATCCCCCTTATAAGTCTGCAACTCTTATTTTTGACAAAACCTTTATATTTTCATTTTCTATTTCACTTATGACTCTATTTATGTCCCTTATCTTCATTATTGGAGTAATAATAGCTATATTATTATCCTTTGTCGATTTATAAAATTTTTGTATATCACTAAACTTCTCGTCTATAATACTTTCGCTATTTTCATTTAAATTAAATCTTATATAAAAAGAAGCTTTTATGTCCTCGTATAATTCAACATAGCTTTTGTCATTGTTTTCTTTCCAAAACATTTGCTTTCTAGTCTTTAGATGTTTAACGCAGTCGATAATATCGGCAACCACAGCACTTGCAGTCGGCAGCTTTCCTGCCCCTTTTCCATAAAAAACTATGTCACCCGTAGCATCACCTTTTACAAGTATGCCATTAAATACATCATCTACGCTTGAAAGTTGACTTTCATTGCTTACCAGCATCGGTTCAACTGATATTTCAACCTTGCCGTCATTATTTTTACGAGCTTCACCTATTAGTTTGATTACTCCACCCAAAATCGAAGCATACTTAGCGTCCTCTAATGAAATATTCGATATACCCTTTGTGTGAACCCACTTGGGATAAATATGTTTGCCATAAGCAAGTGAAGCAAGCACACATATTTTTCTGCAAGCATCATCGCCGTTTATATCCGCCGATGGGTCTTTCTCCGCATATCCCAACTCTTGGGCCAATAAGAGAGCTTTAGAAAAATCCATATTTTCCTTAATCATCTTTGTTAAGATAAAGTTGGTAGTACCATTTAATATGCCTGCAATCTCGACGACATCATTTGCCGCCAAACATTGGCTTATCGGCCTAATTATAGGTATTCCACCGCCAACGCTTGCCTCAAACAAAAAATTCACATTATTTTTAGAAGCTATGTCTAAAAGTTCGGCACCTTTTTCTGCAACAAGCTCTTTATTAGAAGTAACGACACTTTTGCCTTTAAGCAATAGGCGTTTTACATAGTCAAATGCGGGATCTATTCCTCCCATTACTTCTGCTACTACCCTTATTTCGTCATCACTTAAGATAGTGTCAAAGTCCTTTGTAAATTTATCGCTAAACTCACTTTTGGGAAAATCCTTTATATCTAAAATATATTTTAGTTCTATAGGTTCATTTATTTTTTTATTTATGCTTTCAAGGTGATTTTTAAGCACCTCACAAACCCCGGATCCAACTACACCATATCCCATTACTGCAACCTTTGCCATTATATCACTTCCCTAATAAAGATTATATAATTAACACTAAAAGTTTAAAGCTGAATTTACTGTACTTGAGTTTTCCTTAAAGGACTTTGAGAAGAGCTTGATGGAGTACTCGATGAAGGAGTTGATGATTTCGATGATGAAGCCTCACTAGATGATGGCTTTTCACTTGAACTGCTGCTTTGACTTGATTCGCTTGAACTTGCATTAGGCTGGCTGGTTGATGGATTGCTATGGGCTCCATCGCAAACTTCAGGTATATTATTAGGCGCATAATATCCTGTCGCAGTAGACCCGCAAGTGCCTGAATTTGCAAGTTTGCCCGTGGACTTGCAATATACTTTTGCAGTTACGCTTGAGTCGTAATTATAATCTATAACATCTTTTCCCTCTAAATATTTAGACATTATCTCTTTCCAAATCTTAATTGCAGAACCTGTATTTCTAATAGTCTTAGGTTCGTCATACCCTGTCCATATTCCTGCTACGGCATATGGACTTTCGCCCACAAACCAACTGTCAAAATCGTCAGTCGTGGTACCCGTCTTACCTATAATGTTCCATCCTGAAATGTTTGCTGCTCTTCCTGTTCCTTCCGGCCCTATTATAACATTTCTTAAAAGTCTATTCATAATAGTTGCCGTTTTAGAACTTATCGCTTGACTTGGTACGTTATCTCTATTATCCAAAAGGACGTTACCGTCACGATCTAATACGTAATAATAAGTATATGGTTTATTATACATTCCGCCATTCCCAAAAATCTGGAATGCAGCTGCCATTTCCCTAACAGTTACGCCGACATTTGTTCCTCCTGTCGCCAAAGCCGCAAGGTTTTGGTCATATTTAGCGTCAAGGCTCGTAAAATGGAGCTTTTCTGACAAAAAGTCGAAACTTTTTTTAGGAGTAAGCGCAGCCAAGACCTGTGCTGCGGGAGCGTTTGCAGATTTCTCCAATGCCCACTGCAAGGTAACACTTCCTCTATATCCCCCATACCAGTTAACCGGCCAATCTTGATAATTTCCCTTACCGTCTATATCTATATTTTTAAGCGGTCTATCAGGTATCAATGAGGAATAATTATACATTCCCAAATCTATTGCGGGAGCATATACTGCAATAGGTTTAATTATGGAGCCGGGCTGCCTTCTTGCTCTATTTGCCTTATCGTACCATAAATTTCCGGTCTTTTCTTCACGACAGCCGAGCGTTGCCAAGATTCTGCCGTCAAAATCCATCATTAAATAACCTAATTCAAGACTTTGATCCTGAGGCATTATACTATCGTCCCTGATAGTGGACTCTGCTGCCTCTTGGGCCTTCGGATCCATAGCACAATAAATTTTTAGCCCTTGAGATAAAATTACTTCTTCCGCTGCGGTCTTTCCAATATCGAGCTCACGGCTTATATCGTCGACAAGGTCATTGTACATTGCTTCTATGTACCAATTTCTTGTAGGAATTTCTACTTGTTCGTCCTCGTCATCCTCCTTATAACCTATAAACTGCATATTTGAGGACTCTTCCATAGCCTGTTGATACTCGTCCTGACTTATTTTATCTTGGCCATACATTTCACGTATTACTGTCTCACGACGTACTTTATTGTTTTCGGGATAAACTAAAGGATTATATGCCGAGGGGTTTTGGGTTATACCCGCAATTGCAGCACATTGAGCTATAGAACAATCCTTAATATCTTTGCCAAAATATAGATTAGATGCAGCTTGTACTCCCCTACATCCGCTTCCAAAGTTAACTACATTAAGGTAAGCCTCTAAAATTTCATCCTTAGAATACCTTTTTTCAAAGTTAATGGCTCTAAAAATCTCTTTTATTTTCCTCGTAATGCTTATTTCATTTTCCTCGGTGAGGTTTTTTATAAGCTGCTGCGTCAAAGTAGATCCGCCATAGCTTCCTGAACGTTTGAGCAGACTCAATACAGCACCGGATGTTCTAACCCAGTCGACACCCTTATGTTCCATGAACCTTTTATCTTCAATGGCTATAACAGCGTTCTTCATTGCTTCAGGAATATCGTCAAAATCAACCCAAATACGATTTTCTTCATCATATAGGCTTTGATACTCTTGGGGATTGCCGTTTTCATCATTTACATAAACCACACTGGTAAGTTTAACCTTCGATGCTCTTAAATCGTAATCCAATCTATCGTTGACAAGCCCTAACATATAAATTGTAACGGAGCTTGCGGAAATAATAGAAACTATAAGTACTATCACCAACAATGTTTTTAACACATTCCATATAGACTTAAAAACTGATGTTGCTATTTCCTTTGATCTTTTTCGTTTATCAATACAGCCATTATATTGATGGAAATCCGGCATACTTCCGGTATCTCTATATCTATTAATGTCCGTCTTTCTCATCTAAGACATTTCCTCCCTAAATAAAAAGCTAAATATACTGGAGATATTATATCATATTTAAAAGCTCAATTACAAATAAAGCTTTTATCAAAGTATAATACACGATAACTTTGTAAAAAATAGGTATTAGATATAATTTAAAGATTTATTACGAGGTGCTTTATGAAAAAACTTATTATAATAAGCAGTTGTATAGTTGTATTATGCTTAATCGTATCATTTGGTGTATTGCCTTCTATAAAAAACAATTCTAACGAAAATAATGTTCAAGAAAATAATACGTCCTCTTCCGTAAACCTTACCTATATTGTTAAAAGTTTTAACGGGAATATCGCTGTTTTCGACGGAGTACACGAAACACCATTTAAGATTACCGATGTACCTATCAACAGCCTTCCCTATACTGACCAAGAAATCCTAAAAAAAGGTATTGCAGTCGGCTCAAAGACTGAACTCACCAAAATTTTAGAGGATTATTGCAGTTAGTAAACCCAATCTAATCTTTCATTTTTATGTACCAAACCATCCTTTACCGCAAACTAAATATTTCTTGACACCGTATATATAAAAGTAATAGAATAATATAGTGTTATTGTGCTATAAATTAATGTTATTAGTAGCACGTCAACACTTTTAGAATTAATGTTTTGTAATTGTAATTTTTATATGTAATAAAAGCAAATAAACATTTTTCTTTAATAATTTTTTACGATTAATTAAAGTATTTATTTAATTACATTTAAGGAGGTGTCCAATTCAATTGGAAATATGGTTAGCAGTGCTGCTAATAATATTATTCGCAGCTATATCTTCTATAGTAAGTTTCTATTTAGGAATCGCACATAGAAAAAACAAAGCCGAAATGGCTATAGGCTCTGCAGAACAAGAGGCTAATAGGATTTTAACTGAGGCCATCAATTCAGCCGAAACAAAAAAGAAAGAGGCTATAATTGAAGGAAAAGATGAAATTCATAAATTTAGGATTGAAACTGAAAAAGAACTTTCCGAACGAAGAAAAGATTTGCAGCGTCAAGAAAGAAGATTCATTCAAAAAGAGGAATCCTTGGACCGTAAGCTCGAACATACGGAAAAAAAAGATGAACAACTTACATCTAAGCTTAAAGAAGCCGAACTTAAACTTAAAGAAGCTCAAAAGCTTAAAGATCGTCAATTTGAAACTCTTGAGCAAATATCAAACCTTAACAAGGAACAAGCAAAACAATTGCTCCTTAACAGCCTTGAAAATGAACTTGTCCACGAAAAAGCGATTAAGATTATGGACATAGAGTCTCAAACAAAAGAAGAAGCCGACAATAAGGCTCGCGAGATAATATCCCTTGCAATTCAGCGTTGTGCCGCAGAACACGTTGCCGAAGATACAATATCGGTCGTTTCTCTTCCAAACGATGAGATGAAGGGCCGTATCATTGGCCGTGAGGGAAGAAATATCCGATCAATCGAAACTATGACGGGGGTTGACCTCATAATTGACGATACTCCCGAAGCAATAACTATCTCAAGCTTCGACCCTGTTCGTCGTGAAATCGCAAGAGTTGCCCTCGAAAAACTTATTGCCGATGGACGTATCCATCCTGCTAAGATCGAGGAAATGATCGCAAGAGCAAAGTCCGAAGTTGACCTAACAATCAAAAATGCAGGTCAACGTGCCGTTATAACAGCAGGTGTAAATGCAGTTCACCCCGAAATAATAAAACTTCTTGGCCGTCTTCGTTATAGAACAAGTTATGGTCAAAATGTTTTAGATCACTCTATTGAGGTTTCCATTTTATCCGGTATTATCGCGTCAGAGTTGGGTCTTGACCCGACAATAGCAAAAAGAGCCGGACTTCTTCATGACATTGGCAAGGCTTTGGATCATGAAATCGAAGGGTCTCATATTGAGCTTGGAGTAGATATTGCCAAGAAGTACAAAGAAAGTGAAATGGTTGTCCACGCTATACATGCTCACCATGGAGACGTCGAGGCTAAAACAATTATCGCGTGCATCGTACAAGCCGCTGATGCAATCTCCGCCGCAAGACCCGGAGCTAGAAGAGAAAACTTAGAAAATTACATAAAACGTCTTGAAAAACTTGAAAACGTCGCATCTTCATTTAATGGAGTTGAAAGTTGCTTTGCTGTACAGGCCGGCAGAGAAATAAGAATTATGGTAAAACCCGAAGCCGTAAGTGATGACCAAATGGTCCTTTTGGCACGGGATATCTGCAAAAAAATAGAATCTGAACTTGATTATCCAGGCCAAATTAAGGTCAACATGATAAGAGAAAGCAGAACTATAGAATACGCAAAATAATCATAAAGGAAGTAGAATAAATCTACTTCCTTTTTTATTTATTAAAAATCTCTTATTTAATTTATTCGCTAAATTAAAATATAGGCTTTTCAAATATAATTATTTTTGATATTATTAAATTAGTGTAATAAGGTTTTAATTAATAGAAAGGAGATATACCAATATGAAAATACTTGCAATAGGAGATGTTGTTGGAAGTAACGGATGTTCATTTTTACGTACGGTACTCCCAAAACTTAAAAAGGAACGAAGAATAGATCTAGTAATTGCAAATGGAGAAAATTCGGATAAGCGCAACGGGATTAGCATAGCCTCTAAGGAATTTCTTTTCTCAAGCGGTGTTGACGTAATAACAACAGGTAACCACGCATTTAAACAAAGAGAAATCTACCCTGTATTTGAAAATTGTGAATACTTAATACGTCCTGCAAATTTCCCAAGTCCTTTAACCCCGGGCAGAGGATATTGCATTTTTGATTTGGGATTTACTCAAGTCTGCATTATAAATCTAATGGGTACGGTGTATATGGAAAGCTTGGATTCCCCATTCAACACGATCGACAAAATACTAGAGAAAACTAAAAATATAAAAATTAAAATTCTGGATTTTCACGCTGAGGCTACATCCGAGAAAAAGGTATTGGGATATTATCTTGACGGAAAAATTTCCGCTATGTTTGGTACACACACTCACGTCCAAACCTCGGATGAAATCATCCTTCCAAAAGGAACAGGGTATCTCACAGATGTAGGCATGACGGGTGTCACTAACTCATCTTTGGGCGTAGACTACGAAAGTGTACTTTATAGGCTTAAAACTAAGCTCCCCTGCCGATTTGAGCAGGCACAGGGGCCTTGTGAAATGGATTGCATATTGTTTGACATAGACAAATCAACCGGAAAAACTGTAAATTTAGAAAGATTAGTAATAAAATAATCCCCACTTTAATACGATTATCTCCTTAAATATACAAATGTCTAATAAAAAACTATTGATTTTTTACCAATTTTATTATATTATTTATCTATACTAAAATTTATTCAAAATATTTGGAGGTTGACAATGGAAGTTCTAAAAGTTTCATCAAAGTCCGCACCAAATTCAGTCGCCGGTGCTATCGCTGCTGTTATCAAGGATAAAGATTGTGTTGAAATTCAGGCTATTGGAGCCGGAGCAACAAACCAAGCATTAAAAGCTATTGCAATTGCCAGAGGATATGTATCTCCATTGGGTTTTGACCTTGTTTGTGTACCTGCGTTTTCTACAGTAGTTTTAAACGGGGAAAGTCGAACAGCTATTAAGCTGATAGTAAAAGCACAACAGTAATCTTACATTAAAACAATATATGGCCTCCAATATTTTGATATTTGGGGGCTTAATAAATTTGTCCTTAGGAGTTCATGTATATGTATGCTGATAAATCAAAGCCGGAAGTAACTCAAAAATCGGCTTTTTCCAATATTTATAACAATAAATCGATTACTAACGGCAATCAAAAAGTTAATTGGCCTAATAAAACCCCATATTCTACCAGCAAAGAAATGAAAAACGCAATTCTAAAACAAAACTATTTTAAAGATGCCCAAGAAACGTACGAACTTAATTTAGGTAAATATTTATACAACAAAAAGGAATCATACGAAATTGCAACTATCGCATTAAGGGCATTAAGAGATACTCTTTATAATGCATACTCGCCAAGGTACAACTACATAGAAGACAATAGTAAAAGAAGACTACAATTCCTTTTAGATGCATTTACATGTAATCACCACCCATATAGTTCCGGTCAAATCGGCAGTAATGTAGGTAGCGCAGTTAATTCGCTATTTTCAGCCTATATGCCGAATATAAATGACCCAAATTATGCCACTGATTTTAATGCACCTGCAAATCTTCGAGAAAGAATGACTGCCTTTTTTAATGCATCTTTTTATAATACAAGAAACCTACCGCCGGATCAATCTGCTAATACAGTAAGCCTTAAAAATCTCATAGCTGCAAACAACGCCAAAAAGGCACGGTTCTATAATGAAAAACTCCGAAAGGTTTCTAATTGGGATCTAAGAAAAAGTTATTTTTACTCTAATCAAATAAAAAATCTTCTCTCAGACCCATTTGACTCTAAAACCATATTGGCAAACTCTTGTGATGAATCTATAGACTATAATAGAGATTACCTAATTACAAGCCCTATTGAAGACAAAGATATTCAATTTACAAGGGAGCAATTTTATCAAGATAAATTAGGTAGCGGATTGAAGTTAAGCGCCCGCGAAAGAAAGTATCAAATGGACCCTCAGTTTAATGACCAAAAGTCCCCAATTATAAGTGGAAAGATGTCACGAAAAATCGTGCCATCTAAAAATAATAATGCCCAAGGTATGATAGATAACGGATTCCGTTTAGTAGCCGGAATTTCATGCACTACATCGAGAATGCTTTATTCCTTTAATCAGGTTGTAAGCCGAGATTTAGACTCAGCACTCAAATTTCGTGAAGCTCTAATGGCTTGGATACTCCCCGAAGAAGATCACTCTCTATACGAAATACTCAAAGGTTCCCACCTTGTCGGGGTAAAAGGTAATGAGGATATGACTGATGCGGAAACAATGGACAGAACAGTATCCCCTCTAAGTGAAGACGAATTGAGAAACAATGTTTGCGAACATTACAACGGCGAAAAACTATTTCCCTATGAAATTGCACTGCTAAAAACCATAGAAGAAAATCAACCATAATCATATTTAACCTATACTTTACATATAAATAGCCTATCACCTAAATTAGGAGGGCTTATATGTGAAAGGTATAGTTGAAGAAAGAGCTGTAGAGCTTGGAGAATATATAATAAAAAGCAAGGCAACGGTTAGAAAAGCCGCCAAAAAATTTGGTGTTAGCAAAAGCACTGTACATATGGTTGTGACAATATAGAGCGGTGGAATGGTAAGGTTGTTTGGGTGATTGAATAGGGGTAATGTAGAAGCACTCTCAGGTGGAAATCTGGGAGTGTTTTTGGTATAATCATGATTAAGCACATTTAAGGAATTCGTAGAAAGGCTGAGATTTTCATGAAAAGAATCATGGTGATTGGTTGTCCGGGAAGTGGTAAAAGTACATTTTCTAGAGAATTACATAGTATTACCGGCATACCACTTTTTCATTTGGATATGATGTATTGGAATGCGGATAGAACTACCGTAGATAAAGAGGTATTCCGTGAACGACTTTCAGATACCATTAAAAAGAGTGAGTGGATAATTGATGGCAATTATGGTTCGACAATAGAGTTGCGGTTGAAAGAATGTGATACGGTTGTTTTTCTGGATTATCCATTGGAGGTTTGCATTGAAGGAATAAAGGAACGTAGAGGAAAAGAACGGACGGATATGCCGTGAGTGGAAGCTGAGGATGAAGAAGACGCAGAGTTTATTGAGTTTATAAAGAATTATAATTTGCAGAGTAGACCTCAGGTAATGGAATTGTTGAATAAATATTCTTATAAGAAAATTATTATTTTTAGGAATCGGGATGAAGCGAATGAATTTCTGAAAGAAATGGAAAGAGAGTATTAGTTTCAGAACTACTGAAATGATTAGATTTCTAAAGGACGAAGGAGCAAATAGATGATTGGAAATAAAGTGATTGTAAAAGTTGATAGACCAATGGGAAGTTATCACCCAGAACATAAGGATATGTATTATCCTATAAATTATGGATATATAGAAGGTGTTATGGCTCCAGACGGAGAGGAACAAGATGCATATATTTTAGGGATAGATGAACCGGTAGAAGAATTCTCTGGAGTTGTCATTGCTATTATACACAGATTTGATGACATTGAGGAAAAATGGGTCGTTGCACCGGAAAATGTAAGCTTTACTGTAGAAGAAATTGAAAAGCAAGTGCATTTTCAGGAACAGTATTTTAAGTCAGAAATAAGAATGTAAACGAGGATAATACTATGGATGGAAAACTTAGAAATATGACAGCGATATACATATTGTGTGGCAACAAAATATTATTGCTTTATAGACAAGGCGGTAAAGTCGTAAACAATTATGAAATTGCACTGATAAAGACCACAGAAGAAAATCAATAATAATCATATTTAACCTATACTTTACATATAAATAGCCTATCACCTAAATTAGGAGGGCTTATATGTGAAAGGTATAGTTGAAGAAAGAGCTGTAGAGCTTGGAGAATATATAATAAAAAGCAAGGCAACGGTTAGAAAAGCCGCCAAAAAATTTGGTGTTAGCAAAAGCACTGTACATAAAGATGTTTCGGAAAGACTAAAATACGTCGACCCTAAACTTTACAAGGAAGTTAAGACCGTACTTGAAATCAACAAAGCACAAAGGCATATTAGAGGAGGTATGGCGACAAGAGATAAATATCTCCATAAAAAAGAGGAAAATCTTTCATCAAAGTCCTTGCATGATCCGAATAGTAAAAGTGATACATAAGTTTAAATAACCATGAAAAAACGGGTTGTATCATACAAACAACTCAAAACTATACTTAATCTAAAAATTTGAACTCTAAAATTACACCCACCCGTTTGACGGATGGGTGTTTGGTTTACACTTTACAAAAACCTAGCCTAAATGCATAATAAAAGTCTATCGAATACCCTCGATAGACTTTTTATTTAGTCTTTTAACCTTTTACCAAACAATTTAAGCATTAACATAAAGAAAACTGTCGCCGCCAAAATGAGAAAAGCAAGATATAAACCAAGCTCCATTGTAAGACTCGACAATGAGAAAAATCCCTTTAGCGTAAAAATACATATTGTAAATCCCAGTGCCATAGATATAAATAATATTTTCCTTATATTATCAAATGGTATTGAAATTTTATAAAGAAGCATTAGTCCCGTATATCCCGTAAGTATTACTGATAAGGTAGAAGAGTTTTGATATGAAAGCGAAAACACATTACTTAATATAACTATTAATATTATATTAAATACAACCGTAAGTGCCCCCGGAAACGCTTTACTTATAATATTCAAAAGGAAATTCCCTTTAATTCTTTCCTTATTGGGCTCAAGAGCCAAAATAAACGACGGAATACCTATAGTAAACATACTTGTAAGCGTCATTTGTATTGGCATAAAAGGATAATGCATTTTTATGAAAAGAAAGATAACTGCAAGTAAAGTTGAATATATTGTCTTTACAAGAAACAACGAGGCTGAACGCTGTATATTATTTATAGACCTTCGTCCTTCCGCCACAACCCTTGGCATAGAATCAAAGTTGGAGTCGAGAAGCACCAATTGAGAGACACTTCTTGCCGCCTCGCTACCCGAAGCGACTGCAACACTGCAGTCCGCCTCCTTTAGCGCCAACACATCATTCACCCCATCGCCTGTCATAGCAACGGTCTTGCCTCTCTCCTTAAGGGCTAAAACTATTTCCTTCTTTTGCATAGGAGAAACCCTGCCAAAAATCGTATATTCATCGACAGCATTTTTAATGTCCTCATCAGTCTTTAATGTAGACGCATCTATATATTTATCATAATTTTTCATGCCAACACTTTTCGCAATATTGGAAACAGTCTTTACGTTATCCCCTGAAATAATTTTAATATCAACGCCTTGGTCTTCAAAATATTCCAAAGTCTTCTTTGCGCTTGGCCTTATTGTATCATTAATTAAAATAAGTGCCATCGCTTCAAGACTATTGGGAAGTTCATTACTTTCACAAAAAACTTCGCTTGAATGCACAAGTATCAATACTCTATTTTGATCTATATATTTTTTAATTTCACTTTCTATACCACTTTTATCTTCCAAGGAATTTTTTAATACCATTTCAGGTGCACCAATAATATAACTTCCTTTTTCCTCAAATGACGCACCCGACCACTTTTTATCTGAAGAAAACGGCACTGTTTTAATAAGCTTATAGTTTGATTCACGGTCATATGCCCTTTTAATTGCATTAAACGTAGAATTATTATCTGTCAAATTACCGCTTAGTGCATTTAAGGCCTTATCAATATCATCACCTATGCCGTCCTTTAGTGGTATTATGTTGGAAACCTCCATATTTGAATCCGTAAGTGTCCCCGTTTTATCAAGACACAATGTATCCACTCTTGCTAAAGTCTCTATGCAATAAAGCTCCTGCACTAGGACCTTATGCCTTGAAAGCCTTATAATTCCTACTGCAAGCACCGTACTTGTAAGCAAAACCAAACCTTCGGGTATCATGCCAATCAATGCCGCGACAGTATTTACGACTGCATTATTATAATTGCCGGCAGAAATAGAAAGTTGATTCCAAAATAATAATGCTCCTATTGGTATTATCAATATCGAAACTGTCTTTATAATCTTATTTATCGTTGTCATAATCTCAGAGTTGATTTTCTTTACATACTTTGCTTGATTTGATATTTTATTTGCATAATTATCGTCGCCTATATGCTCAACCTTTGCCTTGCATTTCCCGCTTACTACAAAACTCCCCGAAAATAGGCTGTCGCCGGTCTTTTTATTTATAAGGTCGGATTCCCCTGTCAAAAGGGCCTCATTCACGTCAAGTTCACCCTGCATTAAAATGCAGTCTGCCACAATTTGATTCCCGGGCTCTAAACACAAAATATCATCTAACACAATCTCACTTGGATGAATTTCATGTATTTCATTATCTCTTAATACCTTTACCTTAATAGATGAAATAATAGAAAGTTTATCAACTGTTATTTTCGCTCTAATCTCTTGATAGGTACTTATAACAGTATTACAAATTACGACTCCCATAAAAATTAAATTCTTATATGAGCCTACAATAAAAACGGCTAACGCTAAAGCAAAATTAAGCAAATTAAAAAGAGTAAATAGGTTATCTCTAACTATCCTTTTAATTGACTTGGTTTTTAACCCCGTATCAATATTAGATAGGCCCATCTCTTTTCTTTGATCTACTTGAGTAGAAGAAAGCCCACAATCGATATCAGGATTTATTCTCTTTATATTTTTAGTATTTACAGCATTTTGCTTCATTATATTGGGCCTCCAAGGAGATTATTTTTATAAAATAATAATTAAATCAAATCTTTAAGCATAAAGTTATAATATATGCAATTTAAAAATCTTTTGATTTTGGTATTAACATTAATAAGAAAAGGGGAATAAACTTGGGTTGTAGAATAGTAGAATTGCGGCATAAAGAAGTAATAGACATAAAAACCGGCACACGACTCGGCTGCGTATGTGATGTCGAGGTTGATATGAAGTGCGCAAAATTAGTTGCTGTTATAATATATGGCAGACCAAAGTGTTTGGGTCTATTTGGACGTGAAGAAGATATAATCATAAGATGGGATGAGATAGAGGTTGTTGGTGAAGATACAATATTAGTTTGCCACAATGTTTGCTGCAGAATGCAGAAAAGAAAATGCCGTAATGTCTTTAAAAACTTCTTTAGATAAGCTAAAACCCTATCGTTTCAACCTGCGAGCTCTCTTTTTGTGGATGTGTTTTCCTTTATTTTGAAAGGCCTTATAAATAGATATATTAAATAAAGCCACCACTACTCCAAGCAAAGCTCCCACTGCGACATCGCTTGGAAAATGAACAAACAAATACATCCTAGAAAAACCTATTGCAGCTGCAAGTATGAAAGCTAAAACACCTAATTTTTTATTCATAAAATAAATGACAGTCGCCGCCGCAAATGAAAGATATGTGTGGCCCGACGGAAAGGAAAATCCACCCGGATGCTTAATTAAAGTATCCACATCCATAAAAACATCACATGGTCTTGCGCGTGCGACTAAAGGCTTTATCACAAAGCTTCCCAAGAACCCGGTAAGAGCCAAGGTCACAAAAAGCAATACTCCATAACGTCTATACTTTTTTATTATCATCAAAACAATTGAAATTATAAACCATATCGCACCTAAATTTCCAAGTGATGTTATGTTCACCATTATTTTATCCAATATTGGGTTATGTAGCGACTGCAAATAAAATAAAATATCAAATTCTATATCTTGAAAACTTTCCATTTGTATATATCCTTTCTTTTGTTTTTTTAATTTAAATCAAGAGAAGTTCTGCTTAACCCGCAAAGAGCAGAACATGCGACAGATTACAAGCAGTGCAAAGGGAATGTTAGCTCTTTAGGATTTCAGTGAGAGATTATATGTCCTCACTGAAATCTTGGATGGAGCCCGACGCTTTAAGAGGCATGGCACATCTGCACTTTGATTATAATTTAAGGGGGAAAATATATGTTTTCCGGAATTTTTAGTTCTATTTTAAATAACTTACTTTTTCTTATTTTGCACGTAAGCGGTTCCGGCACTTTTCCAAAACCACTTTCCGCAAAAAAAGAAAGAGAGTACCTAGAGCTTCTTCAAAACGGCGACCAAGAGGCAAAAAACAAACTTATAGAGCACAACTTAAGGCTTGTCGCTCACGTAATAAAAAAATACTACGCAAGTACCAGCGACCAAGATGACTTAGTTTCAATAGGTACTATAGGTCTTATAAAGGCTATCAATACCTTCAAGCCCGATAAAGGAACAAGGCTTTCAAGCTATGCCGCAAGATGCATAGAGAACGAAGTTTTAATGTATTTTAGAAACAGCAAAAAAAGTTTGCAAGATGTCTCCATGAACGAGCCTATCGAAACCGATAAAGACGGCAATGCCCTTACATTAATGGACACAATGGCCGAAGAGGACTCTATAATCGATCAACTTGATGTAAAATTCAAGTCTGAAAAACTAAATACATATATGCTCAATGCTCTTTCAAAACGAGAACGTGAAATAATCAAACTTCGCTATGGATTATGCGGAGTAAAACCACTCACGCAAAGAGAAGTCGCAAAAAAAATGAATATCTCAAGGTCATATGTCTCGCGAATAGAAAAAAAAGCCTTACTTTCTCTAAGAAAACAATTTGAGAAACATGGTGATGTCTAAAGTTTAGTATCCAAACCTTCCTATTATTGATTCATCATCCTTTACCCAATCCTCAACATTGGTAATATTGTATTCGTCTTTAGTGACTCTAACAATTACCTCTTTAATGCCCGCATTTATTATTAAACGTTTGCACATAGAGCATGACGATGCATCCTTTACATATTTCCCGCTTGGAACTACCTTCCCAACTAAATATAAAGATGCACCAAGCATCTCGCTTCTTGATGCGTGGATAATAGCGTTTGCCTCAGCGTGAACCGAGCGGCAAAGCTCATATCTTTCCCCTCTTGGAATTCCTAAAGATTCTCTTATGCATTTTCCTATATCAATACAATTTTCTCGTCCTCTTGGCGCTCCATTATAACCCGAAGATATTATTTGGTCATTATTTACCAATATAGCTCCATAGTTCTTTCTTAGGCAAGTCCCTCTTTCCGAAACAACCTCGGCTATATCTAAATAATAGTTACTTTTATCCCGTCGATCCACAAATGAATTCCCCCTTGCAAATTATCTATTTATATTATATATTTTACCCTATGATTGTCATAATTACAACAGACTTTTAATTATTAGGGCTATATTTTAACACCTTTATTACATCCATTATCAGCACCTAACCTTACGTTTCTTGCATAAAATAATGATATGTAGTATAATAAACCTCGATTTTAGTATATTTTTTGTGTTAGGCGAGGTGAAAATATGTTAATGAAAAATTGGGATGATATCCCCAATGATATCAAAAATGATGAGGTTAAAATATATTATGATATACTAAAAGATAGGAAAATCAGCCTTTTAATTAAGCGCTGTTTTGATATTTTATTTTCCTTGATTCTATTGGTGTTATTGTCGCCTGCTTTTCTTTTGATCGCCATATTAATTAAATTGGATTCAAAGGGACCTGTATTCTTTAGGCAGGAACGAGTCACTGCATATAAGAGAGTATTTAGGATATTTAAATTTAGGACTATGGTGAACAATGCCGACAAAATCGGCTCTCAAGTCACAGTGGAAAACGACAGTAGGGTCACTAAAATAGGAAAATATTTAAGGAAAGTACGCTTAGACGAGATTCCTCAGCTTATTAATATACTAATAGGCGATATGAGCTTTGTTGGGACAAGGCCTGAGGTTCTTAAATATGTCGATCGATACAGCGATGCAATGAAAGCTACTCTTTTAATGCCCGCCGGCGTCACTTCTTTGGCAAGCATTAAATTTAAAGATGAAGAAAAGCTTTTAAACGACAAGGAAAACGTCGACGACGTTTACGTAAATGAGGTACTTCCTTTAAAAATGGAATATAACCTTGAATACATAAAAAGATTTAATTTCTTTTATGATATAAAACTTTTATTTAAAACGTTTTTTGCAGTAATCAAGTGAAAAACTTAGGAGATGTATTAATTAGATATGAATATTAAATTTTCACCACCGGATATTTCAAATGAAGAAATAAATGAGGTAATAGACACTTTAAAATCCGGCTGGATCACAACAGGACCAAAAACCAAACTATTGGAAAATAAAATAGCTGAGTTTTGCGGCACTTCAAAAGCCGTATGCCTAAATTCTGCAACAGCAGGACTTGAGCTTGTATTAAGGCTTTTTGGCATAGGACCCGGGGATGAAGTAATTACAAGCGCATATACATACACAGCGTCATGCAGTGTAATTTGCCATGTTGGAGCTACGCCTATTTTAATAGATTCGCAAAAGGATTCCCATGAAATGGACTATGACGCTTTGGCAAATGCAATCACTCCTAAAACAAAGGCTATTATACCCGTAGATATTGCGGGAATAATGTGTGACTACGACAAAATATTCGACATAGTAAACTCTAAAAAGTCTATGTTTAAACCAAACAATAAACTTCAAGAAAGCCTAAATAGGATTTTAGTTTTAGCCGACGGTGCACATTCCTTAGGCGCTAAATATAAAGGTCAAATCTCGGGAAGCGTTGCAGATTTTACAAGCTTTTCTTTCCACGCTGTCAAAAACTTTACAACTGCTGAAGGCGGAGCAGTAGTTTGGAAGGATATTCCCAACATTTCTAATGAGGATATATATAAACAATTTATGTTATTTTCCCTTCATGGCCAAAACAAGGATGCCCTTGCTAAAACTCAAAAAGGCAGCTGGGAATATGACATCATTGCACCGTATTACAAGTGTAATATGACTGACATCATGGCTGCTATAGGCCTTGCTCAATATAGGCGTTATAGTGGAATGCTTGAAAGAAGAAAAAATATTGTATCGCAATACAACGAAGCATTTAAAGATGAAGATGTTACCTTCCTAAATCACTATGATGACGACCATCAAAGCAGTGGACACTTATACATGGTAAGACTTAACAATAAAACTCTTGAACAAAGAAACAAAATGATAGAGTTAATGGAAGAAAACGGTGTAGCCGTAAATGTGCATTATAAACCATTGCCTATGCACACGGCGTACAAGAATTTAGGATTTGACATAAAGGATTTCCCTAATGCCTATAATCTATATAAAAACGAGATCACATTGCCCCTTAATACTCTCTTGACTGATGAAGAAGTTGCCTATGTAATCAAAACATTCAAAGAATGTCTATCCAAAATATAGTTAGGTAAATATTGTTTCAACTATTATAAGGAGAATATTTATGCAGTTTATAAAAACTGATCTAAAAAGGCCGGATGAAATAATTTTCAATCCAAGCCTTTTTAGAATTGCCTATATTATAGATTTGTTTTTAGGAATGTTGGCTTTTTTAGAGGTGACTTCACTTGTCTTAAAATGTTTTATCCTTTCTTGGGGAGCTCTTATATTTATACATAACTTTATTAAAACAAAGGCATTTCTAAAAGTTAAGTATTATAAAATATTGATTCTATTTTTAGGACTGTGTTTATTTACAACACTTTTGCATTTTAATGATAATCTTCTTGCTAATCTACTTTTTATATATCATACATCCATATGTTTTTTTATATTTTATGGAATGAATGTTCAAAATGACAAGAAGTCAATAGAAAAAGAAATGGTATTTATATTTAAATTTATAACCATAAGTACCACCCTGCTTTCTTGCCTAGGGTTACTGATTTTCGCATTTAAAACCCAAATAAATATCCAAGACTGTTGGCTTGGAATATATCAAAATAGGTTTATAGGTGTCTATTCAAACCCCAATTTATTGGCACTTTCATGTGTCCTATCTATAATATTCGGCTATATGCTTACCCAAAAGGATACTTTAGGCCAATACACAAAAAGCAAGCATTTATATATAGCTTCCATTGTTATTAATATGGGTGCCTTAATCCTTTCGGACTCTAATGCCTCATTACTTTTCTTTATTATATACATAATTGTATTGATATTCTATAAACTATTTTCTAATAAAACCTCCTTTTCTATAAGCGATATTATTAAACGATCAGCTTTATTAGTTCTTTGCTGCGTAGTACTATTTTCGTTGACATTTGGACTAAGAAATTCTGTGCAGGATAAGGTGGCCGTATTTGTAAATGATATTCATCAAAGTCAAGAACCTATACATGACAATAAAAATGAAGCTGAAAATATAATAGCAGAAGAAGAGTTAGCTGATAACGATACGGAAGAAAGTATTCAAGAAGCTGTCGAAATAGGAAGAGACCCTTTAAGTGGAAGTTATGACGTAAGCAGTGGAAGAATTACCCTTCTAAAACAATCATTAATTATGTTTAAAAATCATCCGTTTTTTGGAGTTGGTAGAGGAAATATCGTAGAGTATGGTCTGCGTGAAATACCCGGCGGACTTAAATTTTCAGATTTTCATAACGGTTATGTAACTATATTGGTATCTTGGGGAACTACCGGATTTATAATATTTTCAAGTTTTGCCCTTATGTTAGCCACTGATATGTGTAAAGGTCTTTTTAATATGGGCAAAAATCATGATTCAAAAATATACTCCAATTTATTTTCAATTATAGTATCTTATGCATTCTACAGTCTTTTTGAAAAAACAATCTTATCTGAAATAACTTTTATGGTAGTTATATTTTGGTTGATACTTGGCTATGCTTCTACTTATGTTAATATAAGAAATAACTTTGCAAAAGAGGGTTAAACTATGAAAGAAAGCTTCTTAATCGACAACAATACATGTTTAGATGAATCGATTTCATCATCAAGCATAAAATCTAAGGATTTATTAAGACTAAAGGGTAAAGTGGACAAACCATTTATGATGTCGTCTATATACACTGAGCTAAACTTTGATTTTGAACCAATATATAAAAGACATAATGAAGAAAAAAATCTTGTAACAATAATTTGTGTAAACAAGACTACGGAAATTCCCTATGAAATACTGGAGCTTGGCAATCAAGGAAATATCACTTTCATGCAACCAAATCCACGCTTTACGTTCACGATATCGACAGGCTCGTATATAATCGACCCTAAATTTTTAGACTTTGTCTTTGAAGACCAAGATGTCACTATAGAAGATATCATTAAATACTGTCTAAAAAAAGGACAAAAAATAGGTGTATTTATTATACCCTCAAGCTCATTTAAAGATATAAGAAAAATCCCTCTATTTGTAGATTAAAATAAAATTATTTTATGGAGGCAAAATGAAAGACGGTTTTTTAAGAGTTGCATGTGCAACTAATAATGTAAAGGTCGCAGACTGCGACTATAACTCTAACGAGATTATAAAGCTAATATTTGAAGCTCACGAAAAGGGAACTTCTTTAATTGTTTTTCCTGAACTCTCTATTACCGCTTATACTTGCATGGACTTATTTTTCCAAAAAAGTCTCTTAGACTCTGCTGAAAAATCACTCCTAAAGATAGCGAAAGAAACCTCAAAACTTGATATCATTTCTATTGTTGGACTACCCTTAAAAAATAATAATTGCCTATATAATTGTGCTTGTGTTATTCAAAAGGGAAAAATTCTTGGTTTTGTACCCAAAATGAATATACCAAATTACAGCGAATTTCAAGAGCTTCGCTTTTTCGACAAGGGGTGCAATTATAAAACCATAGACTTTTACGGTCAAAGTGTGCCATTGGGAAGCAATATAGTATTTTCGTGCAAAAACTTCAAAGAGTTTAAATTCTCAATCGAAATATGCGAAGATCTTTGGGTCTCTAACCCACCATCCAATGACCTTTGCCAAGCAGGTGCTAATATTATTGCGAACCTTTCGGCAAGCAATGAACTAATCTCAAAGGCTAAATATCGAAAAGACCTTGTAAAAATACACTCTGCAAAACTTACATCATGTTATCTTTATGCCGATGCGGGTCCCGGGGAATCAAGTACCGATTTAGTCTTTTCGGCCCACAATATAATAGCCGAAAACGGAATAGTTTTAAAAGAATCCTCTAAGTTTAAATCGGGCATTATTGTAGAAGACATTGACCTCCAAAAGATAGAGTCCGAAAGAGTAAAAACAGCGACAAGTTACGGCGAAAAAACTGCTTTTGAAGTAGAGTTTTCTATCAATAAACGTGATATCCCCCTAAAACGAGAAATCCCTAAATTTCCATTTGTGCCATCAAACTCAAATAAGCTTTCGGAACACTGCGAGGAAATTCTTACACTTCAAGCCATGGGTCTTGCTAAAAGGCTCAAACACACAGGCTTAAAATCTGTTGTCTTGGGAGTTTCTGGCGGGCTTGACTCAACTCTTGCATTGATTGTCATAAAAAAAGCTTTCGATATTTTAAATCTCGATAAAGAAAATATACGGGCTGTAAGTATGCCCTGCTTTGGGACAACCACAAGGACAAAATCAAATGCCCAAAAACTTGCCTTGGCATATAAGGCCTCGTTTGAGGAAATTAATATCTACGAGTCTGTAAAAAAGCACTTTGAAGATATTGGCCATGACGATAAAATACATGACGTAACATACGAAAATTCGCAAGCAAGGGAAAGAACTCAAATTTTGATGGATCTTTCCAACAAATATAATGCTTTAGTAATTGGTACGGGGGATCTTTCGGAGTTAGCTCTTGGGTTTGCTACGTACAACGGCGACCATATGTCTATGTATGCCGTAAACTCCTCAATTCCTAAAACCTTAGTTCGTCATTTAGTGGAGTATGAGGCAAACCACTCTAATGACAACTTAAAAGAAATACTCTTAGATATCCTAAATACTCCCGTGAGCCCCGAACTCTTGCCGCCAAGTGATAATAAAATATCACAAAAAACCGAAGAAATAGTAGGGCCATATGAACTTCATGATTTCTTTTTATATTACTTCATACGTTTTGCATTTACACCTAAAAAAATTCTTAGGTTAGCTTTAATCGCTTTTAAAGACATATATGACGAAGAAACCATAAAAAAATGGCTTACCATATTCCTAAAAAGGTTCTTCTCTCAGCAGTTTAAAAGGTCATGTCTACCAGACGGTCCTAAAGTCGGAAGCGTATCGCTTTCGCCTAGAGGAGATTTTAGGATACCAAGTGATGCAGAAGTAAATATATGGATTAAAGACTTACAATCTAATGATTAATAATGATTTACAACCAATATAAAGCAAAATAATGGAGCACCTAAGTGCTCCATTATTTTTTGTCTATTAATCGCCAATAATAAAATCTTTGAATAAGTCTTCAACTGTTTTTAATAGTCCTGATGTCTTTATAACTACTTGGCCGTCCTCAATTCTAAACTCATCAATTTGTATTTTGACGCTTGTCGAATGAATATCATACTTTATATACGAATTAACAAACAACTTATTATCCGCAGACGTAAACATATCAGGTTCACTATCCTTTATTTTATCTGCAAGCATTTTTGAGGAAATCGGCAATAAGCCTACTTTTGCATTGGAAATTTCAAAACAAAATACATTATTTTCTTTGTCGAGTGAAGGTTTAACGTATGCACTTACACCCAAATCAATCGATTTATAGGTTATTGGCATATACACCTTTACTTTATCATCTTTCATATCCTGCAAGTCAAAATAAAGCCCGTTAACTGAACCATTACTGTCCTCTTTTGTTAGCCTATAAGCTAAGGCTCCATTGAGCTCATCCTGCGATACTTTAAGCTCTGAACTTTGAACTGTCGATATAATTATATCTTGCATTAATTTAGTAGACGGTTCTACGTTATACTTATCCTTGTTTGGGTCTTTTAATACTAATAGTGATACAGCACTTATAATTACCACAAGTATTAACGCGATAATTATAAAAATTTTTAAAGGTTTGTTATTTCGCATTTTAATCTCCCCTAATACAAAATTATTTAAGTTCTACTATTGTTACTCCCGCTTCGCCTTCACCAAAGACACCCAGTCTATAACTCTTAACAGCAGGATGTTTCTTTAAGTGGGCATGAACCTCTTTTCTAAGTACTCCCGTACCCTTGCCATGTATTACCGTTAATTGAGATACATTTAAAAGAATAGCATTATCTATAAAATAATCCAAATCTATTATCGCATCCAATGCATTCTTTCCTCTTAAATCAAGCTCTAAATTTGCCGACCTTTGGGAAATACTTTGAACATTTCTTCTTCCCCTTTGGCTTGTCACCTTAGTCTTTGGTTTTTCTATAAGCCTTAAATTTGAAAGGTTTACCCTTGTCTTAATAATACCGGCCTGAACAAGGACTTTGTTGGAAGAGTCGGGTTCTTCGAGTACTTCTGCTTCTTTATCCATATCGCAGATTAAAACAGTATCACCCTTTTTAAGTTTTCTTGGTAATTTATAATCACCTAGATTTTTCTTTTCTATTGGGTCTGCCGTATTTTGGAGCTCCTTAAGTTTGGCTTTAAGCAAGGTTCTGTCTTCTTGGGACACATTATTATTCTTCTTGATTTTATTTATTTGCTCCAAGAGCTCATTTACTTGTAACGTTGCCTTATCCAACATTCTTGAAGCCTTTTGTTTGGCAGCATCTATCTCGCTTTGTGCTAACGATTTTATTTTCTCGTACTGCTTAATAGACTCCTCTTTTATCTTTTGAGCTTCAATTTTTAGTTTTAGAGCCTCTTGTTTTTCTTCTTCAAGCTGATTTCTTGTTGCTTCAATTGTCTTGATTACCTCATCAAACTTGTTTTTATCATCTGCTATAAAACTTCTTGCCTTATCTACAACATACTTTTCCATTCCAAGCTTTTGAGATATCGCAAAAGCGTTAGAGCTTCCCGGGATTCCTATTAATAGCTTATACGTAGGCTTTAGTGTATTTACATCAAATTCGCAGCACGCATTCTCAACCCTGTCCTCTTGTAAGGCATACTCTTTTAGTTCTGCATAGTGAGTTGTCGCAACTATCTTGGAACCTTTTTCTTTTATGGTCTCCAAGATTGCCATAGCTAAGGCCGCACCTTCAGTCGGGTCAGTCCCTGCCCCAAGCTCATCAAAGATTACCAATGAATTGTGGTCTGCTTCTTTTATTATCTCGATTGTATTGGTCATGTGAGAAGAAAATGTCGAAAGAGACTGTTCAATACTTTGTTCATCCCCTATATCGACCAATACCTTATCAAAAATAGATATGCTGCTGTTATCACTTGCAGGTATCATCAAGCCGCACATAGCCATAAGAGTAAATAAGCCTATAGTTTTTATTGATACGGTTTTTCCGCCTGTATTAGGTCCCGTAATCACCAATGTATCAAACTTATCACCAAGATTTATATTGATTGGAACTATTTTATCATCTTTTATGAGAGGGTGACGCGCTTTAATCAAGTTAATTTTACCCTCATTATTTATAATAGGCAAAGATGCTTTCATCTTATATGCAAGTTGTGCCTTGGCTAATATTAAGTCTATGTCGAGAGTGGCATTATACGAGGTGATAATAGAAACTGAAAAATCGCCTGCTTCGCTTGAAAGTCCAGTTAGTATTCTCTCGATTTCTGCCTTTTCTTTCGACAATAGTACTTTTATGTCGTTATTAGTTTCAACTACTGATAACGGTTCTATAAACACAGTTGCGCCGCTTGCGGAGGTATCGTGAACCAAGCCTGCAATTTCACTTCGATACTCCGACTTTACCGGCACTACAAACCTACCGTCCCTAATGGTGACAATGGGGTCTTGCAAATACTTTTGGTACTTAGAAGAATGTATCATTTTATCAAGCTGCGAACGTACTCTCGAAGAAGCAGACCTTATTTTTCTTCTTATATCCGCAAGTGCTTGAGAGGCTGTATCCGCCATCTCGTCATCACTCAAGATTGATGATATTATCTTATCTTCAAAATACCTGTTGGGTATAATCTTTTCAAAATAAATATCAAGTGATGTTTCTACATTTTCACATCTGGCTTTCCATTCCTTAATAGACCTAAATACCCTAAGTGCTTCACCAATTTTAAGAAGTTCACCCATTGTAAGCATTCCGCCGGACTTTGCCCTTGCAGCTGAGTTTGTAATATCGCTTATCATTCCAAATGACGGGCTCCCAAACCTCGCTATAAGCATATGAGCGTCGTTTGTTTCATTAAGCAACGTTAATGTTTCTTCATATGAATATGTAGGCAATATGCTTAATGCCATTTCCTTTGTTCTTTCGCAATGAGCTTGGTTTGAAAGCATATTTAATACTTTTGGTAGTTCTAATATTTCTTCATATTTTCTTTTATTGTTCATAAAGTCAAAGCTTAATGGTATTAATTTAAAATACCCTTGCTTTTTCACCTGCCTTTTTATCATAATATATTTTTAACATACATTGTGGTAAAAGTCCAATGTTTTAAATTTTCTATCTAAAGTGGCCTTTACATATTCTTCTGCCGCTGCCGAAAATTGATCAAGACTTTCACCCAAAAGTTCAAAGGAAAATATCTTTTTAAATTCTGCATATATAGAATGCCTAAGTGCTGTAAGTGCTCCCATGTTCAACGGCAGGGAATAAATATTCCCATGCTTAAAGAAGCACTCACTACACTCAATCTTCCCTTGATATGGGACAAAAAACATCCTTTTATCCTCATACTTTGCGCAGCTGTCGCAGCATACTAAGTTTGGCATATATCCCGCTAACGCCATGATTCTCATTTCAAAGACAGCCTTTATGATTTTTCTATCCTTTTTATCATTTGAAAGATAATACAATGAATTTAAAATCAAACGCAAAAAGTCACTCGCTTGATAATGCTCTGAAGCTAATGCTATGGTAAGTTCGCAAAAATATTGAGCAAGTGCAAGCTTTTCTATACTGTCTCTTAGTGAAAAAAATACTTCTATAGGAGTTGCTTCGTCAATTATGTACTTTTCCCGCCCCTTATATATCACAAGGCGAGAATAACAAAAAAGTTGGGTTGATATGGAGTTTTTATTTTTTAAGCTTTTAGCACCCTTTACAAATGCATGCACCAAGCCATCACTCTTAGTAAGCACTGTTACCAAGCGATCGCTTTCACCTACGGTTTTCTCCATTATAACCAATCCTTCTGTCTTTATCTGCATTTGTCGCTTCCTCCAAAGGGTCATTCATGCTTCGATGTTTTATTTTAGTGTATTCAAGGTAATCACTAACTGAACCGGTATTAACAAAATTAAGCCATGCTGTCTCTTTATCCATTATGATATACCCCCTATAAAATAAATACTTCTATAATAAGTATCTACTATTGCGAGGGATTTATTACGCATAAAATGTAGAAGGTTTATTTTGCTAATTATAGATTAAAATCGTTCTTATCAAAGCCAAAATTTTTGAGTAAACCTTCTCT
Organism: uncultured Eubacteriales bacterium; assembly: GCA_934457115.1. GTDB lineage: Bacteria > Bacillota > Clostridia > Oscillospirales > Acutalibacteraceae > CAKSJY01. The sequence continues at coordinate 19,526 of CAKSHI010000008.1, read as the reverse complement.
ATTTCGCCAATCCTCTTTGACCTTAACCCACAATTGTAAATTAACCTTACAATCAAAAAATGATTCTATATCTTCTCTTGCGCTTTTTCCTATTCTTTTGAGCATTGACCCTGATTTTCCTATTATTATACCCTTATGACTTGCTTTTTCGCAATATATTGTGGCATCTATGTCGATTATATCAGGCTTATTTTCTCTTGTACGCATTTTTTCGACTGATACTGCAATACCATGAGGTATCTCCTTATCAAGTAGCCTTAACATTTTTTCCCTTATCATTTCAGCTACTATGACTCTTTCAGGCTGGTCGGTCAATGTATCCTCATCAAAAAAGAAGTCTGATACGTTTGCAAGCTTGTCCAATTCACTTGTAAGAGATGATATACCATCGCCTGTTTTTGCCGAAAGCGGAACAACAGCACTAAACTCGAACTCTTTCATAAACTCCGTGATTTGGCTTATTATAAGGCTTTTATCTAAAACTAAATCAATCTTATTTATAACTAAAACTGCGGGAAGTTTTAAGGCTTTAAACCTTTCTATAAGCTCTTTTTCCGAATCCTGCATACTTTTTCCGGCCTCAACAACCAAAACGCAAACATCTACCCCGGCTACTGATTCATTAATGGATTTTACCATATATTTACCAAGGCTTGTCTTAGGTTTATGAAGACCCGGCGTATCTATAAACACAAATTGAGTAGAATCTTTCGTTAATACTCCCATTATGCGAGTCCTTGTGGTTTGTGGTTTATTGGAAACTATAGCGATTTTTTGACCTAAAAGTGTATTTAAAAGTGATGATTTCCCAACATTCGGTCTCCCCGTGATTGCTATAAAGGCCGATTTTGTTTGAGTATTATGAGTCAAAATAATTCTCCTAACTTATTTTTTGTTTTTTATTTTATTTCTAAAAATCAAAGATTTAATCCTATTTTTTATTTCTATTGGACCCAAATAAATAAAAAATCCCGATACTAAAAGTGATAGTATAAACAACACAAGCAAAATCTTATGAATCCAAAAGAAGTTTATTATATTAATAAATACGGCTATATCCCAAAAGAACATTACACCTATAATCGCTGCAAAAAACGCACATACAAAAACCGCTCCTGCTGCTATATCTTTTGCCACTTTTGCCATTCTATTGTAGTTTTCTGCACAAATATCTGAAAGTACCTCTGCAGAAGTATTGACCATCTCTGCCGCTAAAACAGCTGAAATGGTCAACAATAAAATAGCATATTTCTCTGCCGATAAATGAAAAAAAGGTGCAAAAGCCAACACATATAAGCTTGCGCAAATATGTATTCTCATATGTCGCTCATTTTTTATACAATGGAAAATTCCTTTAAATGCGCATATAAAGCTTTTTATCTCTTTCATTTTTATTTACTTACTCCATAACTTTCAGTACTGGGTAACCCTACTTGCCTTAGAATATCTTCTTCTCTTTCTCTCATTCTAAGTTTATCCATGTTAGTTTGATGGTCGTATCCCAAAAGGTGAAGCATTGAATGAACAACTAAAAATCCCAATTCTCTTTGTAGGGTAAATCCGTATTCATTTGCGTGTTCTATTGCTTTTTCTACTGAAACAACGACATCCCCAAGTATTTTATTACCCGTCTCCGGGTTAATATCATACTCGCCGTTTTCTCCCATAGGGAAAGACAATACATCTGTTTCTTTGTCTATATTCCTATGTTTTTTATTTAATTCTCTTATTTGCGCATTGTCTACAAAAGTAATTACTACTTCAGCAGGACCCTCAAATTTTTCCGTGTCTAACACAGCGTGCACACATCTGCGTAATAACAACCTTATTCCTGATGGAATTTTTACATCTGCTTGATCATTTCTAATTAAAACTTTAACCTTAACCATATTATTTCCCTTTCTCTTCCTTCTCATAAGCCTTTATTATATCTTGAACCAGCTTATGACGAACTACATCCTTATCATCAAAACTAATTTGTGAAATCCCCTTAATATCTTTTAAAATTCTAATAGCATCCTTAAGGCCGGACCTAACCCTCGTTGGAAGGTCTATTTGAGTCACATCACCCGTTATTACCATCTTAGAGCCAAAGCCCAATCTTGTCAAAAACATTTTCATTTGTTCTCTTGTAGTATTTTGAGCCTCATCTAAAATAATAAAACTATCTTCCAAGGTTCTTCCTCTCATATAAGCCAATGGAGCAACCTCTATATTTCCTCTTTCTGCATATCTTTTGTAGACATCCGGTCCAAGCATATCAAAAAGAGCATCATATATAGGTCTTAGATAAGGGTCAACCTTTTGCTGCAGATCGCCAGGGAGAAACCCCAAGCTCTCACCCGCCTCAACTGCGGGCCTTGTTATTATTATTTTTTCAACTTCATGCGCCTTAAAAGCTTTCACCGCTAAGGCTACTGCAAGATAGGTTTTCCCTGTCCCGGCCGGGCCGACAGCTATAGTAACTGTATTATTTTTTATCGCATTGCAATATTTTTCCTGGCCTATCGTTTTAGGTTTTATAGGTTTACCCTTAGGGGTCGTGAAAATAAGATCTTTAGATAAATCATTTTTAGGAATTTTATCTTTATATAAAGAGATAGAATACCTAATATCATGAGCTTCGATATCTTCGCCATTAGAAATTCTATTTATAGAGTCTTTAATAATTTCAAAAGCCCCTATAACATTTTCATCACCTAATATTTTTATATTAGAATCTCTTACTAATATTTCGACATTAAGCTCTTCCTCTATAATCTTTATATTTTCGTCAAGATTTCCAAAAAACGAATCTAAATTATCTACACAAGATATATCGACAATTTTTTCCAGAGTTAAACCTCCCTTTAGACACTCTTTACAAAGGCCTATTGATATTATATCACAGCTGTAAATTAAAATCACTATATAAAGGATTATTTTTTAATTTTTAGTAATTTTACTGCGTTAAGCTGTCATGGTATATATTGGTTTTTGTGCCATGTGTACAACAAATTTCGTATAATTCATCATTTTACCCACCTTATTCTAAATATACCGATTAATTAACAATGATTTCTTCTGCTACTGCAATGTCCTCTTCACAATAATAATTCACTTCATACATATACTTATCATCCTCTATTTTTTCTAAAAAATTCTTATCAATAATCACAGCATCCTTAAAGCTTTCCTCTTCTATCTTTTGGATTTTTTGTTTTGCCTCTTTTCTTGCCTCATCCTCAGTCAAAACAATATCATGAGCCTCTTGACCTATAAATACTTGCTTATAGATATTTATTGGCAGTGGCATATCAAAAAAGTTTAGTCTTTCCTTTTTGTATTCCTTCTTATATTCACCACTTGGTTTAGTCGAAAATGTAAGAGGTATATTGGCTCCAAATATTTTGGCGGAGGATCTCGTCACGTTTTTCCCCGTTTCGTTATACACAGTTTGGTAAAAGGGCACCTCGCCCTGTATTTTTCTATTGGTATACGCAAAAATCTTCCCGCTTGCATGATGTAATGTGCAGCCACCATAGACATCTTCAACGACACCATTTATCAAAAGCTGTCCTTTAAATACTGCATCACCTACCTGCATTTCGGGAGCCCCATCGTATACCTCAGTCCTTGAAATTTGGGCATCGCATTTAGCCTTTATATTGCACGGTTTATCTTTTGGGACTATTTCAGGCGGGACTATACGTTCTTTTAATGACACTTCTGCCACGCTTCCACGTATATTAACCGAAAGCCACGCTACGTTATCAATATTTTGCATAGCTTTTTGTTCCAACATTCTTATGTTTATTTTACTTTTAAGCTTACCTTCATCGAGTCCCAACTCCTTCATGGAGTGCCTAATTTGGTCCTCCGGGATTTGATTTGCCCCACTTATATCCACCTGCCAAACAAATAACGACATAAAATATAATATCCCAAAAAACACAATCATTCCGACTACTAATCCCATCCTTGGCTTGAATCTTCTCAAGAAAAACGGGAATCCATATCGTTTTTTAACCCTGGCTCTCAGCCTTGCTTTTCTCGCAATAGGTCTTAGTTTTTTATATTCAGAAGCTGCGACAAAGGCCGTCAAAACACCATTTACCTTTTTTATATCCCAAAGATATATACCTTGCCTTGCCGCCAAACTCATAAATTTTTCAGGACTTTCCCCTCTTGCCTCAAAAAACACATATCCTAAAAGCCATCTTATTAATTTAAGCAAAGTCTTCACCTCATGTAATAAATTCTATAGATGTAACAAAGCCCGTTATGATTAAAGACTCAGTGCTTAAACACTTTATACTTAAATTTCTCCCCATAAATTGGCTTATTGTTTTCCCCGTATTCACTCTAATAATATTTTCATCATATTCCAGCACTCCCTTGGATCCTTCTATTATTACCTCTCGATTGCCGTTCATTTCAAAGTGCGGCATATTCGTAATTGCCCCAAGCGGAAGTTCGGCCTTGTCTATGATATGATGAGCATTGTCTATATTTAACTTTTTACTTGATTTACGCTTTTTTCTCACAGTTTCACCCCTCTAGGCTTAAACCTTTCATTTTTTAAATTGGAACAACGCTCTGCTTTGCTTGCAAAGAACAGAGTATATGACAGGTTACAAGCAGTGCAAAAGAAGCGTTAGCTCCTCAAGATTCCAGTGTAGGATTATATGTCCCCACTGAAATCCTGGATGGAACCCCCTTAAGAGGTGGGCACATCTGCACTTTGATTATAATCTATGCATTAACTTAAATAAAAATCACTTTTACACATATATATTAAAAGGGGTGAGATATATGAACTTGAATTCTAAAAATCAAAAGTTTGAAATAATTAAGACAATTCTATTGCTTGGATCTGTTTTTTATCTATGTATCGAGATACTTATATTTAGCAATGCATCCGTAAACGGTGCAAAAAAAGGGCTTTCATTCTGCGCTGACATTCTTATCCCATCACTTTTTCCATTTATGGTTCTGTCCTCTTTTATTGTAAAATCAGGCCTTGCTGCGAAACTTGGAGTAATTTTTAACCCTATCACAAAATTCCTTTTTAATCTGCCCGGCTCATCAGGTTCCACAATTCTTATCTCTTTAATAGGCGGTTATCCAACGGGTGTTAAAGGTGTAAGAGAACTTCTTGAAAATAATGAAATAACCCAAAATCAGGCCGAACGTATGTTATGTTTCACCATATGTGCAGGGCCCCCGTTTATACTTGGGGTTATAGGCATAGGAATATTTAAAAGCTTTCAAATTGGGGTAATAATTTTAGTTTCACAAGTTTTGGCATCAATTACGATAGGTATAATCTTGGGGCTATTTTCAAGGTTTAATAAAGAAGAAGCTGCACTAAATACCCAAAGAAACAAAAAAACGCCCCCTCTTTCGGAAGCATTTGTACTTTCGTCTATATCATCCACGGGTCAAATGATTAATTTATGTTCATTCGTCGTGTTGTTTTCATCATTTATAGAGGTCATAAATCAAAATGGATTGGGTGAAAAGATTTCATCATTCTTAATGGGTATGGGTTTAAAAGGTCAATATGCCAAATCATTGCTCTTTGCAAGCCTTGAGGTTACAGGAGGTTGCCTAAACGCAGGAAAACTTGGAGTTTCGGCGGAATTTATCTCATTCTTTATTGCCTTTGCCGGGATTTGTGTGCACTTTCAGCTTTTTTCAACCCTAAGCGGAATTAACTTTTCTAAATTTAAGTTTATATTGTTTAGAGCAATCCATGGAACATTAAGTGCTCTTATAACTCATTTTGCCCTTATAATGTTCCCTGTAAGCGTCGGGGCCTTCTCTATAAGCGGTTCAAATATCGAGGCAAATTTCTACTCAAATACAGCAGCCGGGATTTCGCTTATATTATTATGTATTTTCTTCTTAATAAGCTCGTTTTCCTTAAGTAAAAAACAATACTATCAGGGTTCTTTAAGGTCCAAATTAGAATACATAAAGAATGAATTATAAAACGATAGCCTAAAAATCCACAATTATCTAATATGTTGTTGAAAACTCTCTACAAACATATTAAAAAATAAAGCCCCTTAGCTAAAAAGCTAAAGGGCTTTTATTTATATCACATAGCCTTTACACAATCAAAGACCATAAGAAAATGAAGTACACTTCCGGCCAAAACAAACAAGTGCCATAACGAATGCATATATTTAACCTTTTTGCCAACTCCATATATTATGGCTCCAACAGTATAGGCAACCCCTCCTGCTAAAAGCATCGTAAGTTGATATGGCGTTACGCTGTTTATAAGAGGTTTAAATGCAAAGATGACGGCCCAACCCATACCAATATAGCAAGCCATCGACACCTTAGCAAACTTTTTCAAGTCGATAGAGTTTAGGATAATCCCTATAATAGCTACAACCCAAATTGATATACATAATATATATCCTAAATTGCCGCCAATCATCAATATGCTTATTGGCGTATAGGTTCCTGCTATAAGTAAGAATATAGAACAATGATCCAAAACTCTAAATACCCTCTTGGCCTTGCAAAGACCTAATGCATGATACATCGTTGATATTATATAAAGTATAAATAAAGTAGCCGAATAAATAGATACGCAAGTTATATTAAGTACCGTCTTAGGCGAAAATATTGGCAAAAGCACAATTGCCGCTATCGCAAGAAGTGCACCAACGCCATGGGTCACTGCGTTTAAAACCTCTTCCAAAACAGTATAGGAAGGAAGTCCCATACTCTTTCTTTTTTCTTCTCTTGATTTGTTTTTTTCAAATGATACCGCTTTAGTCATTTTATCAAATCCCCTCCACGTTTAATAATTCCTTATAATCTATTTTCAAATCTAAAGATATACACTTATTTAAATCTTTTATGTCCCCAGCCGCCTTAAGAGGTGGAGGGGACACCTACACTTTAATTATACTTTTATTCTTTTATACACAACATGGCAGCAAGTGTACCTCGCTTACCATTTGTCGCCCTATGGGAAAAGAGAAGATCACTTCTACATTTAGTGCAAATATCCCCTACTTCTATGTTTTCTTCTCTTACTCCGCAGGACATTAATCTATACTTATTGGTATTCCAAAGGTCAATCATATATTTTCCCTGCGTTGTAGGTTTAGAGATGCTTTCTATATCAACGCCGTCTATAGCTGCAAACTTCTCATAGACAAGCTTATCAACTTCATAGCAGCACTTGCCTATAGCAGGCCCAATAGCACAAATGATATCACTAGGGTCTGAATTATATTTTTCCTTCATGGTTTCAATCATTTTAGGTGCTATACCCAAGACAGTTCCTCGCCAGCCGGCATGAGCTAAACCTATAACCTTATTTTTAGGGTCAAGATAAAAAATAGGTGTGCAATCCGCATAATAGGTAACCAAAGTTATGTTCTTAACATTGGTCAACAACCCATCGACACTTTGCATATCCTTTGGCCTATATATTCCAATACCCTTATCCTTTTCCTCTACACATCTTATATTAGTATGATGGTCTTGGGACGAGGCAACAAGACTATTAAAATCAAATCCCGCTGCATCGCAAAAGATATGGTAGTTTTCTATAACATTTTCATTGGCATCAATGCCGTTAAATCCTAAATTCATCGAAGAAAATTCATTTTTGCTAACCCCTGCAAACTTAGTTGAGAAAGCATGATTTATAAACTTATAATCTTCAAGTTTTTTAAAGGTTAGGTATTTTACATTACCATTGGTATTTAAATTAAAAACTTTACTGTTAAATTCCATGTTTACTCCTTATCCGCTTCTTCATCAAGCTTACTTTGCGATTTATTTACCTTTACACCATCGTATGTTTTAACAAACTTTAACTTTCCCCTAAACTTCTCATGGCATATGGGGCATTGAAAATCAGCACAAAATGATTTGCTTTTACGTTTCCAGTTTGACAAAGGCTTTGCTTTCGCATTGCAGGTTTCACAATAAAAATCGATGTTTGAAATATCTATATCTATTTTATTAAGATCTAAAATAAGAGAATTTTTAAAATTAATCCTATCGTAAAACTCAGGATATATGCATTTTTTAGTAAACGAGTCCACAAGTTCCTTGTCATAAAGCCTATCAAAACATTTATAAGCAAGGATACTGTCGTATAAAGCTTGGTGCTCCTTATCCTCATTGGAATTAATACCTAATAGCTTTAAAGCGCAAGAAAGAGATAATCTATTATTCAAAGCAGTGTCTATACTCATAACTTTCTCGCAGTATTTTTGGAGATCCAAAAAGCTTTTTATAAAGAATATCCCATCTTTTCCAAGGAAATACTTGTAGTTTTCAAAGATAACCTTTATATCGGAATCGCTCCACGTCACTAAGGTAGAATCCAAAAGAAATTCCTTAAATAATTTTATAGCCTCAATAAACGGGATACCATTACTTTGGAGCTCTTCTGCGGTAAGGTTGGTTAAATCTTCCACATACTTATTTATCTTTTGGCTGAGCATAGGCTTTATTAAAACCGAAAACTCATCAATTATCCTCATATTCTCGTCTACTTTAACAGCGCCTATGTCAATAATTTCATTAAAATAACCATTTAACTTATTGCTATATACGCCGTTAAATTCAAGATCCAGTATTACATATTCCATCTTACGATCCTTTAATTTAATTTAAATCGGGGGGCGACCTGCTTTGCTTGCAAAGAGCAGAGTATGCAACATATTGCAAACAATGCAAAGGGAACGTTAGCCCCCAAGGTTTCATCGGGGGATTATGTGTCCCCACTGAAATTCGCAATTTGATTATAGATTATTTCTTGCTAGATTTTTTAAGCCTTAATTCCTTTGATAAAATAATCTTTCTAAGTCTAATGTTTTTAGGGGTTACTTCTACTAATTCATCATCGTTTATAAATTCTAAGGATTGCTCCAAACTTAAAACAGTGTGGGGAGTAAGTTTAAGAGCATCGTCAGAGCCGGCAGCTCTTGTATTTGTTATATGTTTCTTTTTGCAGACGTTTACAACGATATCGTCAGATTTAGGGCTTGCTCCAACTATCATTCCTTCATAAACCGGCACACCTGCGCCAATAAACAATCTTCCTCTTTCTTGAGCTGCAAATAGACCGTAAGTTGTGGTTGTACCTGTTTCATGCGCTACCAATGAGCCTTGAGGTCTTTGTTGTATCTCACCCTTATACGGTTCATAACTGTCAAATACATGGTTCATTATACCGTTACCGTTTGTATCCGTCAAAAATTCAGGACGATAACCCATAAGTCCTCTGGATGGAATTTTAAATTCCAAGTGAGTTATACCTGTTCCACGGGTTACCATATCGATCATTTCAGCTTTTCTTGTACCCAATTTTTCCATTACGGCGCCCACATAACTATCAGGTACTTCAATCATCAACAATTCGACAGGTTCGCACTTTTTGCCGTCGATTTCCTTCATTATAACGCTCGGTCTTGAAACTTGGAACTCATAATTTTGTCTTCTCATTGTTTCAATCAAAACAGATAGGTGAAGTTCACCTCTTCCCGAAACCTTGAACGTATCGGCAGAATCGGTTTCTTCGACTCTCATAGCAACATTTGTTTCGACCTCTTTAAATAGACGCTCTCTAATATTTCTTGATGTAACAAACTTGCCCTCTTTTCCTGCAAACGGACTGTTGTTTACCATAAACATCATAGATACAGTCGGCTCATCTATTTTAACAAAAGGCAATGGTTCTATTTTGTCGATCGAGCAAATAGTTTCCCCAATATTTAAATCGGTAATTCCCGAAATACAAACAATATCTCCCAAAGACGCTGAATCGGTTTCAACCCTCTTTAAGCCTTCAAATTGATATAGTTTCGAGATTTTTACGTTTTTAGTGCTGCCGTCCTGCCTGCATAAAACAGCACTTTGGCCATACTTAACGCTTCCTCTTTCAACTCTTCCTATGCCTATTCTTCCAACATACTCGTCATAGTCTATATTTGAGATAAGTATTTGAAGTGGTTCGTCCTTTTGACCTGCAGGAGCAGGAACTTCCTTTAATATCATTTCAAATAAATCAGTCATGTCCCTTTTATCTAGGTTGTCAGGGTCAAAACTTGCATAACCGTCTTTTGCAGAAGCATATACAACAGGGAATTCCAATTGTTCTTCATCCGCACCAAGCTCTATAAAAAGATCCAATACTTCGTCTACGACCTCAGCCGGTCTAGCCCCCGGCCTATCGATTTTATTGACTACTACAACGGGTTTCTTTCCAAGGCCCAAAGCCTTTTTTAAAACGAACCTTGTTTGAGGCATGCAGCCTTCAAATGCGTCAACTAAAAGAAGTACGCCGTCTACCATCATTAATATTCTTTCTACTTCCCCACCAAAGTCGGCGTGACCCGGAGTATCTACAATATTAATCTTTGTATCCTTATACATTACGGCAGTATTTTTAGAAAGGATAGTAATTCCTCTTTCTCTTTCCAAGTCGTTAGAATCCATAACTCTTTCTTGGACTGCCTCATTTGCTCTAAATATCCCGCTTTGCTTTAACATTTGGTCGACCAATGTCGTCTTACCATGGTCAACGTGGGCTATTATCGCTATATTTCTTAAATTGTCTATTTTATCCAAATTGTAATCCCTCTTTTTTATTTTATATAACCTTTTAATTATAATATAGACTTCAGAAAATAGCAAATTTTTTGATATATATAATTAGTGATATTCATATAAAATTTCACAAACCATTAATTATTGGAATAATTATATATATAGTTTAATTGTCCTACTATTTTTCCGCCTTTGTAATATAGTCTTGGCACTCTTTTTCCAACTAAACATACTATCTCATAATTTATAGTATTTGCAAGCTTTGAAAGATCATCAGCGCTTATCTCCTCATTTTCACTTTTTCCTAAAACAGTGACAATATCGCCCTCTTGGATACCGTCCACATCAGTGACGTCAAGCATAAGTTGATCCATACAAACTCTTCCTATAACGGGTACCTTTTTACCCCTAACAATCATGCTTGCTCTATTGGAAAATTCTCTTATATATCCATCTGCATAGCCAATTGGCACAGTTGCGACTTTAGTTTTGCCTTTTGTTGTAAACGTACCTCCATAACTTATCTTTGCGCCCTTTTCCAAGGTCTTAAGCATAGACACAACACTTTTAATCGACATTGCGGGTTTTAAGTCGAGAGAATTATGAAGATTTTGCGATGGATTTAGGCCATAAAGTATAACTCCTGCCCTTACCATATCGAAATTCATTTCATCATAATCAATTAAAGCTGCGCTATTACTGCAATGACAAAGAGGAATATTTATCCCGCACTCGCTTAATGAATCCCTTACATAAGAAAAATTGTTGTATTGGTTAAGCGTAAATTCTTTGCCTGCTTCGCCATCGTCAGCCACCGCAAAATGCGTAAACATTCCCTCGACATTTAGGCCATCCATCCTGCAAATCTCTTTTATATCACTAAGCGAATTATTGCAATGTTCCTTACTTTGGCAGTTAATTCCTATCCTGCTCATCCCTGTATCAAGTTTAATATGTACATTAAGTTTCTTGCCGTGTTGATATGCCTCCTTAGAAAGCTTTTTTGCATAATCAAGCGACAACACTGCTTGAGAAATTCCCAAGTCTGCCATCATAGGCGCCTCTGCATACGGTGTATATCCTAAAATAAGTATAGGTTTTATTATTCCTCCTTGTCTAAGCTGTAAGGCCTCCTCTAAGTTAGAAACCGCAAACCAATCGGCACCTAAATCTTGATATTCCCTTGCCAAAAATACAGCGCCATGACCATATGCGTCCGCTTTTATAACACACATTACCTTACAATCTTTTTTTATATGATTTTTTATTTCAAAGAAATTATGATCTATGGCATCAATGTCGATTTCTGCCCATGTTCTTTTCAAAAATTTTTCCATAAACTCACCTTATTATTATTTTTTGTCATAGAAATAATTGTATCACTATAAATTTATTTTTCAACTAAATATTTTATTCTAAGTTAAAAACTTTAAAATAATTTTTAGTTTAGGATTCCCTCAAGCTAAAACATATTAATGCCAAGCCAAACATATATATCGAAAAAGATATTAAAAAATGCAGGTGATATTATTTGAATCTAAAAAAGTATAGACTTCCCATCAGAATAACAGCTATATTACTTATAATTATAAGTCTTATTTCAAGTTTTGCAGTTTTTGGTGGCGGCAATGTTTTTAACGCCAAAGAGCAAGAAGACGAAAAAAAAGACTTTATAAAATATGCCGAATTTAATGTACCATATAACGCATTGGAAAAGGCAATGAATTATGATATCAAGTCAAGAGACGAAGAAATTCAAATCAATTGGATTGAAGTGCTTGCCTATCTTGGTGCAAAATATGGTGGTGATTTCAAAAATTACAAGGAAAAAGACATGGAAGATGTCGTACGAAAGCTCAAAGAGGGTATCCCTATTGAAGAAATCACATGCAAAATGAAGCACTATGACTATTATAATAAAGTATATCAGGCCGTACTTGGAGGCTTTTTGGGAAATTATTCAATAGAAAAACTAAACAAAGAGACAGGTGAAAAACAGTGGGAAGATAAATACGGACTTAAAGTTTTTTCACCTATAGCCAAAACGTTCCCATATAGCCACAGTGATGACTTTGGTGCTTCAAGATCTTATGGTTATAAAAGAAAACATTTAGGCCATGACATGATGGCTGCAACCGGCACTCCAGTAATTGCAGTCGAATCCGGCACGGTAGAAGTTATGGGATGGAATCAATACGGCGGCTGGAGAATTGGAATAAGAAGTTTTGACAAAATGAGGTATTACTACTACGCTCACCTAAGGCAAAATAGGCCATTTCACGTAGATTTAGCCGAAGGTAAGGTCGTAAAAGCCGGCGATGTCATAGGATATGTGGGCAGGACAGGATACAGCACCACTGAAAATGTAAACAATATAGAAACAAGTCATTTACACTTTGGTTTGGAATTAATTTTCGATGAGAGTCAAAAAGAGTGCGATAATGAAATATGGGTCGATTTATATGCAATTACAAAGCTCCTGGAAAAAAATAAATCCGCAATAACAAGAAATCCTGATACAAAAGAATTCTATCGTGAATTCGATTTTAAAGAGCAAGAGTAAAATATAGTTAAAATATTACCCTTAAGTTAATTCTTAAATCTAATCAACCTCTGCTTTTCTTGCAAGACGCAGAGGTTGCAGCAGATTGCAAGCAGCGCAAGTGAGGAATCTAATTTTAATAGATCAATAATTTAATAAAAAAAGTGCTTGACAAACCAAATAGTTTGCTCTATAATATATTAAGTAAGTTGATATTACTTATCTGGTTCCATATTAAATATGGACCATTAGCTCAGTTGGTTAGAGCAACCGGCTCATAACCGGTTGGTCCGGGGTTCGAGTCCCTGATGGTCCACCAGATTTAGCGACGAGTACATAATCTGTGCTCGTTGCTTTTTTGTGCATTAAACTAAATAAAAATATACAAATAAAAAGCATATTATCCTTTACAATTTCTCGTAAGGTTAATATGCTTTTTAAATCGGAGCAACACTCTGCTTTTCTTGTAAGAAGCAGAGATTACGACAGATTGCAATCAGAGCAAAGGCACAGAGTATCTGCCCTATAGTTATAATTTACTTTTTTAATACAAAGTCAAATATCTTATCGACAATTTGCTTGTCTACATTGCAGTCAAACTTTCTTGCAAAAAGAAAGTTTGAAGATATAAGCTCGTCAAAATCTTCACTTTTCCACACATGAGGCGATGAAGTGCAGTCTTCCCTATGCCAATCTATATATCTAAGACAAGCTATATAGTTTTCGTCCATCTTATCGTAGTATAGGTTCTCCTTGAACTTTGAGTTATACACTAAGCTTTGCAAAAAAAGTTCATCGGCACAGACGGTCTTAGAAAATACTTTCCTTATCATGTTTTCCTGTTGTATTACATAACGAGCCAAATTATCAGTAATACTAAACCAATTGGCCCCAAAGGCTAATTTAAAGTTTGAGTTTTTAAACCTATCCACTTTAAAAATCCTTTGCAATTTTAAAATTATACGATCTATTAAATCAATCATCATGCTACGATTTCTTCCATATTTAGAAAACAAGTGGTAAAGTGAAGCCCTATTATACGTAGACTCATTAAGGTCCAAACCATTAAAATGGACAAACTCTTTTCCTTGGTTTTCATCAAAAAATTTATGGATTTCCTCTTGCGACTTCAATGGGAGGTCTACCCCTGAAATTAAATGATAATAATCATATTTAAAATTAGACGCAGCCTCCTTTAAAAGCAGTAATTCACAATTAATTTGGCTGTAGTTCCCCCAAATAACATTGGTTCTTTTCGTATATATCAGCTTTGAATACTTTAAAATGCCTTTAAAATAATTTGCATCAAAATTCACTGCTTTTGTGTCTATATGGATATAAATATCATTCCTAGGGTCGTCCAAAAGGCGCAAAAGCCTTTCTAGTATATAAAAGTTATTATGAGCCATTATTAGGTACGCATGCTTCAAAAATCTATACCTTCCTTAAATTAAACTCTTAACTCTCTTAATTTGCTGCAATACATTAAATTCTGCAGGTCCACTAAATGTATTTCTCTCTTCAATACAGTTTTCTAATGAGACCGCATCCAAAATATCATCCTCAAATTTAGAAGATGCTTGCTTATATTTTTCTAGAGGAAGTTCTTCCAATGTACAATTATTCTCCATACAATAATTAACAAGATGACTTACTATCATATATGCATCTCTTTGGCTTGTACCCTTTTTGATAAGGTAATCTGCACAATCCTGCATATTAACAAAACTCTTTTTAGCAGCCTCTTTCATAACATCTTCATTTACCTTCATGGAGCTAAGCATAGGTGTAAATATATCTACACACAAAGCAACTGTATCTATAGAATCAAATAAAGATTCTTCGGTTTCCTTCATATCATCACTGTGAGAAAGCGGCAATGCTTTTAAAGAAGTTAAGATAGAAACTAAATTACCAAAAACCCTGCCCGATTTTCCTCTAATACGTTCTGCGACGTTAGGACTCTTCCTTTGATGAAGTATATTCGAAGAATATGCGAAATTATCATCAAGCTCTATAAATCTAAACCTACTGGAGGAAAGTAGAATTATTTCCTCGCAAAATCTCGAAAGATGAAGCATGATAATCGACAAACAAGAAGCCATTTCCACGCAAAAATCCCTGTCTGAAACTGCATCCACACTATTATTGGTCATTTTTTCAAGACCCAATAACAATGTCGTGACCGATCTATTGATTGGATATGATGTTGTCGAAAGTATCCCTGAACCCAACGGCATTTCTTCCATACGCTTTTTAGAATCATTTAATCTTTCAATATCCCTCAAAAACATCTCGGCATATGCCATTATATGATGTGCAAACGTCGTAGGTTGAATAGCTTGAAGATGTGCATAACCCGGCATTATGGTTTTAGTATGCTCTACCGCCTTATAGCAAATGGCATTTATTAATTCCTTTAGTTTTAATACCATAATATCTGCTTCTTTTTTAAGGTTAAGCCTTAAATCCAAAGCAATTTGGTCGTCATAATGACGTGCAAGCAAGGCCTTGTTTCCTAAATCCCCAAGTCTCTTAAAAAGTTCTGCCTTGATAAATTCATTTATATTTCTATACTTTGTATCGAAATTAAAATTACCATAAGAAAATTCCTTTTGAATTTTTTCAAGTTCACCACAAATCTTGTCCGCCTCGGTTTTATCTATAATACCACACTGACCAAGCATGGTAACGTGAGCCAATTGAGCTTCGATATCCTCATCATACATTCTTTTATCAATATTAATCGACGACTCAAGTTCGGCTATTTTGGGACCTAAATCTTTTAGTTCCACTTTACATTCTCCTCTCGTCCTTTAAAAATCTATTTTAATCAAAATATAATCGCACATAATCTAGTTTAATATTATACCAGATTATAGCTTTTATTCAATAGGTTTAAAAGCCTATTACTAAGATTATCCGCCCTTTTAAAGCCTATACTAAAAATGTTTATAATTTTTAATGCTTTTTTAAGATTACTATGGTATAATTACGGTAGATGTTTTAATAAATAATGTATTGAGGTGTATTATGAATCTTTTAAAATCTTTATTTGGAAATTATAGCAAACGTGAACTAAAACGTATACAACCAATATGTAATGCCGTTTTAAGCCTTGAAGACAAATACAAGGCAATGAGCGACGAAGAACTTGTATCTCAAACAAATATCCTTAAAGACCGCCTTAAAAACGGTGAGACGACCGACGATATATTGCCGGACGCATTTGCTGTTTGCCGAGAGGCCTCAAGCCGTGTATTAGGTATGCGCCATTTCCCGGTTCAAATAATCGGCGGTATTGTACTTCATCAAGGGCGAATAAGCGAGATGAAAACCGGTGAAGGTAAAACATTGGTCGCAACATTGCCCGCTTACTTAAATGGTCTTACCGGCAAAGGAGTACATATTGTCACTGTAAACGACTACCTTGCAAAACGTGACTCTGAATGGATGGGTAAATTATATAAATTCTTGGGTCTTAGTGTAGGTCTTATCGTCCACGATTTGGACAACGAGGGCAGAAAAAAAGCATATGCTGCCGATATAACATATGGTACCAACAATGAGTTGGGCTTTGACTACCTTAGAGACAACATGGTCATATATAAAGAACAAAAGGTTCAAAGAGGTCATAGTTATGCAATAGTCGATGAGGTCGACTCCATTTTAATCGACGAAGCAAGAACTCCTCTTATTATATCAGGCCAAGGGGATAAATCGACAGAACTATATAGCCTTGCCGATAAATTTGCTAAAAAACTTCAAATGATAAAAGTTAAAGAAGTAAACACCAAAGAAGATAATGATGATTTATATAGAGACGGCGACTACGTAGTAGACGAAAAAGCAAAAACCGCTACTCTTACCCCGTCTGGAGTAAGAAAGGCCGAGGACTTTTTCCATATAGAAAACTTAACCGACGCAGACAACATAACCATCCAGCATCACATTAACCAAGCTATTAAGGCAAGAGGTGTTATGCAAAAGGATATTGACTATGTAGTAAAAGACGGCGAAGTAATAATCGTCGACGAGTTTACAGGCCGTTTGATGTATGGAAGAAGATACAACGAGGGCCTTCATCAAGCAATAGAGGCTAAAGAAGGAGTTAAGGTCGAAAGAGAATCCAAAACCTTAGCTACTATCACATTCCAAAATTATTTTAGACTTTATGATAAACTTGCAGGTATGACAGGTACTGCCATGACTGAAGAAGCTGAGTTTCGTGAAATATACAAACTCGATGTCATAGAAATTCCTACAAACAAACCTATGATTCGTATCGATAAACCCGACAACATCTTTAAAACCGAAAACGGAAAGTTTACCGCTCTTATAAGAGATATCGAAGAATGCCATAAAAAAGGTCAGCCTGTTTTGGTTGGTACGATATCAATCGAAAAATCTGAGCTATTAAGTTCCTTACTTAAGAAAAAGGGAATTAAGCACGAAGTTCTAAATGCTAAGTACCATGAAAAAGAAGCAGAAATCATCGCCCAAGCAGGTAAAAAAGGTGCCGTCACAATTGCTACCAACATGGCAGGACGTGGAACCGATATCGTTCTAGGCGGTAACGCTGAATATATGGCAAAAAATCAAATGAAAAAAATGGGCATAAGCGATGACCTTATTTCAGAATCTACAAGTTTCACCGAGACCGAAGACGAGGAAATCCTAAATGCAAGAAAGACTTACCAAGAACTATATAATAAATACAAAGAAAGTATTAAAAAAGAAGCCGAGGAAGTCAAGGAAGCCGGCGGACTATATATTATGGGTACAGAACGCCATGAATCTCGAAGAATAGATAATCAGCTTAGAGGACGTTCAGGCCGTCAAGGAGACCCTGGTAAAAGCTGCTTCTATCTATCATTTGAAGATGATCTAATGCGTTTATTCGGTGGCGAAAGAATGCAAAATACTATGGACAAATTCAAAATCGAAGAAGATGTCCCGATTGAAAACAAAATGTTCTCAAATGCCATAGAAAGTGCTCAAAAGAAAGTAGAAGGAAGAAACTTTGCAATTCGTAAAAACGTCTTGCAGTTCGATGATGTTATGAATCGTCAGCGTGAAATCATATATAGTCAACGTGACAGCGTCCTAAACGGAGATAACATCAAAGAACAAATCTTAACTATGGTAAAAGATGCTATAAAATCTACAGTGTCTAAATACCTTCCAAAAGAATCTTCAAAGGATGACTGGAACCTAGAAGGCCTTAGAGACTACTACCTAAATTGGCTAATAGGTCCTGATGACCTTCAATTCACACCAAGTGAAATCGAAAACTTAGAGCCCGATTTTCTTATCGATGAAATCTACAAAAAGGCAGAAGAGTTATACGAAAAACGTGAAGAAAACTTTGGAAGTGAATTGACAAGAGAAATCGAAAGAGTCGTACTTCTTAAAAATGTTGACCAACAATGGATGGATCACATAGATGCTATGGAAGAACTCAAACGTGGAATTCGACTAAGAGCATACGGTCAAAGAGATCCTGTCGTAGAATATAGAATCGAAGGTTTCGATATGTTTGACGAAATGATCGCATCTATTAGGGAAGATACAGCAAGAATGATGCTCACATTCCAATTAAAGAAAAATGAAGATGCCCCTCAACGTGAACAAGTCGCTAAACCTACGACCACAAATGCAGTTGGTGACGATGCTCAAGGCACTACTATTAAAAAAGATAAAAAAATAGGCAGGAATGATCCATGTCCATGCGGCAGCGGCAAAAAATATAAAAAATGCTGCGGAATGGATAAATAGTTTTCTAGGAGATATAAATTTATGATTTGCCCAAAATGCGGAAGTAGTAACGTCAATATAATTGAGAATATTTATACTGAATCGAAAAGCCGCAGTTGTTTATGGAATACGTTTATGACTTTAATCACCGGCGGATTATGGATTATTTGGATGCTTGTAAGAAAAAAGAAGGAAAAAACTTTTTGTCTTAAAAAATGCGTGTGCCAAAATTGCTCATATAGCTGGGAATTAGATAAAAACAAAGTATAATATTTCATAAAAATTAAAAACCCTCGTATTAAATCGAGGGTTTTTATTATATCAAATATCTTTATAGCTCCTAGGCACATATAGTAAAAACTTGTATCTAGCCAGACGCTAGATAGAAACTATTATTTTTATATAAATTATAACGCAGACAGTAAACACTTACATAGAACCTAACTTGGGGTGCGTCCCGCTCACCGTTAGGTGAAGGCTTTCTCCTTGCACAACCCATCTGACGCAGGCGCTAAACACCTACATACAACTTAACCTAGGGTGTGTCATGCTCACCGCTAGGTGAAGGCTTTCTCCTTGCATAACCCATCTGACGCAGGCGGGAAACACCTATATAGAACCTAACCTGGGGTGCGTCCCGCCCACCGCTAGG
>CAKSHI010000007.1 GCA_934457115.1 uncultured Eubacteriales bacterium | reverse complement strand
ACCAGATGCAGATATCTATTGTTTTGATAATGGACGCATACATCTGTGCGAATATGAGGATACAGAGAGTTACCAGATAACAGAAATGTTTATAAATAATAGGCAGATGCTGTTGGATAGATTACTAACAGATTAGATAATAAAGAAATCGATAAATTCAAGTTTGCCAACCTACCCTTTGGGAAAGGAGTAAATCCTTTTCTCAAAGGGATTTTATTTGTACGAACATTCAAAAGCTACAAAAAGGCCAACCCCCAATATACTTTAATCGCAGATGTGATATGCACCCCAAAAGTATCTAACTTTTGGGGTGCATATCAGATTTTAATATATCAATGGGGGTACTGTTTTATTGCGATATAATTAAGCAAAGTACTATTTTTTGCCAAGGTATCTATTATAAGAAAAATCTATATCTTCAGCATTTATTTGAGGCTTTTTTTCGACCGGTACCTGTTTAGGGTAAGTTGTACTTTTAACTTTTTCAAAATAGATCTTTTTTCTTAATACTATTCTGTCATTATCATTGACATCAAAGTATATTTTCCCAAGATCAAGGCTTTCCATAGTAGCATCGTCAGTTCTCACAGTGATGATTGCTTTTATGGGAATACCTTGAATATCAAACTCTCTTTTTAAGGCTTCTTCTGCCTTGCCCGGGTCCTTTGAATAAGAGATAAGACCATATACGTTTTTTCCTCTAAGCTGGTAACCTCGTATAAAATTATATACAGCCGGGGCGGGATATCCTGCCCAAACGGGTGTTGCGATTATGATGTTGTCATAATCAGTTATATTAATATCCATAGGGTAAGTGTTACTTGCCTTTTTGAGTTTTGAGAGTATACAGCCCAAAGTATAGGCATTAAATTTACTTCTATCATGCAGTTCTCTAATTTCTACTACATCAGCATTCAAAGAGTCTTGCATGGTTCTTACGATAACTTCCGTCTTACCCGTAAGCGAATAGTACACTGCTAGAGTTTTCATATAGTCCCCTCTTATAGAAAGTATCTGCCTAAATATTAATTTTAGACAAGGCTTGTTTTATCATTGTCGACTTTTAGGTCGGCAAAATTTATTTCTCTTAGTTTATCTTGAACATTAGATATGGTAACTTTTGAGTTGTCTATTTTTTTGCATATTTTTTCGGCTTCCTCATCAATGGAGTCTCTTAGGTTATTGTAATAATATTTACCTAATTCATAGTATCTTTTATCAATCATTTTTCTTTCGTTTCTAATGAACATCTTTAATTTATTGTTTTTAGCTGCTTTTTTATTTTTTTCGATTATACAATTTGTTAAATCACTAAGCTTTTCTGCCATACATTCAAATATCATTTTTATTGCTCCTTTTTATAAAGTTTTTTATTTAGTTTTAGCATATTAATGCAAATTATTATATCACAAATAATTGCCCCTAAAGATGCCAATATAAATATCAATGCACACCATACATTTCTCCATTGTTCCTTACACATTGCTCGAAGTTCCATAGTATAGTAAGTGCCATAATCCCTTGAGCATATGTTTATTGCACTGTTTACATAAGAACTGAAGTTAGGAAGGATTTCTACTAAAAGAGCAAATGATATTACAGCTATAGCAATAAGAAGGAATATTTTTTCATATTTCCTTTTTGATGTAATTATATTGTAGGCTATGCGTTTAAAGAAATTTATCTTATTTTGTCTTTGGTAAACGTTTAGGTTATTTTTGCTTTGTTTAACAAGTTTGTTGCCACAATTATAACAATAATTCGATGTATCATTATTTTTCTTGCCGCAATTACTGCAATACATAATCCTTCCTCCTGTATAATTTTGTGGTTAGGAAATATTATTCATTTCCTTTATGCTTTTATCCATGAGCTGATCCATGTCGATATTTAATTTTTCCTTTTTCTTGTCAACCAATGCAAACATTGAGCCAAATATTATGCACGAATAATATGTTATGAACCTCCATAAAAGCATAGCTTGGGTGGTAATATCACTTCCAAAGAATATATTGAATATCACTAGGAAACTACCCTCTGATGTACCCGAGGCACCGGGCAACGGCGTATAAGAGGAAATCATAGTAACAAATGCCTGTGCTGAAATCATATCAATTACAGGAGTCCCCGGATTATGATAGGCCTTATATATCAAAAACGGTATAATAAATGTTGAAGTAAGCTGGAAAAAGGTTAGTAAATATAGTTTTAATGTAAATTTACGGTTTTTATTAATAGCTTTGTTATTGTTTAAATAGAATTGAAGTTGAGTTTCCAAATCTTTAGCTGTTTTTTCCGGATTTTTTACAATATGGATTTTACTAAGAAGTTTAAACACCAGATTTATTACCTTGGTTGTAAATACCCTATTAACTGAAAATAATATAAGCATTACGACAATAAATGATTGGCTTAGAAATCCTATCAATGCAAGCGACATAAAGCCGGGAAACAATTGACTAAAAAAATTGTATTTAAATATAATGACTAAAAGTGAGTATATAGTTAATGTAGATTGATAGATTAGGAATTTTTGTATTAGGATTGAAAAAGCGATACCTGCACTTATTCCTTGCCTAAGCATTGTAATTACTTGCATAGGCTGCCCCAAGACCGCAAATGGGGATATAGCATTAAAATATTGCCCAACCATAGTAACCTTAAATGCACTTTTTATTCTATAATTTTTATGATAAGCCGAAGCGGTTATATTGTAGACTATTATAGAGTCGATAACCCAATTTAAAGCCATAGAAATCAAAGCAGCACTAACCCAAAACGGGTTAAGGCCGGGCAGGGTATTTATTAACGTTGATAGGTTATTGTTTGCCGTACAAAAATAAACAAGAAAACAAATAGAAAAAATAAGAAGTATTACGTTGAATGTTTTTTGTAGATTAATTTTTTTTAGCATAAATCAGTCCTCGAAGACAGATGATTCCGTCTTTTTTTCTTTTTTCTTAGGGTGAACCCTTTCAGGCGGCACTTGTATTTCATATGGCATTTTTACCACCACATCATCTACGGTTTTATAGTTTTCTCCCACAAAATATTTTATTGATTCATTTGATCTTTTTATATTGGTAGCCATGCCATTGAAGTTCATTTCACGAAAATGCATATCAAAGATAGAATAGTAGTTAACAAGCATAACTCTTAGGCCGTATATTTTAAGGATTGTTTTATATTTATCATATTCTCCTTGTTTATCTATAAAGTTTCTTATTATACCTAGAGAAGTAGTATAATCATTTACCTTTTTGACATTCATAGTGCTCAATATACTGCCTTTTCTCCTGGTATAGTGATAAAGCCCTTTTGACGAAACGGCGCACTTATTTGCAAAATATAAAAGTCTTGGAGTTGTTGCTATATCTTCAAAGAACATATCAGGAAATTCTATATTGTTATCAGTAAATAGAGTCCTTTTATAGAGTTTATTCCAAGCGTAGTAATGCAATGTTACGTCCAATATGAGTGTTTTTAATGCCTTTTGTTTTGAATAAACTTTAGATCTAGACGCAAACGGCATATACAAGGACCAATTCATTTTAGGATAATATATTTTGTAGTTGCAATAAGAAATATCCGCATCATTATCGACAGCGAGATTATAAAGCTCTTCAAGAAAATTGCTTTCTATGAAATCATCACTGTCAATAAAAGCTATATATTCGCCCTTAGCTTCTCTTAGACCTGTGTTTCTTGCGGCAGATAGGCCTTGATTTTCTTGATTTATAAGTTTGAAGTTATCGTATTTATTAATAAATTTCTTTGCTATTTCTACACTTTGGTCTTTAGAGCCGTCATTTACAATGATTACTTCAAAATCTTTAAAGGTTTGATTTGCTACTGACTGCAGCGCCTTTTCTATATATTCTTGCACATTATATACAGGAATAATCAAGCTTATCTTAGGAATTTTCTTATTCATAATTATTTATCCTCCTTATAATGTATTATTTTAAGACATTAGGAATATCGTATATATTGTCGTAAATATTAAAATTTTTACTTATCGAATAGAGTATAATTTTGTTTGACTTATGTATGTTACTAAAAAAGCTTGCAAATGATTTTTCGTTTGAATGGAGAAAGAAAATAAATTTTATATTTATTAACATTCCCCTAATTGCAAATAATTTAAGGCTTAATTTAAAGTCTTTATATATTTTTTTTTCTTCAAGGAAATTTCTTAAAAGTACAATAGCCTTTGCATATTCATTAATCATTTTCTTATTAATACAATTTACAAGGCTGTCCCCATGCACAACATAATAGTAATAAGGTTTATGAACCATACTTACCTTTTTAGCATAATAGAAAAGTCTTGTCGTGACGTAGATATCCTCAAAAAGCATATTTGGGAAACTTATATTATTGTCTTCAAATAAAGACCTTTTAAATAGCTTATTCCATACATAAAAGTGCATTGTAGTGTCTTTTATAAGCATATTAAGCGCCTTTTTGGATGAGTATACACCGCTTTTGGCAGTAAGTTTTTTTGTGGCTGCTTTTTGCGATTTGGGATAGTAAGTATAATATCCGCAACAAGCTATATCTGCATCATTTTCTATTAATGAATTGTATAAGACACTTAAAAAGTCAGGTGACAAAAAGTCATCGCTGTCTAAAAATGAAATATATTCACCTAGGGCGGATTTTAATGCAGTATTTCTGGAATCTGCAACTCCACTGTTGTCTTTATTTATGAGATGAAAATTTTCATACTTTTGGGTAAATTGTTTAATTATATCTAAAGATGAATCCTTAGAATCGCTATTTACAATAATTGCTTCAAAGTCTTTATAAGTTTGATTTTTTAATGAGTCAAGACACCTAAACAAGTATTTTTCGGAGTTATATACGGGGATTATAACGCTTATTTTAGGTTTTTTGATTTGTTTCTTCAACATTATCAGTCCTTATTGAGTCTTCCTCTGATTTAGGAGGTTTTTTTGAGCTGATTCTTGAAAATGGAGCTGAAATTAATATAGTTAAATAGTAGGTTATTATTCTCCATAGCAATATGGCAGATTTTATAGTATTTTCGGTAAAATACATTCCAAAGAAGATGTAGAAACTTCCCTCAGAAGCGCCGGAAGCGCCGGGTATCGGGACAAAGGAGGATACCATCGAGACAAATGCCTGCGTACATACCATGTCCACAACCCTTGCGCCCGAGAGTCTGAAGGATTTATATATACAATATGGTACTATAAACATAGAAGTAAGTTGTACTGCGGTTATAACATATGATTTAAGTACAATATTTCTATTTTTATAAAGTTCTTCATTTCCCTTGTGGAAATATTCAAGTTGGTTTGAAAGAGATTCTATTTTATCATCTGCATTTTTCAAGATTTTAAGTTTTTCCAAAAGGTGAAAAACTGTATTTATAAGCCAATATGTAATCTTTTTGTTAAAAGAAAAGAGCAGCAGAAGAAATATAACGAATGCTTGTGTTACAAATCCAAAAATCGCAAGACCCCACATGATCGAGCTTACATTGCCTGCAAAGGTCTTAAAACAAATTAATATAGATAAGGCACTGTACACGGTTATAGTGGTTTGATAGACCAAAAATTTTTGTATTAAGGCCGATGTTGCGACTCCCGGGTCGATTCCTTGTTTGGACATTGAAAATATCTGCATAGGCTGACCGCCCGATGCACCGGGGGTTATTGCGCTGAAAAATTGCCCAACCATACTTGTTTTGAAAGCGTGTTTAAATGAGTAATTTTCAGAGGTATTTTTTGTAAAAATATATATAAGGTAAGCGTCTAATACAATATTAAAGAGATGGCACAAAACAGCCATCGAAAGCCAGCCCTTATCAAAATCCGAAGCATTTTTTAAAAGATCTACAAGCCCGTTTTCCGACAATCCAAAGTAAACCAATAAACCTACAGAAAACAGCAGGATGAAAATATTAAAAATAGTTTTCCAAGGTATCTTCTTTTTCATTTTATTCTCCATATATAGATTTATGATAAAACATTAATAATATAATAATTCATAATATCATAAATAAGAAATTTTTACAATATAGATGGGGGAGCAAAGGACTTGGTATTTGATAAAATGGATATAATTATGTAATATAATTTTTTAATATAAAGCCATTGAATGATAAAATAAAAAATGGTAAAATTAATTTATTGTAAAATTTTTTAGCATAGGAGAGATAACTTTGGAGAATAAGGAATATAAATCATCAGTGCCGCTTTATGTCACGTTGTTTTCTATGCTTGTGTTGACTATAGTTCTAATAGTCTTTATGTTTGTAAGGGTTGATGCTAACGACAATTCTTTTGAAAGTACCAATACTGCTATGGGGACATATGTACACCAAACCGTATATAGCAACAATGGAGAGCAAATAGTTTCTAAAGCTATGGAAGATATATATAATCTCGAAAATTTAATATCTTGGAGGATAGATACTTCGGATATTGCAAAGGTTAATAAAAATTCCGGGGATAATTGGGTAGATATAGACCCAAAAACCTCAAGCATACTATCAAAGAGTTTGGAAGTTTCCAAAAAGAGTATGGGAGCCTTGGATGTAACAATATTGCCGGTTTCCTTGCTTTGGGGGTTCGATACAAATGATACAAGGGTCCCTGGAGATAAGGAAATACAAGAAAAATTAAAAAATGTAAACTATAAGAATTTAAAAGTAAATTTGGATGTCAATAGGGCAAAACTTTTTAAGGAAAATATGGGGATTAACCTAGGAGCAGTGGGCAAGGGTGCCGCTTGCGACGAGGTTGTATCAAGATATAAAAAAGAAGGAGCTAAAAGCGGCATAGTCGCAATAGGCGGAAGCATAGGGGTTTTTGGCACAAAACCTAACAAGGCGGATTGGCGTATAGCCATAAGGGATCCATTTAAGGGACAAGACAGCTCCGACAGTATGGCGATAATTCCTATAAAAAGCGGCTATGTTTCCACTTCCGGAGCATATGAAAAGAACTTTTACAGTGATGGTGAATTTTATCATCATATATTAGACCCCAAAACGGGTTATCCTTCCAAAAGTGATTTAGCCTCTGTCACCGTTTGGAGTGATAGCGGGCTATTGTCGGACCTTCTTTCGACTGCGTGCTTCGTCTTGGGAAGAAATAACAGTTTAGAACTTCTTAAGTATTATAATGCTGCGGCCGTATTTATAGATAATGATAAAAAGGTTTTTGTGACTGATGGTTTAAAGGACAATGTCATAATAACAAATCAAGAATATGTTATTAATCAATGGTAATAAAATATGAGAAGCAGACAAATTTTTAAAACTAAAGATGTTATTTTATTGACTGCATTGTTAATCGTGGCAATCGTATCATTCTTTATAATACACTCTAAACCAAACGAAAACCTTGAGGCGGTAATAGTTAAAGATAATCAAACATATAAGATAATTAACCTTAATGAAGTGGAACAACCGTACCAAATAAACATAGACGGCAGTATCCCCGTGATAATATCCGTTGAAAAGAACAGCATATACTTTAAAAACTCCGAGTGTCCGGATAAAATATGCGTAAATACAGGGAGACTTTCCAAAGCGGGAGATATTGCGGTTTGTTTGCCGGCAAAGGTTTCTATAGAATTAAGGGGAAATCAAAAAGAGTTTGATTCTATAACAGGATAGAGGATATTTATATTGAAAGATCAAAAAAAGGAAACATGTACATATAATAACATCGAAAAAGATAAGGTTAATGACAAAAACATTTACTCTAACCATATGAATATTAATTTGGGGGTACTTAAGCTTTCTATTGTTGCTGTGTTTACTGCAGCGGCGATAGTTTTATCTATATTTGAAAGCTTGCTTCCTGCGCTTCCCTTTTTACCTCCCGGGGCGAAACTGGGGATTTCAAATGTGGCGAGTATGTCAGTAGCAGGAGCATTAGGTATACCGTCATCTATGCTGGTAGCTGTTTTAAAGTCACTTTTTGTGGGGCTCACACGTGGGTTTACAGCCTTTTTAATGAGCTTTTTCGGCTCGATTTTGAGTACCTTAGTGACAGGATTACTGCTAAAATTAAAGAGAAATCCATTTGGGTTTATAGGTATAGGTATATTTGGAGCGTTAACGCATAATATGTCGCAACTTGCGGTAGCTTATTTTTTAACAGGAGCACCGGTATTTTACTATTTTCCTATCATAGTTATAGCATCTATAATTTTTGGAAGTGTTACCGGTCTTATGCTTAAAATTGTTTTACCTATTATTGATAGGGTAATTTGAGAATTAATATAGTTTAGATAATATGAGGTTGATATTATGAAATATTTAGATTTTCCTAAGAAACCGTTTAAAACTCGTGGAGGAGCCAAGGTTCCGCATAGGAAAAATACAGAAAATATAGAAAGTGTGTATATGCCGTCACCCAAGAACGTGATTATACCTATGAGTCAGCACATTGGGCAGGCGTGTACTCCTATTGTGAAAAAAGGGGATCACGTTTATGTGGGTGAGCTTATTGGTAAAAGTGATAGTATGTTTAGTGCACCTATACATTCAAGTGTTTCCGGGGAAATAAAGAAGATTGACAAGCTAAGAATGCCATCAGGCGAGCTTGTGGACGCCATAGAGATAGAGTCGGACGGAAAGGATGAACTTTTGCCATCAATTACTCCACCTAAAGTATACGATAAAGAGTCTTTAGTAAAGGCTGTAAAAGAAAGCGGCTTGGTAGGCCTTGGAGGTGCAGGATTTCCCTCGCACATGAAGCTTAATATCCCAAATGAGAAAAATGTCGATACGCTTATAATAAATGCCGCCGAGTGCGAGCCATACATAACTGCAGACCATAGAGAATGCATTGAAAATTCATGGGAACTTTTTTCAGGGATATATACCATCAAAGAAATTTTGAATATAGACAGGGTTATTATAGGTGTTGAAGATAATAAGCCTGAAGTTATAAAGATTTTAAAGCAAATTGCAGATAATGACGAGAGGGACCCTAAGGATAGAGTAAGGGTTTTAACCTTAAAATCAAGGTATCCTCAAGGGGCGGAGAAGATTTTGGTTGAGTCCTGCACGGGAAGAAAAGTAGGGGAAGGCCAAATACCGCTTGATGTGGGCTGCATTGTAATGAATGTAAATTCAGTGACATTTATATCCAAGTACATAAAAACAGGTGTACCGCTTGTTAAGAGTCGTATAACTGTCGACGGTTCGGCAGTAAAGGAACCTAAAAATGTAATAGTGCCTATAGGTACCAGAATTTGTGATGTAATAGAATTTTGTGGCGGATATAAAAGTGAACCTAAAAAGATTTTAATGGGTGGACCTATGATGGGTATTGCCCTTTATGATGACAGTCTACCTATATTAAAACAAAATAATGCTATTTTGGCTTTCGATGAAAATGATAGTATTCTTCCAAAGCCTTCTCAATGTATTCGATGCGGCAGGTGTGTAAAAAGCTGCCCTATGGGATTATTCCCATATAAACTTGAGAGATATTCTATGAATAAGGATAAGGAAAATCTTATTAAATTTAAAGTTTTAAACTGCATGGAGTGCGGTTCGTGTGTATTCAATTGCCCGGCGTCAAGACCTATAGTTCAAGCTATTAAGGTTGGCAAATCTATAGTGAAGTCGAGTAAGTAAGAGGTGATAAAGTGAAAGAAAAATTAATAGTTTCGGCTTCGCCGCATTTGAGAGGTCAAGTTACCACAAAGTCTATTATGCTTGATGTAATAATAGCATTAATGCCATCTTTGATTGCAGCCGTTATTATCTTTGGAACAAGGGTATTGATGGTTGTAGGTGTGACAGTGCTTTCATGTGTGTTGTGCGAATATATATTAAGAAAAATTATGAAAAGGGATAATACAATAGCGGATTTAAGTGCAGTTGTAACGGGAATGTTGCTTGCTTTCAATTTACCCGTCACGATAAACCTTTGGATTGCGGCACTTGGTGGAGCAATTGCAATAGTAGTTGTCAAGCAAATGTTTGGAGGACTCGGCCAAAACTTCGTAAATCCCGCATTAATTGCAAGAATTGTACTTATGGTATCTTTCCCTAAGGATATGACAACTTGGGTTAAACCATTTGAAAGGTCATATCAAGACATAGACTCAATTACTACTGCTACTCCTCTTGCTATATTAAAGACATCTTCATTAGAAAATGTTAACTATATGGATTTATTTTTAGGCTTTAGAGGCGGGTGCTTAGGGGAAACTTGTATTCTAGCGATAATAATAGGTGGATTGTACCTTGTAGCAAGAAAGGTTATATCTCCAACTATCCCATTGTGCTTTATAGGTACTGTATTTATTTTGTCCTTAGCCTTTTCAAGGGACCCTATTTTAGACTTACTTTCAGGCGGTTTGATTTTGGGGGCTGTTTTCATGGCGACGGATTATGTAACTTCCCCAATTACAACTAAAGGAAAAATAATCTTTGGTATTGGCTGCGGTGTTTTGACTATATTAATAAGGACTTTTGGCGCATTGCCCGAAGGGGTATCTTTTTCTATTGTCATCATGAATATATTGGTTCCTCATATTGAAAAGTTATCAAC
Source organism: uncultured Eubacteriales bacterium (assembly GCA_934457115.1). Classification (GTDB taxonomy): domain Bacteria; phylum Bacillota; class Clostridia; order Oscillospirales; family Acutalibacteraceae; genus CAKSJY01. The sequence continues at coordinate 69,132 of CAKSHI010000007.1, read as the reverse complement.
ACCAAGAACCTTTAAAAGGAGAGAAAGTCATGAAAAAGTTTAGTGTTAAGCAAATAGCTGTTCCGTCTTTAGCACTTTTTATTGTGTGCTTTTTAGTGACTTTACTTTTGACATTGACAAATACGTTTACTCAAAAACCTATAGAAAATCAAGAAATTCAAAAGCAGGACAGTTCGAGGAAAATTGTACTTTCAAAGGCCTGTGAGTTTAAAGAGTACCCTCAAATCGAGGACTGCTATGAGGGTTTGGATTCAAATGGAAACATAGTAGGGTATACATTTATCACTAAAGCATCGGGATATTCAGGGGAAATATCCGTCATGACGGGAATTGAGTCAGATGGAAAAATAAGTGGAGTGTCTATTTTGTCTCAATCTGAGACTCCCGGACTTGGAGCCAATATCCAAAAGGAGAGCTTTTTAGACCAATATAAGGATAAGTTAGCAGATAAAGATATTTCAGTTATAAAAAACAGAGAACCAAAGGATAGCGAGATAGAAGCAGTGACAGGAGCAACCATTTCCTCAAAGGCGGCTACTAAAGCGGTAAATCAAGCTATATCAAACTATAATAAGATTATGACGGCAGGGGGTATGGAATAATGGAAAAAAAGCTGTCTTATGAATTTTCAAAGGGAATATTAAAAGAAAATCCCGTACTTTGCTTAGTTTTGGGCACTTGTCCAACCTTAGCCGTTACAACATCGGCTTCAAATGCTATTGGCATGGGAATTTCGGCAACTTTAGTGCTTTTGTGTTCCAATACCGTTATTTCCGCACTAAGAAAGGTAATCCCGGATAAGGTAAGAATTCCTTCTTATATTACGATCATAGCGGGATTTGTAACTATAGTCCAAATGATTGTAAAGGCGTATGCTCCTGCAATTAATGATTCTCTTGGTATATTTTTGCCTTTGATAGTTGTAAACTGCATAATCCTAGGCAGGGCTGAGATGTTTGCAAGAAAAAATAAAGTGCTCCCTTCTGCACTTGATGGGCTTGGAATGGGCTTAGGATTTACAGCAGCACTGCTTTTAATGGGAATAATACGTGAGTTTTTTGGAACGGGCTGTGTTTTTGGAATTCCTATTACAAGCGGGGCTATTGAACCTATGTTAATATTTATTTTACCTCCGGGTGGATTTTTTGTTTTTGGAATGTTAATAGCATTATCTAACAAACTTTCAGGCAAAAAAAGTAAGGATTCAAAGCCGGGGTGCAGCGGCTGCCCTATGAAAAGCAGCTGCACAAAAATATCTCAAAGCGGAGGTAATGCATAATGATAAAAGCTCTTGCTGCGATATTTTTAGCGTCAATTTTGACGGAAAACTACGTTTTAAATAAATTTTTAGGAATATGTCCATTCTTGGGAGTGTCTAAAAAACTCAATACCGCAATAGGTATGAGTGCTGCGGTTACGTTTGTAATGGTTTTGGCTACAGCGGTAACCTTCCCAATATATAATTACATATTGCTTCCCAACAACCTTGATTATTTACAAACTTTATTATTCATTTTGGTAATTGCCGCTTTGGTGCAGTTAGTAGAAATCGTATTAAAAAAGTATATTCCTCCACTTTACAAGTCGTTAGGTATATATCTTCCTCTTATTACGACTAATTGTGCGGTTTTAGGTGTTACCATGCTTGTAGTAGAGAAAAGCCAACAAAGTGCCGAATTTACCTATATATATGCTTTAGTAAATGCATTTGGAGCGGGTATAGGGTTTTTGGTTGCAATGGTATTATTTGCAGGGGTAAGAGAAAGATTAGAGGAATCCGATATACCGGAATCACTCAAGGGCCTTCCCATTACACTTGTTGCGGCATCATTGGTTGCAGTTTCGTTTTTAGGTTTTCAAGGCTTAGTAAATGGTCTTTTAGGGGTATAGGAGGAAATTATGGAGAAAATTTTATTTCCCGTATTGCTAGTTGCGGGGATAGGCCTTATTTTAGGCCTTATATTGGCAGTTGTTTCTATAGTTATGTCGGCTCCTAAGGATGAGAAATTAGAGAAACTTGTAGATACACTTCCGGGGGCCAACTGCGGCGCATGTGGATTCTCAGGGTGCAGCGGGTATGCAAGTGCTTTGGCAGAAGGCAAAGCAAAGCCAAATCTTTGTTCAGTCGGCGGAAAAAGTACGGCAGAAAAGATATCTAAAATTTTAGGTATACGAGTAGGTTCAAGTGATGAAAGGACGGCTGTGGTTAAGTGTACGGGAAATTGTTCAAATACTGAAAAGTGTATGGAGTATAACGGCATAGATTCCTGTCTTGCAGCCAGTAAGCTTTGCACAACGAATGGCAAGTGTACTTATGGGTGCATAGGGTTTGGAGATTGCGTTAAGGCTTGTCCGTTTAATGCTATTTCTATTTGTAATGGTATAGCAGTTATAGACAGTGAGAAGTGCAAGGCCTGTGGCAAATGTGTCGCTACCTGCCCTCAACATATAATAAAGATACGCACTTTGGCAGAAGATAAGGCATTTGTATACTGCTCGAACAACAACTCGGGTGCTAACACAAGAAAAGCCTGCAGTGCAGGATGTATTTCTTGTATGCGCTGCGTTAAGGAGTGTCCAATGGAGGCGATAAAAATAGAAAACAATTTAGCTTGTGTTGATGCGTCCAAGTGTATTGGATGCGGTAAGTGTACAGAAGTGTGTAAACCCGGCTGTATAAAGCTAATAAAATCGATGTAGAATATATGTTATAAAATTCAAGTTTTTTTATTTAAAATAAACATTGATAATGAATAAAGATGCATTATAAGGTTATAATATGCAGAATATTAATTTGTATTTGCATATGTTTATTTTAACAATAAATTTTTTAAAAAAAAAGCTTTACAAACAAACAAAAATTCGGTATAATTAAAAAGGTATGAGAAATCATACTACAATTTTTCATTATTTTTACCTTTTTTCTTTTTAAACATAATCGTTCTTCTACGCCAGGGAGAACGATTACTTTTTTATATAAAATTCTCATTTTAAAGGGATATGTAATTCTTGAATATATATTATTATACAAGACCTAAATCTTAAATGGTAAAATAAGGGATAATAATTGACTTTTTTGTATAAACATGGTAAAATAGTGCACAAATTTATAGTTTTTGTGGTAATTGATAGTGTGAGACTAAAAGATTAATAATTTCGATTTATGCCTTGAATTATCTATTAAAAATACCGTGGTTTTAATAGATAGTATTTTTTAATTAAAGCTTTTGATTTTCCACAATAGAAAGGTTTTGTGTGATGAAAGATCGTGATAAATTCTCGTCTAAGTTTGCGTTTATAATTTCAAGCATTGGGGCCTCGATAGGTCTTGGTATACTTTGGATGTTTCCATTTAAGCTTTGCAAATATGGTGGAGCAGCCTTTTTAATTCCATACTTTATTTTTACGATTTTACTTGGTGCAGTAGGTTTGGTTATAGAGTTTACGTTTGGTAGGACTTTTAAGTCGGGTTCTCTTGGGGGAATTCGTAGGGTATTTAAAGAAAAAGGAGTGAAGGGAGGATCTATCGTAGGTTCTATTCCTGCTATTGGAATGTCTTTGGTTTTTTCTTTTTATACTGTTATTATAGGCTGGATATTTAAATATCTCTATATTAGCATAACGGGAGAGATTGTAAAAATAGATCCTGCTACATATTTTAGCAACTTTTCAAATTCCAATGAAGAAACAGCATTTGCCGTTTTTGCATTAATTTTAACGGGAGCTATTATTTCTTTAGGCGTAACCAAAGGAATTGAGAAACTAAACAAAGTTGCTATACCAATGATGTTTGTGATATTTTTACTTATAGTTATAAGGTCAGTTACCCTCCCGGGAGCTATAGAAGGAATTAAATATATATGTATACCCAGGTGGGAAAACCTTTTACATATAGAAACATGGATTATGGCAATGGGTCTTGCGTTTTTTACAGCTTCACTCTCCGGCTCTGTTATGGTTGTATACGGAAGTTACACTGATAAAAATACGGATATTCCTAAGTCTACGGCGACAGTCGTGTTCTTTAACACATTAGGTGCAATTTTGGCAGCCTTTGCAATAATACCTGCGGTATTCGCATTTGGAATTGACCCTTGTGCCGGCCCTGCACTTTTATTCGTTTCATTGCCTGCGATATTTTCATCAATGCCGTTTGGCGCAGTGATAAGTACAGTATTTTTCATAAGTGTTATTTGTGCAGCAATATCGACGGGCCTTTCTATGATGGAGGTTCTTGTTGAGGCACTTACAAGTATAACAAATTTAGATAGAAAGAAAGCGACACTTGCAGTATCATTAATTGCTCTTTGTATAATGCTTCCCTTGTCTATTAATATGAATATTTTTGAAGCGGTAGTTGACTTTTCGACTATAGTTTTATCTCCACTTTCAGCATTAATAGTGGCAGTTGTATTTTTTTGGGCATTTAAGAAAGACTCTTCGCTTAAAGAGATTAATCTTGGAAGTAAATATCCTTTAAATAAAACATTCTTAATATTAGGAAAATTTATATTTATACCACTAACATTTTTAGTTGTTGTATTTGGTATAATTTTAGGGGGGATATAGCAAAAAGATAATCAATACTTCAAGTGGGGGTGAGGATTTGGGTTATTATTAAACAATATTATACACAGTGATTACGAAAATCAATAGGTTTATTTTAAGTGATTATAGTTTTAAAGGGAAAATTTAAATTAGAAAGGGTCAAGTTTTTATGTTTGACCGTAATTAATAATTAAAGTTTAGGAGCTTAGGTAGATATATGAAAAATATATTAATTACTTTTACTATGATTATTGTTTTAATAATTGCTACAACTACGTGTTATTGTGTTGACCCTCCGGATGAGAAATGGGAAATAGAATTAGCAAACAGTAATGGAAATAATTGCAGTGTGGAGGCATCAGATTCTCATTATATTAATACAGCATATAAAGAGGGTGATGGCAACAAATTTAATTTATGGGATGTTTGGGAACAATTATAAATAATTAAGTAAGGTTAGGTAATGAAAATGTGTAAAAAAATAGTTTTGGTTTTTATTATTTCTGTTATGTTTATGTCATGTATGATTCAAGCAAATTGTGCTGATGATTACGATGATCCCGATGAAATAAGTTGTGCAGATAGAAATATTATAACTTATAATGGTTTTGTTGAGGCATCTGAATCTCGACAAAATAATTATTGTCGAGAAAATGGTGATGATTTCGACTCTTATGGATTAGTTGGCTATATGGACTTTACGCAATATGACAGTTATGACCCGTATAACAGCCTCCCACGCAATAACGCTTGTTTTGAGTGGGACCGGGGAATAGAAGATGATGTGGACAGTGATTTATTCTACTAAAAAAAGGCGACACTTTATGAGTGTCGCTTTTTTAATATTTTTTGTTGACGTATATCCTTGCCTAAAAATACTAAACGAATATTATTGCCCATAAATCTTGATACAAGCCGTTCAGTATAGGCCTTTTCAAGCTCTTTCATAGAAAGATTTGTACTTATTATAGTGGGTTTTGAATACATAATTCTAGTGTTTACTATGTTATATATCATTGAATTAGAAAAATTAGTTGAAAATTCCGTCCCTAGGTCATCTAAGATTAATAGGTCACACTCGTTTAAGTATTGTTCTGTTTCATCTTGTTCAAATGACTTATTATATCTAAAACGTTCTTTTTCGAGTTTTGAGAGAATATTTGGGACTGACCCATATATGACTCCATATCCTTTGTTTAGGACTTCGTTGGCTATTGCAAGAGAAAGGTGCGTTTTGCCAAGTCCCGTAGCACCTTGCAAGAGAAGACTTTTTGAGTTTTTGTCAAAATTTTCTGCATATCTCTTTACGTAGTTAAATATATCACACATTCTTTTATAAGAGGATGGATAGCCCTCTTTTATTGGGGTATCAGGGTAGTACTCTAAAGAGAATGTATCGAATGTGGAAAGGGATAGTGGAGAAAGACTGTTTACTTTGTTGTAGGCTTCTTGTTTTAGGAGCTTTTTAAAGCATGTGCACATTTTACCGTCTATATAGCCCTTATCCTTGCATTTTTCGCAATTATATTTAATATCAAGGTAATCGTCGCTTAAACCTTGACTTTTTAATATTTGATGCAGTTCATCCTGTAGTTTTAAATTTTGTTCTTTTAAGTATGTTAGTTGCTCTTTTGTATTGGCACCTCTTAATACGGACTTAGCAACCTTTATGGCCGTAGAGGATAGAAGATTTTCAATTTCTCTGGCTCTTGGATACTTCATAAAAAATATTTCTCTTTTTTGTTCGGATTTAGCCTCGTTTTCCTGGCGGATAAGTGACAATTTCCTATTTGCAGCCTCATATATATCTTTACTATAACCCATAATATTCCCCTTTTTTATTATTCACTTGGTATATCGTCAAATATACTGCTTTTTTCGTATTCATCAATGTTATATGACGTAGGTCTTGATTTTGTGTTGTTTTGTCTATTGCTTTGAGGACCTTGCTTTTTATTTTCCTCCATGGCTTGGGATATGGTAGTGATTTTTAGGTTGTGCCATCGTTTGATAATGCTGTCTATATAGGAAGCTATATATTTACCTTTAGCATTAACGCAACGTTCATATGCTTCTCTTATCATGTCCTCTTGATAGTTCCAGTCATATACCCAACGTTTAACCATTTCAGTTTCTTTGGATGTTGGGGAACGATGGTCAAGACCCATAATTTTCTCAATTTTTCTCCATGCCCTGTTTGTCTTGTCTAGTTCAATAAGCTTATTTTCTGCTTTTTGCAGATTATCAATTTCTTCACTGGCCCAAGATGCGGCCACTTTTTCTATATATCTCATGTTTGGCTTTTGTATCCCACAAGCATATTGCAAAAGCATAACTATTACATCCACGGGTAAACCATAATAATCGTGTATCATTATAAGACTCGAGCAATCACCGTTTGAAATTGGTCGACCAAGTATAATTTGGGCCTCTTGCATTAGTGAAGCAAGGTCAGAATTTTCAGAAATTCTTTTTGAAACAAAGGCAGGGTCAGGTTTTAGCGGTCTTATGACTGCAGGAGGCTTTATAGCTTCCTTTTTTTCTGCCTCTTTATTAGTTTGAGTGCTATTAGGTTCATTTTGATGTTGTTCTTTATTTTCTATCTTGCTTGGATAGAATGCATCATCTTTTTTAGATATTAACCCTGTCTCTATCCAATACTGCATTGCGTCTTTCGCATCCATAGGATGCATAGAAAGAGCTTTCGACATATCATCTATTGTAAAATCAGTTCCTGCATTTCTAAGCACCCATAGTAGTACTTTAAGTTGAGCGGCGCCGGCAAGTTTTATATGCTTGTCCACAACGCTTGTTGGTACGGCAAAAACTGAGTTCCAGTCACCTAAATTAATTGAAAAACTCATAATTAACTACACCTCTATTATAATTATAACATAAAAAGTCTTGTCGTCATATAATACCTAATAATTTTGTTAGATTATAAAAAGATATATCCTCAAAAACCAAGGCAAAGCTTGAATTTTTGAGGATACACTTTTCAAATTTAAATTAATTTTTATCGCAGCTTGATGAAACATAGAAAAAGCACATTAGTATTACACCCATCATACATCCTGCTACGGAACCTAAAAAGAACATTAGCATATATAAACCACCCTTTAAAATTTAATATTATAATTTGACTTGTAATTTATGTTATTATCACAACAATAAATAAAGGTTATGATTATTGTAAATAATATGCTTAAAGGAGTTGAAAATATGAAGATAAGTAAAATTTATTATGAACCAAATATAGAAGATTATTACTTAGGAAAGTATCTTTTAAATAAATATAATGGTATTGAAAAAATCCCTATTGATAATCATAATAACATTGAGAGCCTAAGAAAAAGCTCGAATAAGGATTTTAGAACATTAAAAACTTATCTTATTATAGGTACAAGGAAAACTCATAAATATACTCCAAATCATAAGAGCTCGGATTATCTTGTACCATTTACATCATCAGGCTGCGGGGCAATGTGTCTTTATTGTTACTTAGTTTGTAACTATAATAAATGTTCATACCTTAGGGTATTTGTAAATAGAGAAGAAATGATGTTTAGATTAATAAAAAAATCATTTAAAACCATTAGTCCATCTATATTTGAAATAGGGAGCAACAGTGACTTGATATTAGAAAATACCATAACCTCCAATCTCCCGTGGACTATAGAAAGTTTTGCTGAAAGCGGCAGAGGCTTTATCACGTTTCCAACGAAATTTTCAATGGTTGACCCACTTCTTAACTTAAACCATAAGGGTAAGACTATAATAAGAATGAGTGTAAACCCTCAAGAGATAATATCTAATATAGAAATAGGTACATCATCTTTGTTAAATAGGATAAAGGCTGTTAATAAACTTTGTGATGCGGGGTATAAGATAGGTCTTTTAATAGCTCCTGTCATAATGGTGGATAATTGGAAGGAACTATATGTTGAACTTTTAGATATATTGAATGACAAACTCTCATCTAAGGCAAAGGATGAGATGTTTATAGAGGTTATATTTATGACGTATAGTTTTATCCATAGAGCTATAAATCATGATGCCTTTCCACATATAGAGGATTTATATAGTAAGGATTTAATGACTGCAAGGGGAAGAGGAAAGTACGCCTATAAAAAGGAGTTAAGAGAAGAAGGAGAAGTATTTTTAAGGAACGAAATAGAAAAAAGGTTTAGTGAATCTAAAATTCTTTACATCGTTTAGATAATCAATTAATATATAAATAAAGGTAAAGGGGGTATTAAAAAATGAACGCTGAAATTATTTGCGTTGGAAGCGAACTGCTTTTGGGCGACATAGTAAATACAAACGCCCAATTTTTATCGAAGGAACTTGCTTTATTGGGCATAGATGTGCATTATCAAACAGTAGTTGGTGACAATAGGCAAAGGCTTACTGAAATACTTGATATAGCCTTTAAGAGATGCGATATGATTATAACGACCGGTGGATTAGGGCCGACCAAGGATGATCTAACCAAGGAGATAGTAGCTCGATACTTTAAAAGGGAACTTGAATTTAATAGTGAGGCATACGATAATATAAAAGATTACTTTGAAAAACGTTTTGATAATTATAAAATAAGTGAAAGCAATAAAAAACAAGCGTATGTACCAAGGGACTCTATAGTTATTCAAAACACGGTTGGTACAGCTCCGGGGGTTATAATAGAAGAAAATAACAAGATAGCCGTTCTTCTCCCGGGTCCACCAAAAGAGATGGAATGTGTATTTAATATGGCAAAAAAGGAGCATTTAAGCAAGATTTCCAATAAGACTATTATTTCTACTAATATTAAACTAAAGGGAATAGGAGAGGCTCACGCAGCTGACATGATTGCAGATTTATTGGATTTAGAAAATCCTACTGTTGCGCCATATGCCAAAGAAGAAGGCCTTACATTTAGAGTTACGGCATCAGCTAAGAATAAGCAGGATGCACAAAAGCTCATGCAGCCTATAATTGATGAGATAAACAAGACATTAGGCGAGTATATATACGAAATTGAAGATGTAAACTAATGTGGCCTTGACTTATATCGCAATATTATAAAAATAAAAAAACAAGTGAAAGCTTTAATGCTAACACTTGTTTTTTATTTTGAATTATAGGAATTATTTTGATTGTGCAATCGGTTCGATATTTAAGAAGTCTGAAAATCCGGTCATCTCAAAGACTTCCATAATGGAGTCGCTGACATTTCTAATGACAACATTTCCAACTAAATCATTTGCTTTCTTTTGGGCAGAAAGAAGGACTCTCAAACCGGCACTGCTTACGTATGATAAATCCTTAAAGTCTAAAATAAGATTAAATTTAGTTTTGGTAAGTAATTTGTCTAATTCACTTTGAAGTTCAGGAGAGGTAGTTGTATCCAATCTGCCTTCAAGATTAATGTTAATTACGTCATTTTCTACATTAGAAGTAATTTTCATAGGAATTTGTTCCCCCTTTCAAATATATCTTGTACTTTGGTATCTATTATTGATTTGCAAGTGTACTTGCAATAAAGCCCTTTTTATTTTTCTTTACTTTTTCAGGTTTTACTTTTTTATCTTTGATTGAATAGGAGGCTTGCCAAGCCTTATTTAATTCATCGCTAAGTTCTTCTTTTAACTTTTTGATTTGATTTTCATCTTTAATATTGTTTAATATCAAGAAGGTCACGGTTGACCTTACATCGAGATCACCTACATTATAAGCGTCACTTAGGACATTGCAAAACTTCTTGAATTGTTTAGAGTTGTTGTTTTGAAGTAAGAACATATTTATTTTAGGCATGACATTATTTTCCGTGAACGTTACCATCCTAAAAGTTTCGTAGGATTGCTTTTCCTCGTCTATTTCTTCTTTAAGACCCGGTAAAATGTTAGCAAGTCTATTCATAAAGAAGATAATGTCGACTTTATTATCGTTGTCTTTTTTCTTTTTTGCGACTTGAACAGGAGCTTTTGTAGGTCCTATTAATGTTTCACAAAAATCTGCGGCAATATATTCTGCATCTTTTTTAGTTCCTTCTTCAGGGTCAAACAACCATGACGCAATATTTTTCCATTGATTGTTAGGTTTGCAGTCTGAAACACTGCAGCTTTTTAGTTCAAACTGCTTATTTTGCTCATTGAACTTGAGTAAGTAAGCTAGATCCTCGCCTATAAATAAAGTTTGATATTTTTCCTCTTGATTATTCTTTTTAAAGCCTTTATTATTAAGCGCTTCTTCAACGCGGTCTGAAACCAATTTAAATATTTTATCCAATAATAATCACTCCTAAACATTTTGGATACTACTTATACTATAATACACTAAAAATAAGATTAAATCAAATCAAATTTTAAAGTAATATTTTTATTAAGAAATTTTTAGTTAACAATACATGATTTATTCTACTTTATATGATATAATCATTGTTGAATTAGGGGGATGGAAAAATGCAGGATAAGGCAAAAGAGATATTAAAGACATTTTATGGTTATGATTGCTTTAGAAAAGGGCAGGAAGAGGTAATAGAGAACATTTTGAATCATAATGATTGCGTTGCCATTATGCCAACGGGTTCGGGAAAATCTTTATGTTATCAAATACCCGCCATTGCGTTTGAAGGGATAACGCTTGTAATTTCACCTCTTATATCGCTTATGAAAGATCAAGTAGCGGATTTAAACCAGATGGGGATTCGTGCGGCGTATTTAAATAGCTCTTTAAATGAGAGACAACAGGCAAAGGCTATAGCCAACGCTAAACAAGGTATGTATAAGATTATATATGTAGCGCCTGAACGTCTTAACCTACGTTCTTTTTTAGAATTTACCAAGGAAGTTAGAATAGACTTCATAGCTGTTGATGAGGCACATTGTATATCGCAATGGGGTCATGATTTTAGAACAAGCTATTTAAAAATACCTCAATTTTTAGAAAAGCTTAATAATAGACCGGTATTGGCGGCCTTCACTGCAACTGCGACACAGCAAGTAAAGGAAGATATAATAGAAAGATTAAACCTTGACAATCCATTTTCAATTACAACCGGGTTTGATAGGAAGAATTTATTCTTTTCAGTGTTTAAACCTATAGATAAGATGGCATTTGTATTTAGATATTTGAACAAAAATAAGGATAAAAGCGGAATTATATATTGTTCAACGAGGAAGCAGGTTGATGAAGTCACAAAAGCACTAAAGGTAAAGGGTATAAATGCCCAAAGGTACCATGCAGGGTTGAGCGATGAAGAAAGGAATAAAAATCAAGATGATTTCATATTTGACAACGTAAAGGTAATTGTTGCGACGAATGCCTTTGGAATGGGAATAGACAAATCGAATGTATCGTTTGTGATAAACTACAATATGCCTATGAGCATAGAACAGTACTATCAAGAGGCCGGAAGAGCGGGACGAGATGGCAGTAACGCAGACTGTATATTGCTCTATGCTAAATCTGACGTACAAACAGCTAGATTCTTAATACAAACAAGGATAGACGATGCGGATAATTTAGATGAAGATGAGAAAGTATCGTTAAAGGAGAAAGAAGAAGAAAAGCTAAAAATGATGACGTTTTATTCTACAACAAAGCGATGTTTGAGGCATTTTATACTTGATTATTTTGGAGAGAAACCAAGATATAGGTGCAATAATTGCAGCAATTGCAATTATGTTACGGTTGAAGATATGTGTGGATTATCATATGAAAATACAGTAATAAAGAGGAAAAAAGAATTAAATATAGATAAGAATTTGTTCAATATTCTCAAAAATCTTAGAAAGAAAATTGCCGACTTGCAAGGTGTACCTGCATACATAGTTTTTTCTGATTCAGTCTTGGAGGAAATGTCAGCCGTCAAGCCTGAAAATTTAAGGGACTTTTCTGACATCAACGGTGTGGGAGAAGTGAAGCTTAAAAAGTACGGACAGAAATTTATAGACAAAATTATAGAATACAATAGGGGGAAATTTTAATAAAATTAACCTAAATTAGTTTATTTTATTAAGTTTTCAATAATGTGGAATAATACGATTTAAATGAGGAAATCTAGTTGTAACTGGTGTAATGGAATTGTAATCTCTAAATTCTTGCAATATGCACATATAAAAATAAGCGAATGTTTACGGTTTTAAAAAAACAATGAGGTTTTTTGAGGAAAAACTCACTTTAATCGCGTCCGTAATTAAATAAAAAAATTATTATTTGTGCACTTTTAATAAAATTGATACTATTAACGCACTTGACATTCACGTAAATAGCAAATATAATTAAATGCATGCAACATGATCCTGAAAACCTCGTCACTAGGCGTGCCTAAATACTATTAAGCAATTGCCTAAATAAAAGGACCAAAGGAGAAACTTAAACTTATGAAAATTGATTCAAAAAAAATTAATCATCAAGCGAAAAGATTAGTTGCTCTTGTCATTATGGGAGTCATAGCTCTTACATCCGCAATATCAGTTGCGGCGTTGAGCCACAAGGTGTATATAAGCGACCGAGATAAATCATTCTCTATCGTAACCATCAATAACGATACAAATACGATTCTCGAGCAGGCAGGAATAAAATTAAAATCTGATGATATAGTCGAAAGGCAAGACGTAGGCGATGATATAAACTTAGTCATTAAACGTGCATTCAAAGTTTACGTCAAGGCTGAGGGTATATCAAAGACCATAGTTGTCAACGAAGGCTCAGTTAAGGATGCTTTGTCTTATTCCGGATTTAGAGTTGGAGAACAGGATATCTCTGAACCCGATGCTCTTACAGAGCTTAGTCCGGAGATGGAAATATCACTTACTCACAGGTACAATGTAAAATTATCTGACGGCGCAAACGAGGTTGCAAATGTTGTAGTGCCGGAGGGTACTGTCAAAGATGCCATTGAGTATTTAGGTATTGAGTTAAATGAAAATGACATAATAAGTCTGGATATGGAACAACAAATATACGAAAATATGCCATTAAAAGTTGACAGAATAGAATTTAAAGAGGAAACAAAGAAAGAGACTGTTCCTTTTGGAACAATAACAACTTTCTCGGATGAACTTTATGAGGGGGATACCCAATATACTGAAGGCTCAGACGGAGAAAGAGAAGTTACAGTCAGACAAAAGATAGTCAACGGGAATGTTGTTGAAACCCAACAATTAAGTAGTACCACTATAAAAGAGGCTGTAGACGCAAGAAAAGTAATTGGAATTAAAACAAAGGCAACAAAGCCTTTTTCAAGCGGATACTCAAGGGATAATAGAGATGGCACATTAATAGACCATAAAGGTAATTCCATCTCATATACTTCGGTATTAACCGGCTCTGCGACAGCATATACTGCATCTCCGGGGTCACATACTTCAACAGGAGCTATTGCTCAAAGAGGAAGAGTTGCAGTTAATCCAAATATCATTCCATACGGCACAAAGCTTTATATAGCTTCGCCGGACGGCTCATATGTTTATGGGTATGCAGTTGCGGCGGATACAGGTGGAGCTTTATCATCAGGATCTGCACTGGTAGATTTATTCTATGATACTTTGAGTGAATGTTATCAGTTTGGAAGAAGAACTATGAATGTATATATTTTAGAGTAATATCAAGGCTGCAGTAAAAATTAACTGCAGCCTTTAATTTTGTATAATATTAGATGTAAATAAAAAGCAAGTTGATTCCACTTTAATATGAAATCAACTTGCTAAAAAAATACTAAAGGGGACGCATAAGGTCCCCTTTAGTATCTATTGACTACGATAATTTGTTAATGTTCAGAGGTTTCAAAAAATTAATCCTCAAAATTGTTGATATTATTATTGCAGTTATTGTTGTTTCCTTTTTTATTGCTGAATTGGTTGTTGCTATTGTTGTTATTGTTCTTTTTGTTGCTGAATTGGTTATTCTTTTTGTTTGAAGATTGCTTTTCCATTTTTATTTCACCTCCTGCTAAGATGCTAAGTCGATGTGAAGAACTTTTTCCTATCGACAAATATTATTATTAACATCAATGCTTGTTTTATTCTCAGCTTTTTAGGAAAAATTTTAAAGTAAAATTAATTGATAACTCAAACTAAAAATCTTATTGCGGCGAGTATAATCATTAATGACCCTGATAAGACTACAAATACTTTTGAGTCTAATTTTTTAAATGATGAGAATTTTTTTCCAAGAATATTTCCAAAATATAAAAATAAAATTTGAAATAGTCCCACAGTTAGAGGGATTAATATAGAATTAAGGCCTGTCACGGCACTTGAGATTCCTGCACCAAAGGAATCTATAGAAAGGGCTGTACCCAAATATATAGCTTCGAGTGCATTTATGTCGCAGGATTTATCAAAGTCGCAAGAGCTTGGGTTTCTTATAATATTGACTGTCACTCCTAAAAACTTAAATGAAAATGATGAGCTTTTTGGTTTTGGTGGTTTTTCTTTGTTTTTATCTTTTTTTATAAATGCTTGAACTATTATAAATATGCCCAAAACTAAGAGCATCAAACTCCCTATACTCTTTGAAATAATATCAGGTAAGAAGTTTTTAATTACGTTTCCGATTAAAATTGCTGCTTGGGTAAATGCCATCGATATAAAACATATTATTAATTTTGCTAATATTGGTATTTTTATTTTTCTAAGGCCATATGAAAGCCCTATTCCCAAAGCATCTATACTAAGTGATACAGCAAGAAGTCCAATACCTAAATAGAATTCCATAAAGCCTTCATCCTCCTTACTAATATAATATGGCACTAGTGATTTTTGGGGAGAAGTAATATATTATAAAATCTTAAATATATATATTAAGACAAGTTTTTAAAGTTTGGGGATGATAATATGGTTTGGCATAACATGGAAGCTAAGGAAATTTTAAATAAGTTTAATGTTTCTGAAAATCAAGGACTAAACTCGAAACAAGTAAAGGAATTTCAATTAAAATATGGATTGAATAAACTAAAAGAAAAAAAGCCCAAAAGCGTGTTTACAAAGTTTTTAGAACAATTTTCGGATTTTATGGTTATTATCCTTTTGATAGCATCGGGTATATCTTTTGCTACATCTATAATTGAGCACAATAACGATTACATAGACTCAATAATAATATTGGCTATAGTTATAATGAATGCTTTAATAGGGGTTATACAAGAAAGCAAGGCCGAGAAGGCTATAGATTCTTTAAAGAAGCTTTCAGCTCCTAAGGCAAGAATTATACGAAACGGTGTAGAAAGCCTAATTGATTCAGAAGAGCTTGTGCCGGGGGATATTTTAGTTTTAAATACCGGAGATTTTGTACCGGCTGATGCCAGAATTATAAAAAGCACTAACTTAAAGGCAGAAGAGTCAGCTCTTACCGGAGAATCTTTGCCGGTTGATAAGGACCCGGATACATTGCTTCATTCCGGCAAGACGATTGCGGATAGACATAATATGGTTTATTCTTCAAGCTCGATAACTGCAGGCCATGCACTTTGTGTGGTAGTCGAAACAGGAATGAATACTCAAGTCGGAAAAATAGCAGACCTTATAAACGAGGGGGTTTCTCCTCAAACTCCATTGCAGGCAAAACTTGCTCAAACGGGTAAATATTTAGGTATTGGCGCATTGGTAATATGCTTTATTATATTCATTTTGGGTGTCGTGCAAAATATTCCGCCTATTGAGATGTTTATGATATCCATAAGTTTGGCAGTTGCGGCTATACCCGAAGGATTGCCGGCTGTTGTGACGATAGTACTCGCCATAGGAGTAAAGAGAATGGCAATAAGCCGTGCCATTATAAGAAAACTTCCTGCTGTTGAAACCCTTGGAAGTGCAAGCGTCATATGTTCTGATAAGACAGGAACTCTTACTCAAAATAAAATGACAGTAACTGAGATACACTCAATAAATGGTCAGCTTAATATGTCATCAAGTGAGGCATTGGACATTTTATCTTATCTTGCTCTTTGTAATAATTCCAACCTTACAGGAAAGTTTGGTGATTATAAGGCCTCGGGTGAACCGACTGAAAAAGCATTAGTTTTAGCAGCTGCTAACAATGGAAAAGTCAAGTTATCATTGGATAGACAGTTTCCAAGAGTTCACGAAATACCATTTGATTCTAAAAGAAAGCTAATGACTACCATACATAAATTGTCCGCAGGGCATTATAGGGTAATAACCAAGGGTGCTCCTGATGTATTGTTAAATTACTGCACAAAAATACGTACTGATAACGGCAGGGAAATGCTTAATACAAATTATAGAAATAAAGTAATAATAGAAAATGAAGAGATGGCCTCTAAAGCTCTTAGGGTATTGGCCGTTGCGTTTAAGGATATTGACTATATACCAAATAATAATGCCGAAATAGAGGGGGATCTTTGTTTTTGCGGACTTGTAGGCATGATAGACCCTCCAAGAATAGGGGCAAAGCAGGCAGTTAAGGATTGCATTGCAGCAGGAATAAAACCCGTCATGATAACGGGAGATCATATTATAACCGCCAAGGCAATTGCTCGTGAACTTAATATCTTATCAAACACTGATAGAGCAATTTCAGGTGAACAAATAGACAAAATGCCTCAAGACGAGTTTGAGAGGAATATATTCTCTTATTCAGTGTTTGCACGTGTTTCGCCCGAACATAAAGTTAAAATAGTAAAGGCATTTCAAAAGAAGGGCGCCGTTGTCGCAATGACAGGTGACGGCGTAAATGATGCACCGGCCTTAAAGGCAGCGGACATAGGCTGTGCTATGGGTATTAGCGGTACTGATGTGGCTAAGGGTGCTGCAGATATGATACTTACTGATGATAATTTCTCTACTATAATCGAGGCGGTTAAGCAAGGAAGAGGAATATTTGAAAATATAAAGAAGACTGTGCATTTCTTGATTTCAAGCAATATTGGAGAAATCATAACTGTTTTGACTGCATTTTTACTAAACCTTCCCACACCGTTGCTCGCAATTCAACTTTTATGGGTAAACCTAGTGACTGACTCTTTGCCGGCTTTAGCCTTGGGAGTCGAACCCGTTGACCAAGACATAATGAACCAAAAGCCCGTTGACCCTAAAAAGAAATTGCTAGGTGGGAAAATGGCTTATTATATAGCAGTTGAGGGCACGTTTATAGGGGCAATATCTCTTTTGGCATTTGTTATAGGAAAAGTATTTTTTGATGGACATTCAGCACCTGTTTATGGAAGAACAATGGCATTTTGTGTTTTAAGCTTGTCACAAATTGTTCATGCGTTTAATGTTAGAAGCGAACATTCACTTTTTGAGATAGGCTTTTTTGGAAATATTAAGATGGTGCTTTCATTTATTGTGTGTTTAATATTGCAAGTATCAGTTGTGTCAATAGAGCCTATTGCCATGGTATTTAAGACAATTCCATTGCCTACAAATGCTTGGATAATAGTAGCGGCCTTATCGCTTTCTCCCTTAGTGATTGTTGAAATTGAAAAGAGAATTTTAAGTGCTATATCAAAAAGACGATCAAGTGCGAAAGTTTGTGTAGAGTAAATATAGAAAGGAGTTAAGATTGATATATTCAATCCTAACTCCTAATTGATTTTAATAAATATTTTTAGTGTTAAACGGGGCTTACTTGAGCATTGTCTACATCTAAATGCTTCATATAAACGCTTTGGATAAGTCCAATTCCAAAGTATAGACACGCAGAGGAGGATCCTCCTGCACTAAAGAAAGGAAGTGTAACTCCCATAACAGGGAGTAAGCTTAGACACATTCCAAGATTAAATACAGCTTGAGAAGCTATCATACCAAAAAATCCTATGCATATATATGCACCTAAAGTGTCACATGATTTTGCTCCTACATAAAATGTTCTTACAAGTAAGGCAACCAATAATAAAATCACAGCCATACATCCAATAAAACCCAACTCTTCGCCGGCAACTGAAAAGATAAAGTCACTTTCCTGTACAGGTACGGAGCCATGAAGAACTCTTTGACCGTTAAAAAGTCCTTTACCAAATATTTGACCTGATCCTATGGAGAGTTTCCCTTGAATTTGTTGGAAGCCGTCACCCAGTGGGTCAGACTCGGGATTAAACTGATTAATAATTCTGTTTTTTTGATAATCTGCAAGTAAGTAGTTCCAAGCAAAGGGTATTGCGATTATCATTACAATAAGTAGGGTTATAAAATATCTAAACTGTACACCCGCTGCGAAGGTCATGGATAAAAACATAAAGAAAAATATTATTGCAGCTCCGTCGTCACCTTGAAGATGGGTCAAAATAACGGGTACCACTGCATGGACGCATAGGAGCATAATGCTTTTGAAAGATTTTATGTTACCATTTTCTTTCACGATTGATAAATGCCTTGAAAATGTTATAATAAAACCTATTTTAACAAGTTCTGAGGGTTGAAAGGTTATACCTCCCGGCAAGGTAATCCATGCTTTTGCGTTAACCCCGGCCGAACCTTCTATAGTTATACCAAATATTAAGGTATACACTATTATTAAAATACAAAAGCCGGCTATCCATTTCCAATAGTTAGCTATAACTCTATAATCTGCCGCTGATAATATAATTGCCCCAATATATCCCAGTGTAACTGCGATGAGCTGAGTTGAAAAGAAGTTTTCTCCTCCTCTTGATACACTCTTTAGCAACAATAGACTATAAATTGAAATTATAATCATTATAGACCAAAGAATTTTATCGCAATCCTTAATATATCCTTTTATATAATCAAGTAATTTAGACAATATAAAACCTCCTCTCAAAAATTCAATAAGTACATATAATTATATTATAAAATTATTTTAACCTCAAGCAAATACACTGTCTTTTTGGTATATCAATTATATTGCATAAGTTTATTGTGTGAAAATATACTGCAATAGTTGGCAAAAATCCGTTTTAATGATATAATACGACATATATATAATAATTTTTATTAGGAGACATTTTTATGAACGACTTACTATGTGTTGGGAAGGAAGTTATAAAAAGGGATGATTCTAAGGAAGAAGGCAAAGAACACTTTGCTAAAAAGTACGGTTTTTATAAGCTGTTTTGGATTTTCTTAATAGGGTCATTCTTGGGTGTAGTAATAGAGGTTCTGTTTTGTCTTGTTGTAAAAGGCCATTATGAAAGCCGTGTGGGATTGGTATACCTTCCTTTAAACTTACTCTATGGATTTGGGACTTTGTTTATGTCTTTGGGTTTGCATTGGGCAAGAAATAAAAATAATTGGATAATATTTTTAGGCGGATTTGTAATAGGAAGTGTTTATGAGTATTTTTGCAGTTGGATGCAACAATCCGTATTTGGCTCGGTTTCGTGGCAATATGACGCATTGCCGCTTAATCTTCATGGAAGAATAAATGTACTTTTCTCATGCTTTTGGGGGATCTTAGCCATAGTTTGGGTTAAGCTTTTGGAGCCCTTAATGTGCAAATGGATTCAAAAGATTCCTAATAAGCTTGGGAAACCATTGACTTGGATTTTGCTTGTAATTGTGGCGTTAGACGCTATGCTATCTATAGCCGCAGTGTGGAGATGGGGCGATAGGCTTTTGGATATACCGCCGTCCAACAGTTTTGACGTTTATTTAGATAATCATTTTCCAAATGAACGCTTAGAGAAAATTTATCCTAATATGGATTTTATAGATTTGTAAAGGCACGTATGTAAAAAGGGGAGGAAATATGTATTTTGGCCGGCAATTTTAAGAAACTTTCGACTAAGGGTCACAATCGTCAAGTAAAAAATACAGATCTTCTTCATGATATAATAAAAGAGCGGGATTATTTATATGCTAAACTAAGAGAAACTACTCAAAAATATGATGAACTCTATAAGGAAAAAGAAAATCAACGATATTTTTACGAGAAGGAAATCACAAATTATATAAGGACCAAAAAAGATCTTCAAGAATCTATAGCGATTCTTGAAGATAAAGGCAATAAATACGATAATATTAGAGATAATATTCGTGATATAAAAGTAAATGCGGAATTTGTTGCTTTAAATCTAGTAGAAAACGGTCAATGTATGGCAATGGATGCTATATGTGTTGTAGATAAGATTAATAAGGAGATGGTTTTGCTAAAAGAGGACTTAGAAGTTCTTAAATCGGACCTAAAAATCGGTACAGCTACCATAGAAGATAGGATAGACTCTTTTTACTATTCTATCTTTGAATATATGAAAGATTTAAATGATATTAAAAATCAGTTTTATAAGGACAATAATCTTTGTGATGATTAATTTTAAGTCTGCTTTTCACCGGGGAATATTCCGGTGATTTTATTATGGTTTTAAAGTTGAAATACTATTTTATAAAAATGAATTAAAAAATCGGAGGTTAAATTATGCCGGAAATAAATATTGTTATGGTGGAGCCTGAAATACCCCAAAATACAGGTAATGTTGCGAGGACTTGCGCTGCGACGGGGGCAAGACTTCATTTAGTAGGGCCTATGGGATTTACCATAGATGATAAAAAATTAAAAAGAGCGGGTCTTGACTATTGGCATCTTTTAGACATAACATATTATGAGAGCTTAGAGGAATTTTTTGAGAAAAATAAGGACGACAAAAACTTCTTTTATTTTTCGACAAAGGCTAAGCATATACATTCAAATGTTGAGTATCCGGACAAGTGCTACTTATTTTTTGGCAAGGAAACAAAGGGTCTTCCTGAAAAACTTCTTTATGAAAATCCGGATACAACCGTGAGAATTCCTATGATTTCGGACGCAAGAAGCCTTAATCTTTCAAACTCGGTTGCAATTGCTGTTTATGAGGTGTTAAGGCAGTGGAATTACCCCTCACTTTTGTGTAAGGGTGCACTTAGAGAATATCTTTGGGAAGAATAATTTTAATATACATAAAAGAAAAAGCCCTTATGGGCTTTTTTATTTTGAAAATTTTGCATTATATTCGTTGATTGCAGTGCTTATAATTTTTATAGCTTCACCCCTGCTTCTTATTTCGTCGACAGCAGTTTGTTTATGCTCTAAAGCCTTGTACACTGAGAAAAAGTGTTTCATTTCTTCAAAGATATGGGGAGGGAGTTCCGATATATCTGAAAATGAGTTGTAAGTTGGGTCGTTTACCGGTATAGCGATAATCTTTTCATCGTTGCGATCCGAATCAATCATGGAAATAACACCAATGGGATAGCATTTTATTAAGGTCATGGGGTGGATATGTTCAGAGCATAACACCAAAACATCTAAGGGATCGAAGTCATCGGCGTATGTTCTTGGAATAAAGCCGTAGTTTGCGGGATAGTGGGTCGAGGTATGAAGTATTCTATCCAACATCAAAAGGCCTGTTTCCTTGTCAAGCTCATATTTTGCTTTGCTTCCCTTTGGAATTTCAATTACTACCATAAACTCTTCAGGTGTAATTCTTGAAGAGTCAATATCGTGCCATATATTCATATAAAAATCCCCTTTGATATAATTATAAGATTAATTATATCACTTTAAAATAAAAATTCTATACTTTTTTGAAGATTAATTTGGGTTAATTAATATAATCTACCACTGAAACCATGAGAGTCTAACGCTGCCTTTAATCTGTCGCATACTCTGCTTTTTACAAACAAAGCAGAGAACTGCTCCAATTTAAATAAGGAGGTATATTACTACTTTTAATTATAAGTTATATAGAATGAAATTTTTAAAAATAATTGAAATTAAAAGAAAAATAAAGAAATATAGAGTATAATGGGTATAAATTGGTGTAATCAACAAAAATGAAGTTTGATTTGTTGTGTAGAAAGTGTTAGTATTAAAGTCAAAGAAAGTCAAAGTCTAAAAAGAAGGTGAACACTAAAAATGAGAATGAGTGATATTGTTGCGAGTTATATTGTAAAAATGCTGGAGGAATCAGGTGGTCTTGCCGAAATCAAAAGAAATGAACTAGCCTTAGAGCTTGGTTGTGTTCCAAGTCAAATCAATTATGTAATCACTTCGAGATTTACGCCCGAACAAGGGTATATTGTAGAAAGTAGAAGAGGAGGCGGTGGTTATATCCGCATAAAACGAGTAAATATGGATAGAGAGAGTGCTATAATGCATATAGTAAACTCTATTGGGGATAAGCTCGATTTTAATACTGCGGCTATAATGGTAAAAAATATGGTAGACAAGGAAGTACTTGATCTAAATTCGTCTATGTTAATAATGGCGGCTGTTTCAGAGCGAAGTTATCCTTGCGTCCCGCCCGAATTTAGAGATTATTTGAGGGCATCATTGTTTAAGAATATGCTTATTACTCAAGTTTAGTGATTGAATTTTTAAAATAAGAACATTAAATAATAAAGTGATATGGGGGAATTTGAAATGTTATGTCAATCATGTTCAAAAAATATGGCAACTACACATATTAAAACGATTGTAAATGGTGAATTTAAAGAATATATGCTTTGTCCACAATGCGCTAAAGAGCTTGGATATATGAATTTGTTTGATGATTTTGTATCCGATTTCGGCAATTTTTGGGGAAGCTTCTTAGGAAAACCATATGAAAATAATTTACTTCCCAAAACTAAAAGATGTGATTTTTGTGGTTCATCCTTTAATGATATAGTAAATAGCGGCAAAGTAGGCTGTGCGCATTGTTACGAAACATTTTATAATGAAATGTTGCCTACAATACAAAGAATACATGGAAGTACAACTCACAAAGGAAGAATATCATCAGGAGAAAATCCGGAGGCCAAGGCTCAAAATGAAATAAAAGAGTTAAGGTTAAAACTTTCACAAGCAATCAAAAATGAAGAATTTGAAGAGGCTGCAAAACTTAGAGATAAAATTAAGGAAATGGAAGGGGAAAGTAGAAATGACTAAATGGTATGAAAAAAGCGGTAAAGAAAGTGACGTTGTAATAAGCTCTAGGATAAGACTTGCAAGAAATTTAAAAGATTTTCCTTTTGCATTAAAACTCAAAAAAGAGGATAAAAATAAAATAGCAAAGACTATAGAAAATGCTATTTTAAAAGAGGAACAGTTTAAGGATAAATTTCAAGTTATAGATATAGAAAAACTTAACCAAAGTCAAAGAGTATCTTTAGTCGAAAAGCATTTAGTCAGCCCTGAATTTATATCTAAGACCGAGGGAAGGCACCTTATCCTATCTAAAGACGAATCAATAAGTTTGATGATAAATGAAGAGGACCATATTAGGCTTCAAGTTATGAAAGAGGGACTTTCATTAGAAGAGAGCTACGATATCGCAAATAAGATAGATGAATTTTTAGATGAGCACTTGTCTTATGCATTTGATAAAAAGCTTGGCTATTTAACTGCTTGTCCTACAAATCTTGGTACGGGTATGAGAGCGTCCATTATGCTTCACTTGCCGGCACTTCAAGAAAGTGGGTCGATAAATAGAATAAGCTCCGGACTTTTAAAATTGGGCTTTGCCATTAGAGGAACCTATGGTGAAGGCAGTGCCGTAAGGGGAGCATTATACCAGCTTTCAAACCAAGTAAGCTTAGGAATTTCCGAAAGCGAAGCAATTAAAAATTTGAAGGATATAGCAGCACAGTTAATATCCCAAGAAAGAGCCGCAAGAGAATCAATGCTAAAACATGAAGAAGTTTTAGATATGATAGGAAGGTCTTTGGGTATTCTTTTAAATGCAAAAATGATTAATAATGATGAATTTATGGAGCTTATTTCAAATATACGTTTGGGTATTGGAATAGGAGAGATTAAAAATATCTCTTATGATACAATCAACTCACTTATTGTTAATTGTCAGCCGGCGACATTATCATTAATTAGTAATGAAAATCTTAATGGCAGACAAAGAGATATAAAAAGAGCTTCTTTTATAAAGGAAACACTATCAAAAGCCTAATTAATTTAATGAGAAAAGGGGAATTATGATGTATAGATTTAATAGTTTTACAGAAAAAGCTAATTTAGCCCTTAACTTAGCAATAGAAAATGCTTCTATGATGGGTCACACATATGTTGGAAGCGAGCATATACTTTTAGGTTTATTAAAAGAGGGCAACGGCGTAGCTGCTGCGGTTTTAAACGACTTAGGAGCAAAATATGAAGTTCTCGAAGCTATGATTAAGGAGAAAATAGGCACAGGAATCATGACGGAAGTAACTCCTGACGATTTCACACCAAGGACAAAAAGAATTTTACAAATAGCAGTAATGCAGGCTGCAAGATTTAACCACAATTATATAGGTACTGAACATTTATTGGTAGCTCTTATAGAGGAAAACGACAGTTATGCTGTTAGATTTTTAAAAGAAATGGGTATTAAAAACTCGGATATTCTCGATAAACTAAATGATTATTTTGGTTCTGAAAATGAGGAAGACTATATCGAAACTTCGGGTTATTTTAACAATGGGTACAATAAATCAAATAAGCATTCAAAGGGCAACGGTCTAACCAAGACACTTGACCAATTTGGAAGAGATCTTACTGATATGGCTAAAAAAGGCGAGATTGACCCTGTAATTGGACGTCAAGAAGAGATAGAAAGGGTAGTACAAATACTATCAAGAAGAACCAAGAACAACCCATGTTTGATTGGTGAACCCGGAGTAGGAAAAACCGCAGTTGCCGAAGGGCTTGCATTAAAAATAGTTTCAGGCGAAGTTCCGGAACTTTTGAAAAACAAAAGGATTATATCCTTAGACCTTACAAGCATGATAGCAGGTACAAAGTATAGAGGTGATTTTGAGGATAGAATTAAAAATGCAATAGATGAAGTTAAGAAAGCAAAAAATGTCATACTATTTATTGATGAACTTCACACGATAATAGGAGCGGGATCTGCAGAGGGCTCAGCCGATGTAGCTAATATATTAAAACCGTCATTGGCAAGAGGAGATTTCCAAGTAATAGGTGCTACTACAATAAATGAATATAGAAAACACATTGAAAAAGACGCAGCACTTGAAAGAAGATTCCAGCCTGTAACCGTTGGTGAACCGACAGAAGAAGAAGCTGTTATGATTTTAAAGGGACTTCGAGACAGATACGAAGCTCACCATAAGGTTAAAATAACAGATGAGGCAATTAACGCCGCAGTTAAGCTTTCATCAAGATATATTGCAGACAGATATTTGCCGGATAAAGCTATCGACTTAATCGATGAAGCAGCATCAAGGGTAAGGCTTAAAGCATACACAGCTCCTGATGAACTCCAGGAGCTTGAAAAGAAAGTTAAAGAACTCGAAAAAGAAAAGGCCGCTTCAATTAACGCTCAACACTTTGAACGAGCTGCTAATTTGAGAGATCAAGAGAAGAAAGCAAGAGAAGCACTTAACGAGAAAAAACAGGTTTGGAAAGATAAACATGAAAAAACCAATGGAGAGGTAACTGCCGAAGATATAGCGCAAATAGTTTCCAGCTGGACCTCTATACCTGTGGTACAATTGACAGAAGAAGAAGCCGAGAGACTTCTAAAGATGGAAGATATATTACACGAAAGAATAGTTGGTCAAGATAAAGCGGTAAGCGCAGTGGCAAAGGCTATAAGAAGAGGAAGAGTAGGTCTTAAGGATCCAAATAGACCCGTAGGTTCGTTTATATTCTTAGGTCCGACCGGTGTAGGTAAGACTGAGCTTTGCAAGTCTTTGGCAAAGGTATTGTTTGGCGATGAGAATGCCATGATACGTTTTGATATGTCAGAATATATGGAGAAGCATACTGTGTCTAAATTAGTTGGTTCACCTCCGGGATATGTAGGATATGATGAGGGCGGTCAACTTACCGAAAAAGTTAGAAGAAGACCATATTCAGTAGTCTTATTTGATGAGATAGAGAAAGCTCACCCGGATGTATTTAATATGCTTCTTCAAATTCTAGAAGACGGCGTCCTCACTGATTCTCAAGGAAGACACGTTAACTTTAAAAATACTATAATAATCATGACCTCAAATGTTGGGGCAAGGCTTATCACCAAAAACAATAAAAGTCTAGGATTTAACGATGCGGACAACAAGGATGTAGATTCTAAAAAGTTGCACGATACTGTTATGGAAGAGTTAAGGAATACTTTTAAACCGGAATTTTTAAATCGTGTTGATGATATTATTGTTTTCAATAAACTAACATCAGAGGATATAGAGAAAATAGCAGGCCGTATGCTTTCACAATTAAAAGAAAGAGTTAAGGCTATGGATATAGAAATAGAATTTACAGACCAAGCTGTTAAGACTATTGCTAAAAATGGATTTGACCCTGTTTATGGAGCACGTCCGCTTAGAAGAGCTATTCAATCTCAAATAGAAGATAAACTTTCTGAAAAAATACTTGAAAAAGAGGTTAAAACTTCAGATAAAGTAATTTGCGATTTCAAAGACGGAGAATTTCAATTTTCCACTGTAAAATAAATCTTTGTTGAAAAACAAGAAGCCACCATATTAATATATGGTGGCTAAATTTTTATAGATGTCAAATATTATATAGTTTTAATATTATAACGGATTTTGCCACCTAATGGGCGGTGAAATCTACTCTATGATTGTAAGTGAAATAATATTTTTTAAAGATCATCAGCATCTTGTATGGGCGTTTCATTATCGTTTGTCATACCCGTGTAGCTGCCACTTACATCTGAATTTATAGATCCCTTTCCCTCATTTTGCAAGGTAGAGGCTAAATCGTATACATCTACATTGGGTTTTATGGCATCCTTGTCTTTACTTTTATTACCTTTTAAAAATCTATTAAAAAAATTATCGTTTGGCATAACATACTCCTTTCTTGCGACAAGAGTTATTATAAGCAAAACGATAATAATTAAACGAAGAAAATTTTGAAATTATCTTTCTTCAAATTTTTTATAACTTTTATGTTTAGCAATGCTCTTATATGCAGGACGTATAATTTTGCCTTCATTTATTAGTTCTTCTATTCTATGAGCACTCCATCCTGAAATACGTGATATAGCAAATATTGGAGTATACAATTCTCTTGGAAGACCCAGCATATCATAAACGAATCCGCTATAAAAGTCCACATTAGCACTTACACCTTTATATATACGTCTTTCCTTTGCAATGACGTCAGGAGCTATACGCTCTATTAGAGAGTAAAGTTTAAATTCTTTTGTTTTATTTTTTTCTTTGGAAAGTTTTTCAACAAAGCCTTTTAATATGTTAGCTCTAGGGTCTGAGAGTGAATATACTGCATGACCCATTCCATATATAAGGCCCGATTTGTCAAAAACTTTTTTATTTAACATATCGGAAAGATAAGAGGTTATTTCGTCTTCGTCTTCCCAGTCCTTTATATTTTCTTTTATGTTTTCAAACATTTTTATAACTTTTATGTTGGCACCACCATGCTTAGGCCCTTTTAAAGAACCTAAAGAAGCCGCTATTGCGGAATATGTGTCAGTTCCTGATGATGAAACAACATGTGTTGTAAAGGTTGAGTTATTTCCTCCTCCATGCTCAGCATGAAGAACCAAGGCAATATCTAATATACGAGCTTCAAGTTCAGTATATTTGCTGTCCGGCCTTAGGATATAAAGAATATTTTCCGCAGTTGAAAGTTCCTTTTGCGGCGGGTGAATGAATAAGCTTTTTCCTTTATGGTAATGCTCGTAAGTTTGATATCCGTATACTGAAAGCATGGGGAAAAGAGCAATAAGCTGCAAACATTGTCTTAAAACATTGGGAACGGATATATCATCAGCTTTTTCATCGTATGAATACAATGTAAGTACGCTTCTTGCCAATGTATTCATCATGTCTTGGCTTGGAGCCTTCATTATAATATCTCGTACAAAGCTTGTAGGCAAGGAACGATAGCTCGATAAAGTTTCATTGAATTCGTTAAGTTCTTCCTTTGACGGCAAATCGCCAAAAAGCAAAAGGTAGGTAATTTCTTCAAAACCGAACCTATTTTCGGAAATAAAACCATGGACAAGGTCATCTAGGTCATATCCCCTATAAAAAAGTTTTCCTTGGCAGGGTATCATCTCGCTGTCTTCGATTGTATAGGCCTTGACTTCTGCTATTTCAGTAAGGCCTGCCAATACACCTTTACCATTTATATCACGAAGTCCTCTTTTGACGTCGTATTTATAATAAAGGCCCGGGTCGATAATACTGTTTTTATAACATAAATCCGTAAGCTTTAAAATTTCGGGCGTAATTTTTGAAAATTTATTTTCCATAGTCTTAACACTCCTTTAAGATAAACTATTAAAGCCAATTATAAAAAGCTTAATAGCAAGAAGCTTTTATATAATAGGCTTAAGAAATAATAGGGTAAATAGTATTTTAATCTGCTACCTTTGTTTTTGTATGCAAAACAGTGCTTTCCTGTCTTATAGGTCCTTCAACAATATCTTTGGATTTAACTACACAAGCTAGTGTTTTAAAGAAAATTTTAATATCTAAACAAATACTGATATTATCAACATAGTACTTATCTAACTTTACTTTCTCGTCGATAGAGACTTTATCTCTGCCGTTTATTTGGGCCCAGCCCGAAATTCCCGGTCTGACCTTATCTACTCCGTTTTGTAATCTTTTTTCGACAAGTTCTTCTTCTTGAAGTACAACAGGCCTTGGACCTATAAAACTCATATCACCTTTAATGATATTTATTAATTGAGGTAATTCATCAAGACTTGTATTTCTTAAAAATCTTCCTACTTTTGTTATGTAGTAATCCGGGTTATCGAGATCTCTTGTAGCTAAGTTTTTAGGGGTATCCGTACGCATACTGCGAAATTTATACATTTTAAAAGGTTTTCCCTTATATCCTGATCTTACTTGCGTGAATATTACATCACCCTTAGACGAAAGTCTAACTGCAAGTGCAGAAATTAGGAGTAAAGGGGATACTAATAAAAGGAGTAAAATTGCAAATATTAGGTCTAAGATACGTTTTATAATACAATTATACATTCTTTTCATTTGATAATACCTTCTTTATTTTTTTAGTTTACATAACTAAATACTACAACAAAAATGCTTTTTAGTCAAGTCGTACTTGTATATTGGAAATATATTTATAGTTTATTCTTCGTGTTTTTGGCCACACTTAGTACAACATAATTCATTGTTTATTACTACATTTTCTGTTTTTTCTTGACAGTTTTTACAATAAAGAATGTCATCACCATAACCCTTAGTAACAGTTGTGGGGTTTGACATTATACCTAAGAGAACTAATATAGAACAAACCGCCGTTACAATGCCAGTCACAAGGTCTACATTGACATCAACCTTTAAGAGAATTAAAATGGTAATTATTTCTGAGAGTATACTTAAGATTGTAGCTGGGTTTTTTAACCTTTTTAGCATTTCTTTTAATTGAAGCATAAAAAATTCTCCTTTATATAAAATCTTATATAATATCTATATAAAGGAGATAGGGTCAAAATTACAATAAAACCCTATTTTTTAAATTTGTTATATGCTGCTTTTAATAAAGGAGATCAACTCTTGCTCACCGGATGGGTTAGGCTGTACCTTTATTTTATAGACTATATTTTGTTGTTTTAATATATTTTCTAAGTTATCAAGTTCATGATTTTCCTTTTGAATGGTTCCGATGGAGTATAGAATTACTTTTTTCCATTTAATATCTTGAGATTTAACATATTTTTCAAATTTAGGTGAAACATTACCAACATAAACCGGTGATCCAAAGGCTATAATATCATATTGACTTACGTTATACATAGATCCTTGATCGATGTTGTTGACAGTTACCTTATAACCTAAATTCAAAAAGGTATCCATAACAGTATTTGCAAATGTTTCTGCGGTTTGGTGCAGAGATGGCTGGTATAGTACAAGTGCCTTTTTTAAAGAATTTCCTTTTATCCTCTCGTTTGATGGATAGTCCTTGCTTAGAGCCTTGACTCCATTCCTTAACCAAAGAAAAAGGGAAATAAGCGCTATGAGGATTAAAAGAATAATAGAAATAGATATAATTAAAAATGCTTTCAACCTAAAACCCCTTTATTTAAATTATAGTATATTAAGTCTATC
Organism: uncultured Eubacteriales bacterium; assembly: GCA_934457115.1. Taxonomy (GTDB): domain Bacteria; phylum Bacillota; class Clostridia; order Oscillospirales; family Acutalibacteraceae; genus CAKSJY01. Next base: position 38,626 of record CAKSHI010000007.1, on the reverse strand, counting down.
AAATTTAGTACCGCAGCGCAAGCGATAGGCTTAAAAAATAAGGAATTAAATTTATGGTTTTAGGTTGAAAAGTTTTAAAAATGTAGATTTATAATATTAATTCAATATTGCTATAGCTATATTAAGGTATGTTGCAAATGCTACCCATAATAGGTATGGGATTAACAATAGTCCTGCACTGCCTTTTATTTTTGCGAAATAAAATATATTCAAGCAAATTAGTACTATAAGAGCTATTATAACAACGACTGCAAATGAATAGGCTCTAATGTTAAAAAATACAATACTCCACATAAAGTTCACAATAAGTTGAGCTGCATAGACAATAAAGGCTGTCTTACTGTTTGGACTTTTGCTTTCCCATATTATATAAGAGGCAATACCCATAAGTATAAACAAAATTGACCAAACTATTGGGAAAATCCAACCCGGCGGTGAAAGAGGGGGAGTATTAATAGTTTCATATAGGTTCATTGAACTCATGGTAAATAATGCGCTTAGTCCGCCTATTAAAAGCAAGGGAATAGCAATATTTATCAATAACGGTTTTAATTTAATCATATAAAGCACACCCTTAAACAATATATTTGTAGTATTATTATGCTTAAATTAGATTATTTTATTCTTATATTATAAAACCGCCGCTGACACCTATTATTTGACCTGTGATAAAGGAGGCTTTACTTGATGCCAAGAAAAGCAATGTGTTTGCTATATCATTTGTTTTACCTATTCTTAAAAGAGGAGTTTCATCCTTTAAGGCATCAATCGAAGCCTCGTCTAAATTGCTGTTCATGTCAGTTTCGATAACTCCCGGCGAGACGCAATTTACATTTATATTTGATGGGCCTAATTCCTTAGCTAACGCCTTTGTAAAACCTATTACGGCTGCTTTAGAAGCGGAGTAGTGTACTTCGCAAGAAGCACCTACCTCGCCCCACATTGATGAAATGTTAAGTATAACTCCGCTTTTGTTTCTAATCATACTTGGGGCTATACATTGGCAGCAATTGAATACACCCAAAACATTGACGTCAAACATTTTTTTAAAATCTTCTTGGGTAATATCAGTGAAAAGTTTTTGTTGTGCTATTCCTGCATTATTAATTAGTACATCAATCTTCCCAAACTTATCATAAGCCTCATTTACCATGGAAGATACTTCATTTATATTTGAGACATCTGCTTTGTATATTAGGCAGTTGCAGCCTAAATTATCTAATGTTTCTTTTAAGCTTAGGGCATCTTTTTGTGAGGAGTTATAATTAGCGACTACATTATATCCGTTTTTTGCAAACAATATTGCGCTTTCTCGGCCGATACCTCTGGAAGCGCCTGTTATTAATACAGTTTTACTCATAATTTATTTAACCAATACCTTTTCGATTTCACCTATAAACATCTTGTGATAGTCCTTTTGAGGATAAAATGATTCAAGTTTTTTGTCTAAGAAGCAACTAGGTTCAAGATTTTGGTTATATAATTTTTTGCAAATCAATACCATGTTTGCTTCTTCAAAATATGGAGCCTTTTCATCAAAAACGGGAGTAAGGTTTGCTTCCTTTGCCTTGTCTACATCTCTTCCTGAGACTTTGCCGCAGAGTGAAAGTGCACTTTTATACTCATCAGGATAAAAAGAGATTGAAAAGTAATCATTTTTTTCGACGAACTCAAAGGTATATCGTTGAGGTCTTATAAATGAAAACACTACATTCTTGTTCCACATAACACCGATAGACCCCCAACTTGCTGTCATAGTGTTGTATTTTTCTTTATCGCCACAGGTTATAAGCATCCATTTATCCCCTATCAAAGAAAATGGATTAAAATTAAGTTCTTTTGCATTTATTTCTTTAAAACTCATGTGTATTCTCCTTTTTAATATTTATTATATAATTTTACGTATATTATATCATAATTATTCTATTATTAAATACAGATACTTATAAAAAAGATATTAATGGCAAATCATAATTTTATATGGTAAATATATGGATACACTATAAAACGAAAGATAATAAAAAATAGTTGAAAATTTTTATGTTTGGGTTTATAATTAATTAGTTAATATTAAAATTCAAGTAAGAATGTTTCTTTGTTGCTTATGCATAGAAAGAACGAAAGGGGAAAATAATTGATGTTTTCTAAGGATATAGGAATAGATTTAGGTACAGCCAACACATTGGTATTTATGAAGGGTAAAGGTATTATCTTGAGAGAACCCTCTGTTGTCGCTGTTGATATAAGAACCAATACAGTATTAGCAGTAGGCGCTCAAGCTAAGGAAATGATCGGTCGTACTCCGGGGTCTATAGTAGCTGTTCGTCCTCTTAAAGATGGTGTTATAGCGGATTTCGATATTACTGCCGTTATGTTGAAACACTTTATAAAAAGGTCGGTTAAAACAGGACTTTTTAGTAAACCGAGAGTTGTAGTTTGTGTTCCTTCGGGGGTTACTGAGGTTGAAAAAAGGGCAGTCGAGGATGCTGCAAGGCAAGCAGGCGCAGGCCAAGTTGAATTAATCGAAGAGCCCATGGCTGCAGCAATTGGCGCTGATCTTCCAGTTGCCGAACCTACCGGCAGTATGGTAGTAGACATCGGCGGAGGTACTTCTGAAGTTGCGGTTATATCTTTGGGTGATATCGTAACAGCTTGTTCTGTTAGAGTTGCCGGCGACAAATTTGATGAATCTATTATTTCATACATCAAAAGGAAGTATAACCTATTAATAGGTGAAAGAACTGCTGAACAAATTAAGATACAAATTGGTTCTGCATTTCCATATGCCGATGAGGGCTCATTGGATGTAAAGGGAAGAAACCTAATGGACGGTTTGCCAAAGAACATTACTATAACTGCAGCGGAAGCGAGAGAAGCTTTAGAAGATCCACTTAAAACTATTGTTGAAGCAGTTAAGAGTACTTTGGAATCAACTCCGCCGGAACTTTCTGCTGATATCATTGACCACGGCATTATGCTTACAGGTGGAGGAGCTTTGCTAAGAGGACTTGACCAATTAATAGCTCAAGAGACCAATATGCCGGTTCATGTTGCCGAGACACCGCTTGACTGTGTTGTTGACGGTACAGGCAAGCGTTTAGAAATAACGATGCCAAACGAATATTATAAAGCTTCTAAGAAAAAATAGTTGAATATTTATATATAATTGTTTTAATCGACTTTTAAGTAAATTTAAGCAATCAAAAGGTTGCAGCCGCTATTACTTTTGATAGCAGGCTGCAATTTTTTATATATAGGTTTAGGTTTCTTAGAAGATATTATATAAGAGCTTAAAAGACATATATTTAAGAATATCTGATATGATCTCTTACACAGCCTTAAAATATCAGTTTAAAGGAGGTAAATAGTATTTGAGTAATTTTTTTAAGTCAAAGGGCTTTGTGACACTTATTGCCGTAATCCTTATTTTTATGGGGATTTTGCTTTTTACTGCAAGCGGGGGGAATACCTTTTTATCCAAGGGATTGGACTTTTTAGTGACACCTCTTCAAAAAATAACTACCAATATTTCAAACAGTGCAAACAGTACCTTTGAGGATCAAAAAACAGTAGAAGAGCTCCAAAACGAGGTTAATGATTTAAAGCAGCAAGTGCAAAATCTAAGGGCGGTTACTGTCGACTATTATGATGTAAAAAAGGAAAATGCACAATTTTTAAAATACTATGATTTAAAACAAAAAGATCAAAGTTTAAAATTTGTCCCTGCATCAGTAATAGGAAGGGATTCTAATGAAAATTTTTATGGCTGTACACTAGACGAGGGTTCTGTTGCGGGAGTGCTTTTAAATGACCCGGTAATAACCGAAAATGGACTTGTAGGATGGGTAAGCCATGTTGAGGCGAATTCATGCAAGGTAAAGACTATACTTTCCCCGGATACCAAGGTCGGCGCTGCGGATATATCGACAGGTGACAGTGGTGTAATTACGGGAGGATTGCCGCTTGCGGATAAAAACCTTACTAAAATGACTTGTCTACTTTCAGAAAACGGAATTAAAACAGGTGATATTTTGGTTACATCCGGTCTTAGTGGAATTTACCCTAAAAATCTTCAAATAGGCGAGGTTTTGGAAATTACTCATGATGAGTATGATGCCTCTCTTTATGCTTTAGTAAAACCTTTTGAAGATATTTTAAATGTAAAAGATGTGTTTATCGTAACTGACTTCCAAGGTAAAGCCCAGGTATCAGTGAGTCCGCTAAAGGATCAGCTCGAGCAAACTAAAAATGGACCAAGTGCCCAATAGTGGAGGTAAGAGTTAATGGAAGACAAGTATAAATATTTTCGTTTTCTTGCATATGTGATCGAAATTTTTGTGTTTTTCGTGGTCCAGCAAACTCCGGGGCTTATACCAACTGTCCTTGGAGGGAGACCGATGCTACTTTTACCTATATTGGTTACTATAGCGATGTTTGAAAATGAAACAGTTGGTTTGTTTTTTGGACTTTTGATTGGGGTAATCTCAGATATTGGGCTTTGGAACGTTATAGGATTCTATGGAATTATATTTGCTATTATAGGCTATGTGATAGGTCTTTTGGCTGTTAATTTTTTAAGAACCAACTTAATTACTGCATTAATAGCTTCGCTTGCGGCTATTATAGTTTCATATGGGATGTATTATCTTTTTGCTTACGTATTTAAGGGATATGACGGCATGGCATATGTATTTGTAAATCACTTTTTATCGAGAATGGTTTATACTTTAGTATTAAGTCCTGTTTTTTACTTTTTCAACAAGGCAATCGCAATACAAATAAGGCAGCGTGACGCATAATTTAAAGGCGGTGATTGATATAGAAACTAAAAAAATAACATCAAGGTGGTTTATACTTTTAGGAGTATTGGCGATTGCTATGGTAATCTATGTCCAGCGCCTTGTAGATTGGCAGATAATTAACGGCGAATATTACAAAGAAAAGGCTATCTCCAGCAGCAGTTATGTTGTCAAAACCGATGCTAAAAGAGGGGAAATACTCGATGTAAACGGCCAAGGCCTTGCTATTAACGAGACAGGATATAAAATAGTTTTCGACCATCTTTATATGGATGACGGGTCTGAAAATAATATTATATTGAACTTAATAAAACTTATGAAGCTAAAAAATGAAAAGTGGATAGATGAGCTTCCTATTTATATATCTTCAAGCGGTTCTTATGAGTTTGTGAGTGATAAAGATGATGATATAGCAGCGCTAAAAAAGACATTAAAATTAAATAGTTATGCCACAGCACAAAACTGCATGGATAAAATGATAGAAAAATATGATTGCAGGGATTATTCCCAAGCAGATCAAAAGAATATCTGCAGTGTTAGATATAATATGACAAAAAACGGTTACGAGCAATACAAAACCAAGGTATATACTTTCGCAGATGGAGTAAGTCAAGAGACAGTCTCGATAGTTTCGGAATTAACACAGTCTTCGATGCAGGGTGTCGAAATACAGGGTTCAACCATAAGAAAATATGTTAAAGGAACATTAGCACCTCATATAGTGGGTCTTGTGGGTAAATTGTCCGAAGAAGAGTATGAAAAACTTAAAGATAGATATAGTTTGGATGATACTATAGGCAAAAGCGGTATAGAGGCTGCTATGGAGGATCATTTAAGAGGAACATCCGGCAGGAAATTAGTTGAGGCAAATGAAAACGGTTCAGTCGTAAATACGGTTGAGACCAAAAATGCAGACCCGGGACATACAGTATTTCTCACAATAGATTCAGACATTCAAAATGCGGCTAATGAGTCATTGGCCAAAAATGTCGAAAGTGCAAAACGAAGCAGTGCAAGGGATTGTAAATCCGGTGCAGTGGTAGTTTTAAACGTTAAGGATTTTTCAGTTTTAGCGGCAGGAACCTATCCAACATACGACCAACAAAAATATATAGATGATAACGATTATTATAATAAAATAGTGACGGATTTAACCTATACTCCTCTTGTAAATAGGGCATTCAACGGTGCGTTTACTCCCGGTTCTATATATAAACCTGTTGTAGCTTGTGCAGGACTTGAAGAGGGTGTAATACGCGAAGATGAGACAATTAACTGTTCCGGTGCATATACCTATTACGCTGATTCAGGGTTTGTTATCAAATGCATGGGAGTTCACGGTAACTCGGCTTTAAGAAATTCACTTGCTAAATCATGCAACGTTTTCTTTGCGGAAACAGGCAGAAGAGTGGGTATAGAAACTTTGGATTTGTATGCTAAAAGGTTTGGACTCGGATCAAAAACCGGGGTTGAAGTATACGAAAGCAAGGGAGTCTTGGCAGGCCCGGAATATAGTAAGGAAATGGGCGGAGTTTGGTATGATGGTAATACATCGCAGGCGGCAATCGGCCAGTCTGACAATATGTTTACACCTATACAGCTTGCAGTGTATACGGGAATTATAGCAAACGGCGGAAATAGATATAAAACTCATTTGATAAGTAAAATTACTGATTATACGAGAAAAAATTTAATAATGCAAAATGACCCGGATAATCCTGAACTTATCGAAAATGTGGGTATTTCCGAAAAAAACCTAAATATAGTAAGAGAGGGCATGAGGGCAGTTGTTACTTCAGGTACTGCGACAGACTTTAGATCTTACCCTATAGAAATAGCTGCAAAAACAGGTACTGCCGAAAATGTTGGGTCAGACCATACCACGTTTATTTGCTATGCTCCTTATCAGGATCCGGAAATTGCAATTTCTGTTGTTATAGAGCACGGTGCATCAGGAAAATGGTCTAAGAACGTAGCAAGAGATGTATTGGATGCCTATTTTGCAAAAAAGGCAGCTTCAAACGAATGATTGTATTGCATATAGCATTAATATAGATTTGAAATTTAAATATATAATGATAGACCACTTAAAAATATTTTGACTATTTTGTTATGTTGTGGTATTATGAAACAAGAGGTAATAATGTAATGGGAAATATTACTATGATTGCATCAGGCAAGGGTGGAGTCGGCAAGTCTACAACCACAGCTTGTTTGGGCTTACAACTCGCAGAAGCGAATAAAAGAGTGCTTCTTATAGATATGGATTCCGGGCTTGCAAGCCTTGAACATATGCTTGGAATAACTAAAAATTTAGTTTATGATATTTCAGATATTGTTAATGGTAATTGTACTGTTATGAAAGCTATATACAAATGCGAGTTTAACGATAATTTATTCTTATTGCCGGCGCCAAGGGATTTAAAAAATGATCTTAAACAAGATGTTTTTCATAAATTGGTTGATATGTTATCAAAGTATTATGATCATATATTAATAGATTGTCCTGCCGGGATTGGCAATGGTTTTTTATCCGCTATTGGCTGCTCAAACAATGCTCTTTTAATCGCTACACCCAATCCTATAAGTGTTGCAAATGTTAGAAAAGCAAGGGATATCTTGGCGGAAAACGGTGTTGAAGAATTAAGGCTTGTCATTAACCGTTTTGACAGGAAACTTTTTCAAAAAACTCGTGTCTATGATGACTTAGATCAAGTAATAGATACTTCCGGTCTGCAACTTATTGCCATAATCCCTGAGGATGGGGAGTCAGCGTTGTTATTATCAAACGGGGTTTTACCTTCCGGTAAATCTCATATCATAAGAGCTATTAAAAGGTTAGCAGGACGGCTAAACGGTGAAAGAATACCGCTTCCGTCTTTAAGGAAGTTATAAAAAGAAATATTAGGGGGAATTTTAATGAATATTGCTTTAATTGCGCATGATAGCAAAAAAGAGTTAATGGTACAGTTTTGTATTGCGTATTGTGGAGCTTTGAGTAGCCATTACTTGTGTGCAACCGGTACGACAGGCAAAATGGTACAAGAAGCGACAGGTCTTAACATTGAAAGATTATTATCAGGATCTCAAGGGGGTGTACATCAAATCGCTGCGAGAATCTCTTGTAATGAAATAGATATGCTTCTATTTTTTAGGGATCCATTGAGCGATAGACTTGATGCCCCTAATGAAGTAAATCTTTTGAGGCTTTGTGATATGCATAGCATTCCTCTTGCAACAAATATTGCAACAGCCGAAGTTCTAATTCACGGCTTGGAAAGAGGAGATCTTGCTTGGCGAGATATCATAAGTCCAAGATTCTAGATATTTTCTTTTAGTTTACATAATTAAGGCCATCAGTGGCGGGAAAAATATTAAAATGGATTTGCTTCCGTCCCTTAATCGGGGCGGATTTTTTAATTTATAAGATGAGTGGAGGAATTCGATGGAGTTGATAACTAAGGCTATAAAAGGTACAAATGATGTACTTCCTAAGGATAGCTATAAATTGGATTTTGTAGAAAGAATACTTAAGCAAGAAGCTTTGTTATATGGCTTTAAGGAAATAAGGACACCCGTATTTGAACATACTGAATTGTTTTCAAGATCAGTAGGACAAACAACTGATGTAGTTCAAAAGGAAATGTATACTTTTGATGATAAGGGAGGAAGATCAATCACACTTCGTCCGGAAGGTACTGCAGGTGTGGCACGTTCTATGCTTGAACATGGACTTTATAATGATGGTCTTCCGCTTAAAACCTATTATTTAAGCTCATGCTATAGATACGAAAAGCCTCAAGCCGGCAGACTTAGAGAATTTCACCAGTTTGGTTTAGAGGTATTTGGAGCAGGAAGTCCGTCTGCTGATGCCGAACTTATTAGTATGGCTTGTTCATTGTTTAAACGTTTGGATCTTAAAAATATTTCACTTCAAATAAATTCTATTGGCTGCCCTCACTGCAGGCAAAAATATAACGAGGCTTTAAAGGCATATTTTGAAGAAAATAAATCAAATCTATGCCATACATGTATAGATAGGCTTTCACGTAATCCTATGAGGATACTCGATTGCAAAAATCCGTCATGTAGGGAGATAGCTATAAATGCACCCGTGATTTTAGACTATCTATGCGATGAATGTTCTAAACATTTTGAGGAAGTTAAAGGATATTTAGACGCTATAAATATCGAGTATAAGGTAAATCCAAGGATTGTAAGAGGACTTGATTATTATACTAAAACCGTATTTGAATTTGTTTGCGAGGACATAGGAGCTCAAGGGGCAATATGTGGCGGCGGAAGATATGATGGTCTTATTGAGGAAATAGGTGGACCCAGTATGCCGTCTTTAGGCTTTGGAATTGGAATTGAGAGACTTATGCTCGCTATGGAAAAGCAAAATATAGACATTCCAAAACCTGAAGGATGTGACTTATACATTGCTTCAATAGGCCAAAAGGCAGGATTAAAGGCATTTAAACTTGCAAATGAAATAAGAAAATCAGGGCTTATATGTGAAATTGATTTAGTGGGTAAAAGTGTTAAGGCTCAAATGAAGTATGCGAATAAAATCAATGCTAAATTTAGTATGGTACTTGGCAATGATGAAATTGAAAGAAATAGTGCGGAAATTAAATATATGCCTCTTTCAGAAAAAAGCCGAATATCTATTGGTGAAAATTTCGCATCTGAGTTTTTCAGGCTCCATATAGAAAAATTTAATGGCTAAGTAATATAAATATAAGGTAGTAAAGGATGTAAACATATGAGGTTAAAACGAACACATTATTGTGGAGTATTTAGAAAAGAAGATATAGGAAAAGAAGTTGTTGTAAGTGGATGGGTGCAAAGGCAAAGGGACCTTGGCAAGCTTATCTTTGTGGACATAAGGGATAGAAGTGGTATAGTTCAGTTGGCCTTTGATGATAAAACAAGCAAAGAGCTTTTTGATATGGCATTTAATCTTAGATCCGAGTACGTTATCTCCGCCAAGGGAATTGTCAAAGAGAGAAGTTCTAAGAATTTAGAGATTCCAACCGGCGAAATAGAGATTGAAGTAAATGACTTAGAGCTTTTGGCAAAATCCGAGACTACGCCGTTTGAAATTATAAATGACTGCAGCGCAAAGGAAGATTTAAGGCTTAAATATAGATATTTAGACTTGAGAATACCCGAGGTACAAGAAAAAATTATAAAGAGGCATAAGATTGTAAAGGTTGCGAGAGACTACTTTGACAATAATGGGTTTATAGAAATAGAGACACCTATTTTAATAAAATCAACTCCCGAAGGAGCAAGGGACTATTTAGTTCCGTCCAGAGTTTTCCCGGGCAATTTCTTTGCTTTGCCTCAATCGCCGCAGCTTTATAAGCAGCTTACTATGCTTTCAGGCTTTGATAGGTATATGCAAATAGCTAAGTGCTTTAGAGATGAGGATTTAAGGGCTGACAGACAACCGGAATTTACTCAAATTGACCTTGAAATGTCTTTTGTTGACCAAGAGGATGTCATGAATATTGCAGAAGGCTTTATGAAAAAAGTATATAAAGAGGTTCTTGGAATCACTTTAGAAGATAAATTCCTAAGAATGACCTACAAAGAGGCAATGAATCGCTTTGGTTCCGATAAACCTGACCTAAGATTTGGTTTAGAGCTTGTAGACTTAACAAATGAGCTTAAAAATACTGAGTTTAGGGTGTTTGCTTCTGCAGTAGAAAGTGGTTCAATACGTGGAATAAATGCAAAGACTGCCGCTTCTAAAATTGGTAGAAAAGAAATAGATAAGCTTTCGGCTTGGATTAAAGACTATGGTGCAAAAGGTCTTGCCTATACTAAAATTAATGATGATGGTACATCAACCTCTTCATTTGAGAAATTCTTATCTCAAGAAGAAATTGAAGCTATTAGAAATAAACTTCAGGCTGAAAACGGTGACTTGTTATTTATAGTTGCAAGCGATGAAAATGATGTAGTGTTTGATAGCTTAGGTGCACTTAGATGTAAGTTGGCAGAAAAGCTTGATCTAATAGATAAAAGTAAGCCTTCACTTCTTTGGGTTACTGATTTTCCTTTGTTTGAGTATAGCAAAGAAGAAAATAGATATGTTTCAAAGCATCACCCATTTACACATCCATGTATAGAGGATATAGAAAAGCTTGAATCAGACCCATATTCAGTTAATTCAATTGCATATGACTTAGTTTTAAACGGCAACGAAGTAGGCGGAGGCTCGATAAGAATAAATAATCCTGAGCTCCAAGAAAGGATGTTCAAAGCTTTGGGATTCTCGCAAGAGGAAGCGAGAAGACGCTTTGGATATTTAATAGATGCATTTAAATACGGTGCACCTCCTCATGGTGGAATGGCGTTTGGTCTTGACAGGCTTGTAATGTTAATGCTTGATTGCCCAAGTATTAGGGATGTTATGGCTTTCCCAAAAGTTGCAAGTTCTGCAGAACTTATGACGCAATCTCCTGCACCTGTAGACCAAAAGCAACTCGACGAACTTTCCATTTCCATTAATATTAAAGAATAAGCTTGTTGGGCAGTGATTTTTATGGACAATAAAGAATTAGGGAAACTTGCAGTTGAGGCATTAAAGAAGGAATACCCGGATGCTATATGTTCACTTTCATATAGTGACCCGTTTCAACTGCTTGTCGCAACACGTCTTGCGGCTCAATGCACTGATGCAAGAGTAAATATGGTAACTCCTGCGTTGTTTGAAAGGTTTAAGACTCCAAAAGATTTTGCTAGGGCTGATATTAGTGAAATCGAAGAATACATAAAATCATGTGGCCTTTATAAAACAAAGGCTAGGGATATACTTGCAATGTCTAGACAATTGGTAGAAAATTATGATTCAAAAGTACCAAGTACAATGGAGGAGTTAATTTCATTGCAAGGTGTTGGACGTAAGACGGCTAACCTCATTTTAGGGGATGTTTTTTCAAAACCTGCTGTAGTTGTGGACACTCACTGCATTAGAATTACAAATAGATTGGGATTTCATAAGCTTAAAGACCCATATAAGATTGAAATGATATTAAGGGATGCACTCGATAGCAATGAATCAAATGATTTTTGTCATAGGCTTGTACTTCATGGCAGGGCAGTTTGCAAAGCGGCAAAGCCAAAATGTCATGAGTGCGTGATGCGTGATTTTTGTGAGTTTTTTATAGATAATAACTAAGACGATTCATTATCGTGGATCCTAAGGAAGGTGAAGGTATGGACGTATCAATAAGGGAGTTTTTAGAGTCTGATGCCAAAGATTTGGCACATTATGCGAATGATAAAAGGATAGCTGCTTTTATAAGAGATGACTTTCCCCAACCATATAGTGTCGAGGATGCGGAAAGGTTTATTAAAGCATGCCTCGATAGGGAACATACAAATAGGATAGCAAGGGCTATTTGTATGGATGATAAGTTTATAGGAACTATTTCAATTGTGTTTAATAGACAAGATGATGTGTATAGAAAATCCGCTGAAATAGGGTATTGGTTGGGGGTACCCTTTTGGGGCAAGGGAATTATGACAAGCGCTATAGTATATATGTGTAATTTGGCATTTAAATACTGCAATATTGAAAGAATTTATGCCGAAACCTTTGAGATAAACACTGCCTCTAGGCGTTGCTTGGAAAAAGCGGGATTTACTTATGAAGGGACATTGAGAAATCATATTTGTAAATATGATGTAGTTCAAAATTCATGTATGTATTCTATTTTAAGAGATGAAGTGCCATATTTAGAGGGAGTATAAAAAATACGTCAATGCAACTTTTTGCATTGGCGTACTTTTGGTATATAAACTAAACCTAATAGGACAGCCGAGTATCTTTTATGTGATGCTCGGCTGTTTATTATTTTATATGGAAATTAGCAAGTGCCGCTGAAAATTAAGCCTTTGCTGCAGTCAACTGTGACAGTAGTGCCGTTCTTTAAAATGTTTGTTGCATTATATGCGCCTATCATTACAGGTTTGTCGAGAGCCAAGCCTACAACAGCAGCATGAGAATTAATTCCATTATTTTCGGTGATTATTGCAGAAGCATATTTCATTATATTTAGGATTCCGTTGGATGTTTCAGGAATTACTAGAATATCCCCGTTTTTGAAACGCTTTCTTGCTTCTTGCTCGTTTTTGCAAACGCAAAGGTTGCCACAAACTATACCCGGGGTAACACTTGTTCCCGTTACCAATACATCACCCACTAAGTCAACTTTTATAAGGTTTGTGCTTCCTGATATGCCGACAGGTACGCCTGCAGAGATTACTACCAAGTCCCCGTCATTTACGTAACCACCCTTTTTTGCAACCTCAGTTATGTATTCTAATAAGTCAGTGCCGGAGGCCTGATCTTCTATCATTACGGGTATAACTCCCCAAAATAGGTTCATTTGCCTTAAAACCTTGGGTTCGGTTGTTCCGCCGATTATAGGGCAGTTAGGCCTAAACTTTGAAATCATTTTTGCGGTTCTTCCGGATTTAGAAACAGCCAAGATAGCTTTTGCATTTAAGTCATGGGCTGTTGTACATGCGGCATGAGATATTGCGGAAGTTACGTTTGGATTTTCAGGCACTTCACTTTTTCTAAATCGTTTTAGATAATCTATATCCTTTTCAGTTGTCTTTGCTATTATGGACATGGTTTTGACAGCTTCGACAGGGTAAGCACCGGCTGCGGTTTCGCCGGAAAGCATAATTGCGCTGGTACCGTCATATATTGCATTTGCAACGTCTGTTGTTTCAGCTCTTGTAGGCCTTGGATTTTTAATCATTGAATCCAACATTTGAGTAGCAGTTATAACAATTCTTCCGTCTTCAAAAGCTTTCTTAATGAGCATTTTTTGGATTATTGGGATATCTTCTATAGGTATTTCAACACCTAAATCTCCTCTTGCGACCATTATTCCGTCGGCTACTCTTAGGATGTCGTCAATATTTTTAACACCATCGCCATTTTCGATTTTAGCGATTATTTTTATGTTATCGCAATTATATTTTTTAAGTTCTTTTTTTAATGCTATAATGTCGTCGGCCGTACGTGTAAAAGAAGCTGCTATGAAGTCGAAGTCCTCTTCTACTGCAAATTTTATATCAGATTTATCTTTTTCATTTAAGAATGGTAGTGAAAGTTGTACTCCCGGTACATTTATACCTTTATTTGAAGAAACAGTTCCTCCATTTATTACAGTACATTCAATGTTGTTTCCCACAACCTTGTCGACTGAAAGTTCGATTAATCCATCATCTATCAATATTGTTGAATCTTTACTTACATCCTTTGGAAGGTCTTTAAAGCTTATGCTACAGCCATTTACATCTCCCTCAATATCGTCCGTGGTTAGAGTAAATTTTTGACCTTTCTTTAATAATACTTTAGATTCTGCAAAAGTACCTGTTCTAATTTCAGGACCTTTTGTATCTAATAATAGAGCAACAGGAAGAGAAACTTCTTCTCTTAGTTTTTTAACCATATTTGCTCTTCGTCTATGTGTATCATGGTCTTGGTGAGACATATTTACCCTTGCAACATCCATACCATTTAACATGAGCTGCTTAAGGGTTTCTTCATTATCAGTGGAGGGACCCAATGTGCAAATTATTTTTGTTTTTCTCATACTTCGAACGACTCCTTTAAACATTAATATATTATATATAATACACTATTATTGCTTTTTTGAAAAGTATAAAAAGGCAATTTTTGAATAAAAATGTTTGTACTTGAAAAAAAATGAGTTTTGTTTTAGAATTAAACAATGCGAAAGTCTATTTTTTAATTGATCCAAAGGGGTAAAAATTATGGCTTATAAAATAAAGAAACAGAAAAAAAGGCGATATAGAAGGACTGCATATGATAGGGTTAATTTTTTAAAAGTATTTGTGCCTATTTTAATTGTAGTTGTAGCTCTTGGCGGTGCTTTTTTAATTGTTAGGGAAAATAACGAGATGATAAAAAGCTTTTTTTATATAGAAAATGAAAAAGATGTGGAAACTTTAGCCCAAATGGGTTTTACATCCGAGGAAAAAGGTAAGCTTATTACGTTGGTTAATTTGCAAAATCCAATACCTAAGGATTATAAATATGATTTAAGTTCATATAAAAATGTTAAAATGGAAAAAATGGTTGTAGAACCGTTGAGCCAAATGATAAATGATGCCGGTAAAGACGGTATAGCTTTGAATTTAAAAAACGGTTATATAAGTTATGAGGATCAAGAGGTATTGTATCAAAACGAGGTAAATAGGCAAATGAGTGAAAACGGCTTTTCGCCCGTGCGTTCAAAGGCAGAGGCTGAGAAGATTGTACCGCCCGGCGGAAGAAGTGATTTCCAAACGGGGCTCAGCGTTGAATTTGATTTTGCGGGAAATAGGTCCAAGGATGAAATTTTAAATTTAGATGAGTATAAATGGCTTAATAAAAATTGTGTTGATTACGGTTTTATAGTGCGTTACCCTAAATCTAAAGAGGATGAGACATCCATGACCTTTTCAGGTTCAATATTTCGTTTTGTGGGTGTAGAAAATGCTAAAAAGATGCGAGCTTTGGATTTATGCCTTGAGGAGTATTGCGAGTACATAGATCTCCAAAAAGACAGTTGATTTTAATAATATATTTTACAAATACTATAACTCAATATAATATATTGCTAAAATTTAAACTTATGATAATTTGAGCTTGAAATTTTCTTTTGACTATGATATAATTCTAATGTTAATGTTTACAGTTTCAGCGAAAGAGGTGATAACATGAAAGAAAACATACATCCAAAGTACGAAAAAACTACAATCACTTGTGCTTGTGGTAATGTAATCGAAACAGGTTCAACAAAAAGCAATATTCGTGTAGAAATATGCTCTAAATGCCATCCGTTTTTCACCGGCAAACAAAAGCTCGTTGATACTGGCGGACGTGTAGACAGATTTAAAAAGCGTTACGGCATCGGAAATAAATAATGACTTGTGGTTATTAGTGATTAAAAGGCTGTGCAATTATGCACTGCCTTTTTGCTTTTTGTTAGGTAAGCTGTATTAATTTTCTATTAAAAGGATGGTAGTGTGGGATTATATAAAACTATTAAAAACGAATCCTGTGAAGAATTTATAGAAAAGAGATCAAAATTTATTGGAGCTGCACTGCCCGTGCAGTCTGAAGAAGAGGCAATAGCCTTTATAACTCAAAAAAGAGAAAAATATTGGAATGCAACCCATAATGTCTATGCTTATATTGTAAGAGACCAAAATATTATGAGATATTCCGATGATGGCGAACCGCAGGGTACGGCGGGGGTTCCTGTCTTGGATGTCCTCAAAAAAAGCGGCATTGTAAATGCTGCGGTAGTTGTCACGAGATATTTTGGCGGTATACTTTTAGGGGCCGGCGGTCTTGTAAGGGCATATTCACATAGTGCCAAAATGGCTGTCGACGCCGCAAAGATAATTACTATGAGAAAGTGCAGGATTTTAAAACTTAATTTAGAGTACTTTGAGTATGGAAAAATAAATGCATTGATATCTTCTTATACATCTAAAATTATAAAAGAGGATTTCCTTGACAAGGTTAATATAGAGTTTTGTATTTTAGAAGAGGAAATAGGTAAATTTTTTGCCGATTTGTCAGAGATAACTTCAGGAAAAGTATCGCCTGAGGTTTTAGGTGAGGACTTTTTTGAAGTGTAGCCTTTATTTTGGAGCGTTTTATATTAAAAAATTTAGTATAGATTGTTTTTTTAATTTCTTATGCCGAAAAAGACTTTTTTTAAAAAAATCGATCACTTTTTGATTGATATATTGTATAATATATAATGAGTATGTTTTTCTATTTTTAGGGGGGGTCGATATTTTGAATATAAGAGAATACACTGAGGATTTGGAATTAAAAATATTATCTCCATATGCTTCCTTTTCTAAGAACACGTTAGGAAGAAAGCAATATCAGGAAAAGTGCGAAATTAGAACGGAATATCAAAGAGACCGTGATAGAGTTATACATAGTAAGGCATTTAGAAGATTAAAACATAAAACTCAAGTTTTCCTTTCGCCGGAAGGGGATCACTATAGAACAAGGCTCACTCATACCTTGGAAGTTTCACAAATAGCCAGGACAATTGCAAGGGCTCTTCGTTTTAATGAAGATCTTACCGAGGCAATTTCTCTTGCTCATGATTTGGGACACACACCGTTTGGCCATACAGGTGAGGCGGCACTTAATGAGATATCTCCCAGCGGATTTAAGCATTTTGAACAGAGTGTAAGAGTTGTCGAAAGGCTTGAAAACGATCTAAAGGGTCTTAACCTTACAAAGGAAGTATTAAATGGAATATTATGCCACACAAGAGGAGAAGAGGCTTTCACAATAGAGGGAAGAATTGTTAAGATAGCCGATAGAATAGCTTACATAAATCATGATGTTGACGATGCTGAAAGAGCAGGAATACTTAATGAAGAAGATATCCCTAGTGATATACTTAAAGTGCTTGGAAAAACAAGAAAACAAAGAATTGACAAGCTGATAAATTCACTTATAAGCTTTAGTCATGATGATGTTTTGTTGATGGATGAGCAGATTCAAAAAGCTTTTGATGATCTTCATAGCTTTATGTATGCTAATGTTTATAATTCGGACCGTAAAACGCAGGAAAAGAAGGTACCTTATTTAGTAGAAAGTCTATATCGTCACTTTATGGATAATTTGAATGAATTACCTTATGATCTTCAAGTGATAGCTAAAGAAGAAGATCCTAACCGTGCGGTATGCGATTATATTGCCGGCATGACTGACAAATTTGCAGTAGATAAATTTAAAAATATATTTATTCCACGGTCTTGGGGTATATAAAGGAGATGAAAAAGTATGCCATTGCCCGATTCTTTTATGGATGAATTAAAACTTAGAAGCGATATTGTCGATGTTGTTTCAAGCTATGTAAGTTTAAAAAGGCATGGCAGAAACATGGTGGGACTTTGTCCATTCCATGGGGAGAAAACTCCGTCCTTTAATTTATACCCTCAAAGCGGTTCTTTTTACTGCTTTGGGTGTGGCGTAGGCGGGGATGTCATTACCTTTATTAGGATGATTGAAAACCTTGATTATATAGATGCAGTAAAATTTTTAGCTCAAAGAGCAGGGCTTGAGGTCCCTATTGATAATAGGGAAGATGGCTTGTCGAAATTAAAAAAGAGAATATACGAGGCGAATCGTGAGGCCGCAAGGTATTATCATTATAATCTCTATGACCCTAAATCCAAAGATGGGTATAATTATTTTAAAAGTAGAGGGCTTAGCGATAAAACAATCAAACATTTTGGTTTGGGATATGCGGCTGATTCAAGGTTTAATTTAGTGAACTATCTTACTTCAAAGGGTTTTACAAATGAAGAGCTTTTAGAAGCGAATTTAGCGATAAAAAGTCGAAACGGTGTGGTGATAGACCGCTTTTTTGGCAGAGTTATGTTTCCTATAATAGATCTAAGGGGAAATGTGATAGCGTTTGGCGGGAGAGTATTAAGCGACATAAAACCTAAGTATTTAAATACTGCAGATACTCCCGTGTTTAAAAAACATTATAATCTATTTGCTTTGAATTTTGCCAAAAATTTTTGTAAAGATAAAATTATACTTGCCGAAGGTTATATGGACGTCATTGCTCTTCATCAAGCGGGATTTGAAAATACCGTTGCAACTTTGGGGACATCCCTTACAAGGGAGCAAGTAAATATTATTTCACGATACACCAAGGAAGTCATAATCGCTTATGATGCAGATCAAGCCGGTCAAAAAGCGACAGCTAGAGCAATATCTATGTTTAGAGATACTGAGCTTTTAGTAAAAGTTTTGACAATACCAAGCGGAAAAGACCCAGATGAATATATAAAGTCATATGGAGAAAACGGAGCGGTAAGGTTTAAGCAACTTTTAGAAAAATCTTCTAATGATATAGAATATTCTTTAAAAAAGATAAAGCTTGACTGTGATTTACAAAGTCCCGAAGGTAAGGTAAGGTATGTTAATGAAGCTGTAAAAATGCTTGCCAATATAAACAATCGATTGGAAAGGGAAGTATATGCAGGGAAAATAAGTGAAGAATTAGATATAGAGAAGTCTGCTATTACTTTTCAAATAGAAAAGTTAGTAAAGAATAACAGAAGAAAAGATGTTAAAAAGGAATTTAAATATATACAAACAGAGCTGTCATCGCTAAAAGATGATATAAATCCTCAAAAAAGGGACAATCTTAGAGCTGCTCATGCAGAAGAGGCGATTATCTCTTATCTTATAAACAATCCTCAAAAGATTAATAATATAAGTTCGAGGTTAAGGCCCGACGATTTTTTGACAGATTTTAATCGTCGAGTTTATAATATAATTATAGATAAAGTAAAAAATAATATGAATTTAAATCTTACAAGTCTTTCTAGTGATTTTTCAATCAAAGAAATGGGAAGAATAGCAAAAATGCTTTCGTCTTATATTGAATGTGAAAACAATGATATTGTTGTAGATGAATATATAAAAGTTATTTTAGATGAGAAGGAAAGAATATCATTAAGCGATGCTGCGAATAGTGATATTAAAGATATAAAGGAATATTTTGATAAGCTTAAGGAGCTAAAACAGTAGGGGGCAAATTTTAATGGAAATTAATCAGATAACGCAAAAAAGACAGGTAATCAAAGACCTAATGGATATGGGCAAGGCAAATGGTCATATATCTACTCAAGAAATTTTAGATGCGATGGGTGAATTGGATTTTGATCCGGAACAAATAGAGAATTTTTATGATTCATTAGAGAACAGTGGCGTTGAAATAATAGATAACTTTGTGGATGACGGGCTTGAGGATATAGACTTTATTAATGGCGATGGTTCGGAAAAAACATTGGTATATAATTCTGTTTCAGTTGATGACCCTGTCAAAGTATATTTAAAAGAAATAGGAATTGTCCCTTTACTTAGTTCAAAAGAGGAAATTGATCTTGCAATTAGGATTTCAAATGGCGACCAAAAAGCAAAGCAAAAGCTTTCAGAATCTAATTTAAGGCTTGTAGTAAGTATCGCAAAAAGATATTTGGGAAGAGGAATGCAGTTCTTGGATTTAATTCAAGAAGGAAATTTAGGACTTATCAAGGCTGTTGAAAAATTCGATTATACAAAAGGATTTAAATTCTCAACTTATGCAACATGGTGGATAAGGCAATCCATAACAAGAGCTATAGCAGACCAGGCAAGAACTATTAGAATACCGGTTCATATGGTTGAAACCATCAATAAAGTAAAAAAGGTATCTAATCAACTTCTTCACACCAATGGACATGAACCAAGCATTGAAGAAATTGCAGAAGAACTTGACCTACCTGCAGAAAAAGTAAGGGAAGTTATTAGATCGGCTCAAGAACCTGTTTCACTTGAGACACCTATAGGCGAGGAAGAAGATAGCCACTTAGGCGATTTTATACCCGATGATGATTCTCCCGCACCGGTCGATGCAGCTGCTCAAACGTTTTTGAAGGAACAGCTCGATAATGTTTTGGACACATTAACACCAAGAGAAGAAAAGGTTCTAAGGCTTCGTTTTGGTTTGGTAGACGGCAGAGCAAGGACTTTAGAGGAAGTTGGAAAAGAGTTTAATGTCACTCGCGAGAGAATTAGGCAAATAGAAGCTAAGGCTCTTAGAAAACTTAGACATCCAAGCAGAAGTAAAAAATTAAAGGATTTTCTTGAATAAAGGGGAATTTACAATTGCACATTACATTAGAAGCAGATTATGCTGTTAGGATTGTAGAATTTTTAGCATCATGCAAAGAAAAAAAAGACGCATCATCTATTGCGGAAAATACGTCAGTACCTCTTAGATTTGCGCTTAAAATATTAAGAAAGCTTGTTTCTAATGATATTGTAAGTTCATTTAAAGGAGCAAAGGGCGGATATATTTTAAAAAGGCCTCCAAATGAGATTACATTAAGGCAAGTTATTGAATCCGTCGAAGGGCCGTACTGTATAAGCAGATGTGTTGACAAAGATTATCCTTGCGGTCATACCAGCTGCAAGTTTAATAAGGTCTATAACGAGATTTCCTTAATGGTTAGGCAAAAGCTTGATGAAGTTAACTTTTCTTGATGCAAAATAAAGATAAAATAAAACCGAGTATTGAGTTTGTCAATACTCGGTTTTATACTTTGCCAAAGGAATATATAGGCATTGCTTACTTGCCATTAAGAAGTTTATTTAATTCTTCCATAAATGTATTTATATCCTTAAATTGCCTATATACTGATGCAAAACGCACATATGACACTTCATCTACTTTTTTGAGAGCATCCATGGCATATATTCCAATGTCAGATGAGGAGATTTCTCGATTTTCCAGTGAGTTTTGTAAATTGTATTCTATATCGTCGACTATCTTTTCGATATCGTTTATCGAGACAGGACGTTTTTCACAGGACTTCAAGATACCGTTTAAAAGCTTATTACGGTCAAAAGGTTCTCTAGATTTATCTTTTTTAATTACCATAATAGGGATGTTTTCAATTACTTCATAAGTCGTAAATCTTTTTTTACAATTTACGCATTCCCTGCGTCTCCTGATTTTTTCGCCGTCTTCCGCAGGTCTGGAATCTATAACTTTACTTTCTTCAAATCCACAATAAGGGCATTTCATATTAATTTATTCACCACCTATAGTATTTATATAATCATTGCGCAGATGCCACCGCCTCTTAGACGGTGAAACCTTTAGGAACTAAAACCCTCTTTTAAGCTTCTTGCAATCTGTTGCAACCTCTGTTGCTTGCAAGCAAAGCAGAGTATTGCTCCGATTTAAATAATATCATATAAATTCCATTTTTTCAATAAATTTACAAGTAATAAAGAGTGAATAATAAACTTTTGATGTTGCAATTATATACTTTGTATGGTATGTATGATATAATGTTTTAGTATTAAATTTTATAAGAGCGGGATATTTTCCGGCTTTTTTGTTTTATGGAGGAAAAATGATTACAGTATCTAATTTAAGTTTAAATTTTAGCGGTACAAATCTATTTTCTGATGTAAATTTAAAGTTTACACCGGAAAATTGTTATGGAATAATAGGAGCCAACGGGGCAGGAAAATCTACATTTTTGAAAATTCTTTGTGGTGAATTGGAGCCGTCTTCAGGGGAGGTAATTATCCCCGAAAACGTAAGAATGTCCGTATTAAAACAGGACCATTATGCATATGATGAGTTTAGTGTATTAGACACTGTTATAATGGGCAATAAACGTCTTTATGATATTATGAAACAAAAGGATGAAATATATCAAAAACCGGATTTTAGTGATGAAGATGGAATATTAGCTTCAGAACTTGAAGGGGAGTTTGCTCAATTAAACGGTTGGGAGGCCGAATCCGATGCTTCTAAACTAATACAAGGCTTGGGCCTTAGTGAGGATATTTTATATAGCCAAATGTCGTCGTTGGGAGGCAAGGAGAAAGTTAAGGTTCTTCTAGCTCAAGCTCTTTTTGGAAACCCCGATATTATTCTTTTGGACGAGCCTACAAACCATCTTGACATTGCGGCAATAGATTGGCTTGAAGACTTCTTGGCAGATTACCCGGGTACAGTTATAGTTGTATCTCATGACAGACACTTTTTAAATAATGTTTGCACTCACATAGTCGATATAGATTACACCAAGATAAAGATGTATGTGGGAAACTATGAATTTTGGTATGAATCGAGCCAACTTATGCAGCGAATGCTTAAACAACAAAATCAGAAAAAAGAGGAAAAAATTAAAGAACTTCAAAGTTTTATAGAACGATTCTCAGCCAATAAATCAAAATCGAAGCAAGCCACATCAAGGAAAAAACTTTTAGAGAAAATAACAATAGAAGAGATGCCGGCTTCTAGTAGGAGATACCCATTTATAGGTTTTCAAATGGATAGAGAAGCTGGAAAAGATATATTAAGGGTAGACTCACTTTCCAAGACTATAGACGGAGAAAAAGTACTAAATAACGTATCTTTTACTTTAAACAAAGGTGATAAAGTAGCCATTATAAGCGAGAATGAGATAGCAGTAACTGCATTGTTTGAAATCTTGGCTGAAAACTTAGAGCCCGACAGTGGCGAATTTAAATGGGGAGTAAGTACAAGCAGGTCATATTTCCCTAAGGACAATACTAAATTCTTTTCAGGATCAGATTTAAACATACTTGATTGGATAAGGCAATATTCAAAGGATACTACGGAAACTTATCTAAGAGGCTTTTTGGGAAGAATGCTTTTTTCGGGAGATGATATATTTAAACCGGTAAATGTCCTTTCAGGAGGAGAAAAGGTTAGATGTATGTTCTCAAGGATGATGCTTTTTGGTTCTAATGTATTGCTTTTGGATCAACCTACCAACCATCTTGACCTTGAATCTATAACAGCTGTCAACAATAGCCTTGTGAACTTCAAGGGAAATGTTATATTTTCATCGCATGACCATGAATTTATCCAAACAGTTGCTAATCGTATTATTGAGATTACAAAAGATGGAATCATTGACCGTATGGGCTCATATGACGAGTACCTAGAATTTAAGAAAAATAGATAGGCTAAATGGTGCTAATTTTCTATGGTCGTACCGGGATAATACCAAAGTAGAATCTCTTTATATGACGCCCCTTGCTTTGCCATGTATTCTGCCCCGTATTGACTCATACCAACGCCATGGCCGTAGCCTCGTACGGTAAACTTGAATTTATTATCTTCATATTTTAGATCGAAGTTAGGGGATCTAAGAGAAAAAAGGTTTCTAATTTCGATTCCGTTTGTGTCAATAGAACCTATTTTCATGTTTTTTACCATTCCAGATTCTGTCCTTTGAATATCCGTAATCCAACTTGAGGGGTCATCGTTTAGACTGATTTCTGGCCATTTTTCCGTTAATCGAGACTTGAATTCTTCAAGAGTAAACTCGCAAGCGGTTTGATAATTGGGCGCAAATAGATCACCCGGACTTGGGACAGCAACTAAGTAGCTTCTTTGACCGCCGAATACATCTTGGGAAGCCTCAGTATTTCCGCCGGAAATGGCGTGGTATGTAGCTACGATTGTTTCGTTGTTATATTTTATTTTAAGACCGAATACATCGGCTACATTAGACTGAAATTTGTTATAGTATGTGTCGAAGTTATCCTTCCATTTTTCTTTTAGAGCTTCTTTAGTGGTGTATAGATTTGACGTGGAACTGTCCACTGAAAAATCATAGTCATTAGAGCTTTCTTCTCGTAAATGACAAAAATATGTATAAGCGGCAACTGCTTGAGCTTTTATGGCCTCATCTGCAAATGAAGGAGGCATTTCAGTAGCGACACTAAGGATTATAAAATCCTCTTCGTCAATGGATACTACTTGATTAGTTGCATTATCTAAAACTTTAAATACTCCGTTTTGATCCTGCTTTTTATTTGTAGCGACTTTTTGGTTGTTGTTAAAGCAGCATTCAACCTTGGAGGGAGAAGTGCTTTCAATATTAGGATTTTTGGGGTTTAAAAGTGAGGATGATGCTACGGCGATAATAGGGATAAATATCATTGATAGGAATATCATAGTAATAAGTAAAATTGAATTTTTCATTTAGTAGACCTCTTTTTGTTTTATTTATTGACTTTAAACTTATTCTGCTTTAAACTTATTAATTGTAATCGAATTTTTAGGGGGAGTTTTATGAAATTAAAATATACATGGATACCATTTTTATTGTCTCTTATAATTGCTTTGCCTATGAGGCTTTATCAAGTTATGAATACGGGCGGACAATTGTTTGGGATTGATTCAAATGATAACTTCCTTACGGGCGTATTTATTTATATAATGATGTTCTTTTCTTTGTTAATAATATGTATGTCCCTTTTTTCGAAAAAATCACACGAAACTATAAATATACATAAAAATAACTTGATAGGTTCAAGCTTATTTTTAATTGCTCTTTCGACTATTTTTGAAGCAATAAGGGATATAATATATAGTGGCAGTGCTGATGTAGGCGGTTCTGCTATGCAGGCAGTTATTCTCTTAGTGACGGCTTTTGCTGCGGGCGCAGCGTTTCTTATTATGGGTATGTGTTATATGCAGGGGAAAAACTTGTTTGAGAAAATGCCGTTTTTAATGATGTTTCCTACTATTTGGTTAACTTGTAAGCTTGGCATTTCATTTATGAATAATAGAGCTATGTCAAATCGCAGTCCTGAGATGATAGCAATACTTGCTAATGCATTTTTAACCTTATTTTTCTTGTACAATGCAAGGGTATATGTATTAGATGAAAATAATAATGTAGTCAAGAAGTTATATGCTTTTGGTTTACCGGCAGTTATTTTTTCTATAGTTTATGCTTTACCAAATATATATCAGTTTATTTTTAGTTATCAGGATTATACTAAGACATTGGAAGTGTCATCTATTACAATGATTTTAATGTCTCTATATATAATATTAATACTTATATATAGGATGATTGGTTTGTCTAGCGCAAGTGAAGTAAGTGATGATTATGATAAGGACTCCTATCAAGCTTATGGAAGCCCAAGGGTAGAAGAAAGTATGATTAGGAAGAAATAGTTTTAACTAAAGATTATTACTTATAGGTTATTATTATATTTTGGATTTTTAAAAATTCGTATTTGAACTATTGTAATAATCTCTAAGATAATATAAAATAGATATAAACAGATTTTTAGGAGGTTTAATTTTATGGCAATTAAGATTGGTATCAATGGTTTTGGTCGTATAGGCCGTTTAGTTTTCCGTGCTGCTGTCAGCCAACCGGAGAAATTTGAAATCGTAGGGGTTAACGATCCTTTTATCGATTTAGACTATATGGTTTATATGGTTAAATATGATACTGTTCATGGTAGATTTAATGGAGAAATCAAGGCTGAAAACGGCAAACTTGTTGTAAATGGCAAGGCTATCAGTGTTTTTGCAGAAAAAGATCCTTCTTGCATACCATGGGGAGAAATTCAAGCAGAATATGTTGTAGAATCAACAGGCGTATTTTGTACAACTGAAAAGGCATCAGCTCACTTAAAGGGCGGCGCTAAAAAGGTTATAATTTCTGCTCCTGCTAAGGATAAAGAAACTCCAACATTTGTATGCGGAGTAAACCTTGAAAAATATACAAAGGACATGACAATCGTTTCTAACGCATCTTGCACTACTAACTGTCTAGCTCCTTTAACTAAGGTTATTAATGATAAATTTGGTATTGTTGAAGGTTTAATGACAACAGTTCATGCAACAACAAATACTCAAAAAACAGTTGACGCTCCTTCAAGCAAGGACTGGAGAGGTGGACGTGCAGCAGCAGGAAACATTATTCCTTCTTCAACAGGTGCTGCAAAAGCTTGTGCTCTAGTTTTACCTGAAGTTCAAGGAAAATTAACAGGTATGTCATTTAGAGTTCCTACTCTAGACGTATCAGTAGTAGACTTAACCTGCAGATTAGAAAAATCTACAACATACGAAGAGATTTGTGCTGCAGTTAAAGAAGCATCCGAGAATGAAATGAAGGGTATCTTAGGATATACTGACGAAGCTGTC
This sequence comes from uncultured Eubacteriales bacterium, assembly GCA_934457115.1. Lineage (GTDB taxonomy): Bacteria > Bacillota > Clostridia > Oscillospirales > Acutalibacteraceae > CAKSJY01. The sequence goes on along the minus strand of CAKSHI010000007.1, from coordinate 12,237 downwards.
GTTTCTTCAGACTTCTATTCAGATCCAAGAACATCTATCTTCGATGCAAAAGCAGGTATTATGCTAAATGACCACTTTGTAAAACTTGTTTCTTGGTATGACAATGAATGGGGCTACAGCAATAAGGTCCTTGATCTAATCAGCCATATGTTTGAAGTAGACCATAAATAATTGTTAAAGACGAAAAGATAAACCTTAAATAGCCTAAAGTTTTGCATTTAGCAGGACTTTAGGCTATTGGTTTGATTTTGAGTACTTTAAAAAAATTATTGACATTATTTTTTAAAAAAGTTATAATAATAAAGTGTGACATTGAGGTGTAAAGTATGGTTCTTGATCTAAAGGATTTATTTGCTGGGAAGGTAAAAAATATTTTTGATAATTATCAGCTCGAAATGAGCATTAATGAATTTGAAAAAAGCTTTTTATCGATTTCCCCTATTACTATTAATTATAATATTAAAAATCAAGCGGATGTTGTAACCCTTAAAGCTTTGGTATACTTTAGTTTTACTCATTCATGTGACCGCTGCACTAAGACGGTCGAGGTAAAAGAGAGCTATGAATTTGATCATATTCTTGTAAATAACAATGAGTGTGTTGAAGACGACGAGTATATTAGCTTAAACGACTTTAAACTTGATTTAGACAACCTTATAAAAGAAGATATTTTACTTAAAATTCCCGCGAAAATTTTATGCAGTGAAGACTGTAAGGGTTTATGCCCAAAATGCGGAAAAGACCTCAATGAAGGTCCTTGTGATTGTCCCAATGATAATATAGACCCTCGTTTAGAGGCGCTTAGGGATTTATTAAACTAATCAGCTATAAAGATTATAGCTTTATATAAGTAAGGAGGTTTCTATAATGGCTGTACCTAAGAGAAAACATTCTAAAGCAAGAAGAGATAAAAGACGTTCTAACGTTTGGAAATTAAGTGCTCCTGCACTTATGAAATGCCCGCAATGTGGTTCTTTTAAAACTCCTCATAGAGTTTGTGGAACATGCGGTTATTACAACGGAAGAGAAGTTGTAAAAAAAGAAGCTTAATAGCATTATAAAGAATTAAGTTAAGTCCCTTGTGTTAGATATAAGAATCTAATGAAAGGGACTTTTTGTGTGTTCATAGCATATAAGATGATTATTGTCATAATAATCAAATGTTTAGATTGTTATAAAGAAATAAAATATGCCAAGTGAGTTTTAAGGTTCACTTGGCGTATTTATTATTTTATTGAGTTTAACTTACTTTGAATTGGCTTTCATATAGATTAGCGTAAAAACCTTTTTTAGCAAGTAATTCATCGTGTTTTCCTTGCTCTATTATATCCCCGTCTTTCATTACCAAAATTAAATCTGCATCCTTTATGGTGCTTAATCTATGGGCAATGATAAAGCTGGTTCGATCTTTCATCAAGTTATCCATGGCTTTTTGGATTAGGATTTCAGTCCTTGTATCTACTGAACTTGTAGCCTCATCCAAAATCAATATTTTGGGGTCGGCCAAGATAGCTCTTGCGATAGTGAGAAGTTGTTTTTGACCTAGAGATACGTTGCTTGATTCTTCATTTAACTCCATGTCATATCCTTGGGGCAATGTTTTTACAAAGTGGTGAACTTGTGCAGCTTTTGCAGCGGATATTATTTCCTCATCTGTGGCATCTAATTTGCCATAACGTATATTGTCTTTGATAGAAGCGTTATAAAGCCAAGTTTCCTGCAAAACCATGCCAAATATGGACCTTAAACCGTTTCTTGTGAAATCTTTAATGTTGTGGCCGTCAACCTTTATTGCGCCGCCATTTACGTCATAAAAACGCATTAGAAGCTTAACCATTGTGGTTTTTCCTGCACCCGTTGGACCGACTATTGCAATCTTTTGGCCGGGCTTAACATCGGCTGAGAAATCATTTATTATTATCTTATCCGGGTTATAACCGAATTTTACGTGATCGAATTGGACACTTCCGTTAATTTCAACTGCATTAGGATTATCTTCGCCGGGTCGCTTAGGTACTAGAGGATTCAATGCTTCGGGGATTTCCTCAGTTTCAGCTAAGAATTCAAATACTCGTTCGGCTGCAGCCATTGTTTGTTGGAGCACATTTGAAATGTTGGAAATTTGGGTAAGGGGCTGTGTAAACTGGCGTACATATTGGATAAAGGCCTGAATATCACCAACGGGTAAGCCGTTATTGATAGCTAGGTAGCCTCCAAGTATACATATAGCAACATAGCCTAGATTGGATACAAAGTTCATTATAGGCATCATAAGGCCGGATAAGAACTGTGATTTCCAAGAAGAGATATATAAAATCTCGTTGAATCTATCAAATTTAGCAATAGAGTCCTGCTCGCCATTAAAGGCCTTAACAACATTGTGGCCTGCGTACATTTCTTCAATATGGCCGTTAATATGGCCTAAGAAGTCTTGTTGGTGAACAAAATGAATTTGCGATTTTTTAACTACGAAAGATATAAAGAATAGTGAAATTGGGACTATACACATAGCAATTAGCGTCAATTGCCAGCTAATCGTAAACATCATAATTATAATTCCTATTACGGTTACGATTGAGGTTATTATTTGGGTTACACTTTGATTTAATGTTTGGCTTAGTGTATCGACGTCATTGGTTACTCTCGAAAGGACTTCGCCGTGATTTACAGTGTCGAAATAAGAAAGTGGCATTTTGTTAATTTTATGCTCAATGTCATTTCTTAGCCTATAGGATATCTTCATGGATATACCCGTCATTATGAAGCCTTGAATGTATGAAAATGCAAAGCTTACAAGGTAAAGTGCTAATAAGAATAAGAGTATTTCTGCGATTTTATCAAAATTAATCCCGGTGCTGGTACCCGAAATTTGACCAACTATACCTTGATATATTTCAGTTGTGGCTGTTCCTAAAAGCTTAGGACCGATGATTGAAAATATAGTGGATGCAATAGCAAAGATAATGACGATAATCAACGCTATTTTATATTTTCCAAAGTAGGATAAAAGTTTCTTTAAAGTACCCTTGAAGTCTTTGGCTCTTTCTCCAACCGGATTATTACCATGACCCATATGTCCGCCGGAGGGTTTAGATATGTTTGGCATTATAATTCCTCCTTTGAAAGCTGAGATAAGGCAATTTCTTTATAGGTATCGCAAGTTTCAAGAAGCTGTTCATGAGTTCCTTTGCCAACTATTTTTCCTTCATCAAGGACTATTATTTGTTCTGCATTCATTATTGTGCTTATTCTTTGGGCTACTATAAATACTGTTGAATGTTTAGTGTATTTTGTAAGTGCCTTTCTAAGCATAGCGTCTGTTTTGAAGTCAAGAGCTGAAAAACTGTCGTCAAATATATAGACTTTAGCTTTTTTTATCAAAGCTCTTGCGATAGAAAGCCTTTGCTTTTGACCACCTGATACATTAGAACCGCCCTGCGATATTTCGCTGTAATATTTTCCTTTGAAACCTTCTATAAACTCAGAAGCTTGAGCGACTTCCGCCGCTTCGGTTATGTCAATCTCATTTGCATCTTTTTTACCGTAAGCTATGTTTGATGCAATTGTTCCTGAGAATAGTATGCCTTTTTGCGGTACATATCCTATATTGTCATGAAGTTCTTGTTGAGAGATTGACTTTATGTTTATGTTGTCAATTAAAATCTCACCTTCAGTTACATCGTAAAATCTTGGGATAAGGTTTACAAGAGTGGATTTTCCTGAACCCGTGGCCCCAATAAATGCTGTTGTCTTTCCGGGTAAGGCCGTGAAGCTGATATTTTCAATTACATATTCATCCGCACCTTCGTATTTGAAGGAGACATTTTTAAACTCAATTTTGCCGCTGTGATTTTCGGGCAATTTAATAGGGCTTTTTTGGTCTTTTATAGCAACATCGGTATATAAGACCTCTGCAATTCTGTCCGCTGAAACGGCAGCTCTTGGCACTAGAATAAATATCATTGAAATAACTAAGAAGGATATTATAATCTGCATAGCGTATTGCATAAATGCCATCATGTCTCCGACTTGCATATTGGCTTTTGAGATTTCGTTAGAGCCTACCCATACAATCAAAAGGCTGATAGCATTCATTAGAAACATCATAGCAGGCATTAATAAGCATATCATACGATTAACAAATTTATTGACATCAGTTAGATTTTTGTTGGCCTTATCAAAACGATTTTCCTCAAATTTTTGGGTTCCAAATGCTCTTATAACCATCATTCCGCTTAAATGTTCTCTTGTGACAAGGTTTAATTTGTCGATTAGTTTTTGAATAGACTTAAACTTTGGCATTGTGATAGAAAAGACTATAGATATAATCCCCAATATTACTAATACGTTAAGTGCAATTATCCAACCCATAGAAGCACATTTTTCCAATGCAAGTATTGTTCCTCCTATACCCATGATAGGAGCGTAAACTATCATTCTTATACCCATCATTATAATAGTTTGTACTTGGGTTACGTCATTGGTGGTTCTTGTGATTAAGGATGCAGTGGAAAATTTATCAAATTCATTATTAGAAAAACTTTCGACCTTTCTAAAAATATCACGCCTTAATACCTTTGAAACTCCGGCTGATATTCTTGAAGAAAGGAAACTTACTGACATTGTGGCAGCAGCACCCAATAATGTTAAGACAATCATGTATATACCTATTTTAGTGGTATACCTATTTTGAAGAGCGCCTAGATCAACACCAACCTCAGTGTAGAATTTTTGGGTAATAGCTGTTGCAATTTGTTTGCTTAGTGCGCTGTCGACCTTAGAAGCATCTTCTATAGCTTTGTCTATGGTTTCTTTAGGCAGGCTTTGGAAGATAGGAGTTAGGTAATAAATGTCAGTAAACTTTAGGCTTGTTACATCATCAGTATTAAACTGGGCTCCATTTTCCAAATTTGACGCAAGAGATTTAAGTGAGATAATCATAGCCATAGTACTTTTAGAATAAAGCTTGCTTAATGCATCTAAATCAGTTTTATTATCTTTCTTAAGCATATAGATACTTTCATCTTCCAAGAGTGGGTACTTTTTAATATATTCGTTATAATTATTGGTTACTTTCCCTGTTTGTATATAGCTATAATTTTTACTAAATATTTGTTTATCCGTTTCTGACATAAATATTGTTATGAGATTATAAGCTTTTTCGCTCATTATCTCGGGTGTAGGGTTTTCTATGCCTCTTTCTTGGATACCTACGTTTACTATGTCAGACATCAAGTTTGGGAGACTTAAATCACACATCGCTTGACCGAATAAAAGCAGTACGCAAAAAATCAAAGACATTATATAGGGCTTTAGATATTTAGCTAATTTTATCAATTATTTTCCCCCATTTCGTTTTTAGTTATAAAAGGACTTATTTTAGTTTGGCTTTTAGTGCTACCCAACATTTGTCTTGCTTTTCTTCTAATATGATAAAGTTTTCATTTAAAGCGTTTTTAACATCCGGAAGTCTTGAATCGATTATTCCACTCATTAAGAATATAGTATCTTTATGCATATAAGGTTTTATGTTTTTAGAAAGGTTGATTATGACATCAGCGACTATATTAGCAAGAATGATATCGTATTGACCGTCGACTTTGTCTAAAAGATCTCCGCAAACTGCATTAAAGCGGTTTTCCACATTGTTAAGCTTTGCATTATTTACTGCGGTTTTTACGGCAAGCTCATCAATATCTACGCCTAGGGCACTTTTGGCACCCAGAACTAAAGATGCAATAGCAAGTATGCCACTGCCGCACCCAACGTCTAATACACGGCTTTCGTTGTTTACTATATCTTCAAGCATTGAAAGACATAGCCTGGTAGTTTGATGGGTTCCTGTTCCGAATGCGATACCCGGCTCAAGATTTAATATTTTTCTTGAGGTTTTTTCTTTGTATTCTTCCCATATAGGTCTTATTAGAAGTTTATTGCCTACTTCGATAGGTTTAAAATACTTTTTCCAATTGTTTGCGAAGTCCTCTTCATGCATATCTTGAACTGATATATCAAAGTCTATTGACTCGCTTTTATATCTTTCTTTTAAAAAAGAGATAGCCTCAATAGGACTGTGTTCTTTGTCTATATAGATATGGATTTTACTTTTTGATCTATCTTTTTCAAGAAGAGATTCGTCTATCATATCTATATTTGCAATCTCCATTACTTCTTTTTCAAGGTTAGAGTAATCTTCAATATATATTCCATATGGAACAACCATATTAGCGATTGCACCTGCGATATCAGTTTGAGCTGACGGGACTGTGATTATTATTTCGTTAAAGTTAATAGGAACTCCCCCTTTTATTATTATAATACCATTTATTATAGTAATATTTATCAAATATTACAAGCTTTTTATTGCTTGGGCAATATTGTGGTAATAAATTTATGATGGAATGAACTCTAATATTTGATGTTTATAAGGGTATATAGACATCTTAACATGAGTTAAGTGAGAAATATGTAGAATAGCACATCTATTATTTTTATCTCATTAATTAGGCCTTGAAAGTTAATTGAAGGACTTAGTTTTACACTTAAATAGTGTAGTGTAATAATAGAAAAATTAATAAAAAAATAAATTAAGGGTTATGTAATACATTTTATTAATTCCTGAACAAAAGTTTATATTTTATATATAAAAATAAACTAATGCGTATGAAAAGCAGGTATTTATTGGAAAATAGGTTGTAAAAACAAAAAAATTACATTTTTTTCTCGAAAAAAGTATTGACAAGTAAATTTTATGATGATATTATTAACTCATGAGATAGCATTACACGAAACAATTTCATTTAATGAAATGAGGTGGGGAAATGTCATTGTATGAAAGTTTAAAAAAAGATAAAAAAATGGCATTAAACCAAAAAGGAAAAAGTTTTAGTAATGCAATCGATTATAGTTCTTTGACTCAAAAGGGTTCCCAAAGATATCGAAGTGATCCTTTTTGTAGTAACATTGAAAGGTTTAGAGACAAGGATGACATGAATCCTCGTGAAAAGCTTAAAAAAGTCAAGCCTACTTCAGGAAAATCTTTAAAATCTCCGCCAAACAAAATAGGCGAGATAAAACTCAATACCGGATTGGTTGAAATCGGGTATGACTCAAAAAAAGATGAAATTGTGTTGACGTTTACTGAAAAACATGCCAGAACAAGAAATTCAAAGCAATTTATTGAAGGCGATACAGTGAAAAGGTCAATTACTAATGGATCTGAAAGGTTTATGACTAATGATAAGAGCTTTTTGGGTGGGGCAAATGTACTTAGATCCGATGCATCTCACGATCTTGTCTATATTGAACAACAAATGGACAAGTTTTCGGATAATGAGCAGAATCTCACCACCATGGATGATGTTTTAGATTTTCGTCAAACAAGTAAAAGCGAAAAGAAAAGTTCACTTCCGGCTCAAGACAAAAACTTTAAAGAAGAAAAAAGCCTTTTATTTAGGCAAAAGTTCTTCAAGGCTGTAAATGAAGCAAGACAAACAGCAAAAGAAATGAAGTCTAGAGCAAGAGATGATATAATTTTTCTTTATATGCTTAAGAAAAGACTTGCAGAGGAAGATATCGAAAACGTAAAAGGATTGGAAGATATCGAAAAAGAACTCAAAGAACAAGAAAAACAAGAGCAAGAAAATCAAGATAAAGAAGAAAAGATTAATGAACCTGAACAAACAATCAATGAAGATGAGGATGAGGGTTCAAGCGATAATCAAGATGAGTAATTGCTTAAGTTTTATTAACTAGTTTACACATAGATATTTTTAATATCTATATGTTAAATAAATTCAACTAACTAAAGGTTTTAATTAAAAAAATCGAAAGCGAAAGGAGTTGTAAGGTTTTTCATTTATATGGAAAAACCGTAAGAATTATGGCTGAATATCTATCACCAGGAGTTTATGTTGAGGAATTTGACAATGGCTCTGCACCTGTACAAGGTGTTAGCACAAGCACTGCAGGCTTTATTGGTCTAGCAGAAAAAGGCGCAACAATCGGTGCACCTGAATTAGTACTAAGTCAAGCAGAATTTAATCGCAAATTTGGAGGATATCTCCAAGAAAGTGCATTTGGTCAGTACCGCTATCTAGCATATGCAGTAAGTCATTTCTTTATTAATGGAGGAACTCGTGCTTATATCATGAGAGTCGCTCCTTCTGATGCTAGTGTTGCTACAAGCTGCTGCGCTGAAGGTCAAGAAGGAATTATCAGTTTTGAAGCTAAAAACCCAGGTAAATGGGGTAACGCAATAACTGTTACTTTCTCTGAATCAAGCAAAGCAAAAACTCAAATTTTTGAAGATTTAGGAGCAGGCGCATACAGAGTTAAATCTCAATATGGATTTAACGCAGGTGATGTTGTTGTTCTAGAGGGCGCAGGTTCTCCTGAATACAATATTATTACTGAAGTTAATGATAAGGTTATCACTTTTGAAGCACCATTCTCTAATGATGTAGTTGATAATGCTCTTCTTCCAACTATCACAATTAAGACTTGTGAAATGAACGTAGGAGTTAAATGTGGTGACATTGTAGAAGAATATGCAAATGTTTCACTAAACGCTGAATCTGTTGAATTCTTAGAGAAGCAATTAGCAAAATCAGAATTAGTAAACGTTAGTGTAAAAGCAAACGCATTACCAATCGCTCCATTGAATGTAATTCAAGAAGTATTTGGTTGTGAAAAAGATGTCGTTACTGTTGCTCTTAAAAACGGAACAGATGGTTCTATTGAAGCTCTTAGCGACGCTGACTTTATCGGTGAGGACAAAGGTCCTGGAAACCGTACAGGAATTCAAGCATTCCTAGACAACAGTGAAGTTAACATCATGGCAGTACCTGGTATTGTTAGTGCAAATGTACAACTTTCACTAGTTGCTCACTGCGAATCTTTGGCAAGCAGATTTGCTGTTTTAGATATGCCAAAGGAAAGCAAAACTGTAAAAGAGCTTATAGCTCATAGAGATATCGTAGACAGTGACTACTGCGCTATGTACCATCCTTGGCTAGAAGTATATGATCCACTAGACAAGAAGAGCATCTATATGCCACCTTCAGGTTCTATCATGGGCGTATATGCAAGAACTGACGCATTAAGAGGGGTACATAAAGCTCCGGCTAATGAAACAATTGCAAACTGCACAGGCCTATATTGCAACTATAACGTAGGCGAACAAGATGTCCTAAATCCAAAGGGTGTTAACTTAATTAGAAGATTCCCAGGTGCAGGCATAAGAGTTTGGGGAGCTAGAACAGCTTCTTCAAATCCAATGTGGAAATACATCAACGTTAGACGTTTGTTTATTTACTTAGAAGAATCTATTAAAGCAAACACTAACTGGGTTGTATTCGAACCAAACGATGAGTTGCTATGGGTAAGAGTAAGAAGAACTATTGAAACATTCCTATCAGGTATGTGGAGAAGTGGTGCTCTTGCAGGTGCATCTGAAGCAGAAGCATTCTTCGTAGATATCGGACCTAACACAATGACTCAAGACGATATTGATAACGGTAAGTTAATCTGCGTAATCGGTGTTGCTCCAGTTAAACCGGCTGAGTTTGTAATCTTTAGAGTTACACAAAAAACAGGAGAATAATTAACTTAGAGAGGAGTTTAATTTAAATGGCAGAGTTAGTAATGAGAACTTTTAAATTTAGAGTTGAAATAACTGATGGACCTGATGGTATTGACGATACACTTCTTGGTCAATTTAGTGAAGTATCAGGATTTGATGTTTCCTATGATCCAATAGAATATAGAGCAGGTGATAGTGTAGCATATACTACTCAAAAATTCCCTGGACTTGCTAAATATGGCAACATTACATTAAAAAGAGGTATTATAAGCAATAATAAGGCTCTTTTTGATTGGATTGACCTAAATACAAGCGGTAAATATTCTAAAGCAACCAAGGTTACAATCACTTTAGAAGATCCTGCTGTTAATGAAGCTGTAGCATGGGAATTATCCAATGTATGGCCTACAAAATACACAGGACCGGATCTTAAAGGTGATGCTTCTGAACTAGCAATGGAAACATTGGAACTAGCTCATGAAGGATGTAAGCGTGTAGTTGGTACTGCTAACCCTGGCGGAAGCGCTACTGCAACCTAATATTAAATTATAAATCGGCAAGTTATTACACCACCATTTTAGGTGGTGTAATAATCTTACCAATAATATATTCATTAAAATATGCCAATACTAAAGATACAATAATAATACTTAGTTTATTAAGGAGGATATGATATATATGTCATTCCAAACAGAAGTTTCATTTGAATTACCAAAGGGATATGTTGATGCAAATGGTGAGGTTCATAAACGAGGTGTAATGAGATTAGCAACAGCGGCTGATGAAATAATACCGCTAAAAGATCCTAGAGTAAAAAGCAATCCGGGGTATTTAAGCATAATGCTCTTATCAAGAGTTATAACAAAGCTTGGTACTTTGGAAGAAATTAATACCGATATAATCGAACAATTGTTCACTGCAGATATAGCATATCTACAAGAATTATATCAAAGCATAAATGCAATTGAACCAATATATATTAGAGAAACTTGTCCAAACTGTAATCATACTTTTACAATTGAGGTACCTTCATTGGGGGAATCTTAAGAAGCTATCCCCTCGATGTACTTTATGAGGAGATAGCTTTTTTAGCATATTACTTTAATTGGTCCTATGATCAAATATTAGAGTTGGATCATAAGGAAAGAGTAAGATTTTGCAAGGAAGCTTCTAAGATTAACAAAAAGATGAATGGTGACGAAAGAAAGAATATATTCGAAGTTTAGATTTTGTCACCTAAATTTTGTTTTTATTTGAGAGGAGGAAATAATATGCGAGTACCTAATTGGCTTTCAAGTGAGGCACTTACAGAAGCTTTACACATCGAATCCCGTACAGAACCTTTTGCTGCGGTAAATTTTATAGTAATAATGGGACTTTCTATATATGGTTTCCAATCCGTTTCAGGGATTTCAAGAACCCGAGAAATGGACTACATAGTTGAAGGTGGAAGAAATAACTTTCCTATAGCATTGAAAAAACCACATTCATCACCGCATAAACTTACTTTTAAAAGAGGCTATATAGTAAGATCGATCGCATCTACATTACCGTTTATGAGTATGGTTACGGGCGATGAATCTTTAACAACGCCGGGATCTCCGGGCTTTATTATAGTAATGGGAAGAGACAGAGAATTAAAAGCAATATTTACTTTTATATCTCAAGGTGTAGAGGAATGGTCTATGTCAGACCTTGATGCCCAAAGTTCAACCCCTTGCATAGAAACATTTACTATAGTTCACAGAGGTCTTAGAGAAATACCTGTACCGGCATTATTATAATTGCTTAAAGGACGTTTTGTTATGAAAAATCGCAATTTTACAACACTAAAATTTATAAAAACCAATATTTCAAATCCTAAGATAGTTATGCACTCTATCAATAATTTGCGCATTAAGCCGTTTTATGATAGTTTTATCAGCCGTTCTTCAAAAGCACTTAAATCTAGGTTTGTTAAAAATAAACCCGATACGTATTTTACAGATACTCAAATGATTCATAAAATGAATGATAACGGTGATGGTGAAGCAGCACAGACTATTATTAATCTACTTTTGCAAATGCGTGCATACCAAGACGGCCAAAATGGTCTCATTAATAACTTAAGGCTTAGGCAGGATCTTCTAGGACAATTAGAAAGAGAACTTAAGTTAGCAGGAAATTCCATTGATAACTCTCAGATTCAACAAATACACAACACTATTATAAATAATAATTTTAACACAAAAGAATTCAAAGATTTAATTGATTCTTTATCTAACAAAAAAAAAAATACAACATATAAACCGCTGAATCTTATATCCGCTGATAATGATTCAGCTAATGCTATATATGTAAAACCGAGTTTTGCAGATAAGGTTGTTAATAAGTACAGCAGTTCTTCTAATACCATATATAATAATATTTTAAATACTCAAAATCTAATAAATAGGCAAACAAACATAGAAAATGAGACTGAAAGAACACTAAACCAAAAGAAAGTTCAAAGAGAGCTAGTAAAGCACAACGAAAAAAGCGAGAAAGCAATAGAAAAACTCCTACATGAACAAGAAGTGCTCGAAAACCTTGTAACCCTAGAGAAGAATACAAACCGCACGTTGCTATCAAGAGAAGTAGAGAACAAATACAACACGATAGCAAACAAAGCGTTG